>NZ_AXCE01000003.1:0-314730 GCF_000475395.1 Labrenzia sp. C1B70
CGTGTAGTCGATCGTCAGAACATCGCCTTCGGCAAGGAAGTCGATAGCCTTGTCCTGGACCTTGTAGGAGTAGGTTACCCGGCCCTGGTCGTCGAACTGGTCGAATGTCCAGAAGAGGAAATTCGTATCCTTGGCTGTCAGCGCGGCGTAGATATCGCCCGGCATTTCCAGAATTTCACCGGCACCGGAGGCCAGGGAAAGGTTCGGTTCGCTGATCTGGACTTCAAAATTGTCCGGATTGACGACCGTATCGGGATCGTTGATCTCGAAGACACCGCCACGGGTATGGACGTAGCCTTCGTCTTCCGCACCCGGCCATTCAACGATGGGCAGGAAGTTCAGCGAAAGGTCGCCGCCGATCGTCGGAGCATCGTTGCTACCGGTAACCGTGACCTTGAATTCGGCCTTGTCACCACCGACAACCTGATAAACGAAGGTATCGACACCCTCCTGGCCATCGGCGAGGCGGTTCGCTTCTTCGGAATAGACGTAGCTGGCTTCGCCCGTTTCAACGTTCAGCAACAAGGTGCCGTATTTGCCCTCGACCTCCAGCATGCCATCTGAATCAGCGACGGCATCAACGTTGACAATCGAGCCACCAGCCGTTTTGAAAGCCAGCTGGGTGATGACCTGGCCACCGGTTTCGCCGATTTCGTCGTCGTTGCCGAGAACGTTGAATGTCGCTGCAACTTCCGCTTCGTCGTCGCCGGTGGTTTCGGTGACGTCGATCGCATCGTTATGAGCGACGAGTGCGCCATCCGTGACACTGAAGAGATGGATGTCACCGACTTCACTGCCTTCGCCGAACTGAACCAGTTCGATGTTGTAAAGGGTGGTCGTGCCGGTGCCGTTGGTGATGCTGACGGAACCGTCTTCGTTGGTCTTGATGTCGTAATCTTCAGCCTTGCCCGCAAACTGGGCAACGTCCTTGGAGCCGCCACGGCCGTCAATGATATCGCTGCCGCCGTTGCCGAAGAAGATGTTGTTCAGGCCGTTGCCGAGCATGACATCGTCATTGACCGTACCGATGGCATTTTCGATGGACGACAGCAGATCGATATCGCCGCCCTTGCTCACGGCGATACCGCTGCGAAGGTCGATGAAGATGCCGTTTTCTGTGCTGTTCAGGTAAGAATAATCAATTGTATCAACGTCGTCGCTGCCGAGCAGGATGTCGATGCTGCCGTAACCGACAAGCATGTCGTTTCCGCTTCTGGCAAGCACGAGATCAAGACCAGATGTTCCTTCGAGCGGTACATCGGCACCGGTCGTCCCATTCACGAAATTGATGCTGGAGACGTCCGGGGTCGGATCGCTGCCGTCTTCTTCGATGTAAGTACCGACAACGTCAACGTCGCTGATCGTGGAAGTGCTGTTCTTGATGTCCGCCAGAGTGGCGCGGATGGAGTCGAAAAATTCCGACAGATTGATGTTATTAGGCATTAATCCATTCCTGACTAGCTCCACCGGCTGCCCGAGAGGGACAACCGGTGATTAAAGAATGGGTGTAAAAATCACCCTTGCTGAAATGCACGAGCAGACTTGGCAGACTGTTTCAATTTGAGCCATTCCCCAAATGGGGGCTGCGTTAACCAAGAAGTTTGTTAACCTTGCCTTCAGACGAAGCCGCAGAAAATACGCAGCGTAAACAACACTTCGGAGAAAGCTTTAGAGTTTCAATGCGTTGAGGGGTGTTAAAATGACGTATGGTCAACATTTGCACCCTAATTAACCATTTGTTAATTTTTTTGGCACGCGAGAAAAATAATTCCTCACGGAATACGTTATTGCCTCCTCTTAGAGTTGTGTATACGATTGCATAGTTTTTGTCGTGCCATTCTTCATATTTTTTTACTGTCAGAATGTTGTGTTTTAGCAATGTCCGAGCAACTCGAGAAGCTTATCGCAGAGTTATATGAGAGCGTAGAAACGGAGAGGTTGTTTTCAGAAACTCTTTCAAAAATAGTTACTTACCTTGGCGCGGCTCAATCTCATTTATGTCTTCTTGGGAAGGATAACTCTTCGATTGGACTTAATTTCACCGCCAATATGGATCCGAGTTTTCTCGATGAATACCACCAGCACTATGTCAACATCGATTACCGCTTAAAACTCATAACGAAATCACCTGTAGGGGCTGTCATGACGGACGATCAGTTCAATACACAAGAAGGTTTACGCTCCAGTCCGATCCATCACGATCTGTTTCCGCGATATGATGTGAACAGGATCATGGGCAGTAACATCACCGTTGAAGGTCGACTTGGCTGGTTCGGTGTTACAAGCGTGCGCAAAGACGGGACCTTCTCCAAAGAGGTAATGGAGGATTTTTCGAGGCTCGTTGTCCATGCCAGGAAGGCACTTCAACTTCGGCAGCTGCGCATGGAAACCGGTGAACGGGAACTCGTTCACCGATCGTCCAACGATGCACAAACCCATGGCGTCATCATGCTTGCCAATGGCGAGACCGAATACGTCAACCAAATCGCGCAGGATATCCTCGACCTGGGTTTCGTGAGAATTCAAAATGGCAGACTGGTCTGCCGCAATCCAAGAGAACAAAAGAAGCTGGACGCGGTTCATCGGCGCGTTCGAAACGGGGAAGCGCCACTGGTACGTCTTCTCGATAGCAAAACCAACACGACCTACGCCGTGCAGGTGTTCAACCCGCTCCCCCGTTTCGTTGATGGACGACTGGAACCGGCACGCTGGGTGACCTACAAGATCGTGGTTCTCAATCCGCAGGACATTCTCTCTCCGCGTACGCTCGACCGTATCAGCCAGTTTTTTGGACTGAGTGGAAGCGAGAGCGCCGCCATTGCCGCTGTCATAGCGCTGCAGCCGCTGTCAGACTACTCCCGAGTCAAGGGTGTTCAGCAGGATACCGTTCGAAAACAGCTGAAGTCTGCGATGACAAAGATGGCCGTCAACTCACAAAAACAGCTGTTCCAGGTCTACGAGCGGTTCAAGGTCTTCGAGTGACAGCCCGGGCTTCAAGGGCACAGGTGAAGATCAACCCTCCACCTGCTCCCTGGCAGTGCACTCTCGTACAAGCAAAAGAGCATTGCCGTCAGAGTAGTGCAGGCTTGGATGCGGTACGATGGCGCGACGATCCATCTCGCGAAAGCCCAGTGACGCATAGAGACGAAGTGCCTGCACATTCCTGTCGAAGCAGATGAGCGAAACCCGCGCGAGACCTTGCGCGGCTGCAAGACGGTCGGCAAGGATCATCAGCTTTCGCGCGTACCCGCGACGGCGAAATTCCGGACGGACAGCCACGCCGGAAACATACAACGAGCCTGGATCTTCCAACTCGGAGTAGGGCCTGAGGACTGGGTCGGTCTCCGGTGTCTCGTCACTCTCCATCTTGAAGGCATGCAACATGGCCACCACCTGGCCACCAATCTCAACCATGTGGCAATTCTGATAGGAAAACGCCGTGTTTTCCCGCGAATACCGCGATGCCCCAACCTCCAGGAGGTCCGCGCCGGGAGCCCCGACACGAGACCAGATGTAAGAAGCAAGTCCATCTGAGGACATCAGGAAAAGCGAGGCGATTTCACGTGCGTCTGCCTTCGTGGCCAGACGGATCTGTTCGCTCCGTGTTTCGCCTTTCGATTGGACCGACATTTTCACTTCACTTCTCCCACGTTGACCTCATTGCACATCCCGTCCCCCTTCGCCGCATCCAGCATGACCGCTGGAGCGGGCCTCAGGTGATGCAGCGCCCGGGTGTCACCGTTACGGATCACATGGCGCACGCTGTCACGGTTCAATCCGATGTCGCGCAGTTCATGGTCCGACATTCTCTCCAGTGTCTGGATCAGGATGCGGTTCTTCCTGGCTCTGCGCCAACGTTCCAGAATCCCGATCGCGTTCCTGCGACAGGCAATCCTGCCAACCATGGTCGAAACGGTCATTGTGATACTCCCCGTTCCTTACGCCCTAAGGGGCTGGTGGAGGCAGGTCTGCCCGATTGCGTCGACATGCCGGTGGTCGGTACCACAGCAGCCACCGAAGACCCGCAAGTTCGGCAGGACCGACAGGAGGTCGGCATAGTCCCTGCCAAGTTCCTGCGGATTGCCGTCATCCAGCTCTTCAGCTTCATCCAGTTCGGCGTGGCTCAACCGCGAAGCATTCGCGCGCAGACCCCGAATTCGCCGGGTCCAGTCCGCTCCTTCTTCCAGGACGTGCCGGAAGTGATCCGGGTGGGCGCAATTGATCATGTAGTAGGCGGGCGGGCAGTCGGCATCGAGCTCGGCGATTGCGTCCTTGAGCGGTTGGCCTGTCGGCAGGAGCCCATCGGTCTCAACGGTGAAGGCAAGAGCCAACGGCACGTCCCGCTTCGCGCAGGCCCGCGCTATGCCCATGGCTTCGCCGGCATGGGTCATGGTGATCGCGCTGATCATATCGACCCCTGCCGCATCCAGCGTGGCGACCTGAACAGCGTGATAGTCCTCGGACTCGGCAGAGGACATCATGGTTTCGGGTGCGTAGCCATCTCCCCGAGGACCCATATTGCCGCTGATGACAAAGGGATGTTCACCTTCGAACTCGGCACGCAGTTCAAAAAGCATTGCAACCGCGTCCTGGTTTGCATGCTTCAATTCTTCAGCCGAATAGCCAAGACGGTCACCCCAGTCACGGCTGGCGCGCCAGGTCGCGCTGTCGAGAATGAATCCCGTGCCCTGCGCATTCGCGATACGGGCGTAGCGTTCGTAATAGCGGCGAAGGGCAGCGCGGCCTTCTGTTTCTTTCAAGGCATGAAAGGAAGCAAACAGTGGCAGGTCGATGCCATCATGAAAAATCAGAGTTGTTTCGAGGCCACCATCGGTGAGCAGGCAGGCGTCACCAATCTGCGGCAGTTTATTACGGTACTTGTAAAGTTCCATCTTCGGTATTCTCTTGGCTCAAATGATTTGCGTACTGCGTTGCGTTTTTCCTTCCGCCGCAGAGCAACATTTATTTTGTTGATTTCAGTAATTTTGCCGCGCGATGCTTGGCTACCCAATCAAACGACGACCTGACCTTAGATAGCTGGCCAAGGAACTTTCACGTATGACGGCCGTCACACCGAATGAGGTGGACGTTCATCTTCGAGAAACTGACCTTTTGCGAAGGGGAATTGCCACGAGGGGACAATGGCCAAGAGAAGGCATTGAACCGATCGACGCGTCTAATGCGTGACTTTCGGGGTATCGGCCAAAGACACAAGCAACCGGCAAGGGGGCTGACCGGAACTTGCGGAGGCTGAATAACGAGCCGGCGCTATTTCCAAGAGGCGCAGCCGGCTTGGTCTTGTCCGCAGTCAGGCGGGTTTGACTGACTGCGGCGTTGATTATCGAACCGAACTGAGCCCGTTAGAGGGCCCGGTTCATGACAGGGCAGCCCGGCCGGGCAGATGCGGCGTCGTGCGCAGCTCAATATCAAGCTCCGAAGCAAGGTCGAAGAAACGCCGGCGCACGCCCGAGGCGTAGGGGTTCAGCCCCTCGATCGCATCAAAAAGCTCCGGCGGATCGTGGCGAACCATTTCGATAGCCTCGTTCAGAAGGTCGAAGCTTCGGGTGGTGGTCATCCGGGGAAGCGGCCCCATCTTCACCAGCACCTTGGCAATCAAGTGGGTAAGGCCCTGGGACAGCGCGGCATCGCGATCATGCGCATCCGGTGTTGTTTCGAACACATCCAACCCAAGAGCCACCTTGAGAAAGGCGGCAACACGTTTGTAGCTTCGGCCTTTCAGAGGGCACAGCGCGATTTTCAGTCCCTGCAATCCGTTGCGAGCGCTTTGCGGTCCGAAAAGCGGATGGGTCGCAAGGATTTCGACATGTGGTGGCAGCAACTCCAGCATCAGACGAGCGGGCTCGACCTTTACCGAACCGACATCCAGCACCAGCGTATTCGGCCTCAGATGCCGCGCGATCGCACGCAGTGTTTCTTCCATGCAAGCCACCGGAACAGCGACCACCACGATCCGGCAGGCGGCGACCTCGGCAAGGTCCGCACTGCCATCATAACGCGGATCATGGATCAGCAGTTCGACATGAGAAGAAAGATGCTCGGCGATCAATCGCCCGAACGCCCCGTAGCCGATAAGGCCCAGGGTGAGAGAGCGATGTGGTTTACATATTGCAGCTTGGAAAACAGTCATGGCCTAACTCGGTGAATTGGCTGCAAGGCCAAGAGCTGTATACCGAGTCACAACCGCTGGCGATGCAGCGGTAAACAGACAGCAAAGTCCCTCCGCTAACTTGGCGGATAATAATAGTTTGCAGTGTTGTGCAGGACGTTGCTCATGCTCTTGAGCTAGCAAGCCCGGTGGGACAAGTCAATGCGGCGCGATCATCTCAATATGGCAACTTGTGTTGACCGTACAGGTAAGTGGCCGATACACAACAATTCAAACAACCGTTTCCAGCGCGCCACCCAACGCAGCCGGCCCAGCGAAGATGAATTCAGCGACCCTTAGTCGAAGTAGTTTACCCAACCGATAACCTTGCCGCTGCCGTCCTTGATTTCGTCATTGAAACGTATGCCATGAAGGGATCCAACGTTTGGCGACACGGATCGAGGAAACCTGTTCTCAACGACATTTTTCACCTGGGCGCCAAACGAATGCCAGGCCAAGTCACCAAAATTTTTCGGTTTTGCCATCTTGGCACCACTCGCCCCACCTACGACCGATTGCATAAGCTCGTACGTTTGTTTGGCTTCTTCAGCCAGAGCCCTTTTCGCAGCACTGCGCGCCAGCGAGAGGCACACGCCGTTCTTTAATGTTTTATCGAAAATGATGACGTTCAGGCCGAAATTCATCAACGCAATACCTTTAACGCCGGCGTCGTTCCCTAGGTATGTGATCCAATTGACCTCAAGCTTGTGGTCTTGCCTGATCGTATTGTAATCGAGCGGCTGTTCGGTCCAGTAGTGGATCGAACCGTTTTCGGACACATTGTGGAATTTACAGTGGCTCCTCGGATCATTTGTTTTCCAGACGATAAAAAGCCGTGCCCGGTCACCATCCATCTTGTTACTGACAAAAGCCGCCACCTCACGTTTGTGTTTCGGTGGTCGTGACGCCCAGGCCTTGATGTCGGAACTGATGAAACCGATGCCATCGATGTTCGATTTTTCGTAAGGTCGCCACGAAGTCCTGTCGGAATTGTCACCGGATTTCGGGGCGACGGGACCGTATTCCCTGGCAAACAGGTCATAATAGCTCAGCCATTCCTTTGACAGTTCATCGTAGTTGTTCATGCCTTTCCTGATCCCCGAACCGCGCAACTCGGGATGGTGCCAGTAGAAAACCAGGTCAGCGAGATTGGAAGGATCTTTGATCCCTTTTGAAATCGCTTGTGAGATGGTGGCAATTATCGCACTGGGAAAGTCGAATAGATTCATTGTCTTTCCTGTTCAATTATCTCTTTATTTATACCATTTAGAACTTTTCTATACTTGCATTTATGAAAATGTAGATATTTTATACTTATTCATATGAAGCATAGTTGAGCTAATAGTTCTTACGACGGCCCACGCGCTGCGTTGTAGCCATCGATCAGCGCCTTCCTCAGTCCCACGCCTTCATTTGCCGGGCGGGAGTTCGCGATTGCTGCCGCGACAAAGCCATTCGGAAAGACAACCACCTCAGCAGTCGCCTGTCCGCCCCAACGGCTTCCGTTGTGGGATACGGCCCGCCCATCGTTGGTTCCTGGACGGCTTGCAAAAACGAGCCGGTCATCATCTGCGGAAAACATCAGCTCGTGATTGTCGTTGACGACTTCGCGCGTCGAAACGATGCGATGAACGACCTTCGAGAGGGCTCTCGTTGACAGAAACCAGCCTCCGATAGCACACGGCTTGCCGGCTTCGGTGCGATCCGTACCGGCCTCATCCATCGGTCCGTTGTAATAGAGGGCGCCTCGCGCCGGATCGGAGAAAGTATTGCAGCCGCCAGTGACATCAACCGGCTCGAACAGGGTCTTTTCAACGATATCCCGGTACCGATTGTACGCATGAACCTGAAGATAACTGTCATATGTTATCTCGCCGGGGGCAAACCCGTCCTCGATCTGCGCCCATTTCGTCGGCACAAGGGAAGCGGCACTGACATTCCAGAGCGCAAAGGACGTGTTCGCGTAACACCGTTTCGTCACGGGTTCAGGCACGCAGGCATTCGCGCCTGTTGCGATGTTCTGCGCTCTGACGATGTAGGTTTCAGCACCAAGCTGATAGCGTTCCTGCAACGTGAACGCATGATCCCAGATTGTTTTTCCGGACTTGGCGAACCCCGCGCGATGCTGCAGGAGATTCCGAAGCGTAACGGGTTGCAGGGAGGTGTCGAGCTCGCCCTGCCAACGTCTGGGAAGGTAATCCTGAAACCGGTCGTCTAGCGAAACGCTTTGGAGTGTCTCGGCTCGGTTAATAACCGTTGCCGCCGTCAGAACTTTCGAGACAGAGCCAATCGCGGCCTCGGTGCGGCCGTTGAAGCGCTGCTCGCCACCGCTCTCGCAAGGAGTGCGGGCGTAGCCGTGGTTGACCTGGGCAATGATGCGACCGTTTTCGCCGCGCAACGTGACCGCGTACCCCATGTACCGGTCTCCAATCGCTTGAGCGACCAACGCTGCGAACGTTGCGGTATCAAAGTCCGGTTTTTCCTGAACATCAATGAAAGAGGGTCTCTCCGCCGGAAGATCACAAGCACTGGCGGCAATCGGCAGGCCCATCGCGATAAGGGATACTAAAAAAGGTTTGAACATGACACGAAATCCGTTTCCTGAGACGCGTTAGCTCACGGAAACACTACGGCCGATGGCCAAACGGATCATGGGTGGGTGCACCTAATTTTCGTGCGACGAATACTCAATTTCCATGTCGGTCTCGTCTTCCGCCAGAACGATCCAGGGTTCGCTCTGTGAACGCAAAAGGACCTCCACCCTGTCCTTTGCCTGTAGCTTGGAGAGGATCGATGAAACATGGTTTTCAATGGTTCTGCGAGACCGGCTCAGCGTTTCGGCAATTGCCGCATTGCTGTTTCCCTCGACAAGAAGTCGGAGCACTGTCTGCTCCTTTGCGGTGAGACCATAGGGGTGGTTGCGCGAACTCTTGTAAGGCCCGCGCTGCAGCGGCGGAAGGCCGGATACCCCTTCACGAGAGCGCAACCAGCGACGGGCCGCCATCGCCCCCATGGACCGGAACAATTCATCGGCCTCCTGAAGCCGTTCAGCCTTCCCGGTGGCGGCAAACGACCAGGCTGCCAGATAATCCGAACTTTCCATCTGAAACGCCAATCCGGCTTCTTCGGCCTTCCCTTCGAGAAGCAGGCGAACAGGCTCCGGAAGGCCAGGGGTGGAAGTGGACTTCAGCGGCAATTCCGCAATCCGGGCCCAGAACATCGCTTCGCCCAGCTTTCTCGGGCTCAGGAGCCTGGGATCGAGGCTGCAGAGCCAGTCCCAGGCCTGCGCTGCGGTTTCTGAAGTCCCAGCCAGCACGGACTGCTCGATTTCCGCGATCTTCAAAACCGTCAGGTACTGGGGTTCGCCGATCTTTTCCGCTGAAACGAGTGCCTGCTGCAAAGCCTCTCCGGCGGCCGCATCACCGAGGCGCAGAAGGGAACGGGCGAGGACGATCTGCGCGGGCATCCGCATGAGCAGGGTCTGGTTTTCCTGTCCCAGGACCCCGCGTGCAATCGTGACTGCCTCGTCAAAACGTCCCTGTTCCAGCCGAAGCTGTGCCTTTCGACCAATCAGGTAATAGGTCCAGGCGTCAAGATCGTGAGCACTGTCAAAACGGATCCCGGCATCGATCAGATCTTCAGCCCGGTCGAGGGCACGCATTTCTATGAGGCATTCGGAGAGATTTGTATAAACCCGCGCTGCCTGCTCATCGAACCCGTTTTCCAGCGAGATCCGCAGGCTCTCACGTAACAGCGTCTCCCCTTCCGGATCCCCTCGGAACAGCATGGCTGAACCGACCGTGTTAAGCGCATGCGTGCAGGTTTCAACGTCTTCGACAGCCTGCGCAAAGGTCAAGGCCCGACGCCCCCACGTCACCGCCTCACTCATCTCGTCTTGAAGCATATGATACTGGGCGCGAAGGGCGTACGCCTTCGCCTTCGCCCATTCGGTGGCCGAGGCGTTGTTTTCCAGGACTTCGATTGCTGCCTCGATGTACCTCTTGGCTTCCTCGGCTTCTCCCCTGTACCAGTGGAGCCGGGACAACCATCTCAGGTTTTCTCCCACCCGGTTTTCATTTCCGGCCTTGCGCCAGAGCTCCACCGCCTTGCGGCGGTTGGAAATGACGTCTGCGTCGATGCCAAGCGACAAGCCTGCCTCATAGGCCCAACGTTCGCAGATTTCGGCGGCCTGCTCGAGGTCCAGGCTGTCCGCCAGCGGCAAGACATGTTCAAGAAAGCGGGCGGCCTCGCGATGGGCTCCGAGGCTTGCCGCATTGTCTGCGGCAAGCGGTGCATACCGCAGCAGTAGCTGCTCATGTTCGGCTCCGCGGGCGTGATGCACGATCATGTCGAGAGGCTGCACTCCGTCTTCCCGGTTGCAAAGATGATCCAGGAAGCACCTGTGCGCATCAACCCGCCTTGGATGACTGAGCCGATCGTAGATGGCAATCCGCGCAATCTCATGACGAAAGGAGAGCCTTCCGCCGCTTTCAATCAGCAGACCTTTCTCGATAGCCTGCGTCAGGGTGCCGTAGCCGTCGGGCAGTGGCAAAGCCAGGAGAATGCCCGACGGAATTGCACCAGGCCAGCAAGACACATATTCCAGTAGCCGCACGACGTCCTGCGGCAATCCTGCAAGACGCGCATCGACCGCATCCCCGATGGTCTGGGGAACCTTGCTGCCGTCTGCAGACTGAGCCAACAATTCGGTCAGGAAGAAGGGATTACCGCCCGTGATGTCCAGGAGACGGTCTGGAGCCAGGCGGGTTGACCCGACAAGCGTCTGCACCGCGTCCAGAGACAAAGGAGCGAGATTTATCTGCTTCTTTCGGGCCGGTACGATCTCGCCCATGGCTGAGCGAAGCGGATGGTAACCCGCCAACTGGTCATCACGATAACTGCAAACCAGCAGCAACGGCAGCATCGCGATCCTGCGGCCAATGAACTTCAACCAGTCCAGTGTGCGATCATCCGCCCAGTGCAGGTCCTCGATCACCAATACCACCGGTTCTCGCAAAGACGACAAATGATCCACCAGGCCGCCAAAAAGCATGGCTTCCTCATCGCGGATCTGTGTCGATCCGGAAAGACCTGCTGCAATATCTCGTATCGGCCCGAGCGGGCGCGGCGTGATCAAAGGATCGCAAAGACCGATGACCTTCCTGGTTTCGGGCCCGAGGCTGCTCAGGAAATCCGCAATCAGAGACGACTTTCCTATCCCGGCTTCCCCGGCAACGAATACGATCCGTCCACCCGACCTGGAAATGGAAAGGCGAACCTCATCCAATATTTGCAATTGCTCTTCGCGTTCAAGTAGCAACAAACCAACCAAAAAAAGACGGTTTCGGACCTGGAAACAAATCTATGGAAGAGTGGACGCAACGGCAATTCTCAATAACTGGTTGTGACGTTCTTTCTTGATTTACCGATCGAAACGCACTCGAAAGGGGCGATTTGCACAGCGTTTCACCAATGCGGTCTTCGCAGGAAAATGTTCTCAATCGCAAGAGGCCAGGAATGATCTCGGGCCTGCCTCGCTGCCCGGAGAGAAGACCGGATGCACCTTGTCAGATCCACCTGCTGACCTCGCTGCTGAGCTTTCGTTCGGCAAGCTTCTTTTCTGCTTCCACATTCCATTTCTCACGTGTGGAGATCAACCGGACGGCACGTGTCGTGGCCGGCCACGTTCTGTCGCGCAGGCTATCCAGATCCAGTCCGACGCGGCATGCTTCAAATTCCTGAAGACGATCCTGCAATTCGAGGCCCGGGAGTGTTCTCAGGTTCTTGCAGTTGAACAAGCTCAGCCGTTCCAGACCGACATGTCTCAGGTCCACTTCAACCAGTTTGAGTTGATCATGAACCTGCAAGGCTGACAGCGCGGGAAACCTTCCAAGGTCACCCAGTGTGCCTAGTCCGGATATTCTTAAAATGCGCAGTTTCTCGAGCGTCTGGTGTGACAACTCGCCCAGGTTGGCCCGGCTGCCCAGGATCAGGGTAAACTGTTTGAGGGACGCAATGGAGGATACGAAGTCGAGACGATGTTTCCCGGCAAACGAACTCAATGACAAGGTTGCCAGATTGGGCAAGTGGCTGATGACCTCAATGCCCTTCCAGTGACCTTGAACGAACAGGTCCTGCAGGTTCACCGCGTCGGCAAGCGGGGCAAGATCGAGGTTTCTTTTCCGGTTTGCGGCGACAGTCAAACTTCGGAGTTGCCGCAGGTTCAAGGTTTCCAGGAACTGAGGTTGGTCAAAGTCCAAAACTCCGAAATGCAATCGCTCCAACTTCGGTAACTGGCTGATTGCTTCAACGTGCGAGATTCGGTCCAGGCAATCCAGAGCCAGGTTTGCGACATCCGGCAAATGGTTCAGGCAGCGCGCGTCAAAGCCTTCATCGTCGTGCTGGTAAAACCGGACGGTCAACCGGTCACCTGCCAGACGGCAGGCCTCGTTCAATGCCTGAAGCGTCGCAACCTTGCAGGCCTCCGGATTGCTGAACTGGACCACAAGTCCGTCTGTCCCTTCGACCGCCCGAGCGAGGTCGGCCGCAACAAGCACGTCGGGGTCGGTTATCCGGCCGCCATCAACCTGAAACATTCTGAAGCCCTGTGGAATTCTGTCCGGTTTTCGAACAGATTCTGATGGTTGCGATTACTAACCGAAGAGACAGCCAAGTTGTAGCCACCGGCCGTGGTTTTGCGTTTCAGACGTCATCGATCAAAAATGCGACACGAACAGCCATCCGCATATCCTGCCGATGGCCCTCCCATCGTCACCTGCGCACAAAACGCACAGCTCGCAACAAGCGTTTTCAGCCTGAAATGCATTCGTATGCAAATTTGCTTGCAATGGATGCTTGGCGGCAGTATTGCAAACGTATGCAGTTGGCAGAGAGACGCGCACCGGCACCGTTGTTCGATCCTCGATCGACAAGAGGAATTCCACGGTCACGATGCGCCAACTCTCATTACCGAGACGCGCTCGCAGCGCTCTACCGGACCGGCTGCCGGGAAACACCGATCACGCTCCCGATCCGGATGTTTCCTGTGATGTTTCAGCTTTCGGCCACGATCTGCGGGGTGTGGCCGGCCTATTGCGCCGCAGGGACCTGAGAGAGACAAATGACGAGACTACCCATCCCGGACACCATCCGTTTTGTGAAATCCCCGGCACGCGATGCGGTTGCCGACAATGCCAGCGTCGAAACACTGGTCGCAGAAGTGCTCAAGCGGGTTGCCGCAGAAGGTGATGCTGCCGTCCGTGACTATTCTGAGAAATTCGACAAGGCGGCGCTCGACCGGTTCGAGGTCACTGCTGAAGAACGTGAGGCAGCAGTCGAGAGGCTGGACCCGCAGACACGCGAAGACACCGAGTTCGCAATCTCCAACGTGCGCATGTTCGCCAGGGCTCAGTTCGGAACCCTGCAGGATCTGGAAGTCGAGATCCGGCCAGGTGTTCACCTCGGGCACCGCAACATTCCGCTCGACCGGGTCGGTTGCTACGTCCCTGGTGGCCGCTACCCGCTCCTGTCCGCGCCGATCATGTCGATCGTCCCGGCGAAGGTGGCCGGCGTCGGCGAAATCATCGCCTGCCTTCCGCCGAACGCCCATGAAGCGATGATTGCGGGCTGCCACCTTTCCGGCGCCGACCGGATTTTCCGGATCGGTGGGGCGCAGGCAATCGCTGCGATGGCACTCGGCACGCAGTCCGTTCCACCTGTCGACAAGATTGTCGGCCCAGGCAACGCCTTCGTCAATGAAGCCAAGCGTCAGGTTTTCGGCCCTGTCGGGATCGACCAGCTCGCCGGTCCATCGGAGATCTTCATACTCGCCGATCACACCGGCGACGCTGAGATGATCGCCACCGATCTTCTGGCACAGGCCGAGCATGACACCAGAACCCGGGTGGGCCTCATCACGACAAACGCGGACCTTGCGGAAGCGGTCCTGAGAGAAGTGGACGTTCAGCTGAAAAGCCTGTCGACGGCAGCCACCGCCGGCCAGGCCTGGAAAGACTACGGCGAGATTTCCGTCTGCCCGGACGAGGCGACAATGATCGCCTATTCGGACATCGTCGCCGCCGAACACCTGCAGGTGCACACTGAGGATGCCAAGACCTTCGCCAGGAAGCTGAAGCACTACGGTTCGCTCTTCATCGGTCCGAACGCCAGCGTCGTCTATTCCGACAAGTGCTGCGGCACCAACCACACGCTGCCGACCATGGGCGCCGGACGTTACACCGGCGGGCTTTGGGTAGGGTCATACATCAAGACCGTAACCCATCAGTGGATGGACGAGGACGGCATCCGCGAGGTCGCGCCGCCGGCAGTCCGCCAGTCCGCCTCAGAAGGGCTTGAAGGCCACCGCCGCGCGGCGCAGCTGCGCCTCGACCGACTTCAGGGATAATCCAGCGATACCGGCTCGGCCCCGATCGCGGGCCGGGCCGAATGGTTGCTGGATTGTTCGAGCTGGTAAGCGAGCCGGCAGAGCAACGCTTCCTGCCCGAACCCGCCGACAAGCTGGCAGCCGAGCGGCAAGCCGTTCGCGCCGAACCCGCAGAGAAGCGAAATCGCCGGATGCCCTGACATGTTGAACGGCATGGTGCGCATTGCCGTCCAGACCGCGCCGTCGGCAAAGGCGGTGAACTTCGGTGCGGTGCCGAGCGTGGTCGGCATGAGAAGTGCGCTGTGCTGTGCCAGCAATACGTCGACCTCCTGCCTGAAACGATGCGCAACACCACGGGCATGCACGACGTCCTGTGCGTCCAGAACAGCTCCTGTCAGAAGGTTCCGGCGCGCGTCCTTACCATAGGCATCGAACCGGTTGCGCAGACCTACCAAATGGTTCTGAAGAGCCTCCGCCTGCAGGATGACAGTGGCCGCGTCCTCGAGCCTTTGATAGGGCGGCAGCGTCACCAGCTCTATTCTGGCACCGAGCAAGGAAAGGAGCGCGGCGGTGTCGTCCATGGCTTGGACAAGGTCAGGATCCGCCGCAGGATCATCAACGAACCAGTCGCGGGCGTAGGCGATGCGAAGTCCCGTAAGCTCCTGCCCGATGTCAGCTGCAGCACGGCTCGCAGGGGCGAGCGCCTCCAGAATGACGGCAGCGTCTTCGGCGCAGGCGGCGAGGGGACCAATGACATCGAGGCTCTGCGACAACGGAAAACACCCGGATGCTGAAACCAGGCCCGTGGTCGGCTTCAACCCAACCACACCGCAATAGGCCGCAGGTGCACGGATCGACCCGCCGGTGTCCGTCCCGAGTGCAACACGCATAAGCCCGGCCGAAACGGCCGCGGCGGAGCCCGACGAGGAGCCGCCGGTGATCGCGCTGGTGTCCCAGGGATTGCAGGCCGGCGGGTTGGGCTGGTCGAAGGCGGGGCCAGTCAGCGCATATTCATAGGTTGCGAGCTTGGCCAGCGGCACCATGCCGGCCCGCCTGAGCGCCGCGACGCTGACAGCATCAATGTGCCCGACCCGACCGGGAGCGTGCGAATGGGCATGCGACCCGCAACGGGTCGGCTGGCCCTGCACATCAATGATGTCCTTCACGCCGAAGCAGAGCCCGGCCAGCGGCGGCCGGTCGTCCGGCAGAACATTGTCCCAGCGAGACGCCTCGGCAAAAGCATTCGGCGACAGATGCACAACTGAACGAATGGCACCGTCCCGCCGTTCGATGCGGGCAACCAGAGCCGACGCGATCTCGCACGCCGACACCTGTCCGGTCGCGATCAGCTCCTGTTGACGGCGCAAGGGGCTGTCCAGAACATCATCCATCGTCGCGGTCATCCTTCAGGGCCCGCGCCTGTTCGGCCAGGCGCTGCGCCTGTGCAACGGATGCTTTCAGATCCGCCTCGGGAACAGCCAGCCCCAGATCCGCGAGGCGCTTCTTGTATTCGGTCAGGGTCATCGGCCGCTCTCCTGTCGTCGTCTTCCGGTCGTTCCGGTGCGGCAAGCGCACGTCCTCCGGGAGTGATTTTCAACCGTGATAATTTCATTTTGCATAGGTATGCAGATTTTTATTGATCGGACTGAACATGTTTGGCAATATCAAAATGCAAGCGTATGCAAAATTCTGCAAGATGCGCGAAACAGCTTCGCTAAAAGGTACGATGAAATGGGAACGCAGGAAGTCTCCACCCCAAAGGCAAAGGACGTGAAATCCGCTCCACGCGTGAACGACGCGCCGCACAACGGCAATGTCATGCAAGTCGAGCGCGCCGATTTCACCGACCTGGTCCCGGAGGGGCGCGCCCCGGTTCAGGGCATGGAGGGTTTCGACCCCTGTTATTCCGATATCGTCGACTATATTGTCCGCTGCACGCACAAGATCTGGGATGAGCGCGACGTAGGCCTCATCTATTCGCACTACACGCATAATATCGTCCTCTACCTGCCGATGGGCACGATCTACAATCGTGAGGACGTGGTGCGCGACACCATCCAGAGGCTCGTCTCCCTGCCCGAACGCCGCGGCATGGCAACCCATGTCATCTGGAACGGCGACGACAAGGACGGCTATTACACTTCTCACCTGGTAACCGGCTCTGGGCGCTATACGCAGAACGGCCATTACGGTCCGGCCAACGGCCGCTCCTTCGTGTCCCGCACGGTCGCCGACTGCATGATCCATCGCAACAAGATCTACCGCGAATGGGTGGTTTCCGACCAGATGGCGGTCGTACGCCAACTCGGCCTCGACGTCGACGCTTATGCGGGCAAGATCGCCGAAACGAAACTGAGCCAGGGCCTCACGCAGCTCGACATCGGCGAGGTCGGCCTCCTTCAGGGTCAGTATCCGCCGGCGGAAAAGGCCGACCTGGACATCGCCAACACAGATCTGGAACGCGAAACGCTTCAGTTCCTGCATGACATCTTCAATCGCAAGATGTTCGGCCGCATCCGCGAAGTCTATGCACCGACCGCCATGTACCATGGGCCGCTGATGAAAGAGCTCTACGGCACCGCGTCGGTCTCTCATCAAGCGCTCGGCCTCGTGGGCAGCATGCCGGATGCGGTCTACGCTCCGCAGCACATCTGTTCCACGCCCTGCGTCGAAGGCGGCACGAAAGTCGCCGTTCGCTGGATACTCGAGGGTCATCACCTCGGCTACGGCATTCTGGAAAGCCTTGGAGCGCCCACCGGCAAGCATCTGCGTCTGATGGGCATGTCGCACTATCACTACAAGGACGGCAAGATCGTCGACGAATGGACGGTCTATGACGAACTGTCCCTGCTGGTTCAGATCAAGCTGGCGCAGCTTGCTGACAAGGCTTCCGTGGTGGAGGCCGCCGAAGCCTGAAAGAACGTCAAGAACAAAGAGAAATAGCCCGGGGCAATCGGGCATTCTTCCAATGGAGAATGAGATGAGCAAATTGAAGCTAGCCGTGAGTGCGCTTGCACTCGTTCTCGGGGCCGGCACGGCACACGCCGGGTGCGGCATCGAGGGTGGCAACGTCAAGATCCTTGCAAACGACTTCGATGCCCTCGGAACCGTTATCAAGGAAGCGGAAGCCTGCGCGGGAGACGGCGTCACCGTGGAAGCCAACATGACGACCGAGCACAAGGCACTTCAGGTGCCCGCGCTCACGGTCAACCCGGCGCAATACACGGTGGCGATGGTTGCCAACAATTCCATCGTTCCGCTCATGAACGACGACCTCATCCGCCCGCTGGACGAGCTGGTCGAGAAATACGGCCAGCAGCTTCAGCCGACGCAGCTCATCAAGGTCGACGGAAAGGTCATGGCAATCGCCTTCATGGCCAACGGCCAGAACCTCTACATTCGCGGCGACATCCTGAAGGAAGCCGGCCTCGAACAGCCGACGTCGCTTGAAGAGGTCATCGAGGCTGCCAAGGTGATCCGGGAGAAGGGCATTCTGGAATACCCGCTGGCCGCGGCAGACCAGGCCGGATGGTATCTCGGCAACGAGTTCGTCAACACCTACCTGGGCCTTGGCGGCACCTTCTTCGAGCCGGGCAGCGCAGAGCCGGCCATAAGCGGCGAGGAGGGTCTGAAGACCCTGGCGCTGATGAAGGAACTTTCCGAATACATGGAACCCGAGTTCCTGACCTTCACGTCCGATGAAATCAAGGCGATGTACCTTTCGGGTGAAGTCGCGATCATCAACCAGTGGGCGTCCATGGTGAACGGTCACATCGACCCCAACGGCCCGGCACCGGAAATCGGGGAAGCCACCATTCTCGCACCCGCACCGACCGTCGGTGGCGGCACCACGCCGGCCGCTGCGCTCTGGTGGGACGGCTTCACCATCGCCAAGAACATCTCCGACGAAGATGCAGCAGCCTCCTTCCAGGCGATGATGCACGGTATCCGGCCTCAGGTTGCCCAGGACAATCCGTCCGCAGCTGCCTGGCTGATTGCGGATTTCTCTCCTCCCGCCTCGGCAAAAGCGATCCTCGAAAACGCGAAGCTCGGGGCGAAAGCCTACCCGATGTCACCCTACATGGGGCTTCTGCATACGGCACTCGGCGCGGAACTCTCCGATTTCCTTCAGGGGCGCGAAAGTGCCGAACAGGCGTTGAACGACGTGGAAGCAGCCTACCGCGCCGCAGCCAAGGAAGCCGGCTTCCTCAACTGATACTGCCCTTTGCCACACCCCTGTCATGTCGATGACAGGGGTGTATCCTTTTCGGGGGAGACTTTATGCGCCACCGTGATTTTGCAGCGTTCATATGGCCATCGGCACTCGCCATGCTCTTGTTCATTGCGTTGCCGATCGTGTCCGTTTTCGTGCAGTCCATGTTCGTCGAGCATGAACAGGTTCTCGTGACCGTGGAAAACTGCGGCCCGTTCGGCTGCACCGACGAAACCAAGGTCGACACCGAGGCAACCCGGGTCCTGCGCGAAGAAGAGCCACTCGGGCGCTTCAACGCCTTTGGCACCTATCTCAATCGGTCCCACCTGGCGGTTGAAGAGATCGCCGAGATCCTGGAAAGCAGCAACGGTTTTGTCGATGTCGTTACCAGGATCTACAATCTGCCCTTTTACAAGGCGCTGTCCTTCACCCTGGTCTACACCTTCCTGGTGACACCGCTTGCCATGATTGCCGGCTTTGCCGTCGCTCTCGGCGTCAACAGTGTGCCCAGGCTGTTTCGCGGGCCGATCATCTTCCTGTCGCTGCTGCCCTACATCGTGACACCCCTTCTGGGCTCCCTCATCCTGTTCTGGATGATCAACTCCGACGGCATCATCGGAGCGACACTCCAGTGGCTGTTCAACGATCCGGAACTGTCGCTGAAGGCCAGCCCCGTGCTGTCGTGGCTCACGCTCATCACCTACGGAACGTGGCATATGGCGCCCTTCGCCTTCGTGGTCTTCTATGCCGGTCTGCAGACCCTGCCGATGGACACGCTGGAATCCGCCATGATTGACGGCGCCAACCGCTGGGAACGCATCCGATACGTGGTGATGCCTCACCTGACGCCGCTGGCGACCTTCGTCGGTCTTGTTCTGCTGATGGATAATTTCCGCGTGTTCGAACCGATCATCGGCTTCTCGTCGGAGGCCAACGCAACCTCGCTCTCCTGGCTGATCTACAACGACCTGACAGGGCAGGTGAACCAGCTTTTCGGTTCGGCCGCAGCCACCTCGATCCTGACCATGATCGGCGTGATCATCCTGCTCAGCCCGGTGCTCGTGCGGACCTGGCACGACTTCAAGAGAAAGGCCCGGTGATGACCAGATCCATCGGCTATTCCCGCCCGCTCGCCATCTTCACCGGGGTCATCCTGGTTGTGTGGCTGATCGTTGCAGCCTTCCCCTTCATCTGGACTGTGTGGGGCTCGTTCAAGGTCCAGGCCGACTTCTTCAGCAGGGTTTCGTTCTGGAACGCCATCACGGGGCCTGCGACCGTGCGCCAGACAGGCGAGGCGCTGACACTCGACGGCTATCGTGGCGCCTGGATCGAGCGAGAGTTCTACCACTCGGTCTGGAACACCACGATCGTCACCATCTGCGTAACCTCCATCTCGCTCTTGTTCGGAACACTCGGCGGCTATGCGCTTTCCCGCTCGAGCCGCAACTACACCTTCTGGATCCTGATCGCCGCGCTGGTCTTCCGGGCCATGCCGCACATCACGCTGGTTTCCGGCTTTCTGCTGCCGTTCTTCCAGCTCAACATCTGGGGCTATCTGCCGACAGCGATCATCGTCCTGGTGGCCATCAACCAGCCCTTCACGATCTGGATGCTGCACAGTTTCTTCAAGTCGATCCCGAAAGATCTGGATGAAAGCGCGATGGTTGACGGTTGCACCCGCTTCCAGGCGTTCCGGCTGGCGATCATGCCGGTGATGTGGCCGGGCGTAATCACCACCGGCCTGTTCAGTTTCCTTCTGGCCTACAACGATTTCTCGGTGACCGCGCTGCTGCTGTCCCAGGAAAACCAGACCATGGTTCCGAAGATCAATTCGTTCCTTGGAACCATCCAGACCGAAGGCACCATCATGTATGCGGTTGCCGCAACCGTGAGCGCCACCGTACCGCTTTTCATCCTCGTGATGTTCTTCCAACGCCAGATTGTCAGCGGGCTGACCGCAGGCGCCGTCAAGGGATAGTCCATGGCCGAGATCCAACTGAAAAATGTCACCAAGCGCTGGGGCAATGTCTACGGCGTCAACAACTTCAACCTGCACATCGCCGACCGCGAGTTCCTGGTTCTGCTGGGTCCGTCCGGCTGCGGCAAGTCCACCACCATGCGCATGATCGCCGGTCTGGAAGACATCTCCGAAGGCGAGATCATCATCGGCGACAGGGTCGTGAACACTCTGGAACCCAAGGATCGCGACATCGCCATGGTGTTCCAGAGCTATGGCCTTTATCCCAACCTGACGGTCTACGAGAACATCCGCTTCCCGCTGAAGGTTCGCAAGGTGCCAAAGGACCAGCATGATGCCCGGGTGATGAAGGCGGCGGAAATGGTCGATCTGACCGACCTGCTCGACCGAAGACCCGCGGAGCTATCCGGTGGCCAGAGGCAGCGCGTCGCTCTGGCACGTGCAATCGTCCGCGAGCCGACGGTGTTTCTCATGGACGAGCCCCTGTCCAACCTGGACGCGAAGCTGCGCGTGTCGACCCGCGCCGAAATCAAGAACCTCCAGCATCGGCTGAAGACGACCACGATCTACGTTACCCACGACCAGATCGAGGCGATGACCCTTGCCGACCGGGTGGTGGTGATGAGCGGTGGCGTCATTCAGCAGGTGGCGACACCGACGGAGATCTATGACAACCCGGCCAACACTTTCGTGGCTTCCTTCATCGGCTCTCCGGCGATGAACCTGGTCAAGGGAGAGATTTCCGCCGGCGTATTTACGGCTCAGAACATCCGCGTGGAAGGTCTGCGCGGTGACATCTCCGGGCCGGTGACCCTGGGTTTCCGGGCCGAGGATGTGACCCTTGTGGACGGGGGAGGCGAGCTGTCGTCGACCGTTTTCGCCCTGGAGCTTCTCGGCGACGCCTCCATGGTGGCCGTCGAGGCGGGTGGGGAACTGGTCAACCTGAAGGCCGCCAAGGACTTCCGCTCCGAGATCGGTGCGCCGATCAGCGCACGGATCCCGATCGAATGCTGTCATCTGTTTGATGCACAGGACGGCCGGCGGCTCACCGTGAAGGGGTGACAAGTTCGCGAAGCACGAGTACTCAGAACATGATAAAATCACGGAGGCCCGCTTGAACAGCAAACCGGTTACATCTGTAGACGTTGCGCGCAAGGCCGGCGTTAGCCAGTCCGCAGTCTCCAGATATTTTACCCCGGGCGCCTCCGTTTCCAAGAAGATGGCCGAGAAGATCCGCATCGCCGCGGACGAACTCGATTACCGGCCGAATGTTCTGGCAAGGGCGATGATCACCGGGAAAAGCCGGATCATCGGCCTGATCGTCTACTACTTCGAGAACCAGTTCTATCCCGAAGCGGTTGAAAAGCTTTCAATCGCGCTTCAGGAAAACGGCTACCATGTCCTCCTGTTCATGGCATCGAACACCATCAACGATGTCGAGCCCGTCATCCAGGAAATCATGGGTTACAGGGTCGACGGCATCATCATGGTATCTGTGTCCGTTTCCTCGACGCTGGCGGAGCGGTGCCGGGACCTCGACATCCCGGTGCTTCTGTTCAACCGCGATCAGCCGAAGGACAATCTGCGCGCGGTGACCAGCGACAATCGCCTTGGCGGCGAGCTGGCGGCAAAAGCGCTTCTGCGTGGACAGCCGAAACGCGTTGCCCTGCTTGCCGGCTTCTCCGGAGCCTCAACGCAGATTGATCGCGAAGCCGGGTTCATGGCCGTGCTGCAGGAAGCAGGTGTCGAACTGCACTCCCGAGCGGACGGAAACTATCACTACACGGATGCCGCCGATGCAGCCCGCCAGCTTTTCGACGTGCCCGATCAGCCCGATGCTGTCTTTGTCGCCGACGACCACATGGCGCTCGCAGCCCTGGACGTAATCCGCTTCGAGTTCAAACTGAAAGTTCCCGAGGACGTAGCCGTGGTCGGCTTTGACGACATCCCGCAAGCCGCCTGGCCTTCGTTCAACCTCACCACGATCCGGCAGCCCATCAACCAGATGGTCTCGGCGGCAGTCGCCATGCTGGTCGACGCGATAGAGGAGGGGAATACGGACGTCCGCAAGGTCCGCATTCCGCCGGTCGAGGTCATCCGCGGCACGACCCGAAGCTAGTATTCCCGAACAGAACGCTTACCAGCTGCGCCACTGTGCGGCCGACGCCGGTTCGCCATGGCCTTCCCGTGTCACTTGTCGGAAAACTTTGCTTGCAAGCGTTTTCACAAATTTTGCAAAAATATTTTTTGCCTGCCTCAAATCGCGAATTTTTCGATCAATTTCCAAGAGTTTAGCACGCACTTTGGGGTGTTTTCCCGCAATTGAAATTTTGGGAACGTTTGCAAAACTCCTTGCGGATCGCCTCAATCCGGCGTAGGAACCGGGTCAAGGGCCGGGTCGCAGGCATACGGAGGTGCCGCGATCTTGTTCCGGGGAGGAGCCGGTGGGACTGCAGCTTGCAAGCGTTCCCAAATGCCGGTTCTCCCGTTTTCAATTTCGCTTCTCGGGAGGGAACAGAATGAAAGTCGCCGTTTGGGCTGCAACAGCCGCACTTGCATTTGTCACACAGGCAGCAGCCGATACGACCATCCGCATCGGCCATGCCACGCCTGAGGTCTCGCCTGTCCACCAGGCTCTGAGCTACTTCGAGGAAGAACTCGAAAAGCGCTCCAATGGCACCATCCAGGTAGAGATCTTTCCGGGTGGCCAGCTCGGCAGCGTCAAGGAAATGACTGACCTGGTCCAGTCCGGCAACATCACCATGACCACGGGTGCGTCGGTTCATCTGAGCTCGACTGTCGATCAGCTTGCCGTGCTCGACCAGTTCCTACTCTTCAAGGACGAAGAAACCGCGCGCAGCCTTCTGGACGGCGACGCCGGCAAGACCATCTCTGCAGCCATGGAAGACCGTGGGCTCAAGAACATGGGCTTCATGGAACTCGGGTTCCGCAGCTTCACCAACTCCCGTGCACCGCTCGACAGCTACGAAGCCTTCGAAGGCCTGCGCATGCGCTCGGCAGACAACCCGATCGCCATCAAGGCCTGGCGGTCGGTTGGCGCTGTTCCGGTGCCGCTGGCGTGGGGAGAGATCTATTCCTCATTGCAGCAGGGCCTGATCGATGGCCAGGAAAGCGCCCTGAGTTCAATGATCATCGAGCGTTTCTTCGAGGTGCAGAAATACGTTTCCCTCACCGGTCACATCTATTGGCCGGAACTCTGGATGGCCAATCTTGACTGGTACAACGGCCTGGACGAAGCCGACCGCACGCTCATCGACGAAGTTGCAGTGGAAACCGTCAAGAAGCAGCGCGAGCTGACCGCGGCCGCCAATGCCGAAACCCTGGCCAAACTCAAGGAAGCCGGGCTCGAAGTGAACGAGCTGCCGGAGGCCGACAAGAAGCGCCTCGGCGAAACAATGAACGCCGCCATCGAAGGCGACATTCGCGCCAAGGTCGGCGACTCCTTCTACGACACCTTCATGCAGGCTGTCGCGCAGTAAGCGAACCAGGGGAGGAGAAGGCAAAATGCGGTTTCTCGAAAAATGGTTCGAGCCGGCGGTGATCGTCTCGATGCTGGGCATGATCATCATTCTGGTCTTCGCGGACGTGATTGCGCGGCTTGCCTTCTCCACCTCGATAGCTGTGGCGAACGAACTCGCCCGGTTTTCCTTCGTCTACATGATCTACTTCGGCGTGAGTTACGCAATCCGCGAGCGGCGGCACATGCGTGTCACGGTTCTGATCGATGTCATGCCGAAGGCGCTGCGCCACTGGATGTTCGTGCTCTCCGAGGTGATCTTCCTGATCTATTCCGTCGTCGTTTGCTGGCTCGGTGTCGTGATCACGCAGCAATCCATCGACCGCGGCAAGATCCTGAGCTCCACCGAGTGGCCTCAAGCCGTGCTTTACGCGGCGATCATCTTTTCCGGTGCCCTGAGCAGCCTGCGTCTTTTGCAATCCATCAAGGCTGCCGTCGTTGATGGCGACACGCGCCTCGGCCCCCAGACGGATATCTGAGCCATGACGACAGCCATTCTCTTCGGAAGCTTCCTGCTGCTGTTGCTCATCGGCGTACCGATCGGCATTGCGCTCGGTGCCGCGAGCATGCTCGCAATCCTCTATATTCCGTTCCTCAGCCTCGACATGTATGCCCTCGGGCTGGTCTCGGCCATCGACAGCTTCACGCTCATCGCGGTGGTGCTGTTCACCCTGGCCGGCAGCCTGATGGCCGAGGGAGGCATTTCCAAACGCCTGATCGCGGTTGCAGACCATGCCTTCGGCGGCATGCCCGGCGATCTGGGCACCGTGACGATCATGTCCTGCCTGTTCTTTGCGGCCATCTCCGGAACAGGATCCGCGACGGTGGCGGCCATCGGCCTCGCCATGATCCCGGCTCTGGTCGATCGCGGCTACGACCGGGCCTATGCAGGCGCTATGGTGGCCTCCGCAGGCGGGCTTGGCGTCATGATCCCGCCGTCGGTGGTGATGATCGTCTATGCGGTCTCTTCCGGCGTCTCGGTGACGGCTCTCTTCATGGCCGGCATCGTTCCGGGCTTCGTGATCGCGCTGACCCTGATCGGTTACAACGTGATACAGCGTCGCTCCGGAAACCAGGGTGCGGGCAACCCGGTACCGCCAACCCGCACCGGCAGTCTCTGGGCCGCCCTTTGGGACGCGAAGCTCGCCCTCGCCATGCCGCCTGTTGTTCTCGGCAGCATCTATTCCGGCATGGTGACACCGACCGAAAGTTCCGCCGTCGCCGTCGTCTATGCCCTGATCGTGAGCTGCTTCGTCTATCGGGAACTTCCGCTGTCCGCCGTTCCGAAGATGATGCTGGAAGCAGCGTTGCTGGTCTCCGCCGTGCTCGTCATCATCGGTGCGTCCTACGCCTTCGGCCGCATCATTGCTCTGGAGCGTATCCCGTCCGATCTCGCCCAGCTCGTGCTGTCGCTGACCCAGAGCAAGGTGGTGGTGATGCTGGCCGCGATCGTCCTGCTTCTGATCGTCGGCACCTTCCTGGAAACACTGGCGGCAATCGTCATCCTGACACCTGTTCTTCTGCCGATCATGCTGAAACTCGGCGTGGATCCGGTTCACTTCGGCATCGTCATGGTCGTGGCGCTTGCTATCGGCTTCGTGACACCGC
Source organism: Labrenzia sp. C1B70 (assembly GCF_000475395.1). NCBI lineage: Bacteria > Pseudomonadati > Pseudomonadota > Alphaproteobacteria > Hyphomicrobiales > Stappiaceae > Labrenzia > Labrenzia sp. C1B70. Next base: position 25,887 of record NZ_AXCE01000003.1, read on the forward strand.
CACTCGGAGCAAACCTGTTCATGGCCGCCGCTGTCGGCAAGATCCGGTTCGAGGACATCGCCCGCAGGATCTTTCCCTGGGTGGTGACGATGATCTTCGCGCTCCTGCTGATCGCTTTCATTCCCGTCCTGTCCCTTGGACTGCCAGAACTGTTCCTGGGCTACGGGCGCTAAACCTTCGGCGGTCAACCCGCTGAACCACACAACAGCGGCATTTCGGCCGCATTCGAAATATGACGACGGACGATGCGGTTTCGCCGCGCAGAAAGTCGCCCGGAAAACTGAGGAACCTGAAATGACTGTCGAGTATCTGAAGAAAGGGAAGCCGGAAGCGGACCGTGTCGAGGACGATGCCAAGGTGCGCGCCGTTGTCGAGGCAACCCTGAAGGATATCGAGGAACGCGGCGATGCTGCCGTGCGCGACCTCAGCGAGAAATTCGACAAGTATTCCCCGGCATCCTACCGCCTGTCGCAAGAGGAGATCGACGGCCTGATCGCCCAGCTGACCGAGCAGGAACTGTCCGATATCAAATTCGCCCAGGCGCAAGTGGTCAATTTCGCAAAGGCCCAACGCGACAGCATGCTGGATATTGAGGTCGAGACGCTGCCGGGCGTCATTCTCGGCCACCGCAACCTGCCGGTTCAGTCCGTCGGCTGCTACGTGCCGGGCGGCAAGTTTCCGATGGTGGCCTCCGCACATATGTCCGTCGCAACAGCGAAGGTCGCCGGCGTTCCGCGCATCGTTGCCTGCACTCCGCCGTTCGACGGCAAGCCCAATCCCGCCGTAATCGCGGCCATGCACCTTGGCGGCGCGGACGAAATCTACGTGCTGGGCGGCATTCAGGCCGTCGGCGCGATGGCCATCGGCACGGAAACCATCGAGCCGGTGCACATGCTGGTTGGTCCGGGCAACGCCTTTGTTGCGGAAGCCAAGCGTCAGCTCTTCGGTCGCGTCGGCATCGATCTTTTTGCCGGACCGACGGAAACCATGGTGATCGCCGATGAAAGCGCCGCAGACGCGGAACTCTGCGCGACGGATCTGCTCGGCCAGGCCGAACACGGCTACAACAGCCCCTGCGTGCTGCTGACCAACAGCCGCAGGCTGGCGGAAGAAACCATGGCCGAAGTCGAACGGCTTCTCGCCATTCTGCCGACAGCGGGCACCGCCCGCGTGAGCTGGGAAGAATACGGCGAGGTGATCGTCTGCGATACCTACGAGGAAATGCTGAAGGTCGCCGACGACATTGCTTCCGAGCATGTTCAGGTCATGACCGACCGCGACGACTGGTTCCTGGAAAACATGACCTGTTATGGCGCGTTGTTCCTCGGCCCGCGGACAAATGTCTCCAACGGTGACAAGGTCATCGGCACCAACCACACGCTGCCGACCAAGAAGGCCGGCCGCTACACCGGCGGACTTTGGGTCGGCAAGTTCCTGAAAACCCACAGCTATCAGAAGGTCATGACCGACGAAGCAGCGGCCAGTATCGGTGCTTATGGCTCGCGCCTGTGCATGCTGGAAGGTTTTGTCGGCCACGCCGAGCAGTGCAACGTCCGCGTTCGCCGCTATGGCGGTGTCAATGTCCCCTATGGTGAGGCAGCACCGGTTCTGGAGAAGGCCGAATGAGCCTTCCGCGCACCCCGTCCTTCCGTCTTGATGGCCGGCGCGCCCTCGTAACAGGTGCGTCCTCCGGCATCGGCAAGGCGTGCGCTGTCGCGCTTGCGGAAGCCGGGGCGGCAGTAACGCTGGCAGCCCGGCGGGCCGCGCCGCTTCAGGACCTTCAGGCAGAAATGCAGGCCGAAGGTATGCAGGCGGACATATTGGTCCTCGACATGGCAGATCATGAAGCACTTGAAAAAGCCCTCGCCGACCTGCCGGCCTTTGACGTTGTCGTGAACTCCGCCGGCATGGCGCGCCATGGTCCTGCGCTGGAAACCCGGCCCGAAGACTTCGATGCAGTGATCGACCTGAATTTCCGGGCAGCCTATTTTCTTGCAGCCTTGGCCGCAGGCCGGCTGGCAGCCGAAGGCAAGCCGGGTTCGATCATCAACATCTCGTCCCAGATGGGCCATGTCGGCGGCATCGACCGCGCCGTCTATTCAGCTTCCAAGCACGCAATCGAAGGCATGACCAAATCGATGGCGATCGAGTGGGGCCCGAAGGGGATCCGCATCAATTCCATCTGCCCGACCTTCATTCGCACCCCGCTGACCGAGACGACCTTCGAGAACCCCGAACGGCGCAAGTGGATCGAGGAGAAGATCAAGCTTGGCAGGGTAGGCGAAGTCGAGGATATCATGGGCGCGGTCGTCTACCTCGCCTCGGACGCTTCTTCCCTGGTGACCGGAACGGCATTGCTGGTCGATGGAGGTTGGACGGCGGACTGATGAGCAAGGAAAAGGTCACACTCAGCGAAGTCGCAAAGCTGGCAGGGGTTTCCCAGTCGGCAGTCAGCCGTGCATTCACGCCGGGCTCCAGCGTCTCGCAGAAGACCCGCGACCGCATCGAGGCGGCAGCCGAGGAACTCGGATACCGACCGAACCCGATCGCGCGGGCGATGATTACCGGCAGAAGCCGCATCATCGGCCTCGTCGTGGCCTACCTTGAAAACCAGTTCTATCCGCTCGCAATCGAGCGTCTCAGCCGGGCCTTGCAGGCCAGGGGCTATCACATCCTGATTTTTCTGGCGGAGAACCAGGAGGACGATGTCACCCGCGTGGTCGACGAATTGCTCGATTACCGCGTCGACGGCATCATCACGGCCTCTGTTGCGATCACCAACGACCTGACCACCCGCTGCGAGGACGCCGGCATCCCGATCGTCATGTTCAATCGCGGTCAGGACGACAACCGCCTGTCGTCGGTAACCTCCGACAACCTTGCAGGCGGCCGGACCGTCGCCAACTTCCTGGTCGCCTGCGGACATGAACGGATCGCCCATATCGCCGGTTGGCAGGGATCTTCGACCGGGCGCGACCGCGCACGCGGCTTCACTGAGGCGCTTGCCGAACACGGCCGTGAACCCTGCGCCGTGCTCGACGGCAAATACAGCACCGATGTTGCGCGCCAGCTTGCGCGTGAGCTCTTCGGTTCAGCGGACAGACCGGACGCGGTATTCGTCGGCAACGACCATATGGCACTTCCCGTGATGGACGTTCTGCGTTTCGAATTGGGGCTTTCCGTACCGGGCGACGTCGCTGTGGTCGGCTACGATGATGTACCCGTCGCAGGCTGGCCGACTTATGACCTGACGACAGTTCGCCAGTCGGTGAACCGGATGGTCGAGGCAACAGTCGAGACATTGCTTGGCCGCGTCGAGGGGCACACAGAGCCCACACGCATCCTGATCCCGGGCGATTTGATCCAGCGCGGCTCCACGCGCAAGCTGGACCCGTTCGGCACATGAGGACACCCCTTCAGGCCGAGGAACGGCATCACACCTATCTGCAGAGCTTGAGATCACGGCGGCTGAACAACCACCCGCCGAACCGGCTGCTGGCCGCCCTACACTGACCAGATTTCTCAAGGATATTCGACATGAGTTCGATCAACGATCGCATCGTTCGCTACGGTGAACTGAAGCCGTGCAAGACTGCCTTCATCGACGCCCATACGCCTGGCTCGAACCAGAAGGAAAACTTCACCATCATCGGCGGCGGGGTTTCGGAAAGTCCCGACCAGCACGTCCACATCACCGACAAGGTCGGCTTCAATATCGGTGCCGCGGGACAGCCGCCACATTGCCGCAACTCGCTTCACAACCACACCACAGCCGAAGTCTTCTTCGTTTTGAAGGGACGCTGGCGCTTCTTCTGGGGCCGCTATGGCACGGCCGGCGAATTCGTTGCCGAGGAAGGCGACATCTTCAACATTCCGACCGGGATTTTTCGCGGGTTCGAGAACATCGGCACCGACTACGGAATGATCATGGCGATCCTTGGCGGCGATGATGCCGGCGGCGGCGTGACCTGGGCACCTCAGGTGATCGAGGACGCGCGGGAACACGGTCTCATCCTTGGGGAGAACGGGGTCCTCTACGACAGCAAGAAGGGCCAGTCCCTGCCGCACAACGTGTCGCCGATGCCGCTTCTGACCGACGAAGAGCTGAAGGCTTTCCCGGAAACGCCGGTGGAGGACGTGGTCCGCGACTATGTTGCCCGCTACTGGGACCTGATGGCGCTGGCAGCGAAAAAGCCGGCGAAGGTGATCGGCGAGAACGCTCTCCTGAAAGACAAGCCCGGTTTCGAGGTCGAGTTCCTGACGCGCGGCTCACTCTCCAGCGACACCATCACACCGGAGAAGCCGACAGTGCTGATGCCGATGCGTGGCCACTGGGCGCTAAGCTGGAGCGGCGGTCAAACCGTGCTCAACCCGGGCGACACCGCCCTGATGCTCGCCGGAGAGGCTTACTCGCTTGAGCCGTCGATGACCGGCGAGGCATCGCTCTACCGGGTTGTCGCCACAGATGATCCCGCCGGCCTGACCTGGACCGGGAACTGACACCTGGCAGCCGGCGAGGCTACCCGGTCTCGCCGGCTGCCTTCTTGAAAAGGAAGTGGCCATGACGCGTCTCCCGCTCGTCCTGATCCCCGGCATGATGTGCGACGCCCGGCTCTACGGGCCGCAGATCGCTGCCTTTTCCGGGTCGCGTGCACTGCATCTTGCTCCGATCTGCAACGAGGACAATGTCGAGGCCCTGGCAGCGGCGATCCTTTCCGGCGCACCGCAACGCTTTGCGCTCGCGGGCCTTTCCATGGGCGGGATCGTCGCCATGGAGGTCGTGAGGCAGGCGCCCGAACGTGTGGAGCGTCTGGCACTTCTCGACACCAATCCACGTGCCGAACTGGACACGGTGAAGGAAAAGCGGGCGCCACAAATGACGGCGGTCCGCGCAGGTGGGCTCTCGGACGTCATGCGCCTCGAGGTCATTCCAAATTTCGCACATGACAGGTCGACCGCTGCCGACCTCGAGAGCCTTGCGCTTGACATGGCCGAAGGCCTCGGACCCGAGGTTTTCCTGCGCCAGTCGAAAGCGCTGATTGACCGCCCGTCACAGACCGAAACGCTGCGCGCCTACAAAGGCAAGGCTCTGGTTCTGACCGGCGAGAGCGACAGGCTTTGCCCCCTTGATCGGCATACACAGATGGCCGAACTGCTTCAGAACTCGGTTCTGGAAATCATCGAACAAGCCGGTCACCTGACGACACTGGAACAGCCGGCGGCAACGAATGCCGCACTCGCACGATGGCTTGAGGACTAGGATTAGAATGGATCAGGAACTTCTGGAACTGCTGAAACGCGTGGATACGCCGACGGTCTGCAATGCCATCGAGGTTGTCGAGGGCAAGCGCGGCTTCAATGGCTTCACACGAGGCACCATGCTGTGCAGCGCACCGGAGGGTGGCGCCATGGTGGGCTATGCCTCAACGGCCAAGATCGCCGCACTCGAACCACCAACAGAGCCTGCGGACGTCATCCGCGCCCGCCGCATGGAATACTACCGGCGCATGGCCGAGGCTCCCAAACCCTCGATAGCCGTCATCGAGGACGTGGATTTCCCGCATAGCATCGGGGCCTACTGGGGCGAGGTGAATACTTCGATCCACAAGGCCTTCGGCATGTCCGGTGCCATCACCAACGGGGTCATGCGCGACCTCGGCGATATGGCAGAAGGATTTCCGGTGGTCGCGGGTTCCATCGGCCCCAGCCACGGGTTCGTGCATGTTCGCGAGTTGGGCACGCCTGTCAGCATCTTTGGGCTGACTGTCCAGGACGGTGACCTGGTCCACGCCGACCGCCATGGCGCCGTGGTCATTCCAGCGGAGGTCATACCGGGTCTTAAAGAAGGTATTGCCAAGCTCTTTGCCTCGGAAAAGATCGTTCTGGAAGCCACAGCAAAAGGACCGATGGACTTTGCCGCCTTCGAGAAGGTCTGGAAGGCTTTCGAAGCTGCCCGCGTCTGAGGACACGGGCACAGCAAAGAAGACATGAAACCAGCTAACTACAATAGCTTGAGGTTCATTCTTTGCCTGTTGCGCGCTGGCCCCGGACTGGCTCAGACCGATCTCATATCAGCTGTCGAGATCGCGTTCGGACAGAATGCGATCGACCAGTCCCCATTCCAGGGCTTCTTCCGGTGTCATGTACCGGTCCCGGTCCATCGCGGCTTCGAACTCCTCGTAGGTTCTGTTGCAATGCTTCGCGTAAAGCCGTGTCATGCGCTCCTTGGTGCGCAGGATTTCCTCCGCATGGATCGCCATGTCCGATGCCTGTCCCTGGAAGCCGCCGGACGGTTGATGGATAAGGATGTTCGCATTGGGCAACACGGCCCTTTCGCCAGGTTCCCCGGCCATGAGCAGAAAAGATCCCATCGACCTGGCAGTGCCCATGCACAGCGTATGAACGGGTGCCCGGATGTAGCGCATGGTGTCGTACATCGCGAAGCCGCTGGTGACCATGCCACCGGGTGAGTTGATATAAAGCTGGATCGGCTTCCCAGGGCTCTCCGCCTCCAGAAAAAGCAACTGAGCGCAGATGAGGGCCGACACCGTGTCATTCACCTCGCCGTTGAGAAAGACAATCCGTTCGCGCAGCAATCGCGAATAGATGTCGAAAGAGCGTTCACCGCTGCTGGATTGTTCCACGACCATCGGGACGAGCTGCATCGCTTCGCGCATGGGCGAACTCCTGTATTTCAATGATTTGGGTTGGTCGAAAAGAGCTTATGCGGCCAGCATCATGACCGGCTCGTTGCTGTTTGCTGCCCAGGTATCGCGAGACGCCAGCCGGCCATCCGCAAGGCGTTGCCTGATCGTCAGAAGCGTTCGGTCGCTGCTGATCGGCTGCAGCTGAAACTGCACGACACTTTCCAGAAATGGCGGTGCATCATCGCGCAGCCGGAAAAGGATCTCTTCGTTCGGTATCACGGCAACAGGTTCTGCCTGTGCGAGATCGTGGTCCGGTAGCCATCGTTCCCTGAAAGTGGGGATGGTGATGGCTCGCCAGACCTTTTCCGGTGGTGCCTCCAGCTCATATTTCTGAACGATGTCAGCAGTTTCCATCTCCCCTTGCACGGAAGTCGCCAACTCCACATCGGGCGTTTGGTCGCTCATTGGTCCATATCCTTCAGCAGGGTTTTCAACGCGTCGATGCGGGCTGGCCAATAGGCGCGGTATTTTGCGAGCCAGCCGGCGATAAGAGCCAGTCCGTCAGGGTCTACTTCGTAGTTCACGAATCTGCCCTGCCGTTCCTGTCGCACAAGCTTTGCCTGGCACAGGACGGCGAGATGCTGGGACATTGCCGGTTGGCTGATGTCCATGCCATTGCGCAGGGAACTTGCGTTCATGCGGCCATCGGCCAGCTTCTCGAAGATTGCGCGCCGCGTCGGGTCGGCCAGAGCCTTGAAGATGTCATTTTCCAACATGGTCATACATAAGCATACACTTATGTATGACGCAACAGCGATTTGGTTGGTTCATTGGGGGAATGGCAAACACGCTGCGCGCCAGCCGGTATCGGTCTGGATTAAGTCCTGCCGACAACCAGCGACATCCAGTGCCCGGTTCGCCTGGGTGGATCACAAGCGATCCCTGCCAGACCTGGTTCTGAACAGTGAGTTTCCCCGCTAGGCACTTCGCGTGGTGGCCTTGCCAAGGTCCCGTGCCATATTGACGAAAGCCCGGAAGGCAGCCGAAGGGTTTTTACGCCCGGGATAATAGAGACACAGCGGCGACGTTGGCGGGGTCCAATCCTGCAGGACCCGTTCAAGTCGCCCGGCAGCGATGTCGTCGCGCACGTTGGCTTCCATGAAAAACCCGATCCCGATCCCGTCGAGAACGGCCATTCGTGCAAGCGAAGCTTCATCAAGTGTAATCGGACCCCCCACGTCGATCAGGAGGGCATTGCCATCCTTCTCGAAATGCCAGCGATAAAGTGCACCGTTTGGCAGTCGGACACGGATGCATTGGTGAGCCAGAAGATCGGGGGGTGCGGCCGGCCTCCCATGTTCTTCGAGGTAGGTGGGGGTGGCGACCACAGCAAAGCTGCGAGGCGCCCCCAGCGGCACAGCGATCATGTCACTTGGCACCAGGTCGGCGGTTCGGATTCCCAAATCGAACCCTTCGGCGACGATATCGACGATCCGGCCTTCGGTGACGAGATCGATGTGAACCTGTGGGTAGCGCTGCAGGAACGCCAGAACAAGCGGCGCAAACACTTCCCGGGCAGCTGTCGCGAAAGCATTGATGCGCAATGTCCCCGAAGGCGTGTCTTGTTGCGAGCGCACGGCTGCCATTGCGTCCTGGATGTCACGCAGTGCGGGGGACACCTGTTCGACGAAGGTCCGACCGGCATCCGTCAACGAGACACTTCGCGTGGTGCGATTGAACAGGCGAACGCCGAGTTGCCGTTCTATCTTGCCAATAAGGTTGCTGAGCGCCGTCGTCGACAGCCCGAGTTCGAGCGCCGCTGCACGGAAAGACCCTCGATTGGCGATGGCCAGAACCGCTTCAAGTTCTCCCAGGATCTGACGTGACATTGTTCCGATTTTCGTGATGTTACATCCAGCTTTATCCCAATTATCGCGATTAAGGTCCAGCCATATATTTCGACCATCGACGCCGGAACACACCGCTGTTCCGGCTGGACCATCACCAGAAACGGAGATGTCAGATGGATATCAGGTTACCAGGACCGATTGCTGCCTATTTCGAAGCTGACGGAAACAGGAATGCCGATGCCGTCGCTGAATGTTTCAGCGAAGACGCGGTCGTCAAGGACGAGAAAAACGTGCATGCGGGACGCACCGCGATCCGCCGATGGAAGGCGGAAGCTTCAACAAAGTACTCCTACACGGTCGAGCCTTTCGCAATCGAGGTGGAAGGAAATCGCAAGGTGGTGACGGGCCACGTTGCCGGGAACTTTCCCGGCAGCCCTGTCGACCTGAAGTATTTTTTCCGCCTGACGGGCGAAAAGATTGCTGAACTGGAGATTCTGCCGTGAGTCCGTTCCTCAGTCTTGAAGGCAAACGGGCGCTTGTCACGTCCGGAACGCGAGGCGCAGGAGCTGCGACGGTCAGACTGTTCCGGGAACTCGGGGCCGAAGTGCTGACAAGCGCCCGGACCAGACCGGACACGCTTGAAAATGGTGTCCAGTTCGTCGCGGCAGACCTGACCACGACCGAAGGCTGCGATGACCTTGTCGCCGCTGTCCGGGAAAGGCTGGGAGGCGTGGACATCATTGTTCATATGCTCGGCGGTTCCTCTGCTCCGGGAGGCGGGTATGTCGCCCTGACGGACGCCGAGTGGCACAACGAGCTCTACCTCAATCTCTTTCCTGCCGTTCGCCTGGACCGGCAACTCGTGCCGGACATGGTTGAACGGGGAAGCGGTGTCGTCATCCACGTTTCGTCGATCCAGAGGGAGCTGCCGCTGCCTGAATCGACAACCGCCTATGCGGCGGCGAAGGCAGCGCTGTCCACCTACAGCAAGGCCCTGTCGAAAGAAGTCTCGCCAAGGGGCGTGCGTGTGCTGCGTGTATCGCCCGGGTGGATTGAGACGGAAGCTTCGGTGCGCCTTGCCGACCGTCTCGCCAAACAGGCAGGCACCGATTACGAGGGCGGCAAGAAGATGATCATGGATGCGCTTGGCGGAATACCGATAGGTCGCCCGACAAAACCGGAAGAGGTCGCAAACCTGATTGCGTTCGTGGCGTCCGACCGCGCGGCCACGATCACCGGCACCGAATACGTCATTGACGGGGGCACCATACCGACAACGTAGACATGACGAATGCGCGGATCAGGCGGGAGTGCCCCACCCGCCGATCTGAGAATAGATCGTGTCGCGAAGATTTCGGATGTTCTTGTTGAGGCTCGCGAGGTCTTCGGGGCTTTGCATCGAAGCCGTCAGCAGAGCCTCGCCAAGGCATCCTGCCCTGGACTGAAGCGCACGGCCGTTGTCGGTCAAGGCCACGACAACCTGTCGCTCGTTGTTTGGATTTCGGGTTCTTTGCAGCAGTCCCGCCGTTTCGAGACGCTTGAGAAGCGGCGTGAGTGTACTGGATTCCAACGCCAGGGTCTCGGCGATTGCCCCGACTGTCTTCTGGTCGTCGCGCCAGAGAACATTGAGAACGAGATACTGCGGATAGGTCACCCCGAGCTCGTCAAGAAGGGGTTTGTAGACGCGCTGAATGGCAATCCCTGCCGAATAGATCGCGTAGCAGAGTTGATCGTCCAAAGGCGGTGGACTGTTCTTCCGGTCATTCGTCATGCGCTGCTCCTTTGCCCCCGTATATCAAACCACACCGCGAGAAACAATATCGCGATAATATTTCTCTTGACCTGAAAATTCGATCACTATAATCACTCTTATCGCGATAACTGTTATCGCAACCTATTAGGAGAAGAGCCATGAAGACCAAGACGAAAATGTTTGTTCTGGCGGCTGCCGCCGTTGCCGTCATCGGACTGAAGTCCGCGAACGCGTCAGACACCATTCCGGCGGATCAGACTGTCAGGAATGTTGTGCTTGTTCACGGCGCTTTTGCGGATGGCTCCGGCTGGCGCGGCGTCTATGACGAACTGACAATGCGTGGATACCGGGTCACGATCGTCCAGAACCCGCTGACATCTCTGGAAGACGATGTTGCGGCCACCAAACGCGCATTGGACCGGCAGGACGGCCCGGCCATTCTTGTCGGGCATTCCTGGGGCGGTACGGTCATTACCGAAGCGGGGGTCGACCAGAAGGTTGCCGGGTTGGTCTATGTCTCGGCGCTTTCACCGGATGCCGGCGAAACGACAGCTCAACAATATGATGGATTTCCAGCGGCTTCCGAGTTCGTCATCGACACTTCGGAAGACGATTTCGCCTATGTCGACCGGGAAAAATTCAAATCCGGCTTTGCCCATGACGTCAGCGACGCGGACGCCGCTTTCATGCGGGATTCTCAAGTTCCCCTCAACTTGGCAGCGTTTGGCACGAAGCTGAAGAATGCCGCGTGGCGCTCCAAGCCGAGTTGGGCGGTGATTGCAACCGAAGACAAGGCGTTCGACCAGGCCATGCTGATCCACATGGCGGAACGTATCGGTGCAAAGATCACGAAGGTCTCTGCCAGCCACGCTCTCTTCATGACCCAGCCGAAAGTCGTCGCCGACACGATCGACGAAGCCGCACAAACGGTCTCGAACCAGCATTAAACAACACAAGCATCGATAGAGGTCGATCATATGGACAAGACCATGCAGCTCGAAAAGACAAATGCCGAATTCGATTTCATCGTATGCGGCGCAGGTTCCAGCGGGTCGGTTGTCGCAGCCAGATTGGCCGAAGACGGCAATGCCAGGGTTCTGCTCCTTGAGGCTGGAGGCGACGATCTCGCCGAAAGTGTCATGGAACCGGCTCAATGGCCGTTGAACCTTGGCAGTGACCGTGACTGGGGCTTCGTTGGTGAACCAACACCTGGGCTCGCCGGCCGCCGGCTTCCCTTAAGCATGGGCAAGGGGCTTGGTGGTGGTTCAAGCATCAATGTCATGGTGTGGGCCCGGGGCCACAAGGAAGACTGGAACCATTTCGCCGCAGAATCCGGCGACGAAGCCTGGGGATACCAGTCCGTGCTCGGATATTACCGCCGTATTGAAGACTGGCGCGGAACACCGGATCCTCTGCGAAGGGGATCCGGCGGCCCCGTCCACGTCGCGCAACCTGACAGTCCAAAGCCGGTTGCCAGGGCACTTCTCGAGGCGGCGGAGCTGATTGGTGTTCCCGTCTTTGACACGCCCAACGGCGAGATGATGGAAAGTGCCGGCGGTGCATCGATCGCGGAACTGAGGATCCGCAATGGCAAGCGGGAGTCGGTCTTCCGGTCCTACACCCACAAGATGATGGCGCAACCAAACCTCACTGTGCTGACCAATACATTGGTCACGCGGCTCCTATTTGAGGGAAAGAAGGTGATCGGCGTTGAAGCTTTGGTCGCTGGCGAATATCGGCAGTTCCGCGCGCGATATGAAACGGTGCTGTCACTCGGCGCTGTTCACACACCCAAGGTTCTGATGCAGTCCGGTATCGGTCCGGAGGATGAACTGCGGGTTCACGGCATCCCCGTTGTCCAGCATCTTCCCGGCGTTGGCCGCAATCATCAGGATCACATCGCGTTTGGGTGTACCTGGGCGTACCGCAAACCTCAGGAGGTCGGCGGAGGCGGCTGTGAAGCGACCCTCTATTGGAAGAGCAATTCCGGTCTTCAGCAACCCGATATCCTTCAGTGTCAGCTTGAGTTTGCCGTGCCCAGCCCTGTTGAAACGGACCTGGAAACGCCTGAGCACGGCTGGACGATGTTTGCCGGGCTTGCACAGCCGAAAAGCCGGGGACGGCTGCGTCTATCCGGGCCGGATGCCCGCGACCCTATGCTCATAGAACCCAACTCCTTGAGTGAGCCGGAAGATCTGACGGCTGCATTGGCGGCAGTGGAACTATGCCGTGAGGTGGGAAACAGTGAAGCCTTCACACCGCTGGTCAAAACCGAGACGGCACCGCGGTCCCGAAACAAGTCAGGCATGATCGACTTCATCCGGAAATCCGCTGTCACCTACTGGCATCAATCCTGTACGGCCAAGATGGGGCGGGACAGCATGTCGGTGGTTGATAATCAACTCAAGGTGTATGGCATAGAGGGACTTAGGCTCGCCGACGCCTCGATCATGCCGCGCATCACGACCGGCAATACGATGGCTCCATGTGTTGTCATCGGAGAGCGCGCGGCGGATATGATCCGGCTCCAGCACGGGTTGTCCGATGCGCCCGACACCGACCATTGACACGTCCAAGGGACGTTTAATCTCTGATTGAAACATGGTCTGGACGCGGCGGCTGCCTCCGCCGCGTCCACCTTTATTGATCACTCGGCCAAACTGAGCCGATCTTCATCTCGGGCAGGGCATGAAGGGACAGGTGTTTCCGAATGTGGATGCAGAAATCCGAACAGGAGAGGCAAAACAATCTTTCAGACGTTTGCTCACAACGGAAACCCCGCCCTCTGACATAGACAGGGGCGGGGATAGGGGACGACGGTGTTGAAATATGCCTGTTTCGCTATCGCAACCGACGAAATCCGCTGCAAGGATGTCAGGCAGCCACCAGCTGCAAGTCGTCAACCACCTGATTGGCTGCCTTCTTGGCTGCGGCGATGGCCTCTTCCTGGAAAGAGGCACCGAAGGCAAGTTTCTCGGCGCGAATGAAGGTGACGTCCGTGATGCCGATGAAGCCGAGCAAGGTGCGCAGGTGAGGTTCCTGGGCATCCATCAGCTGCGCCGGTCCTTCGCTGTAGAGGCCGCCTCGTGTCAAGACGACGATAGCACGCTTGCCTTTCAGGAGGCCTTCCGGACCTGCGTCGCTATAGGAAAAGGTTACTCCGGCGCGCAGCACGTAGTCGAACCAGGCTTTCAGCGTGGACGGAATGCCGAAGTTGTACATGGGCGCACCGATGACCAGCAGGTCGGCCGCTTTCAACTCGGCAATGAGTTCGTCGGAGAGGGCCTGCGCGTTTGCCTGCACTTCGTTTTCAGCTTCGGGAACACGCAAGGCAATCGTGGAATCCTGCATCAGGTGCGGTACGGGATTGCTCCCCAGATCGCGGGCAATGACCTTGCTTTTGCCATTCTTGAGACGCAACTGGTTTACGATGTGGGTGGTAAGCTGGTTGGATACGGAGGCATCGCCCAGAACACTGCTTGTGAGTACGAGAACTTTAGACATTGATTGTACGTCCTGCTTTTCATGTAAGAAATTCAGTCGTCAACTTGGTTCCCGGATGCCTTTTCCGGAACCGTCATTTTCCGCACCAGATTGTTGCTCTGAGAGGAACGCATGATTGATCTGGACGATATGCGATGCTTCATCGAAGTCGTGGAATGCGGCAGCCTGAGCGCGGCTGCGACGCGACTCGGCATCTCGAAATCCATCGTCAGCCGCAGAATTGCGCGGATTGAAGACCTGCTCGGCACCCGTCTTCTGGATCGAACGACCCGCGGCATTGCCCCCACGGAGGCTGGTCAGGAATTCAAATCCAGAAGCGAGGATCTTCTGGCCAACTATGAAGACACGCTCGAAGCAATCTCCGAGCACTCGAACGAAATCGTCGGAGAATTGCGACTGTCGGTCCCTCTTGCCTTCGGGACAAGACATCTTGGCCCGATCCTCGGATCTCTGGCTTGTCGTCACCCGCGGTTGAAAGTGGATGCCTCGTTTTCTGACCGTGTTGTCGATCTGATCGGCGAGCGGTTCGATGCTGCGATCCGAATTGGGAAGTTGCGCGATTCCAGCTACGTCGCTCGCAAGATCGCACCGATCAACTCAATCGTCGTCGCCAGCCCGACCTATCTGAAGCAAAACGGTACACCGCAAACGCCTGAAGACCTGACCGCCCACGAATGCCTTATTTACACAGCTGCGCTTTCACCGGACTGGATCTTCCACAGTGGCAACGGGAACATCTCGGTACGCCCGTCGGGACGTCTGCGCACTGACAACGGAGACATAACCGTAGCCTGGGCGGTTGCGGGGCTTGGAATTGCTCACGCGCCCCTGTTTCTCGTCAACGATGCGGTTGAGTGTGGTGACCTTGTTCCCCTGCTGCTTGACTATCCGACACCTGAAGTCGGCCTTTTCGTACTCCGCCCCCCTGGAGCGAATACACCCCGGAAAGTCAGAGTCCTGATCGACGCGCTCGTCGAAACCTTTTCCGGCAAGCTGGAATGGAAAGGCTGGACCAGTCCGTCCGAATGAAACGACATGGGCCAGAGCCCCGCAAAAGGCAAAGTTGAATTGGCAGCGGCGGCATTGCCGGGAAGGGTCTGCCGCCGCGGCTTTTGTTATTGCGGGGGACGTAACGCCTGAAGTTCAAGAAGCTTGTTCGCGCAACTCGGCGACATGCTTGCCGCATTGGCCTGAAGGCACTGCAGAAGCCTGCCGCCGCCCGGCTGTATGCCGGAGCATAAGCTGCGCACGTCTGCTTCGCAGGCAGTCCTGATTTCCCGCATCTGCTGACGGGTCAGCTCCTGGGCATGAGCCCCGGAGACACCCAGAAGCAAAAGAGCCGAAATCAAAAATCTCATGAAAATCATCCTATGTCTCGAGGGGGACGACGGGCGCGCGGAACAATGGCGGCCACGCGCCCGTCTTTGCCGGTGCGGCGGGAGCACCGGCAATTCTGTCGTATTGTGATGCGGGTTATCTGAGGGTAAGGCGAGGAAACCGGGAGGCCTCAAGCTGTTCTTCCGTTAGCGCTGCGCGCAGGTTCTCGACTGCGGTTTTCAACGCTGCACCCTTTTCGCCATAGACGGAGAGGACGTCCGCCAGAGCTTCAATCCGGCCGAAGGCTTCCGGACCTGCCGGATCTTCGTCAGGCGCTCCTGCAAGGGCGCGCACCGTGCCGGCATCCGGGACCAGAGCGAGCATTGCCGCGGTATAGGCTCGCCATTCGTCCTGTTGGTCGGCCCGGATGCCGATTGCCGTTTCCTGCGAACTCAACGCGCCGGCCAGCCTGAACCTGGCTGCTTTCCCGGTATAGAAATGCCGAAGATGATCGAGGCGCTCCGCAACGTCGTAGATGTCGGGAACGCCCCCGAAGACGATAGGCAATTCGGGTGGATAGGCAGGGCCTTTGATGGCGAAGGGATTGTCCTGCGACACCGCGGCAAAAGGCATGACGGCGGCAAGCGTGACGCCGGCCACAAGCGACAAGGGGATCAGCTTCTTCACGGTACTCTCCAATTCGTTGTCGATGGAGAGATCCTGCAAGTTCCGCATCTCCGCCGGTTTTCCGGCTGATGGGAAATTGTAGCTTTTTGTTTCCCGCCCGGTTGTCAGCCTGACTTGAAGAGGGGCAACGTCACCTTCACCCGGCCACCCCGTGGGGTGTTTTCCAGACTGATGGCCCCGTCATGGGCTTCGGTCAGCGACCGGGCTACCGAAAGACCGAGGCCTGCACCGCCAGTTCCCCGGGACCTTGATGGTTCCGCGCGCACAAAGGGCTCGAGCAACAGCGATCTGGCTTCTTCCGAAAAGCCGGGGCCATCATCATCAATCAGGATCGTTATCCGCTCTTTGTCCATGTCGAAGGTTGCCCGCGCGCAGGTGCCATATTTGATGGCGTTGTCGACCACGTTCAAAATGATGCGCCTGAGCGCGACACGATCGCCGACGATCCATGCCTGCTTCCGCGCGAAATCCTCGCTCGCTTCGGCAGGCAGTCCTGCTTCCCTGAACTCGGCAAACTCCGCGCTGACAAGCTCGCAGAGATCAAGCAACTCCTCGTCGAGCACGCCGACGCCGGCCCGGGAAATCAGAAGGGCATTGTCGAGCAGGGAAATCATGTCCGTGATATCGGATGTTGCCCGCTCCCGCTCCGAGGCGTCGGGCAGATTTTCCAGACGCAATCTGAGGCGGGTGGCGAAGCTGCGCACGTCGTGCTGGAGCCCGCCGATCAGCGCCATTCGCGAGCGGGTCATGGTGTGAAGCCGCTTTTGCAGCCTGTCGAATGCCCGGACGAGGGCTGTAATTTCCGGCGTACCTGCGCGGGTGTCCGGCAAGGGAACAGGTTCGGTAGACGGATCGATGCGGTCCACCGCCGCCGCCAGCCTTGCAAGCGGCCGGATCTCACGGTGGAACAGAAGCAGCGCAATAAACGCGAACACCGTACCGAGCAGACCCGCCCCCAGGCCGACAGGCAAGCCCAGAGGCGTGACCGGGAACGGCAGATGAACCCCGATTGCCAGAGCCTTGCCGTCTCCCGCTGTGATCCAGAACTTGAGCGGGCGCATGGGGCCGAAACGCCAGCGGCTGCCGTCCAGTCCGTTCAGCTTGCGAGACTGTGCGGCAAGCAGGCGCTCTCCCAGAATTGCCCTGTAGGGTTCAAGCACACCACTGTCACGCAGTTGGCTGTCGGTGTCGGGAACCTCGGAAACGGCTACCAGTTGAACATCAAGCCCCGGCGAGCGGACAGCTTTCAGAACCGTGTCCTGCTGCCCGGTAGGAGTATCAGCAAAAAGCTCTGCAATCGCGGCAAGCTGCGCAGGTTCGGGGTTGGATGTTGCGCGCGAAAGACTGCCTTCGCGATAGGCGACGCCCAGCACCAGCAGCCACAAGACCAGAAGCAGGCTTGCGCCGATGGCAACAAGTCTTGCGACCAGGCCGAAGCGCATCTCACGCCACCTGCCGGACCGAGGCCGTCAGAAGATAGCCGCCATTGCGAACGGTGTTTATCAAGCTGCTGCCGGGGCTGTAGCTTTCCAGTTTCTTGCGGATGCGCGAAACCAGGATATCGACTGTACGGTCGAAAGGACCGGCACTGCGACCACGGGTCCAGTCCAGGATCTGATCGCGGGAGAGAACCCTGCGCGGGCGGAGAACAAAACACGACAGAAGATCGAATTCGGCACTGGTGACGGACACCAGATCTCCATCGTCGGTCTCGACCTGGCGCGCGTCCAGATCGACAATGAACCGGTCAAAGGCAAACCGTCTCGACATGGGTTGCGAGGGGTTGGAGGCGGCCCTGCGCAACATCGCCCTGACCCGTGCCAGCAGCTCTCGCGGGCCAAAGGGCTTGACGACATAGTCATCGGCGCCGAGTTCCAGCCCGACCACACGGTCGGTTTCATCCCCTTTTGCCGTCAGCATGAGAATGGGCGTATTGCCCTGCGCACGCAGCCTGCGGCAGATGGACAGTCCATCTTCGCCCGGCAACATGAGGTCGAGAATGAAAAGGTCCGGCTGGACGCGTTCAAGCGCCGAATCCATGTCCCGGCCGTCCTGCGCAGAGACGACTTCGAAGCCTTCCCGGCTCAGAAACTCGCCCACAAGGCGGCGGATTTCATGATCGTCGTCGACGATCAATATTGTCTTTGCATCCGGTTCCATGAGTTCAATTGCACATGAGGACCCTGCGAAATCAAACGAAAACAGGGAGTGATTACAAAATCATACAAACCGGAAATCTAACGAAATGCCTTGGCTGCCAGACCGCCGCACGGTGCAGAACCACCGCGGCCACGGCATTTGTCTTCCTGTACGCGCCAGCGGGACCAACGCCGGCCGAACGGTCATGTTTTACAAATTGAAACATAACGCAACGCGCCGGAAAGACCCGGTGCAAGCGACAGAGAGAGGGTCTCCAAAGGCCGTTGCCAAGGCGGCGACGCATATGGAGAACACCATGATGAAACGACTATACCTCGCGCTGGCGATCCTGATCGGCGCACCATCGCTTGCGGCGGCGGCAACGGTTGCCGTCTCCACCGGAAACGTGAACCTGAGGGCAGGCCCATCGACCGGCTATCCCGTCGTCACTGTTGTTCCGGCCGGAACACGGATCACGACTTACGGCTGCGTTTCCGGCTATTCCTGGTGCGACGTGAGCTTCGGCGCGTATCGCGGCTGGGTGTCGGCCAGCTACATTCAGGTCGTTTACCGCGGCAACCCGGTCATCGTCACGCCAGTGGTCGCACCCGCAGTCGGCCTCACCGTCGTTGCCTATAACCGCGCTTATTGGGACACCTACTACGCCGCCTATCCCTGGTATGGCCGCTGGGGTCATTATTACCGCCCGGCTTATCCGGTCGCGCCGGCGGCACGCGTTACTGCGCATGACAGGGCGGTTACCTGCACAGGAGACAGCTGCACGGCCACGCGGACGACGACGGGTATCTACGGCGGTTCGGCCAGCCAGTCCCGCACCTGTGCCAATGGTGAATGCAATGCCACCCGAAACGTGGTCGGCCCTTACGGCGGCACCGCGTCGCGCACTCGCAATTGCAGCACCAACAGTCAATCCTGCACCGTCAGCCGGACGGGACCTGCCGGTGGAACAAGAACGCGGGTTTTCCAGCGTTGAAACGATTACCGGTCTGCGGACGGTTCGCTCATTGCGAACCGTCGTCCGGCACCCTACAGCGCCAGCTTGACCTTGCCGCCCTTCACAGACCGCGAGCAGCAGGACATCATGCGCCGGTTTTCCGCGCGTTCGGTGCGCGTCAGTACCACGTCGCGATGATCGATTTCTCCCTCAAGAACTTCAACCTCGCAACTGCCGCACAATCCTTCCCGGCAATCGCAGGCAATGTCGATACCTGACGCAAGCAGTGCGTCGAGCAACGTTACATCTGCTGCGACTTCAAGCGTCAGGCCGGAATCTTTCAGTTCAACCTGGAAGGCGTTTTCCTTCGATGGATCGAGAGCGGTCTCCTGCGCGGAAAAATGCTCGAAATGCAAAGCTCCGGCCGGGTGACTTGCAGTGAGGTCTTCCAGCTGGGAAATCATCCGCTGCGGACCGCAAGCATAGATCTGCCCGCCGTCGCGCAAGCCGGCGACAATGGCAGCCAGGTCCGCGCGTGCGCCTTCGTCCCCGGCATAGATCGCAAGCCTTCCGGGGTGGTCTGCTTGCAACCGGTCCAGAAAGGCCATGCTTTCGCGGGATCGTCCGCAATAGTGGATCGTGTAGTCCCGCCCCAAGGCTTTCAGCCGGTCTGCCATCGCGAGGATTGGGGTGATGCCGATCCCTCCGGCAACCAGGACGTATGAGCTGGCCTGTTCGTCGAGCCGAAAGAGGTTGCTGGGTCCGCGAAGGCGCAGTTCAAGCCCCTCTGCGGCGACCTCGTGAATTCGGCGGGAACCACCCCGTCCATCTTCTTCAAGAAGCACGGCGATATCGTAGTCCCTGCCGTCGGCTCTGCCGCACAGAGAATATTTGCGATCGAAGCCCTCAAGGCACACTTCGATATGTGCCCCGGCACTCCAGCCCGGCAGGGACCGGCCCTTGGCGTCCTCGATCGTCAGCCCGAGGATGCCGTCTGCTTCCCTGCGGACATTCTTGACGCGGATCTTGCGCGCGATATCACGGCGCGCCGGCGCTCCGACCGGGAAATGATGGTTCCCGTTTGCAATCGACGGCGTGGCCCGCTCGGGGTTCTTCACCGGATCCCACTCGACCCAGACATGATCCGGACCTCTGAAGGAGGTATTGGCGAGGTAAGTGAATTCCTGTTCGGCCAGTTGCAGGTGTGGCAGCCGGCGCGTCATTTCTTCCAGGAAGATCCGCATTTCCATACGGGCAATGTTCTTGCCCATGCACTGGTGGCTGCCGTAGCCGAACGTGAGGTGATCGACGGCGTTGTCGCGGTAGATGTCGAACTTGTCGCCATCTTCGAAATGCCGCTCATCCTGGTTGCCAGACGCCTGAACGATAAGCAGCTTCGCCCCTTCCGGGATCTCGACGCCGCCGATGCTGGTCGCCGCCATGGCCTGCCGCCGCCACGCAACAATGGAGCCTGAATAGCGCAAGCATTCTTCCACCGCGTTGGGGATCAGGCTCGGATCCTCGCAGATGTCCTGCCAGGCCTGCCTGTGGGTGAGCAGCGTCTTGAACATTCCTGCCGAGGCAAGCGACGTCGTTTCGTGGGCGGCAACGATGATCGCCATCATCATCGAATGTACGTAGCTGTCCGGCACGACATCCGGCATTTCCGCGTTCTTGCGGATCGTCTCATGCATCCAGCCGGTTCCGTCCGGCTCCTTGCGCATCTTTTCGATGATCTTGCCCGCGTAGTTCCAGAACTGCCCGACGTCATGCGCAATGGCGACCTGTTGCTCGTCGGTGGGCTTGCCCCAGGTATTGACCGAGTGGGCGACCGAGAAGTTCTTGAGGACCGCGATGTCGTCTTCCGGAACACCCAGAAAATGCAGGGCGACATTCAGCGGCACTTCGTAAAGCATGGCATCGACCAGATCGACCCGGCCGCTGTCGATGAAGGCGTCGATCTTTTCGCGCGTCAGCCGGCGTACCATCTCTTGCCGGGCTTCCAGATTATCCGGAAGAAAGTGGTCCATCAGGGCGCGCCGCCGTTCCATGTGTACGGGCTCGTCCTCGTTCACCATGGTCCGGTTCATTGCATAGCCGTAGCCCTTCAGTACCTCCATTGCTTCCGGCGTTGCCGGTGTGATTTTTTCCAGGGCGTTCCGGGGCGAGAAGAGGATGTTGTCACGAAAGACCGCCTTGATGTCATCGTAGCGACTGACCACCCAATAGCCGAGCTTGGGACTGTAAAAGACGGGCAACTGCTCCCGTGACCAGCGCAGTGCTTCTGCGGGGTCCGCCTGATAGGGTCCGGCGAACGCATCGAATTCGGCAGCCTTTTTGGAAAACGGACACTGGGCTTCGGCAGCGGCCGGGTTGTCCGGTCTGCCCCTTGAAGACTTACCGCCCGCCATCGCGTCTGCAGGGCTCGCAGTGCGTTCCATTTTCTCCTCCTCCCAGAAAAGTAGTCGGACCGCATCCCCCTTTGAAAAGGTACGTCTGCGGTCTGTGTCGGCTCCGATGCCAGAGGCTTGCCGGCAGATGCCAGACCAAATCTGATCCTACATCTGGTTTGGCAGCAAGAGCACTAGTCCCGGCAGTGTCAGCAAGATGATCAGACGAATGATATCGACCATCCAGAACGGCGTAACACCCTTGAAGATCGTGGCCGTCGGCACGTCGCCGACGACCGCCCGCAACACGAAGACATTCAGGCCGACGGGAGGCGTGATCAGGCTGATTTCGGTTACCACCACGACGATGATGCCAAACCAGATCGGATCATAGCCAAGCCCTGTGACGACCGGAAAGAAAATCGGCACGGTCAACAGCAGCATCGACAGGCTTTCGAACACGCAGCCGAGCGCAATGTAGATCAGCAGGATCAGCCCCATGACCATCCACGGCGGCAGATTGTAGGCGGTCACCATGTCGCTAAGTGCGGTCGGCAGGCCTGCGATATTGACGAAGTTGGAGAAGATCCAGGCGCCGATCAGAACTGCAAACAGGCTGGCTGCGGTCATGGCCGTTTCGCGCAGGGCTTCCAGGGCATCTGCAAGCGACAGGCGTCTGCGGGCAAGCGCAATCAGAAAAGCCCCCATGGCGCCCATGCCGGCGGCTTCCGTCGGCGAGAAGCTCAGGTTGATCGGCGGCACATCGAAGACACCATAGAGCCCGCCGATCACCAGAAAGAACAGCAACAAGACAGCCCAGACATCCTTCAGGGCGGACAGTCTTCCGCTGAGGTTGATGCGTTCCCCTGCCGGACCGGCTTCCGGATCGCGCCAGACCGTGAACTGGACAGCAACCAGATAGAGTACGACGCCCAGAAGGCCGGGAATGATGCCGGCGACAAAAAGCTTGCCGATCGAGGTTTCGGTCAGCAGACCGTAAATGACGAGGATCACCGAAGGCGGTATGAGGATGCCGAGCGTCCCGCCGGCGGCAATCGAAGCCGTCGACAGTTTGTCGGCATAGCCGAACCGACGCATTTCCGGCATGGCCACCTTCGACATGGTGGCGGCGGTTGCAAGGGACGATCCGGATATGGCGGCAAACCCACCACAGGCAACGATGGTTGCCATAGCGAGACCACCGCGAAAATGGCCCAGGAACGCGTTGGAAGCGGCATAGAGCTCCCGGCTGATCCCTGCCTTGTTGACGAACAACCCCATGAGGATGAACAGCGGAACGACCGAGAGGCCGTAATCCTGACTGGTATCGATGATCAGACGGGCCGTCATGGAAATCGAGGCGCGGTAGCCCGATTCAATCATGAAGCCGATCATTCCGACAAAGCCCATGGCGAAGGCGATGGGCACTCGCAGCAGGACCAGTACGAGAACCGCTGCAAATCCGAGAAGTCCTTCAAGCATGCCGGGGGCTCATCAATTTCGGTGCGAAAACATGGCCGAGCCCGCGAACAATGAGGACTGCGGCGGTAATTGCCGTGACGATGGAAATGAACCATCCGACATAGTGCAGGGGCAGGCGCAGATATTCCATGACGTCGCCATAGGAGCGGCTTCGTTCGGCCAGATCAAATACGCGCATGGCCGGGAGGACCAGCATCAGGCCACAAAAGAGATCCGTGAAAGCGTTGCGCCAGCGGGTCAGTCCGGCGCGCTTGAACATGCCGTCCGTCAGGTCGACGCAGATGTGGCCATCCTTTGCGGAAACGACCGGCAGAACCGAGAAAACCATGATTGCCATGAGCAGGCGCGTCATGTCGGCGGCAACTTCGATCGGCGCGTTGAACACCGACCGGAGCACCACGTCGCAGAACGTCATGACCATGAGGACGAACAAGGCAAACGAGGCAAGCAGCGCCGGCAGACTGGCCGCAAACTTGAGTAGACGGGACACGTCCAGATCCTTCAGCTGCGGGCGGTCCGGACGAACCGGACCGCCCGGACTCGTTTAGTTTCCGGCCATTTCCTGCTTGACCATTTCGTAGGCGGCTTTCGCGTCCACCCCGGCTTCCTGCAATTCCGCCAGAACCTTGTCCGTGACTTCCTTGCTGATTTCCTCGAACTTGGCGATGTCATCATCGCTCGCAGGCGTGATCTTCGTGCCTTCTGCGTTTTTGGTCGCTTCATAGGCAATCGTGTCGGACTCGTCCCAGGATGCACCTGCCATCCGGCTCGCGGGCTCACCAAACACTTGCTCGTCCAAGGCCTTCTGGACATCTTCCGGCAGGCTATCGAATTTTTCCTGGCTCATGATCACGGCAAAAGAGCCGCGATAGAGACCGCCCGGCATGTCATAAAGATACTTGGCCACTTCGTTCAGCTTGAATCCGACACGCTCGCCGACATTCATCGCAACGGCGTCGGCCGCACCGGATTCCAGCGTTTCATAAACCTTCGGAGCCGGAACGTTGATGCCGATCAGGCCGAGCGCGGACCCCACATCGCCGGCAACACCGCCGCCGATACGCGTCTTCAGGCCGTTCATGTCGGCAAGACTGCTGACTTCCTTGCTGGAATGGATCTGACCGGGGCCATGGGTGTTGAGCGAAATGACCTTGACGCCGCGATGCTCATTAAGGTCGGCAAGGTATTTTTCATAAACGCGCCAATAGGCGACGGATGCGTCTTCTGCGTTGCCTTCATAACCCGGCAGTTCAATCAGCTTCGTCCCGACGAAACGGCCCGGTTGATACCCGTGGAAGATGATAGCCATGTCTGCGGCACCATCGAGAACCAGATCCATCTGGGCTGGTGGCGGGGCGAGGCCAAAGACCAGCTCACCCGAGACTTCGCCGCCTGTAGCTTCTTCCATCATGTTGATCAGATTGGCAAAAATGCCGGTATTCACGCTATGGGTTGGCGGCAGCCAGCTGGAAATCTTGAGAACGGTTTCCGCCGAAAGCGCCGAAACGCTGAGGCTCAGTGAAACTGCGGCAGCGCCAACAATCTTGAATAGCGACTTCATCTTCCTCTCCCTTGAATGATGCGTCTGTCTGGCTGGGCTCCTCCGCAGGCCCGAGACCGTTTTTGAATACTTCCATTGATGAGCATGCCTTGTCAATAAATATGAAACTGCATGTATTTTTTGCAATCGACAATAGAAAACACCGCCGCTCCGCAATCATTTTCACGGTGGATCAACGCTTCACGAAACTCCGAATATTCTTCTTGATTTCAGATCTTTATCCAGATTTCTCAGCGCACAGCCCGCGTTGCGCAGGCAAGGAGTTTACATCCTGGCGAACAATCCACGTGTTGAAGCCCCTCTGCGATATGTGCAAAATCAAATAAATAAAATTGGGCCGCCGTTACATGGTGAGCCAGCCAGTGGCAGGGAGAAACGCATCTTGGACGTTCCATTCAAAACCACCCGCATGCTCAACTTCGGTGATTGCGACATCTCCGGCACAGCCTATTTTCCATCCTATCTGAACATCCTCAACGGTGTGAACGAGGAATTCTGGCTGAAGCTCGGCTATCCATGGCACAAGATTATCTGGGAGGAACGTTGGGGCACTCCGACTGTCCATCTTTCCAGCGACTTCTCAAGCCCTTCCTTTTTCGGGGAAGAGCTGGAGTTCGAAGTAACCGTGAAGCGGGTCGGCCGGTCGTCGGTCACCATGCATCACGAGATCAGCTGCAAGGGCGAAAAACGCTGGTCGAGCACCCAGGTGCTGGCCGCCAGCGATCTCGACAAGCATTGCTCCATCCCCTGGCCGGATGACGTGAAGGCAGCCCTGCTGGCCTGCATGCCGCAAGATCAAGAAGACAGCTGACGGCTCAGAACAAATCGCGTTGGTTTCTAGTCAAACGCGTCTCCCACTAGATCGTCAGCGTTCCGACGCTCGCACCGCCGCAGACATAAAGCGTCTGTCCGGTCACGAAGCTGTTTTCCGGATCGCAGAAGAACAGGAAGGCATTGGTAACGTCCCGGACGTTGCCAATGCGCCCGACCGGGATGCGTTTTGCGAGGGCTTCCTGTTGCGGGCTGTTCTTTTCGACGATACCCCAGAAGTTGTCGGTCAGGATCGGGCCGGGGGCGACCACGTTGACGGTGATGCCATGTGGGGCAAGCTCCAGGGCCCAGGTGCGCGCCATACCGATCATGCCGGCCTTGCTGGCACTGTAGGCGGTTCGGGTCGGTGCGCCGAGCGCCGCCCGTGAGGCGTTGAACATGACACGGCCGAACTGGCGCGCCTTCATGTTTGGCAAGGCCGCCTGCAGGAGTGTTAAAGCCGATCCCAGGTGCAACTGCGCAAGGCCGGTGATGTCTTCGGGCTTGGCATCCTCGACAAGGTTGGGCCAGATGAGCCCTGCATTATGGATCAGATGAGTGACGTCGAACTCCGCCGCGATCGTGCCCGCGGCAGCGGCCACGGCTTGTGCATCGAGAAGGTCGGCTTCCACCGAGTGCAGGTTCGGGTGAGACTTTTCCGGTGCGGTTCGTGCGACCGACACCACCGTGTAGCCCTGACCGAGAAGCCTTTCGACCAGATCGGCACCAATCCCCTTGTTGCCGCCGGTAACGACTGCCGTAAATTCACTCATTCCGTCACCATCGCCAGAACCCGAAGCGGGCTGCCGGTTCCATTCTTGATTTTTAGGGGAGCTGCGATCAGCACGGCGCCTGTCGCGGGCAGCTGATCCAGATTGGCCAGACATTGCAGGCCGTATTTTCCTGCGCCATGTAGAAAGTAGTGAGCGGGGTAGGGCGGAACATAATGTGCGCCCTGGCCTGCATCCGTTCCGACCGTCTCCGTGCCGAAGCCGCGGATGTTCCGTTCCTCGATCAGAAACCGGATCGCGTCCGGCGTCGGTCCGGGCGAATGCGGCCCGTCCGCGCGCATGTTCAGATAGTCAGCGCCTCTGCGCTTGCACCAGTCGGTACGCATCAGCACCCAGGCATCTTCCGGAATACGGCCATGCTCGCTTTCCCAGCCTGCAATGATCTCCGGCGTCAGTTCGAAATCGTCGTTCCCTGCCGCCCCTTTCGAACAATCGATTACCACCACAGGACCAACAAAAGCCTCGACCGGGATCTCGTCAACCGAGCCATTCGCCACGTCCTTTCCTGAAATCCAGTGCGAAGGCGCATCGAAATGGGTGCCGGTGTGTTCGCTCATGGAAATGTTGTGCCATTTCCATGCCGGACCACGGTGATCGTAGGCGCTGATTTCCTCCATCCGGAAACGCGCGCACTGACCGAACTCGGGCGGAAGCACAATCACGGGAAAGTCCGGATCGAGCGTGTGGGTCAGATCCACAATCCTGACGGCTCCGGTGGCAAGGCCGGAGACCAGCTGGTTCAGACCGCTCATGCGCCTTCTCTCCCTTGCGTGAGTTCACGTTCCAGGACTTTCGGGTCCCGACACCAGCGTTCGCGTATCTCCATGGCAACGTCACCGCACCACACGTCTTCAAGCCCCTGCTGCAGCCCCGTGACTACAGACCTTGCCAGAGCCTTTGCATTGACCTTGGGCGGCGGCACCGGCTGGGTCCAGTCGTCTTCGTCCGGTCCGGTGAAGACGGTCATGACACGCAGCCCGGACGCACGGAATTCTCCGCGCAGGGACTGCGACAGCGAATAGGCAGCAGCGTTGGAGGCAGAAAAGCAGCCGAAGTCCGGTGAGTTGGACAGGGCGAAGACTGACAGGATATTCACCCAGGCCACCGCCGAGTTGACGCCATCGTTGGTGCGAGCGCACATGCCCGGTCCGAATGCCTGCGCAAGACGCATCAGACCAAGATAATTGGTCTCCATTTCCTCACGCGCGAAGGCAGTATCGCCTCTTGCCAGAACACCGCCCGGCCGCAGAAACCGGGCATTGTTGACCAGAATATCCGTCTTGCCGCCAATTTCCCCGGCAAGCCGCTCTACCGAAGCGGTGTCTGTGACGTCAAGCGGCAGCACGCTGACCTTTTCAAGCCCGGACAAGAGATCGCGGTTCGCGTGCGGACGCCAGCTTTCGGCCTCGCCGACAAAGACGGTTGAAGCCCCTGCCTCCAGCAGCGACGTCACCAGAGCCGGCGTGTTCGGGTTTCGCAGGTCCGTGATCAGGATGCGCCTGTGTTTCGGGTCGGCTGAAAGGGCACGCATTTGCGGATCGTCTTCCATATTGCTTGTCCTGTCCTTGGGCACTGCCAGCAAAACGCCCTGGCCCGACGCGTCCAGGCGGTTCAACAGTGTAACTTCCTCGCCGCGCTCGCAGTCGCCATGCACATGGCACAGGACCACGGGACCGGCATCCAGTTGCACCGAGCCCATGCGCCAGGGCGTTCTCTCCCGGAAATAGAGATTGATCGACGTGCGGATCCGGGTCTCTGCCAGCAGTGTGCCCGCCGGCGAGATGTCCTGCCATTCCAGCCTCGCCGACAGGCAGCTCCCGCAAACATCCCGGGGCGGATATTGCACCGTGCCGCAGTCGTCACAGACCTGAAGAGCGAAACGGCCTTCCGCCGCAGCCGCGGTCAGGCCGAGAGCCGCGCGGGATCGGGCCTCCGGAGGACGTAATGGAGACTGCGTGCGCTTTTGCGGATCTTTCTTGAGGGGAGGGGAAAGCGGTGTGCTCATGCCGGGCTCCCTGTTTTCACAATGGCCGCACTCGTGCAGACGCCGCGGTCGTAATTGATCATGCCGAAGCCTGAAACCATCGCGGTCGTCGCATCTGTCACCTGCGTGCCTCCGGCGGTACCCAGTACCTGGCGCAGTGCTTCCACGAGGCCGATGAAACCACCCGCTGCCCCGGCCTGACCGGCAGACAGTTGTCCGCCGGAGGTGTTGTGCGGAAAGTCTCCGGAAATTGTCAGGTCCCGGTTTCTGACGAAATCCGGGCCGCCGCCCTTGTCGCAGAAACCGAGATCCTCGATCTGCATCATCGAAATGACGGGATAATCGTCATAGGTCTGCAGGAGATCGATGTCGTCCGGCGAGCACTCCGCCATGGCGTAGAGTTCTTCGACATCGAGCGTCCAGCCGCCACGCAGTTGCACGGGATCCTCGGCATGGGCGTTGTGGCGCTCGATTGTTCCCCCGATCACGGCATAGGGCAGGTTCCGCCGCTCTGCCTCTTCAATGGACATGACGAGAAAACACTCGGACCCGGCGCAAGGCATGACACAGTCGAACAGGGCAATCGGATCGGCGATCGGGCGGGCGTCGAGATATTGCTCAAGCGTCAGCGGCTTCTTCATCAGCGCGTTCGGATTGCGCAAGGCATTGGCACGCTGCGCAACGCAGATCCTGCCGAAATCCGCGCGTGTCGCGCCATATTCCTGCATGTAACGGTCGGTCAGAAGCGCGAAATTGGCATTCGGCCCCCCAAATCCGTAAGGGTAGGAGGCATCCTGGGCAAAGCGGGAAAAGCTCGACAGCAGATTTCTGAAGCTGTCGATGTGGTTGGTGTCTCCGGCAACACAGGCCACGATGTCCGCGTCGCCCGCCTGGACTGCACGTGCGGCCCTCCGCAGGGCTACCACACCACTGGCACCACCCATCGGAATATTGTCCAGCCACCTGGGGCACAGGCCCAGATGCTGCGTCAGCCCGACAGCGGTATCCGGAAACAGGGTGAAGCTTGCAACCGAAAACCCGTCAATATCCGCAGTCCTCAAACCAGCGGCCTGAAGGGATCCGCGCAATGCGCTTGCGATCCACCAATGGGCCGTTTCGATGGAGTAACGCTGATAGGGAATTGAAACCGGTGCAGTGACCGCAACGCCCTCATAGCTCTGTCGTTTCCCCATCAACTGGCCTGCCGCTTTTTCATGTGACCGGTGGCGATTGTATCGGGATCGTCCAGAAGCTGCAGGGCCAATTCCTTCAAGGCGGCCCGCTGGATCTTCTGGGTTGGCGTCAACGGCAGCTTGTCGACAAAGGCGATGTAGCCCGGCGCCTTGTAATAGGCCATCTGCTCCAGGCACCAGCGTGTGATCGCCTCGGCCTTGTCTCGGCTCGGGTTCTTCACTTTCAGGCAAGCAAACACCTCGTCGCCGCGCACCGGGTCGGGCACAGGGGCAATACCGGCCGCCTCGATGTCGGGATGGCGCATCAGGATCGATTCCACCTCCACGGCGGCGATGTTCTCGCCCGACCGCCGGATGACGTTTTTCTTGCGGTCGACAAAAAACAGGTTGCCGTCCTTGCCCTGGCGGACGATGTCGCCGGTATGGAACCAGCCGTCTTTCCAGGCCTCGTCCGTCGCGGCAGCGTCCTTGTAGTATTCCGAGAAGAAGCCGTAGCGCGGATCCGGCCCCGCGTGGCGCACCAGCAATTCACCCTGAATCGCCTCCTTGCCACTGTCGTCGACAAGCCGCCATTCGACGCCCGTGCTTGGCTTGCCGATGCTTGCCTGGGCCACCAGCCGGTCTTTACCCGAGGCGGCGATTACTGCCCCGGCACCGGTTTCCGTCATCGCCCAGGCTTCAACCAGCGGAAAGCCGAAACGGTCCTCGAAGGCAATCTGCAGCTTCGGGTCGACGCCTGCGCCAAAGCCGAAGCGAACCTGATGCGCACGTTCTTCAGGGGAAGGGTCGAACCCCATCAGCATGGACGGCATCACGCCCAGGTAATGCAGACAGGTTGCCCGGGACGCGGCAACATCCTGCCACCACGCACGCGGGTGGAAGCGATCCAGAACGGTAAGACACCCGCCAACCATGACCATCGCCATGAAGGAATAGGCCATTGCGTTCATATGGAAGACGGGCAGGGGCGTGATCATGCGCTCGCCGTCCTCCGTCAGCGTTGCCAGTCCGCCGACACCGGCATACCAGCGGCCCGCAAGCAGGAAATAGGTATTGGGAAGGACGCAGCCCTTCGGTTTGCCGGTCGTGCCCGAGGTGTAGAGGATAGCCGCCTCGCGCGCCTCGCCTTCCAGCGGCCGGGCGGTGACCGCCTGGTCGCGCGGCCCGGGGACCGGGTCGCCGGGGGCAATCACGGCCGCCTTGATGCCGGCAGCGGCAACGGCAGCCTCAAGTTCCTTGTGGCGGTCTTCGATCGATATGATCAACGCCGGTTCGGAGTGGCCGATGAGATATTCAAGCTCCGCAGCTCTCAGGTCCGGATTGACCGGCACAACGGAGCCGCCGATCCGGTTTACCGCGAGCCAATGCAGGAAGAACGTGGGCCGGTTTTCCAGAAGCAGGGCGACACGCATGCCTGCACCATAGCCAGCCTCCATCAAGTCCTGCGCAAGCGTGTCGACTTCCTGGCGTGCGGCGCCATATGTCAGCTCGCCGGGCGGTATGCCGTAGATGTCTGCAGTGCCGGGCAGAACGTTCAGAAACGGCCGGTCCGGATATTTCTCCGCCGTTGCAGCGAAGGCCTCATAAACTGTTTCAACTGTCATGGCTGTCATGGCAGCAACTGAATATTGCCGAAGGCGGCGTCGCAATTGAGGATGTCGACACGCTTGTTGGCGATCCTGATCTCGCCATCGACCACTTTCAGTTCGTGCGTTGCCGTCAGCGCCAGCAGAAACTGCTCGTCCAGGCGCGTTTCGACATAATGCATGGATGTGTTGGTGACGATCCTATCCCCGTCCATCTTGTCGATGAAGGGCCGCTGGATGACATGGTGACAACGGCTCTTGGGCTTCTGGCTGAAGGTTCTGGCCCCGTTCAGCCGCTCCACGCGCAAGCGCAGCATGAACATGTCCTCGTAGAGCAGGGACGTCACCAGATGTGGATCGGTCTGCTTGTAGTCGAGCGGCATCCAGTAGTGGCCGTCTTCCAGCCACAACGACAGCCATTCACTGTAGCGGCCCTCGTCCAGCATTCTTGCTTCGTCATAGATGAAGTCGATGACCTCTTCCCTGGAAACCGCCATCACGCATTCTCCATCGTAGCTGTCATGAATTTCACCCAGGCATCGAACTGGTTGCGCATCTGCCGTTCCGTGGTGCCGTTTTCCACGGCCTCCTCGCCAAAGTCTTCCTCTTCGGTTCTGAGGCGCTGAACGTTGACCCATTCCATGCCGTTGGACATGAGGCCTTCCTGCGCGCGTTCGTACATCTCCAGATCGTCGTGACCGACCATCGATGTCGGAGCGTTGATCATCCGGTTGTACATGGCGGTGCGCGCCAGAAGTTCGTCCGGAGCCCCGACCAGGCGGTAGATGTAGCTTTCGACCAGTGTCTTGTCGGGCCCCAGCGGAATGAAATTGCGCAGCTGCTGGATCGGTCCCTTGATCATGATGTTCGGGAAATAGACCGTGTTATGCCGGTTCTCGCCGAGAATTTCCTTCGCGCGCTCCTCGCCGTGGGTTTCGCTCAAGGCCTCGAAATAGCCAGGTATCGCGGAATAGTCGGAATGGATCGAGTGATGCACGCCCGTATGCCCGTGCCCGTTCGGCCAGGTACGAATGCCCATGTTCTCGAAGAACTCGTAGGGCGACATGAAGGGCGCGATGATCTCCATCGCGGGCGGACGCGGTTCCGGGTTGCCCATCTCCTTCCAGATGTTCACTGCCGTTCCGGCGGAGCTTTCGTGGGCGACCATCGGGTGGCAGGTATCGGTCTGGTTTTCGACCAGCATCTTCCAATTGCACTTGTGCATGTAGCGCAGCGGCGGACCGGCGATCTCAAGCCGTCCTTCCGGCGAGCGGTCGACCATGTTGTCGATGGAACTCAGGCTGTCGCCGAAGTAATCCTCGAAGCTGATGCCCTCGGCAGCCAGGCGGGCAAAGACGAAACCGCGATAGTTCCGCACTGCTCCGACGGCCGTCATGCCCTTGGCATTTTCGGTGTTTTCGAAGCCGGTGTTCTCGTAACCCTTCTTCAGCGGGATCGCGAGCAGGCAGCCGTCCGTCTTGAACGACCAGGCGTGATAGGGGCACCGGAAGAACTTGCCCGTGTTGCCTTCCCGGTCGATCGCGATCTTGGTGCCCTTGTGCGGGCAGCGATTGTAAAGAACGTGAATTTCGCCATCGGAGTGACGCACCTGGATGACAGGCTGGTCGCCGATCTGCGTGGTGAAATAGTCACCCTTGTTCGGGGTCTGGCTGTCATGGCCGACAAACACCCAGGTGTTTGCGAACAGATGCTGCATTTCCAGCTTGTAGATTTCCGGGCTCGTGTAGACGTCCCGATGCACCTGCGGCCCCGTGAACAGAGCGGCGATTTGGCTGGCCGTTTGCATGCTGGCTCCTCCCTGGAATGCGAAACCCTAAAGATCGAGGACAAGTCGCGCGGATTTCGCGCGGCTGACACAAATCTGCATGACCTTTCCCGATGCCTTCTCGGCATCCGACAGCACGACGTCGCGGTGATCGGGCGTACCGCTGATCACATCCGTCTGGCAGATGCCGCAGTCGCCGCGCTGACAGTCATACATGACGTCGAGGCCGGCATCTTCCAGTGCCTGGATGATGGTCTGGTCCGGGGCGACGGTCACAACCTGTCCCGTGCTGTGTACCTCCACCTCGAATGCCGCATCGCCGGACTGCGCCTGGGGGGCGGTGAAGAGTTCAACATGAATGGCCTCTTCCGCCAGTCCGGCTGCGATCGCGGCAGCGCGTGCGGCATCGATCATTCCCTTCGGGCCGCAGATATAAAGATGCGTTCCGGAGGGCTGGGCTTTCATCAGTGCGGCCAGATCGAGCGGGTTCGTGTCGTCAAGGTAAAAACGGGCGCTGTCACCGAAGGCGTTCTTCAGCTTGTCGGCAAAACCCATCCGCGCAGCCGAACGGGCAGAATAATGCAGCTCGAAAGACCGGTCCTGCGATTTTAGCCGGGTCGCCATCGAAATGAGCGGCGTGATGCCGATGCCGCCGGCCAGTAGCAGGACGTGCGGAACATCTTCGGCAAGCGGGAAGTCGTTCTTCGGTTCGCTGACGGAGATCGATTGACCAGCGCTCAGGGCATGCATGGCCTTGGAGCCACCCTGGCCGCTCTCTTCCCGCTGAACCGCGACCGTATAGAGGTCATCAGTCTCCGGCCAGTCGATCAGGGAGTACTCCCGTTCGCCCAAAGGACCGAGATCGAATTTGACATGCGCACCGGGCTCATAGCCCGGCAATGACCCGCCGGCTTCCGCCCGAAACCTGAAAACACGAATCTGATCGGTTTCCGGTTCTACACCTTCAAGAACAAGTTTCACCGCAATGCCTCCTCTTGTAAAAAATATGAAATTTCATATAAAATGAGTCAAGCCTCTTTTTTTCCCGATCCGTCCGGGATAAATGACACTTTGAAAACAGGTGCATAGTTGGAGGGGGTGTTGACCCTGACGCCGGAAAAATTCGTTTCTTCTTACCTGCTGTACCTGCTGGCAGCATCAAGCGAAGCGGCAAGCCACCAGTTTCACCTCCGTGTGCGCGAATTGGGCCTGCGCGTTCCGGAATGGCGGGTTCTTGCCTGCCTTTACGATCAGGACGGACTGATGATCACGCAGTTGGCGAAATACTCCCTTCTGGAGCAATCCAGAATGACGCGTATTGTCGATCAGATGGAAAAGCGTGGTCTGGTCGTGCGCAAGAGCGACAAGGGCGACGGCCGCCGCGTCCGCGTTCACCTGACCGACGCCGGGCAGAAGCTGAGCTCCGAAGTGGTCGAAGAGGCAAGGGAACACGAAAGAACCCTTCTGTCTGCCTTGAACCAATCGGATGCGGACCGGATCAAGCCGTCCCTGGAACGGCTCCTGGCTTCCCTCAACAGCTGGAACAGCGCCAACGAATAGGCGTCTGGCGCTGGTTGTTCTTGTCGCGACGGACGACGAGAAAGCACATCAGGATCGCTGGCAGTCTCGCGGTGCGTCTTCTTCAGCCCCGCCAGCGCCTTGACGCTAATGGCTGCTCAAACCGTCTTGCCCGGCTGTCATTCTCCCCATTACCCACTTAACCCACCGCAATCGCCTGGCTCTGCGTGCACTGCAGTTCCGGTTGCCGTTGGCTGCTGCGGCACACCCAGCTCGCTGCAGCTTCTTTGCTGTTGGCTCATTGCCTGCGGGGCCTGCGATGGCGCCTTCCAGTCATGCACCGGGAAGAACAGAGCCCTTGCTTCTAAAAATCATATGTGAATATAGTATTCACATAAGAAATTGGGAGGAGCCATGGAAACGTCATTCGCACCGACGGTCGGGATCGACAGTACGCTGCCGAAGGATATGCCGGCGGCGCATGCGGCCATCCCGGTCTGGAATTCGGAAAACTGGTTTTACGAAGACTGGCAGCCGAGGCATTGCATACGCTCCCTGCGTCGGACGATCGCTGAAGGCGAAAGCCACCTCTTCAACACGCTGGTCGTCGACATTCACCCTTATGTGCAGGACCAGATGTTCGCAGAAACGGAAGGGGTCTTCGGCAAGAGACTGGTTGCCGGAGCGTTCGTCTTCTCCGCAGGCCTCGGCCTTGTCGCGACCAACTGCGTCAACGCGTTTTCCTATGGCTACGACAAGCTGCGCTTCATCAAGCCGGTCTTCATTGGCGACACGATCTATACGGTCCGGACAAACCTCGACAAGAAGCCGAAATACGAAGAGATGGGCCTCATTCGGGCGTCCTACGAAGTCTTCAAGGGGGCAGGGGAACTCGTCCTCTACTGCGAGCATCTGCAAACCGTGAAATACCGCAATCCGGCCGCCCATGCGGACCGGACAGAACCTGAAAACCGGGCCTGAACCGACATGAACTCCACTTCAGAACTACCGCTCGCCGGGATCACCGTGCTCGACATGAGCCAGTTTCTCTCCGGTCCCTATGCCACTCTGCGCCTGCAGGATCTTGGCGCGCGCGTTATCAAGATCGAACGGCCAGGCTCCGGAGACCTGTCGCGCAGCCTCTATCTGAGCGACACGGAAATCGGCGGGGATTCGACCATCTTTCACGCCATCAACCGCGGCAAGGAAAGCCTCGCCGTCGACTTGAAGAAGCCGGAGGACATAGACCGTCTCAAGCGCCTGATCGCCAAGGCCGACGTGCTGGTCCAGAATTTCCGGCCCGGCGTGATCGAACGGCTGGGCCTCGACTACGAGACCGTACGGACAATCAATCCGGGTCTGGTCTACGGCTCGATCAGCGGTTACGGGGAAGACGGCCCATGGGTTGCCCGCCCAGGGCAGGATCTGCTTGCCCAGGCACGTTCGGGCCTCATGTGGCTCAGCGGCAACGACGGTGACGGCCCGGTACCGATGGGACTTGCCGTCGGCGACATGTTCGCAGGGGCAGCCCTGGCACAGGGCCTTCTTGCAGGCCTCGTCCGGCGCGGTATTACCGGCAAGGGCAGCCATGTCCAGACCAGCCTTCTCGAAGCGCTGGTCGACTTCCAGTTCGAGGTTCTGACCACCTATCTCAACGACGGAAGGCGCATGCCGAAACGATCCGGTTTCCGCAACGCCCATGCCTATCTCTCCGCGCCTTACGGCGTGTATGAGGCAAAGGACGGGTACATTGCGGTTGCCATGACGCCGATCCCGAAACTGCGTGACCTGATGGAGCTGGAAGCTCTCGAGCTTTATTGCGGCGATCCGGCGGTCTGGTTTTCCGAACGCGAGACGATCAAGAAGCTGATCGCAGGTGCGATTGCCGAACGAACGGTCGAGGACTGGATGTCCGTTTTCGAACCCGCCGACATCTGGTGTGCACCGGTGCTCGACTGGGACAGCCTGCTGGAAAGCGAAGGGTTCAACGGACTGGACCTGCTGCAGCGCGTCGAGCGTGAAGACAATGTCTCGATCCTGACAACCCGTTCCCCGTTGAGAGTGAACGGCGCCCGTCCGAAAATCGCCCGGGCTGCACCGCGCGTCGGCGAACACACGGCCGCGATCGAAAAGGAGTTCGGCCTATGAGCGCCGCTCGCCTGAAAGGCATGACCTGGAGCCACCCGCGCGGCTACGAGCCCATGGTTGCCTGCTCGAAGCTCTGGGAAGAGCAGACGGGTGTCGGGATCGACTGGGACAAACGCTCGCTTCAGGACTTCGAATCCTACCCGGTCGAAGATCTCGCGCGCCAGTATGATCTGATCGTCATCGACCATCCGCACGTTGGCGAAATCACCACGCAGAACTGTCTTGTTCCACTCGACAGACACGGGGACCCGCAAAACCGGCAGGCCGTCGCCAATGGCAGTGTCGGCGGTTCTTATGAAAGCTATTTCTGGGAGGGCCACCAGTGGGCCTATCCGATCGACGCCGCCGCGCAGATCCAGGCCTATCGGTCAGACCTCGTCGGCACGGCACCCACACGCTTCGACGAAGTCCTTGAACTGGCGGAAGCGGGCAAGGTGCTGATCCCGATGCGCCCGCCCCATTCGCTGATGACCTTCTTCACCCTGTCGGCAAACCTTGGAACACCTTGCACGACGACAGGACCGGGCGAGCTTATTTCGGTTGAGAACGGCGCACCGGTCTATGAGCTGATCTCGCGCCTGATGCGGCACGTTCCTGACCGGTGCTATGGCATGGACCCGATCGCGGTATTTGAGGAGATGTGCAAGACGGACAGCCCGATTGCCTGTGTTCCCCTGATCTACGGCTACGTCAACTACGGTATCGAAGGCTTCCGGCCTAAACGCCTGTCCTTTGCCGATATCCCTGCTGCCGGCAGCAGCGGCCCGACAGGCTCCGCACTTGGCGGCACCGGCATTGCCGTTTCCGCGTTTTCGAACCATGTCTCGAAGGCTGCGGACTTCGCTCTCTGGATTGCAAGTGGCCCAGTGCAGCGCGGGCCTTTTGCAGCTGCCGGTGGCCAGCCTGGTCATGCGGACGGCTGGTCTGACAAGACCGTCAATGATGTGACAAACGGCTTTTACCGCAACACCCGCCGGACCCTGGACAACGCCTGGGTCCGTCCGCGTCACAAGGGCTACATGGCATTTCAGGCAGCAGCTTCAGAACGGCTGAACCTGGGCCTGCAAGGTGGTGAGACAGCGCAATCCGTCATCGGCGACATCAATGCGCTTTTCGCCGGGAGTTTTGAGTAAGCCCTTCGAAGGCAATGCGTCTGCGGACAACCGTCCAAACGCGCCTCCAATCACATTGGGGGCGCGGTTCAGTTGATCAAAGCTGCCAGATACGTTTTGCGTTTCCAGACAGCAGCTTTGTACGTTCATCCTCGCTGACGCCTTCCAGCAGAGCGTGGGTCGCAGCAACCCATGCCAGCAAGCCGCCACCAAGCGTGCAGACCGGCCAGTCACTGCCCCAGACAACACGGTCCCAGCCGAATGCCTGAATGGTGTGCTCCGCCCAGGGGCGCAGGGTCTCGGCAATCCAGCTTTCAGGATCGGCATAGGCTACGATCCCGGAGATCTTGGCGCAGACATTGGGGCGTTTTGCGAGTTCCGTAACCCGCTCCTGCCAGGGCTGGCGTTCGTCGGCGGCGATATCCGGTACACCGCAATGGTCCAGTATGAAGGTGACGTCGGGAGCCAGATCGACAAGCTCCATTGCCCGCTCAAGCTGGCGGGGCAGGACGCAGAGGTCGAAGGTGAAGCGCGTGCCGCCAAGGCGCTTCAGGTTTTCCCGGAATAGAGGCTGATCGGACAACTCGTCCGGCATGACGTGCAACACACGCCGGAAACCCTTTACAAGCTCATTTGCCTGCTGCCGCTCCAGATAGGCAGCAAAGCTTTCCTCCTCGGGACGGCAAGACGCAATTGCCCCCTTGATGAGGCTGTCCGGCCGGTTTGCCAGAGTGCCGACATATCCTGTCTCAGCTTCGATGAGGGGTTCAGCGACATCGACCTCCATATGAAGCGTGGTCGAAATGCCTGCGCGCCGCGCATCACGGGCATAGGTTTCGTATGTCCAGTCCCGATTGAGCGGTTCGACACCCGCCAGCCACGGATAGTCCAGAGCCGACCGGTCTATGACATGAAGATGGGTGTCGACGATCATGCTGCTCCTCCTCGCAAATAGCCGGGCAATCCTTCCACAGGAAAATAGATTATTCAAATAAGAATTTATTCGGCCGATTTGCCGTCCGTTCCGGTCAGTTCCGACAACTGTCGCGCGGTTCTGGTCAGAAGTTCCAACGTCCCGGTGATGTCGGGGGCCTGCGGGGTGTTCACCAGCGTGATGAAAGGAACAGTCAGCGCCGCGATGGCCCGTCCGTCCGGGCTCAGGATCGGAGCGGACAGGTTGTAGACACCGGCAGTCTGGAGGCTCGGCATCATTTCGTAGCCACGTTCCGAAATCTGGTCGAGCCGGTCGAAGAACTCCTTCTCGACGGTCGGATGTTCGGTGCTGCGGGAATATTCGTTGATCATCATCAGGCGTTCCTCTTGCGGCCTGAAGGCCAGAAGAACGTGACCGGATCCGGTGTCGTAGAGCGAAATATTCGAGCCGACGCGGATTGAGATCCCCCAGTAGCTCGGTGCCTCCTGCTGCGCGACGACGACGACCGATCCACGGTCGAAGACGGAGAGCTGGTTTGCCTGGAGCGTCTTTTCCGCAAGGTCGCGCATGAAGGGCGTTGCAAAGGAAACGAGACGGCGGACCGGCGCATGGGACTGCGCCAGACCGAAGAGCTTTAGTGTCAGCGAGTAGCGGTCACCGTCGATCCTTGTGACGTAACCCCGACGCACCAACCGGTCCAGCATGCGGTAGAATTCGTTGGGGCTGCGGCCGAGATGCTTGGCGATCTCCGCCTGGGTCAATCCGCCGTCAATGCCTGCAAGAAGTTCAAGAATATCGAGCCCCTTGTCGAGGGCGGGTGCCCGGTATCGATCCTCTTCCTGTTCCATACTTTTCTCCGTGAAGTGCAATATTCATATACGCACACCCTTCTCGAAAAACAAACAAGAATGCGCCGGAGCAGCTTGACCATAAATGAAGAGCATGTTTGTATATAAATGAACCACTCATTAGTGAGTTGTTTGGGCGGACACCCGCCTTCTTTGAAAGTCTCGGGAGGAGGCTCATGAAAAATCTATTGGCCGGCGCGTCCGCCGGCGTTATCGCTCTTTTTGCCGTTGGCTCTGCGCTCGCGCAGGATCTGCCCGGCAAGTTTGACGGGGTCACGATCGATGCCAAGCTGATCGGTGGCCAGCAGTACGAAAAGCTCTATGCGCGCATCGGCGAATGGGAGGCGGCGACGGGGGCCAAGGTCAACGTCATCTCCAAGAAGAACCACTTCGACCTCGACAAGGAGATCAAGTCGGACATCGCCGTGGGTGCGTTGAACTGGTGTGTGGGTTCGAACCACTCATCCTTCGCGCCCCAGTATCCGGGCATCTACACCGACCTTGCAGCACTGCTGCCGAAGGAAGAAATCGACGCCTTCGTCGATGCCAACATCTCCGCCTCGACGCTTGACGGAAAACTGGTGATGCTGCCGCGCGCCCAGTTCGACGTGTCCGCGCTCTACTACCAGAAGAGCCTTTATGCGGACGAAGACAACAAGGCGAAGTTCAAGGAAAAATACGGCTATGACCTGACGCCGCCGGACACCTGGCAGCAGGTAACCGATCAGGCCGAGTTCTTCGCCAATCCGCCGGATTTCTACGGCACGCAATTTGCCGGCAAGGAAGAGGCCATCAACGGCCGTTTCTATGAAATGCTGCGCGCGGAAGGTGGCGAATACCTGGATGCCGATGGCAAGCCTGCGTTCAATTCGGAAGCCGGTGTACGTGCGCTGAACTGGTTCGTGGATCTCTACAAAGCGAAAGCCGTTCCCGCCGGTACAACCAACTACCTCTGGGACGACCTTGGCCAGGGCTTTGCCTCCGGCACGGTTGCCATCAACCTGGACTGGCCGGGCTGGGCCGGCTTCTTCAACGACCCGGGTGCTTCCAAGGTGGCCGGCGATGTCGGTGTCGTTGCACCGCCCAAGGGCTCCTCGGGTGCCCGGACCGGATGGTCGGGACATCACGGTTTCTCCGTCACCGAAAACTGCGAGAACAAGGAAGCCGCAGCTTCCCTCGTCTGGTTCCTGACCAACGAGGACAGCCAGAAGCAGGAAGCAGCCGGCGGACCGTTGCCGACGCGCGACGCCGTCTGGGACTGGGTGATCGCGGAAGCCTCCGACGACCCGTTCCGCAAGGAAGTTCTGCAGGCCTTCCAGGAAGCCGCCAAAGGCGCTTACCCGGTTCCTCAGTCTCCGTCCTGGATCGAGATCTCCAACGCGGTCTATCCGCAGCTGCAGGCTGCCATTCTCGGCGACAAGACGCCCCAGCAGGCGCTTGACGATGCAGCGGCCGAGGCCACTGAAATCCTGCAGGATGCCGGAGAGCTATAAGCTCGCTCAAGGACAGGCGCGGCCCTGCCGCGCCTGATCCCGCCGGGTTTCCCGCGCGACATTCGCGGGTCGGCTAGCTCCTTTCGTAAAACGATATGAGGATAGAATGAGAGGCTGGAAGCCCGCGCCGCATGTGCTTCTGCTGCTGCCGGCGTTTATCGTCCTGGCGGCAGTTGTGGTCGTGCCACTCCTGTTGTCACTGTATTCAAGTTTCACGCCGTTCCGCCTGACCCGGCCGGACACGATCTATACGTTCATCGGCTTCCGCAACTACGTGCGGCTTCTGACGGACATGGATTTCTGGGTCGCCTTCGGCCGCACGGTGCTGCTGCTGACCTTCGCGCTCAACCTGGAAATGCTGCTCGGTCTGGGCCTGGCGCTGCTTGTTGAAAAGGCCACACGCGGACAGCGGATCCTGCGCACCATCATGATGTTTCCCATGATGTTCTCGCCGGTTCTGGTCGGCTTCCAGTTCAAGTTCATGTTCAACGACAACATCGGCGTCGTGAACAACGCGCTGCAATCGCTCGGGCTCACGGATATCGCCATTCCCTGGCTGATCGACGGACAGCTTGCCTTCATTTCCATCCTGATTGCGGAAATCTGGTCGTCCACTGCGGTCTTCGCGATCTTCATTCTGGCGGGCCTGATGGCCATGCCGCGCGAGCCGCTGGAAGCGGCCAAGGTGGACGGTTGCACCTCGTGGCAGAGCTTCCGCTATGTGACCTGGCCGTTCATCATGCCCTTTGCCTATATCGCCATGACCATCCGCTCGCTCGACATCGCCCGCGCCTATGACATCGTCAAGATCATGACCGATGGCGGCCCTGCCGGGCGTACCGAGATCCTCTGGACGATGATTGCCCGCACCGCCTATTCCGACGCGCGCATGGGGCTGGCCAACGCCATGGCCTACATCGCCATTCTTCTTTCAATCCTGTTCACGGCGCTGTTCTTCCGGCAACTCGCGAAGGCCCGCCAGCAGATCGGCGCGGAGTGGTGATCATGGACGAGAATACCGCACATCGCCTCAAGGGCCGTTTCCTGAAGGCCGGCCACCTTATCGGACTGTTCCTCGCCATGACGATCATCTGTCTGCCGGGGGTCTGGATCGTTCTTTCCTCGCTCCGCCCGACAGTCGAGATCATGGCCAAACCGCCAGTGTGGATCCCGCGCGAGCTGTCGTTCGATGCCTATGTGGCAATGTTCTCCGGCGTTGGCCAGGGCGGCATTCCGGTGCTGGAGTATTTCCGCAATTCACTGATCATCTCGGTCACCTCGACCGTGATCGCTCTGGCGGTCGGCATGGCCGGTGGTTACGCGTTTGCGCGCTACCGCTTCCGCGGCAAGTCGGCCATTTTCCTTGGCTTCATGCTCACGCGAACCGTGCCTGGCATCGCGCTGTCACTGCCGCTATTCTTCGTCTATGCCAAGATCGGCATCATCGACACCCACTTCGGACTGATCCTTGCCTATGTGGCACTCAACGTGCCCTTCACGGTCTGGCTGATCGATGGTTTCTTCCGCCAGGTCCCCCGGGATCTTGCGGAAGCGGCCCAGATCGACGGCTGCACCCGGTGGCAAGCCTTCTGGCAGGTTGAATTTCCGCTGGCGCGTTCAGGCATCGCCTCCGCCGGTATCTTCGCCTTCCTGATTTCCTGGAACGAATTCGCGCTGGCATCCCAGCTCACCCGGTCGACCAATTCCAAGACGCTGCCGGTCGGTCTGCTGGATTACACCGCCGAATTCACCATCGACTGGCGGGGCATGTGCGCGCTGGCCGTGGTCATGATCATTCCGGCACTCACCCTGACATTCATCGTACAAAAACACCTCGTCTCCGGCCTCACCTCCGGCGCAGTGAAGGGATAGACATGGCTACCGTCTCTTTGAAAAACCTGGTCAAGAAATACGGGCAACTGGAGGTGGTTCATTCCATCAACCTTGAGGTCAAGGACCGGGAGTTCATCGCGCTGGTCGGCCCGTCCGGCTGTGGCAAGTCGACCTCGCTTCGCATGATCGCCGGGCTGGAGGACATCTCGGGTGGCGAAATCCACATCGGCGACCGGGTGGTCAACGACCTG
This sequence comes from Labrenzia sp. C1B70, assembly GCF_000475395.1. Classification (NCBI taxonomy): domain Bacteria; kingdom Pseudomonadati; phylum Pseudomonadota; class Alphaproteobacteria; order Hyphomicrobiales; family Stappiaceae; genus Labrenzia; species Labrenzia sp. C1B70. The sequence continues at coordinate 68,459 of NZ_AXCE01000003.1, forward strand.
CCGCCGCGCCAGCGCAACATCTCCATGGTCTTCCAGTCCTATGCGCTCTACCCGCATATGACGGTTGCAGAGAACATGGGATTTTCGTTGAAGATCGCCGGAAAATCCCAGGCGGAGATCGATGCGGCGGTCGCGGAAGCGGCGCGCACGCTCAGCCTCGAGGCCCTTCTGGAACGACGGCCGTCCCAACTTTCCGGCGGCCAGCGCCAGCGTGTTGCCATGGGCCGCGCCATCGTGCGCAATCCGGATGTGTTCCTGTTCGACGAACCGCTTTCCAACCTTGATGCCAAGCTGCGCATGCAGATGCGCACGGAGATCAAGAAACTGCATTCCAAGGTCCAGTCGACGGTCATCTACGTGACCCACGACCAGGTGGAAGCCATGACCCTGTCCGACCGTATCGTGATCATGCGCGACGGCCATATCGAGCAGGTCGGCACGCCGGAGGAAGTCTTCCAGCGCCCAAGGACCCGCTTTGTCGCCGGGTTCATCGGTTCGCCGACCATGAACCTGCGCGAAGCGGTCATCGATGATGGCAAGCTCGCCTTCGCAAATGGCGCCAGCCTGCCGCTGCCGATGCAATTCCGGAACGCGGTCAGCGTTGGCCAGAAAGTCGTGTTCGGCCTGAGACCGGACGATTTGTATCCGGCGGGACATGGCCTGCATTCCGGCGAGGCCCATGACGTGCACACGACGCAGGTGCCTGTGTCGATCACCGAACCGCTCGGCAACGAGACCCTCGTCTTTGCAGAGTTCGCTGGTGAGGACTGGATTGCGCGCATGCTCAACCCGAAGGCGCTGCACACCGGTGACAAGATCGATCTCAGTTTCGACCTCAGCCAGGCACATCTCTTCGATGCCGCCACCGAACAGACCTTGAGGAGCTGAACGCATGGCACGGATTGAAAAAGTCGAACTGCGCATGGTCGACCTGGTTCCGAAGGTCAAGCGAACCGATGCGATCCAGAGTTTCGTCAGCCAGGAAACACCGATCGTCACGATCACCGATGCGGACGGTGCGACGGGCACAGGCTACAGCTATACGATCGGCACCGGTGGATCGTCGGTCATGCGGCTTCTTGCGGACCATCTCGCCCCGGTTCTGATCGGCCGTGACGCAGACATGATCGAGGGCATCTGGCACGAACTGGAGTTCTTCACCCACGCTACCACGATCGGCGCCATTTCCTCCATTGCGCTTGCCGCCATCGACACGGCCCTCTGGGACTTGCGTGCGCGCAAGATGGGGCTGCCGCTCTGGAAGCTGGCGGGTGGAGCCAAGGACCGTTGCCCGCTGTATACGACCGAAGGCGGCTGGCTGCATATCGAAACCGAAGCCCTGGTCGAGGATGCTCTTGCGGCCAAGGCAAAGGGCTTTACCGGATCGAAGGTCAAGATCGGCCGCCCGCATGTCTCCGAGGACTACGAGCGGCTTGCCGCCGTGCGTGCCGCCGTCGGTGACGGCTATGAGATCATGACCGACTGCAATCAGGGCTTCACCGTCGATGAAGCCATCCGGCGCGCCGACCGCCTGCGGGACCTGGACCTTGCCTGGTTCGAGGAACCGCTACCCGCCGACGACATCGGTGGCCATGTGCGCCTGTCGCAGAGAACTTCGACGCCGGTCGCTGTCGGCGAGTCGCTCTATTCGATCCGGCATTTCCGGGAATACATGCAGGCCGGAGCATGCTCTGTGGTGCAGGTCGATGCCGGACGGATCGGCGGCATCACCCCCTGGCTGAAGGTTGCCCATGCTGCGGAAGCCTTCGACATGCCGATCTGTCCGCACTTCCTGATGGAGCTGCACGTCAGCCTGACCTGTGCCGTGCAGAACGGCAAATACGTCGAGTACATTCCGCAGCTCGACGAACTGACCAATAGCCGTATGACAATTGAAAACGGCCATGCGCTCGCACCCGTGGAACCGGGCATCGGCATTGATTGGGACTGGGACGCGGTGCGCGGAAAGAGCATTCCCGAGTTCACCAGCACAATCACCCGGCAGGAGGCGTAGGTCATGCAGCGCATGGGCATGGTGATCGGTCTCGAGCCGGGGAAAGTTGCCGAATACAAGCGGTTGCACGCTGCGGTCTGGCCGGAGATCCTCGACATGATCTCCAAATGCAACATCCGGAATTATTCCATCTTCCTGAAGGAGCCGGAAAATCTGCTCTTCGGCTACTGGGAATATCACGGCACGGACTTTGAGGCCGATGCCGCGAAGATGGCCGCCGATCCGAAAACGCAGGAATGGTGGGGTGTCTGCATGCCCTGCCAGAAGCCGCTCGACTCCCGAAAGGACGGCGAGTGGTGGGCGATGATGGAAGAGGTCTTCCATCATGACTGAAGCTTTCGATCCGGCCAGCCTTTCCCAGGACTGGCCAAGGCCCGCCAATCCACGCCCCATCGTGACTTTCGGCGCAGGCTCCATCGTCGGTGATGCCCATTTCCCCGCTTACAGGAAAGGCGGCTTTCCGATTGCGGGACTTTATGACCCGGATGCCGGCAAAGCGCAGGCTCTGGCGGATCAATGGGGCATCAAGGCCTTTGCCAGCGCGGAGGAAGCAGCCAGTGTGCCGGGTGCGGTCTTCGACCTTGCCACTCCGCCACAGGTGCATGCCGATGTCCTCGGCCTGCTACCGGAAGGGGCCCCGGTGCTGATCCAGAAGCCCATGGGCAGCGACCTGGACCAGGCAACGGATATTCTCAGGATCTGCCGCGAGCGCAAACTGATCGCCGCCGTCAACTTCCAGCTCCGCTTCGCACCGATGATGCTCGCCCTCAAGGACGCCATCGCCAAGGGCTGGCTTGGAGAAGTTGTCGATTTCGATGCCTGGCTGGCTCTCGCCACGCCCTGGGAGCTCTGGGCCTTCTTGAAAGGACTGCCCCGGATCGAGATCACCATGCATTCGATCCATTATCTCGACTTGATCCGGCAGGTGCTTGGGGACCCGAAAGGCGTGCACGCGAAATCGCTCGGCCATCCGTCCCATGAAATGGCCCAGACCCGCACCAGCGCGATCCTCGACTACGGCGACAAGGTGCGTTGTGCGCTCTCCATCAATCACGATCACAAGTTCGGCCGCCGGCACCAGGCTTGCGAGTTCCGAGTGTGTGGCACGGAAGGCGCTGCCTATCTGCAGCTCGGTGTCAATCTCGACTATCCGAACGGCGAACCGGACATCCTGGAGATCCGCCCCAAGGGTGGAGACGAGTGGATCCCCGTCCCCCTGAAAGGGGCCTGGTTCCCGGACGCTTTCGTCGGCCGCATGGCAAATCTCCAGCGCTTTGCGTCCGGCGAGGACGCCGAGCTGGTGAGTTCGGTCGAAGACGCCTGGAACACGATGGCTCTGGTGGAAGCGGCCTATGCCTCCTCCACGTCCCCTGCAACTCCACTCGCACAAAGACCATAAGTCATGGAACAAACGACCTATTTCGAAGAGTATGAGCTCGGCCATGAGCGCATCACCTATGGCCGCACGATTACCGAAACCGACTTCGTGGTCCACGCAGGCCATACCGGAGACTTCTTTCCGCATCACATGGACGCGGAGTTCATGAAGACCCAGCCCTTCGGCCAGCGGATTGCCCACGGCACCATGGTGTTCGCCATCGGCGTCGGCCTGACCGCCAGCATCATAAACCCTGTTGCCTTCTCCTATGGCTACGACCGGATGCGCTTCGTGAAGCCGGTTTTCATCGGAGACACCATCCGTTCGCGCGTGACCATCGTTGCCAAGGACGATGACCCGAAACGCCCGGCATTCGGCCGCGTGGTCGAACGGACGGAAGTTCTCAATCAAAGCGACGAAGTGGTTCTCGTCGCCGATCACATCCACATCGTTGAACGAAAGAACAAGCCCGCCTGAGGGGCAGATGGAGCCGACATGACAGACTGGGTGAAGGACAAGACCGTTCTGGTGACAGCCGCGGGACAGGGGATCGGACGCGCGACGGCGCTCGCCTTTGCCGCCAGGGGCGCGAAGGTTGTGGCAACGGACATCAACGAAACGGCCCTTTCCGAACTCGAAGGATCAGCAGGGATCGAAACCCGTCGCCTCGACGTTTTGAAGGATATGGACGTACAGACCGTCGTTGCCGAAACCGGCCCGGTGGACGTCCTCTTCAACGGGGCGGGTTTCGTTCATGCAGGCTCGATCCTTGACATGAAAGACGAGGACTTCGACTTTGCGGTCGACCTCAACGTGCGCTCAATGATCCGGACCATTCGGGCTGTGCTGCCGGCAATGCTGGAACGGGGAGGCGGCGCCATCATCAACATGGCATCCGTCGCAAGTTCCATGAAAGGCGTGCCGAACCGCTTCGTCTACACTACCACGAAAGCGGCCGTGATCGGCCTGACCAAGGCGGTTGCCGCCGATTTTGTGGCGCAGAACATCCGTTGCAACGCGATCTGCCCGGGCACGGTGGAAAGCCCTTCGCTGCAGGACCGTTTGCGCGCCCAGGGCGACTATGAAGCCGCCCGGGCCGCCTTCATCGCGCGCCAGCCGATCGGCAGGATCGGTACGCCGGAAGAGATCGCTGATCTCGCGGTTCATCTTGCCAACGCGACCTATACCACCGGGCAGGCCTATGCCATCGACGGCGGCTGGACCATCTGACATTTCATTGAGGACGTGAACCCGTGACGACAATCACCGGTCTGAAGACGTACGATCTCCGCTTTCCGACGTCCGAAACCCTGGACGGTTCGGACGCCATGAACCCCGATCCGGACTATTCCGCGGCCTATGTCGTCCTTCAAACCGACGACGACGGCCTTGATGGCCATGGCCTGACCTTCACCATCGGGCGCGGGAATGACATCTGCGTTGCCGCAATCGAGGCCATGGGCCACCTGGTGACAGGGCTTGATCTTGCCTGGATCTCCGAAAACCCCGGCCGCTTCTGGCGTCACGTGACCTCGGACAGCCAGTTGCGCTGGATCGGACCGGACAAGGGCGCCATGCATCTCGCCACCGGCGCCGTCGTCAATGCCGTCTGGGACCTCTTGGCCAAACAGGCCGGCAAACCGGTCTGGCGTCTTGTCGCGGACATGAGCCCGGAAGAGATCGTTTCCATCATTGATTTCCGCTACCTGACCGATGCGATCACGCCGGAAGAGGCACTTGCCATCCTGAAAGCGGCGGAACCGGGCAAGGCGGAACGGATCGCGCAGCTCGAAGCACATGGCTATCCCTGTTATACCACTTCGGCGGGCTGGCTCGGCTATCCCGACGACAAGCTGCGCCGGCTGTGCCGGGAAGCGGTCGAGGCTGGGTATACCCACGTAAAACTCAAGGTCGGGCGCGATCTCGCCGATGACATCCGCCGGCTGAGGATCGCCCGGGAGGAGCTCGGGCCCGAACGGTTCCTCATGATCGATGCCAACCAGGTGTGGGACGTCGGACAGGCCATCGACTGGGTACAGCAACTCGCGTTTGCCAAACCCTACTTCATCGAAGAACCAACCAGCCCGGATGACATCGCCGGCCATCGTGCGATCCGCGAAGCGGTGACGCCGGTGAAGGTGGCAACCGGTGAAATGTGCCAGAACCGGATCGTCTTCAAGCAGATGATCGCAGGCGGTGCCATCGACATCGTGCAGATCGACGCCTGCCGGATGGGCGGTCTCAACGAGGTTCTCAGCGTTCTGCTGATGGCAGCCAAATTCGGCACTCCCGTCTGGCCGCATGCCGGCGGCGTCGGTCTTTGCGAGTATGTGCAGCATCTGTCGATGATCGACTTCGTTGCGGTTTCCGGAACCAGGGAAGGGCGCGTGATCGAATATGTCGATCATCTCCACGAACATTTCGTCGACCCCTGCATCATCCGCAATGCCGCCTATATGCCGCCGCAGATGCCGGGTTTTTCCGTGGAGATGAAACCGGCCTCCATCGAACATCACATCTTTCGAGACGGTGGCGCAGACGCCGCCTGATGTCACAAGCCACACATCAAAACCAAGGATAACCCCATGAAACTTCTCCGCATTGGAGACGCCGGACGGGAAAAGCCCGCCATTCTGGACAGTGATAACCGGCCGCGGGATCTCTCCGCTCTCGTTTCCGACATTGCCGGCGACACGCTGACGCCGGACGGGCTGGCGAAAATCGCATCCGTAGATCCGGCCACCCTGCCGTTGCTCGAGGAAGGCCGTATCGGTCCCTGCGTGGGTCATGTCGGCAAGTTCATCTGCATTGGCCTCAACTATTCCGACCATGCCGCCGAAACCGGTGCGGAAGTGCCCAAGGAACCGGTGATCTTCCTGAAGGCGACAAGCGCGATCTGCGGACCCAATGACGACGTGAAGATCCCGCGCGGATCGGTCAAGACCGACTGGGAAGTCGAACTTGGTGTCGTGATCGGCAAGGGCGGCAGCTACATCGAGGAAGCAGAAGCCCTTGACCACGTCGCGGGATATTGCGTCATCAACGATGTTTCCGAACGCGAATTCCAGATCGAACGCGGCGGCACCTGGGACAAGGGCAAGGGATGCGACACCTTCGGCCCGACAGGGCCCTGGCTGGTGACCCGGGACGAAGTTTCCGATCCGCAGAACCTGAAGATGTGGCTGGACGTCGACGGCAAGCGCTATCAGGACGGGTCGACGGAGACCATGGTCTTCGGTGTCGCCCACCTGGTCAGCTATGTCAGCCGGTTCATGAGCCTGCAGCCGGGCGACATCATTTCCACCGGCACGCCTCCGGGCGTCGGCATGGGACAGAAACCGCCAATCTATCTGAAGGGCGGAGAGGTGATCGAGCTGGGCATTGAAGGACTTGGCGTCCAGCGGCAAAACGTGGGCAAGGCTTAACGTAGCTTTTGCCGTGATGGCGACGCTCTCCAACAAAGGGTGTCGCCTGACAGTCCAGATGCCCGCATCTGATAAGGAAATCATGATGCCAAACGATACCTACCGCCGGAACGTCATCCTGTCCGGATGTTCGGGTGGCGGAAAGTCAACGCTTTTGGCGGAACTGGAACGACGGGGTTTCGAAACCGTGCCGGAACCCGGCAGGAGGATCGTCGCCGAAGAGCAACAAGCTGAGGGGAGGGCGCTTCCCTGGGTCAATCTCGAAGCCTTCGCCAGAAGAGCGATCGACATGTCAGTCCGTGACAGGGAGCGATTGAACAGCGCTGAAGGATGGGTCTTCTTCGACCGGGGCCTGATCGACGCAGCTGTTGCCCTGGAATTCACGACCGGCGTAGCCGTGTCAGACACCCTCGGCAAAACAAGCCGATTTCATTTTCAGGTCTTTCTGACACCGCCCTGGCCGGAGATTTACGCCATAGACGCCGACCGGCAGCACGGCCTGGATGAAGCTATCGGAGAATACCAGCGATTACTCGATGCCTACGGCCAACTTGGCTACGAGAAAATCATCTTGCCGAAGACGGATGTCGGGAAGCGAGCGGATTTCATCCTGGATTGTCTTTCCAGGCACCAGGAGACGCAGCACTAGATCGGCATCGCCAATCGTACTGCGTACCTATTCTTCGCTCGGCTGCTCTCTCTTGCCGGCCAGGATCTCGCGCTTGCCGACGTGGTTGGGCGCACCGACAAGGCCTTCGTTTTCCATTTTCTCGACCAGGGTAGCCGCACGGTTGTACCCGATGCCGAGGCGGCGCTGGATATACGAGGTTGAGCAGCGCTTGTCGCGCAGGACGATCTTCACCGCCTTGTCGTAGAGGTCATCACCGTCTTCGGACGCGATGGCACCCTTGTCGAAGACTGCTTCGTCTTCTTCCAGCTCTTCCTCTTCTTCCGCGGTTACGGTTTCAAGGTATGCGGGCCGCCCCTGGCTTTTCAGGTGAGCGACAACCTGTTCGACTTCCTCGTCCGAGACGAAGGCGCCATGGACACGGTTGATACGTCCGCCACCCGACATATGCAGCATGTCGCCCATGCCGAGCAGCTGTTCCGCACCCTGCTCGCCGAGGATCGTGCGGCTGTCGATCTTCGAGGTGACCTGGAAGGAAATCCGGGTCGGGAAGTTAGCCTTGATCGTGCCGGTGATCACGTCGACCGAAGGACGCTGTGTCGCCATGATGAGATGAATGCCTGCGGCGCGGGCCATCTGCGCCAGACGCTGGATAGCGCCTTCGATTTCCTTGCCGGCGACCATCATCAAATCCGCCATCTCGTCAACGATGATGACGATGTACGGCATCGGAGCGAGGTCCATTTCCTGCTGCTCGTAGACCGGTTCCCCCGTATCGCGGTCGAACCCGGTTTGCACGGACACGATAACCGGTTCACCCTTCTGACTTGCAGCGGCGGCACGCTGGTTGAAACCGTTGATGTTGCGCACGCCAAGCCGTGCCATCTTCCTGTAGCGATCCTCCATTTCGCGCACGGCCCATTTGAGAGCTGTCACGGCCTTTTTCGGATCGGTGACGACAGGCGTCAGCAGGTGCGGAATGTCGTCGTAGATGGACAGTTCCAGCATCTTCGGATCTACCATGATCAAGCGGCACTCTTCCGGCTTCAGACGGTAGAGCAGCGACAGGATCATCGTGTTGATGGCAACCGACTTGCCCGAGCCGGTCGTTCCGGCGACCAGCAGATGCGGCATCTTCGCAAGATCGGCAACAACCGGCTCCCCGCCAATCGTCTTGCCGAGGCTAAGCGCAAGCTTGCAGCTGGTCGCGCGGAAGTTGGTCGAATCGATCAATTCGCGGAAGTAGACGGTTTCACGCTCCGTATTCGGCAGCTCGATCCCGATGACGTTCCGGCCGGGCACGACCGCAACACGGGCGGAGATGGCCGACATGGAACGGGCAATGTCATCGGCGAGGTTGACGATGCGCGAGGACTTGATTCCCGGGGCCGGTTCGAACTCGTAAAGGGTAACCACAGGCCCGGGGCGCACGTGGATGATCTCGCCGCGCACCTTGAAGTCTTCCAGAACGCTTTCCAGAAGCCCCGCATTCCGTTCCAGTTGCTCCTGCGTCATCTGGAAGCCCGGACCATCCTGCGGCAGTTGCAGCAGATCGCCGGACGGGAACTCGTAGCTGCCGAACAGCGATTGTTGACCCGATCCCGCACCGATCGGCGGCAGAGCATGCGTGCTGGAGGACAAGGACCGGGGTGTGGGGCTTGGCATCGAAATCGACACTCGTGACCGACCGGCAGCGTCCTGATTGCCTTCCGGGTTTTGCTGTGCTGCCGGCCTTTGGCCGGCCGGCTGCGGAGACGGGTTTGCTGGCCTTGCGGCAATCGGTCTGGAAGAGGAAGGTGCAGGCGTGGGGGATGCAGAACCGTTGCATTCCACGACCTTGTACAGCGACACGATTCCCTCCGGTGGCCGCGCCACCTGTCCCGCGACAGGCACCTCCTCGTAAACCGTCCTCACGGCTCGTACCGGCTCCACGACCCTCTGCGCAGGCACTTCTGCAGCCGGCTGCGGAGTGATGGTGTCGTCGGACATGAATTCAAAGAAGGCGTGATCGGACAGGAAACCAAGGTGCGCCGTGGAAGAATGCGCGTCATTGGCAGGCGCCTGCACATTCACAGGCCCACTATCGGCGGGCTGACCAATCACCTGTGCAACTGGCATGGTTGCGGGCATAACAGGGGAGGGGTTTGGCGCGACCAGCGGCTGCTGCGCAACGGGCTCTACCTCGACCGGGGGTACAGTTTCACTGGCGCTGACTTCGCTCGCGTTTTCTACCGGTGCAGATCGCTGCTTTGAACCGCGGTCTGGCGTCCGGGTGAAGCGAACGTTGGGTGCAAGGTAGAAATAGCTCTGGCAGGATTCGTCCGAAGGGGTTTCCACCCCCTGGTTTCCATCTCCTGTCTGCTGCTGCGGATTGCCTGCAACATGTGGCAACCGGCGCGTCTCAGGCACCCGTTCACCATCTGTGGCGGCGGGTTGCCCGAGCGGGTTTTCGCCCTGCGCTTTCCGACTGGAATCATAGGTTGAAGCTGGCTGGCCGGCATCGTTCGAATTCGAAAGTGAGAAATTCTTCCGGGAAATACGCATGGACAAAGAAGACTAGTGTTTCGGGTTGAACGCCTTTGGGAGAGATGTAGGAAAATAAGGTTAACAGTCTCTATCCAAACCCTGTCATTCTCCACCTTTGAGCCACCTCCGATCGACCGTCAGACATGCAAAATTCGGCGAAAATGCGCTGAAATCAACACCTTGAAGCCAGTTCAACAATGTCGCGTTTATCTGATGAGCCCTTTTGTCGGGCTCACCTTCCTAGCCGATGCAAAAACGGAAGCTGGCGGCGATGATCTTGCGGTCCATGTCGCTCAGATCGATCGCCCCGCGCACCTCGCCACCGGACGACATTCCAAGAAACAGGCTGAACTCGATCCGCTCGGTAACCGACAGCAGTTCAACAACCTTGTCGTTGATTTCGACCTCGACGCTGCTGTCACCGACAACCCGAAGGATATCCTTGGTGGCTGTCGCCGTGATGCCACGTCCTTTTGAAAACATGTTGATGCTTGTCGTCGGCAGGTCATCAGGGTTCAGAATACCGCCATCGGTCGTGATCAGGACGTAGGGCTTGTTCTTGCGGCAATAGCTGGAAAACTGGCTCGCGAGATCATAAAGGCGCGTGGCGCTCTTGCGCTTGCTTGCTGCCACCAGACCCTGCTTGTAGGGCTCCAGAAAGAACGCCCCGAACCCTTCCGGCGTGACAAGGGCAAATTCCTCAAGCTGCGCCGCGTCGGGAACGAACATGTCGTCCGGTTTCGCACCCGTGCCGAGAACGAAGATGCGAGCATCGATTCCCATTTCCAGAAGGTAACGTACAATCCGGCTGGACAATTCCTGCGCGGACATCAGTGCCTGGTCCACCTGGCTGGACGGCACCTGGCCAGCCCTCTCTCCGGACAGGTAGAACTGGTGGAAGCCGAGACGGTTGCCGTCCGGAATACGTCTGACTTCACCTCCCAGGAACGCGTAGGAACACGCGCTCATGCAGTAGCCGCCGTCCACCGTGTCCCCGAATGTGCCCTCGGACTTCCAGATGCCGATTTCCGTCTCCATTCCCCTGGCACGGATCAGCTCTCCCAGTTCCAGGCCGGCAATCAGACTACCGCCGGGGCTGTGCAGCAGAACCTTGTTGCCGTCGGAATGCTCATTCTTCAGGTAGCTGGAAAAGAGCGCGGGCGTGTCCGCGGTAATCTGCCCTTCGGCTCGCACATAACAGGATGCCGCGTTGTTGCCCTTGCAGACGTTTTCGAACGTCATGCTTTCTGCCTGGGCTGCACCTGGAGACAATGCAATACAGGCAACAACCGCGAACGCCGCCACCCGCCAATCACGTGCGGCAAAAATCCGTCCCAAAGACTCTTTCATTTCGTTTCCCTGAACCGGTAAGACCTGAACGTCGGTCAAACGAGAAAACAACAAAGCCATTAAAGAGAGCCTGAAAAATCAGGACAAGAGAACGATCGCTCTGGTCCCAGTCTTATCAAGCCCGATGTCTTTATTGCGTTCTGAACCGGCATCAGGGGAAAACGGAATTGCGTATTTCACCAACCCCTATTTGGGGAAGGCGGAAGGGTACTGGAAGGGTATTGGCAGCAGCCCGAGGCAGGTGTCATGGGCTGCTGCCGTTTGTCCGAAATCTTACTTCGGCATCATTCCGCCGATGGCATACATGCCGTCGTCGCCTTTCACCAGCATCAGGATCACGCTGTCGCCTGGGGTGAGATCATCCGACATCTCTGCGCCTTCCAGAAGGGGCAGATCCATCGTCATGGCCGGCCAGCCGATTTCCGGAATCGGATCGTGGCTGACGTTTGCAGTCCCGTCGCCGATGGAGTTGACGACGGCATTGGCGTGGACCGCGCCGTCCATCTGTTCGGCTGTCATGGGCATGTTGGAATGATCCATGCCGCTATGCGACGACTGGGCAAGGACAGCCGGGGTGGCCGCCATGGACAGGAACGCTGCGAGGATGAGGGTCTTCATTTCAGTTGCCTTTCTTGGGGTTTGTTTGTGAGTTGCAAAATCATTCGGCCGGCTGCACCGCACCTTTGATGTCCGGGGTGGCTATGCTCAGCTCACGGTTGACCCGCGAGAGAGCAAGCCGCTTCCAGATCGTGAAAATGGCGGGAATGACGAAGAGGGTCAGAAGGGTGGCGGTTGCCATGCCACCAACCATGGGGGCTGCGATCCGCTGCATGATTTCCGAGCCCGTGCCGTCGCCGTACATGATCGGGATCAGCCCGGCAAAGATCGTCGCAACGGTCATCACCTTTGGCCGCACGCGCAAAAGCGCACCTTCGAAAACCACTTCCTCTACGTCGACAACCGTCAGGGAGCGGGCCTCGGCGGCCGCAAGCTTCTTGCGTTTTTCCCAGGCCAGGTTGAGGTAGAGCAGCATCACGATGGCTGTCTCGACCGCAACGCCGGCAAGGGCGATGAAGCCGACGATCACCGCGACCGACATGTCGAAATCCAGGTACCAGAGAAACCACACACCTCCGGCCAGCGCAACGGGAAGTGCGGCAAGGATGATGCCGACTTCAATGACCCGGTTGAACGCCATGAACAGCATGAGCGTGATGATCAGCAAGGTCGCCGGAGCCACCAGCTTCAGGCGTTCCTGCATGCGTTCGATGTACTCATACTGGCCCGACCAGGCGATCGAATAGCCGGGAGGCAGTTGCACCTTCTCCGCAACCGTCCTGCGCGCTTCATCAACGTAGCCGCCCAGATCCCGGCCGGTGATGTCGATGAAGACGAACCCGGTGCGCCGGGCGTTTTCAGACCGGATCATGCCCGGTCCGTCGACAACGCTGACCTCTGCCAGGGCACCGAGCGGAATATGGGCACCGGACGGCGTGACCACCGGAAGTTCCCGCAAGCGCTCGGGGCTGTTGCGCCAGTCCTGCGGATAGCGGAGGTTGATGGGAAAGCGCTCCAGGCCTTCGACGGACTCCGATACCTGCATGCCGCCAATCGCGGTCTGCACGACGTCCTGGATGTCCCGCACGCTCATCATGAAGCGGGCAGCCGCCTCCCGGTCGACGTCGATCTCGATGAAGCGTCCCCCGACGGGCCGCTCGGCGTAGGCCGATGCCGTGCCATCAATTCCTGCGACCGCGTTTTCGACTTCAATGCCGATCTTTTCGATGACGCCAAGATCGGCCCCTGTGATCTTGACCCCGACAGGGGTCTTGATGCCGGTTGCCAGCATGTCGATGCGGTTCTTGATCGGCTGGATCCACACGTTGGTGACGCCCGGTATCTGGACGGCCTGATCCAGCTCATCCCGGATCCGGTCCATCGTCATGCCCTCCCGCCACTCGGCGCGCGGCTTCAGCTGGATGGTCGTCTCGATCATCGTCAGCGGGGCAGGGTCTGTCGCCGTATCGGCACGGCCCAACTTGCCGTGCACCGTCTTTACTTCCGGTACGGTGGCGATAAGGCGGTCGGACTGCTGAAGAACCTCACGCGCCTTGCCGATGGAAACACCGGGATAAAGTGTCGGCATGTAAAGGAAGTCACCTTCGTTGAGGGCTGGCATGAATTCCGTGCCGATCCTCTGAAGGGGCCACCACATGGAGGCGACCAGGACACCCGCCAGAATGGTCGTTGCCCAGGGCCAGGCAACGGCTGCATCCAGAAAGGGGCGGTAGAGCCAGATGACAATCCGGTTGAGTGGGTTCTTGTTCTCCGCAAGAATTCGCCCGCGGACAAAGTACCCCATCAGCACCGGAACCAGCGTGATGGAGAGTATGGCCGCCGCCGCCATGGCGTAGGTCTTGGTGAAGGCCAACGGCTTGAAGAGCCTGCCTTCCTGGCTTTCCAGAACGAACACCGGCAGGAAGCTGACGGTGATGATCGCCAGGGAGAAGAAGAGGGCAGGGCCCACTTCCGAGGCACATTCCCCCACGATCCGCCAGCGATTCGCCGCGGTCAGTTTTTCATGCTCCAGCCGACGGTGCATCGCCTCGATCATGACGATTGCCGCATCCACCATCGCGCCGATGGCGATGGCGATGCCGCCAAGCGACATGATGTTCGCATTCACGCCCTGCAGCTTCATGATGATGAAGGCAGCCGCAATGCCGAGAGGCAGGGAAAACAGGATGACGAGCGACGAGCGCAAGTGCAGAAGGAACGCCGCGCAGACCAGAATGACAACGATGAATTCTTCGGTCAGCTTTGTCTGAAGATTGTCGATCGCACGTTCGATAACACCGGAGCGGTCGTAGGTCGTGACGATCTCCACTCCTTCGGGCAGGCTGCTGCGCAGTTCGCCGATCCGTGCTTCGACTGCCTTGATGGCTGCCAGCGCGTTGCCGCCCCAGCGCAGGATCACAACCCCGCCGACGGCATCGCCTTCGCCGCCGAATTCACCGACACCACGGCGCATTTCCGGCCCGAGTCGAATGTCGGCAACGTCTCCGAGGGTCAGCGGCGCACCGCGGTCGTTGACCATCAACGGCGCCTTGGCAAGATCGGCAAGCTCATCGACGTAACCGGTCGAGCGCACCATGAATTCGGCTTCGCCCATCTCGATCACGCTGCCGCCGGTTTCCCGGTTCGCGGCTTGAATGGCGCCTCGGATCTGCGCCAGCGTTATGTCGTAGGCCCTGAGTTTGTTGGGGTCCACGACCACCTGGTATTGCTTCACCATGCCGCCGATCGTGGCGACTTCCGAGACGCCGTCGACGGTCTGAAGTTCGTATTTCAGGAACCAGTCCTGAAGGGCACGCAGTTGGGCAAGGTCATGATTTCCGGTGCGGTCTATCAGGGCGTACTGGTAAATCCAGCCGACACCCGTCGCATCCGGGCCAAGCTGTGGTGAAACATCTTCAGGCAGGTTGGCAGCGATCTGACCGAGGTATTCCAGAACACGGGTTCTGGCCCAGTAAAGATCGGTGCCGTCCTCGAAAACGATGTAGACGTAGCTGTCGCCAAAGAAGGAAAAACCACGCACATCACTGGCACCTGGCACGGCAAGCATCGCCGTGGCGATAGGGAATGTGACCTGGTCCTCCACCACCTGAGGCGCCTGGCCGGCGTAGGGCGTGCGCACGATGACCTGAACGTCCGAAAGATCCGGGATTGCATCGACGGGCGTTTCACGGATTGCCCAGATACCGGCGACGGCGATCATGGCGGCGATTGCCAGCATGATCACCCGGTTGGCGATGGAGGCACGAATGATTGCGGCAATCATCACAAGCCCTCCTCATGCCGGACACCGACCAATGTCATGGAGAAATCCGGATTGCGCTGGAGCAAGAGTGTTAGTTCCTGATCCAGTGGCAAATCACCAACGGCAATGGTCTGATCAACGGCAAAATCCATGGTCATGCCCGGCATGCCGATCTCAGCCATCGGTCCGTGAGTGATGTTGGCCGTGCCTGCATCCTGATCAAGGGCATTGATGGTGCCGCGGACTTCCATCGGCGGCGTGACCGGCTCTGCCTTTGCCAGGACCATTGTCATTCCGTCCGGCCTTGAAAAGGTGAGCGTGGTTTCCGTGCCGACTGGCAGGGCATCCAGATCCAGGGTCTCGTCCACCGCGAATGCCATGGTCATGCCAGGCATGCCGATTTCGGCAATGGGGCCATGGGTGATTGTAGCCTTCGCGTTTTCGGTATCGATCGAGTTGATCGTTCCCGACACCACGATGGGTGCGGCCTCGGCTTTCGTGTCGTCGGCAACGTCCTCGGCCTGCTTTGCCGACGGATCCTCGGCAACGCCCGGCTGCCTTACCGCCACGATCGAGAAGAGACCACCGTCGCCCTTGGCAAGGTCGAATTCGACCGGAACATTCACCGGAACCGACTGCGGATCGAAGCCCGAGACATCCAGGTCCATTTGCATGGCGGGCCAGCCGAGATCCGGGATCGGACCATGTTCCATCGTCAGTTTGCCGTCGCTTGTAACAGCAAGAACGGTTCCCGACCCCGTGGCTGCAATGCCGTCGTCTGACCCGAGCTCGATCAACCCCAGCAGGCCATCAGCGCCGCGCGCTGCCTTAAAGGAAACCTGCTGGCCTTCGCTCAACCGGTCGAGAGGGATGGACGCCGCAACAGGAAAACGTGTTGTCATCGCGGGCCAGTCGAGACTTTCCAGACTGTCGTGGCGGATGGTTGCAAGCCGGGCTTCGCGGTCGAGCGCGACCAGTTCACCGGTTCCGCGCGCAGGAACCTCGTTCGTCGGCGCCATGCGCATCAAGCCCGCATTGAGCGCGCTTTCGCTGTCGATCAGGAACTGGGCCGAAGCAACAACCTCTTCACCGGGCTCGAGACCCTGAACAACTTCCGTACGCCCGTTTTCTCCAAAATTGTCACGCAATCCGGTGGATATCAGCCTTGGCTTGAAAGTGCCTTCGCCGACCTTGATGACAACACGCTCCGCTGTCCCCGTCCGGATGACGGCTTCCGAGGGAATGGTGACGGCAGTGCGGGTCTCGTTGGGAAACAGCCTGACGTTGCCGAACATGTTCGGCCGCAACAGACCTTCGGCGTTGTCAAACAGGAGCCTGACAGGCAGGGTTCGCGTTTTTGGATCGAGTTCCGGGTAAATGTAATCGATCTGGCCTTCGAATGTCCGTCCCGGCAGATGTTCGAAGCGGGCGACCGCACGCATGTCTTCCGTCAAACGCGCGATGTCGCGCTCGAAGACATCCACAATCAGCCACACCTTGTCGAGATCCGTAATGGACATGGCCTGAGCGCCGGGCTGCAGGAACATGCCGTCGGCGGCCGCGAGGGCAATAACGACCCCGTCGCGCGGCGCGACCACCTTGATCCTGCGGGCGACCTTGCCGTCTGCCTCGATCTCGGCAATCTGCTCCTCTGAAGCCCCATGACTGCGCAGCTTGTTGCGGGCAGCCTCCAGGGACAGACCGTTGCCGTTCGAAAGCGAGCGCAGGAAATCGAAGCTGGCAATGCCGAATTCGGGCGAAAACAGCTCGAACAGCACTTCGCCCTTTTTCACCCGATCGCCAACGGCGCGAATGTTCAGCGTCTCGATCCAGCCGTCCACCCGGGTGTGAACATGACTGGTCAGATGTTCGTCGTAACCGACGAAGCCGACGGTTTCGATTTGCCGGGAAATTTCACCGACACGGGCCAAAGCGGTACGTACGCCGATGGCATTGACCTCGGCCGCCGACAAGTTGACTTCAGCCGGATCAGCGGAAGGTTCCTGTCCGGCATAAACCGGTATCAGATCCATTCCCATCGGCGACTTGCCGGGCCCGGGCTGGCGGAAATTCGGGTCCATGGGGGCGACCCAATAGAGAATTTCTGGTCCCCCCGACGCATTGCCGTCGCCCGGGTTCAGATAAAGGCGCTCAAGAAACACCCCGCCTGCCACACCTGCGGCAAGGGCGATGATGCTGAGCGCGGTATAACGTCCACGCATAATAACCTCTGAGTTGCCAGCGGCTGTTTGCCGAGGGCATGTCCATCACTTCTGGCTCCGCGAAAATCTGCGGAGGAACGATGTTTTCAGAGGAGGCGGGGAGGTCGTTCGGGAAGGGTGATGTCCGAGACGTGCAGGGCATCAGGCGGCAACTGCGTGAAGGCGAGGGCCTGGGCAAAACCCAGTGCCATTTCCTGGCTATCGCGAACCGTATCGGCAGCGCATAACGCACCGCCGCAGCACAGGTCGAATTTCACCTGTCCGTCGTCCGGCATTTCATCGCCCATCATTGCCGAGGCATGACCCATCATCGTTTCACACGGCATGCCGGCGTTGGCCGCAACATGTTCTCCAGGAGCCATCATCGCCTGGTGCGCCGGCGCAAACCCGGCAAACAGCAGGGCAATCGCGAACAGGATCGTCGCGGCCAGTCTGCTGATGTGATGCACGGGTCGGGTCATGTTGCGCGATATAATCCAGTCCAGCACAAATACAAGTGCCTGATAGGTGCTGTTGAGCAAGCCTTCGAAGGGCGGTTAATAAATTTCCGTTCTTGATCTGGAACCGTGAAACGTCCGGTTCTGCGATAGTTCATCCGATCACAAGTCAACCTGAGACCTAAATACGCCTGGCGGGGTCGAAGCAGAAGCGAATATGAGCGCCGACCCTTCAATTTTTCGTTTGCGTCTGGGAAATTGAAGCGGATCTGAACAGGGTCGGGGCTATTCAAGCAATTGGATTCCGGCGAAAAGGATAATGAGAATTCCGGCAGTTGCATCGAGCGCTCGGGAAACCACGCTGAGGGTCGCGCCGTTCCTGAGAGCGACATCGAGAAACAGGCGTTGGCCGAAAACCGCCAATCCTGCCACTGCACAAAGCGTGAAGGCGATGCCGACAAGCATCGATGCCGCGAACATCAGACCCGCCCCCGGTTCGCCTTGCGACAGGGCTGCCACCACGACAAACAATGTCAAAGGACAAGGTACGAGACCGGCTGTAAGGGCCACCCAGAAGCCTTCGGCTCGCTTCCTGCCCGGCCTTGAGCGGATTGCCCGGACAAAGAGCCATGCGCCGATACCGATCAGTGTGATGCGGCTGATCAACTCGAGGGCCGCGGCCCGGCCGCCACCAACAAAGGATCTTTCCACGAGCTGGGAGGCAAAGAAGGCGATCAGAACGGCTGTGAGCACATGTGTTGCCGCCAGCAGTGTCGAGACCGAAAATGCACGGGCGAAGCTGCTTCTGGCTCCGGCGACATAGCTAGCCAGGATCGTCTTTCCGTGCCCGGGCGTCAAAGCGTGAATGGCGCCGAACAGCACCCCTGTCCCGATCATGCTCGCAAGAAGCCAGAAATCCCCCGACTGGCTGAATTCCAGCAACGAAGCCCGCACGCCACCATAGATCCAGCGTTGCCAGGAGATGAGAAGATCCATCATGGCTGGCGATCCGGCCAGGTGTGGTGAAGGCTGTCGATCACGAACGCATGTGCGTGTCGTTTTCCATGCGCTTTGGCAAGATGCGGATGGTTTGCCGGCAGGTCGGGGTGCGCATGGTCGAGAATACTGTGATCGTCTGCAGGCCAGGACTTGCCGGCCACAGCCCAGCCAAGCACAGCCAAACCGGCGAGAACGACCATTGTCACAGACACCGAGGAATTTGCTCCAAGCCAGCCGGCAAGCGGATAGGCAATCAGCCAGCAACCGTGCGAAAGAGCAAATTGTGCCGCAAAAACCAATGGACGGTCCTGGGGATGGGCGGAATTTTTGAGAAGCCGTCCAGAGGGCACGAGCACCGCTGACATGCCCGCCCCCATGGCAAACCAGACCAGCAGCAGCGTTGGCCAAACGAAAGGCTCCGGCAGGACCGCCAACAGGCCGGCGAATATCAGCAACGAAACGGGAAGCAATGCTCCGCCGGCGAGCATGACGGACCGTTCGGAACGGCTTGCTAGAAGCTTTGGCAACGTCAACGCGACAACCATGGAGCCTCCGCCATAGGCCGCCATCGACGAGGCCAGGTCGGTGTCGTCGAGACCAAGGTACGATTTCACGATGACGACACCGTTGACGATCACCACGGCTCCCGAGGCGGCAACCGCGAGATTGAGCGCCAGCAATCCTCTCAGGCGTGGTGTCTTCAGATAGATCTGCAGGCCCTTGACGGTTCTTCGGAACGCGGGCTCTTCTGCGTCGGCCTGCGGCGAGACGAGCCGAATGGTCAGGATCAACCCGGCAGAGAACAGGAAGCCGGCAACGGTACCACCGAACAACCAGTGGAAGCCGACAAGGCCAACCAGGACGGCTGCAATCATCGGGCTGAGAAGGTTTTCAAGATCATACGCCATGCGCGATAGCGACAAGGCACTCGTGTAGTCCTTTTCATCCGGAAGGATATCGGGAATGCTGGCCTGGAAGGCAGGGGTGAAGGCCGCGGACGCGGTTTGCAACAGGGCGATCAGAACGTAGATCTGCCAAATCTCGTCAACGAAGGGCAGGGCCACCGCGGTCAGAGCCCGGACGATATCCAACGTGACGAGAAACATCCGACGCGGAAACCGGCTCGCATAAGCGGCAGCAATCGGGCTGATGCCGACGTAGACAATCATCTTGATCGCAAGGGCTGTTCCCAGAACGGCGCCAGCCTCATCGCCTGCAAGATCGAAGGCCAGCAGCGCCAGGCCAACCGTCATCAGACCTGTGCCGAACAACGCGATGACCTGCGCGAAAAAAAGATGGCGGTAGGTTTGATTGGCAAGTACCGAAATCACTTAACTCTCCAGCCGTCCAGCTTCACCGCGCCTTGCGATCGAACCTGTGCCGCAACTGCAATGCTTCATAGCCGTATGGCGAAAACGCACGGCCTTCAAGACGATGGGGCTCCTCCTTGCGCATTGATGAGGTCATGCCTTTCACGAATTTCCTGCGGCCACTGTGCCTTGATCCAGGACAGGACGGCGATGATTTCGGTATCTGTCAGCACTCCTTCGAACGCCGGCATGTTCGAATTGAAATTCTCAAGGCCAACCGCCTTCGCAGTGCCATGTTTCGTGATACGGAACAGCAGTTCGTCCTGATGATGCCAGGTGTGCCCGGTTTCGTCGTGCGGCGGGGCCTTCAGGGAACCGTCCGGATTGGCGTCCATCCAGTCGCGCTCTCCTTTCAGGTCGTCTCCGTGGCAAGCTGCGCAATTCTGCGCGTAAATGTCTGCTCCCAAACGCACAAGCTTGAGGTCGCCCGGCTTCAGCCGGACGACACTTTCGTCAACATCGGGGGGTGCCAGGAGGAAAATGGCACTGGCGACGACAATCACCACTGCCGCAGAAAGTGCACCGAGCAAGATGCGGTTTCTCATGGTTTCTCTCCTTCAGACGGTCAGCCGTCCCTCTCCAGGAGATAGGTTGCGATTGCTTCCCGGTCCTCTTCGGACAGGAAAGCAGTGCCGTCGCGCACGACCTCGCCCATGGAGCCGCCAAAGACGTCCCCATCGGGCATGATCCCGGTTTTCAGCGCATACTGCAGAGAACTTAACGTCCAGCCCTGCCTCTTCAGCGCGGCACTCGTGATGGGTGGAGACTTGCCGCCGCCAGGCAGTTCGCTGGCGCCATGCAGAGCCAATTCCGCCTGACGTGCACCAGCGGCATTTCTAGGGGTGTGGCAAGCGCCGCAATGAGCCGGTCCCTCAACAATGAACTTGCCCCTGTTCCAGAGATCAGAGCGCGCAGGATCCGGGTCGAATGTCTCCGGCACGTAAAACAGTCCGCGCCAGAGTTTCAGGCCCATTCTGAGATTGAATGGCGGCAACATGTCATGTGGTGTCGATGCTTCAGCAACGGAGGGAACCGTCTTGAAGGCTGCCCACAGGTCCGCGATATCCTGGTCGCTCAAGGAACCGTAAAACGGATAGGGAAAAGACGGATAGTAGGGCTCCCCTTCCGGCGAAATACCCTGTCGCACCGCCGCTGCAAAATCCTGCAAGTTCCAGTTTCCGATGCCGTGATCCGGATCCGTCGTCAGGTTGGGCGAATAGAACGTGCCGAAGTCCGTCGGCAGCCTGACACCGCCAGCCAGAGGTTTCCCGCCACCTTCCGTATTGGTATGGCAGGCGATACATCCCGACATCCTGGCAAGATAGGCGCCGCGGCCCGGATCGCCGGCAAGGACTTCGATCCGTTCGGGCTTGTCGACAGGCCAGAGGTAAAGCACGGCGAACGCCGCTCCCGCCAACGCGGGAGCAACGATCGCAACAATGAGCCAGAGGCGCATCGATCAGTTTTTCTCGACCCTGAATTTTGAGTGACAGGCCGAACAGGTCTGCGCGACCATGTTGAAAAGCCCGTCCGCAGGCATCTGGGCCAACATTTCGGGATCGGCCATGTGACCGGCGTTCCCCATCATGCCACCCGACCCCATCATTCCTCCGGAGCCCATCATACCACCCTGGGACATCATGGAATTTCCACCCATCATGGTGTCTTGCCCCATCATGCCCGACTGACCCGTCATACCTGCACCGCCCTTGCCGTGTGCCAGGCCGTTTTCGGCCGCTGCGCCAAGTCCTGCTGCAAAAACGTCCAGCTGTTTTGCGAGCTCAGAGAATTCTTCCCAGTCGGTCCAGATTTCCGGTTTCGCCTCCGATGGGCCTTCTATGCTGTGTTCCGGGAACAGCTTGGTCAGGGCCTCGCCGGAATGGGACTGGATAACCGCAGCGCCCTCACGCACTGCGTCCGCATCATAGTCCTTTTCTCCACGCATGATGGCAGTCAGCGACTTCATCACGTCGCCCATCTCATCCATCGCGTCCATGCGTTCCTTGACGATTCCGGACGCCCCACCATGTGCAAAGGCGCCGGCAACGCCTGCAAGCAACAGCGCGCCAGTCGCTGACATAATCGTAAGTTTCATTGATCTTGTCCTGTATCCAGATTGCGTGGCGGATATTCCGCCTCAAGCGATTTCAAACGGATAAAGGAGCCGGTCGTGGGGGAGGCGGATCAATCTTCCACACCCGGGACACATTGGACACCACGGTGTCACGGACGCTGTCTTCGATGAGGTCAGGGATGCTCAGATGCTCGTCATCCGTCAACGCCAGCAAATAGGCCCCACAATGCACGGTTTCATGATCTGCCACATTGTGATCGGAATGGTTTGAAGCATGATCGTGGGGAATATCGCCGCCGAAGGCGGCAGCGGTTTCATGTGAGTGTTCGTGGGCAGTTCCGGCAAGCGAATGACTGAACGATCCTCCGGCAGCAACGAAAGCCGCCACGAGGAGCATTTTAAAAGTCGTCCAAAAGCAAGACTGCAACCGCATCAACAATGACCTACTGGATCCTGTTTGCCAGCAACGAACCCGAACCTGTGTCACAATCCGGTGAACCTGCGCCCCGGTCAACCCATCTCTGGCCGGCATATTGCCGATCCGCACCATTAAAGCTTGATCGAGGCCGTCTTGTGGGCACTCAGGCCGATGTCCTCAAAGCAGCGTATGATCTTGGTCGGTAGCCCGGACTGGCGCGAAGGTTCTCCAATGTTCATATCACCCCCTCCTATTCAGCAGGCGCGGCTTCGGCACTTAGCGTGAAAGCGACCCTGGACCTTGCTTCATCCATCACTGGCGCGATCCGGCGAAGTCGCAAGGCATTGGTGAGGACGAACACCGACGACAACGCCATGGCGCCTGCTGCAAGAACGGGTGACAGCAACAGGCCAAAGGCTGGATAAAGCGCCCCGGCGGCCACCGGGATCAGGGCCGTGTTGTAGGCAAATGCCCAGAACAGGTTTTCCTTGATGTTGCGCATGGTGCGGCGCGACACTTCGTAAGCGTTCACGACGCCTCTCAGATCGCCCGACATCAGCACGACATCGGCGGATTCAATCGCCACATCGGTACCTGTGCCGATCGCGATACCGACATCGGCATGGGCGAGGGCAGGGGCATCATTGATGCCATCTCCAACGAAGGCAATACGGCCCTCGTCGCCCTTGAGTTCGGGCAGGGCGTCAACCTTGCCATCGGGCAGAACACCCGCGATGACGATATCGATCCCGGTTTCCGCGGCAATTGCCTCGGCGGTTTCCCGTTTGTCGCCGGTGATCATCGCGACCTTCAACCCCAGCTCATGAAGCGCTGCAATTGCGGCACGGCTCGATGGTTTGACCGGGTCGGCAACTCCGACAACAGCAGCAATTCTGCCGTCAATGGCTGCATAGAGAGCTGTGCGCCCACGGGTCGCCAGCCTGACCTCCTCGTCCACCAGCGCATCGGTCGCAATACCTTCGCGCTTCATCAGCCGGTCAGCGCCGACGAGCACTCGTTGACCGTTCACAATAGCGGAAACACCATGACCGGTGATGGAGTTGAACTCACTGACCGCGAACCTTTCCACGCTCTCCTTGCCCGCTGCCCGCACGATGGCCTCGGCAACAGGATGTTCAGAGCGAGCCTCAACCGCGGCAATGCACGACAGAACGACAGAGCGTTCAAAACCGTCCGCCAGGACGAGGTCGGTCAGTTCCGGCCGGCCCTCCGTTACGGTGCCCGTCTTGTCCAGCGCAACAATGTCCACGTCGGCAAGCTGCTGCAGCGCGTCCCCCTTGCGGAACAGGACACCCATCTCGGCTGCCCTGCCGGTGCCCACCATGATCGATGTCGGCGTTGCAAGGCCCATGGCACACGGACACGCGATGATGAGCACCGACACACCGGCCACAAGGGCCAGCGTCAATGCCGGGTCCGGACCGAATGTCAGCCACACCAGGACCGTAGCCACGGCAACGGCCATGACGGCGGGAACGAACCACAGCGTAATGCGGTCCACCAGCCCCTGGATCGGCAGCTTGGCGCCCTGGGCTTCCTCGACCATGCGGATGATCTGCGAAAGGGTCGTATCGGCACCGACACGCGTTGCCTTGAACTGAAGTCCTCCCGTGCCATTAACCGTGCCCCCAGTCACCGCGCTGCCAGCCGATTTCGCGACAGGCACGGGCTCGCCGGTGATCATGCTTTCATCGACGTGGGAGAACCCTTCGACGACTTCACCGTCAACCGCGAGACGCTCTCCAGGGCGCACTACGACGATGTCGCCAATGGCCAGCGTTTCGATAGGCACTTCCACCATCTCTTCGTCCCGCAGCACCCGGGCCGACTTGACCTGAAGGCCGAGGAGGCTCTGGATGGCCGCGCCGGTGCGCCCCTTTGCCCTGGCCTCCAGGAAACGGCCCAGCAGGATCAGAACGACAATCACGGCGGCTGCCTCGAAATAAACGGCGCGAACCTCGGCGGGCACCAGATCCGGCAGGAAGGTGGCAACCACCGAATAGAGATAGGCCGCTCCGGTTCCCACGGCCACCAGGCTGTTCATGTCCGGCGCCCCCTTCAAGAGCGCAGGAAACCCCTTCAGATAGAAAGATCGGCCCGGACCGAAAAGCACCACGCTCGTCAGCACGAACTGCAGAATCCAGCTCATTTGCTGACCAATGGTCACCGCGATCAGGTGGTGAAAAGCGGGGATCAGATGCCCGCCCATTTCGATCAGGAACACGGGCAGGGCAAAGGCTGCGGCGATCGCCATCTTGCGCGCCAGCTCACGGGCTTCTTCCGCCTTGCGCTCGCTGCGATCCTGAGACGTTCCTGCGTCTGCCAGACTTGCGGGATAGCCGGCATCCGTGCTGGCCTTCACCAGCTCCTGAACGGTTGTGGCACCTTCTGCAAAGACGATCGTTGCCGTTTCGGCCGCAAGATTAACGCTGGCACTGATGACCCCGGGCACCGCCTGCAACGCCTTGTCGACACGTCCGACACAAGAGGCACAGGACATGGACTGAATAGTCAGCGTGACCGTCTGCGTTCGCGCCGGATAGCCGAGATCATCCAGTTTGGCGACCGCGGCGGTGATCTTGTCAGGGGTGGCCGTAAACTGCGCGCTTTCAGTTGCCAGGTTAACACCGACATCTTCAAGCCCTTCGACAGCCGCAAGGCCGCGCTCGACGCGTCCAACACACGATGCGCATGACATTCCCTGAACCGACAAGGAGAATTTCTGTTGCCCAGACATGGGTCCAACTCCGGCATGGATTGTTCGATTTCCCTCAAATGAGGCTTCCAGTCACTGGAAGGTCAAGGATCGTTCAAGATATTTTTCAAACTTTTTTCTTCTTGACCCTCCAGCCGCTGGAACCGGGAAAAACAGAAAATCGATCAACTACGGAGCCAATCATGAAGTTTAGCGTTCCAGATATGAGCTGTGGTCATTGCAAGGCAACCATCGGCAAGTCCATCGAGCAGGCGGACGGATCTGCCCAGGTCGAATTCGACATGGCGAACAGGACCGTGACTGTGACGAGCACCCGGTCCGCACAGGAAATCGCAGGCGTTCTCAAGGAGGCCGGCTACAGTTCCGAACTGTTGCAGCAAACCCCGTAAGGGAGTGAACGTCATTCCGGATCGCTTGACCGGAGCGTTCGGCAACCTGTTTTGACGGAGATCGGTATGTCATCCGACTACAAGAAAAACAGCCTGACACTCTTCGATGCGATCGCCATGGGGACCGGTGTCATGATCGGTGCGGGCATTCTCGCCCTCACCGGTCAGATTGCCGAACTGGCCGGTCCTCTTTTCCCTTTCGTCTTCATATCCGGCGCCGTCGTTACCGCCTTCAGCGCCTACACCTACATCAAGATGTCCAATGCCTATCCGTCTGCGGGTGGCATCGGCATGATCCTGCAAAAAGCCTATGGCCCGACAGCAATAACCGCAGCGGCTGCGCTTTTGATGGCTCTTTCCATGGTCATCAATGAAAGTCTGGTCGCGCGTACCTTCGCAAGCTACCTTCTGCGCGGCCTCGACCTGCCGCATTCCGGCTGGCTTCTTCCCGCCATCAGCGTCGGCGTCATCCTGTTCGCCTTTCTCATCAATATTTCTGGCAACAGATCGATAGGGCTCTTTTCAACCATCATGGCTGCGTTGAAGGTCGGTGGTATCGCGCTGTTCGGTTTCGCCGCACTTTGGGCTGGCGGATTTTCGTTTGAAGCGACCGGGGAGGGGACAGATCTCGGAGGATTGTCGGGGTTCATTGCGTCGACCGCGCTGGCAATTCTTGCCTTCAAGGGCTTCACGACGATTACCAACAGCGGTGCAGAAATCACGGATCCGCATCACAATGTGGGCAGGGCAATCGTGGCGGCAATCAGCATCTGTATCCTTGTCTACCTGCTGGTGGCCTTCGCGGTCGGTTCAAGTCTGCCGCTGGAGAAAATCATCGAGGCAAAGGATTACGCGCTGGCAGAAGCTGCCAGGCCCACCCTGGGATCCGTCGGCTTCTACCTGACGGTAGCCCTGGCACTCGTGGCAACCAGTTCCGGCCTGATCGCCAGCATGTTTGCAGTGTCCCGGATGCTTGCCATGCTGACCGAAATGAAACTGATCCCCCATAGCCACTTCGGCATGCCGGGCGTGATCCGGGATCATACGCTGGTCTACACCGTGTTTGTCGCCGCCTTGCTGGCCGTCTTCTTCGATCTCAGCCAGATCGCATCACTTGGTGCGTTCTTCTATCTCGTCATGGACATCATCATCCATTGGGGAGTGTTCAGGCATTTGCGTTCAGATGTTGATGCCCGAGGCTGGATTCTACTGATCGCAATCGGTCTGGATGCCGTCGTCCTCGCCGCTTTCGCGATGCTGAAGTTGCAGCACGACCCGGCGATTGTCGCCTATGCCGTCGCCGGCATTATCGTTGTGTTCCTGTTCGTGAAGGCATTTCTGCATTTCAACCCGCCGGGCGCCGAGGAAGTGCATTCGCACTAACCGGAAAGCCTCTCATACCAACACCGGCACCCATTGTTCTACTGGGCGGCACCGGCGACGTAGGTCGCCGGGTGGTCAACCTCTTGAACAAAACACGGTTTGCCGGATTTATCTGGTCTCAAGGAAAGGCGGCGTTTTCCTCGATACATCCGCGTCTCCCGCATATGTTTCGGCTCTTGAACCCAAATCACGACCGGGGTCAGTGATGGGGCGATTGGCCGGACGCCAGTGCGAGATGGTGTTCCTGATGATGCGCTCCCAGTGTCATCACGCCGATAAACCCGAGCCCCGAGAGCTTCTGCAGATCTGAGGGCTTACTGACGTAAACCGACAGAATTGCGCCGCCGGGCACTTCCGCCACTTCATAGCGGAAACCACGGGTTCCGTTCATGGTGGCGGCATGGGCCGTCAACATCCGCCTGATCGAGTTGGTGACATCGCCGTCTCCCGTAACGGTGAACCGGTAACCATCCTCGACCGGCAAGGTTTTTACATCTGCCCGCAAGGTGACGTTGTCCATGTCGGCAAGATGGTTCCGCATTGCTTCGATATCGACCCTGGACCAGTCTGTTTCAGGATCTGCTTCAAGGATCGCCACGATTTCCTGAATTGCCGCGAAAGCGGACTGCCCCGGTTCACGCGGAACCGCCTTAGCGGATGATGGTTTGGTGCCATGTGCCGCATGCTGCGCGGCAGAATGGTCATGATGCTGGGTTGTCTGGGTCTGGGCCTGGGTCTGGGCCAGGACCGGAGCGCTGCACACAATGGCGGCGGTCAGGGCAAGAATGTACCGGCTCATGGTTTCTCCTTTGCTTTGCGTCCCATCTTGCCTGAGGAACTAAAATCAGAACATGATAGCTATCATGTTGATGGATATTCCCGCCTTCTTTGAAACGTCTGGAACCTTTGAGCGCCGGGTGCCGGCAGGAGCGTATCTGTTCCATCAGAACAGCATGGTGGAGAACCTGTTTCTGGTGACCGCTGGTGAAATTCAGCTTGTCCGCCACCAGACAGGGGGAGCCGCACTCGTTCTACAACGCGCTTTTCCAGGTGCAGTCGTGGCTGAAGCCTCTGCTTTTGCCGAAACTTATCACTGCGACGCGATCGTCCGATCAGATGCCTGCGTACGTGGGATCTCGAGGCGGCGCTTCCTCGACCTTTTTCGCGCTGACCCGAAACTGTCAGAAGCCTGGGCGGCACGGCTTGCCCGCGAGGTGCAGACAACTCGCCTGAGGAGCGAAATTCTGGCCCTCAGAACGGTCACGGAACGTCTGGATGCCTGGCTCGCCTGGCACGGCACATTGCCGCCGAAAGGTGAATGGCACCAGATTGCCCGACAGATTGCTGTCAGTCCGGAAGCCCTCTACCGCGAAATCGCGCGACGCCGAAGGACCAAGGGCCTCTCGTTCGAATGAAATCCCAATTGGTTCGACGGAAAAAGCCCGCTTTTGTGTGAAAAAAGCGCAGATCGCGGGCGCCGATGTCGTCACGCCTTGCTCTTTTTGAGATTACGCTGACCGGCTTCCGGATCACTTTTGGATCATCAAATCGTCCTGAAATTAATGTGTTCAATGCCCGCTCTTTTGAGCAGATCCCCTTTCAGGGCGTCCGCGTACTGGGGTGGCTGGCGCAAAGCCAGCTTCAGAACGTGACAAGGAGGATCAGATGAAATTCGCCAAGTATCTTGCAATCGGCATCGTTGCTTCCGTGGTGTCTCTTCCGGCGAAAGCCGCCGATATTGTCGACACGGCTGTCGGCGCAGGCTCGTTCGGCACGCTCGTTGCCGCCGTTCAGGCCGCAGGCCTTGTTGAAACCCTGAAAGGGGACGGTCCCTTCACCGTTTTTGCGCCCACCGACGAAGCCTTTGCCGCATTGCCGGCCGGTACCGTTGACGACCTTCTGAAGCCCGAAAACAAGGACAAGCTTGTCGCCATCCTGACTTACCATGTGGTTCCAGGCAAAGTTCTCTCGACAGATCTTTCGGATGGAATGATGGCGAAGACCGTGGAAGGCAGCGAAATCACGGTAGACCTCGACAATGGCGTGATGATCAACGACGCCAATGTCGTGACAGCAGATGTGGCAGCCGACAACGGCGTCATTCACGTGATCGACAAGGTCATCATGCCGCCGATGTAATCCGGTCGTGGAACGCAGGGTTTGCAGGTGCACAACCAAGCCCCGGCAAACCCTGCTTCCGAATGCCAAACAAATTCGAACAGCGAAAACTTACTTCGAACCGCTGTTGCGGGCCGCAAGGCTTATCCAGGCCTGTCCGAGAACCAACGGCAGAAAACTCATCGTGCCAGCGACCAGGAGACCCGTCAGTCCTGGCCATGGCAATGCCAGAAGCGCTGACAGATCCGTATTCAGAAGGGCCATTGCGACAAGTGAGAGGCACAACGAGATAGCACCCCAGACATAACCATTGCGAAGGACATCGCTTTTCCAGAACGGGCCTGTTGCGGCACGCATGTTGAAGACGTTCCAGAGCTGTGACAGTGCCAGCGTCAGAAAGGTAACCGTGATGGCCCTCTCCGTTTCCAGGCCAAGCAGAAACAACGCGATGACAAATGCTGCAAGCGTCGAAAACGTAATCGTGCAACCGATATAACCGATCAACATCCAGCGGGACCCGTCGACGATAGGCTCACCGGGGTCCCGTGGCGGGCGCTGCATTACCCCGTCTTCCCCCTTTCCGAGCCCCAGGGCAAAGGCGGGGAAGACATCGGTCACCAGGTTGAGGAACAGGATCTGAAGTGGCAGGAGCGGGACAGGCAGGCCGACGCCAACTGCAATGCCAACAATCAACACCTCGCTAACGTTGCAGGACATCAGATAAACGACGAATTTGCGGATATTCTCGAAAATGATCCTGCCCTGGCGCATTGCGGCGATGATCGTCGCGAAGTCGTCGTCCTTCAGAACAATGTCAGACGCTTCACGGGCAACCTGTGTGCCGCGCTTGCCCATGGCAATTCCGATATCCGCTTTCTTGAGCGCCGGAGCGTCGTTGACGCCGTCGCCCGTCATGGCGACCACATGTCCGCCATCCTGAAAGAGTGAAACCAGGTTCAGCTTGGTGTCGGGTGCCACCCTTGCAAAGACATCGGTCGCCATGAGCTGTTTGCGCTGCTCTGCCGTCGCCTGTGCCATGTCGATCCCGTTTAACTCATGGCCGGACAGCACTTTCAGGCCGGATGTTCCGATGCCTGCGTCCTGTGCGATTTTCGCCGCGGTCTCGGCATGGTCACCGGTCATCATCACAACCCGGACACCCGCCTGCTGACTGGCCCTGATCGCTCCTGGAACGTCTTCCCGTATCGGATCAAGAAAACAGACCAGTGCGACCAGCGTCAGCCCTTCATAGGGATCTTCGGACGGTGTTGCTGCCGTCTTGAAGGCAAGGGCGAGGAGACGCTGGCCGCATCGGGCTGCCTCTTCCTGACGGCCGCGCCACGCGGCACGGTCCGCATCCGTGAAGGCGCGGGTACCTTCGGTTCCAAGAACCTCTGATGCCGCGTTCAGGACGGCTTCCGGAGCGCCCTTGACGGCATAAAGAAAGTGCCCGTCACCATGATGGACCGTCGCCATCATCTTGCGTTGTGGAGTGAAAGCAAACTTTTCTGCCGGCTTCATTGTCTGCAGCAGGCGAGATCTCGCAAGACCCGCGGCAGATGCAGTGGCCAGCAACGATATCTCCATCGGATCACCGATCCGCACTTCATCCGGACCATCTGAATATTCCGCCGAATTGCACAGCGCACCAATCCTGAGAGCGACGGAAAGGCCCTCCGTGGAAGCTGGTTCGATGTCCCGGCCTTCTGAACAAAAGCGAATGCCGTTGCCTTCATGCAAAATGGCGATATCCGCGCTGTCGAGAAGATAACGGACGGCCGTCATCCGGTTTTCCGTCAAGGTTCCGGTCTTGTCGGTCAGGATCAGTGTCGTCGCCCCTAGCGTCTCTACAGCCGAAAGTTCGGTGACGAGCGCGTTGCGGGCCGCCATGCGCCACATGCCTCTGGCCAGGCACAACGTCGCCACGATTGGCAGACCTTCCGGAATGGCGGCAACCGCAAGCGCAATTCCGGTTTTCAGCATCTCTGACACAGGATGACCCCAGAGAATGCCTGCCATGATCGTGAGCGCGGCAAGCACCAGCGTCAGCCAGACCAACTTCTGCCCCAGCCTGTCCAGTCTCCTTTCGAGGGGAGAGATTTCGGCGTCGGCCTGCTGCGCAAGAGCGCTGATCCGGCCAAGTTCCGTCGACATGCCGGTGGCAACAACGATGCCTTCGCCAAGCCCCTGGGTGACCGCCGTTCCGCTGAAAGCCATGTTGAAGCGTTCGGCAAGCACCGTGTCTTCGGCCATCGTGGAAGTCTGCTTTTCAACCGGAGCGCTTTCCCCGGTCAGCAGGGACTCATCGCAATGAAGATCGGAAGCGGCCGTGAGGCGAAGGTCAGCCGTGACGACGTCTCCTGCCTCAAGGATCACGATGTCTCCAGGAACCAGCGCCGTTGCCTCGATCTCAAGCACCTTGCCGCCTCGGCGCACACGGGAGTGCGTCGTGGTGATCCGCAACAGGGCTTCCATCGACCGGGCCGCGCGCAACTCGGTGAAGAACCCGATGGCACCGTTCAGAACCAGGACGATGGATATCGCGATCGCGTCCGCGAAATCGCCCAGAAGCAGAGACATGAAAACGGCGGCTGCAAGAAGCCAGACGATGATGCTCGCAAATTGATGGGCAAGGATTGCGAATGCGCTCTTGGTTTTCAGCTCGCGAAACCTGTTGGTGCCGTAACGCCGTCGACGCCTGACAACTTCATCGTCCCCGAGCCCCGCCATGGGGTGAACCGAAAGCTCCTGAGCAACCACTTCAGGGTCGATTGCGAAGGGAGCGTCGATGCTGGTTTGGTGCAAACGGTTCAGGGCTGATGTATCCGTCGAGGCAGCGGCAACTTGGCCGTTCAGGATAAGATAAGAATGCTGAATACGCTTCTGTCACGGACGAATTCTCGCGGGTGGAACGCGGTACGCCAAGTCGGGACCAATGCTTATTCCACGCGGAACACCCCGCCGACTGGCTACGTAGTCACCACCAGTTTGCCTCTCAATCGTTTTCCCGGAAAATGCAGATGAAGCTCTGTACAGCGCGCGCCCACGCAGGCGAACAGGGGAGGAAGCCGGTACGATGACCTACAAGACGATACTCGCAATCACGGAACTTGATGTCTCCACGGAAACCGTCGGCAAGGCTGTCACGGTAGCGAGGGCTTTTGATGCTCATCTCACGGTGTTACCGATCGGTGAAGTCCCGCAACTGCCGTTCTACGGATCTGGCGGGCACGGATACATCGAAATCTGGGCGAAGGAATTCGACCAGCGAAAGATCGAGCTGACATCCCTTGCTTCCCGAATAGAAGCACAGCTTGCAAGGGAAGGTATCTCGTTCGACGTCCGGCCAAGTCTGTCTTCTACCGCTCGCCAAGACAATCTTGTTGCCCGCCATGCCATCTATTGTGATCTGGCTGTTGTCCTGCGCTCCGTGGAGCAAGAGCTCAATTCCGTCGAAAAGAATGCGATCGATGGAGCGCTGTTCGATTCCGGCCGGCCCGTGCTTTATGTTCCCAATTCCTTCAAGGCCGACCACATTGGCACAAAAGTGGCCATCGCCTGGAATTCACGGCGGGAAGCCGCCCGTGCCGTTTCCGAGTCGCTGCCGTTTCTGAAGTCAGCCGAGGACATCACGCTGCTGCTGGTTGACCCGGTCGTCGGCGACAATGATCACGGGGAAGACCCTGGCAGCGATATCGCAACGGTCCTTGCCCGCCACGGACTCGGCATTTCCGTTCAAAGTGTGGCGTCCGCCGACAGGCCCGTGTCCGAAGCCTTGCTGGACAGTGTACGCGAACTGGGAGCCGACCTTCTGGTAATGGGTGCCTACGGACATTCACGCCTGCGGGAGAACATTCTGGGAGGCACAACACGGGAAATGCTGGAGCAAACCGTCATCCCCCTGTTGCTGTCGCGCTGACCGACGCAGCTTCTGGCCCCTGGATTTGTCAGGGGCCAGAGACCCGCGAAAGGCTCAATGCTGACCTTTACCGCGCACGCCGTTACGTTCGCCACGAATACACCGTTGGATTTTCGGCTTGTTCCTCGCTGAGTTCTGCACTCTGCTCCTTAGCTCTGATCCATGTATTCATCCTCGTCATCAATGTGACGATTGGCAAAATCGAACCAGTTCATGCCGTTTTGCCGTTGGGTCATTACCGGTTGTGCGCCGGGGAAGCTGGGGCTGGGCGTTATGGGGGGAGGCATGCCGATCGGATCTACCTCGTCCATTTTCGAATCCAGCGGGTCCGCAATGCGCCAGAACATTTGGTCATCGACGGAGCTGTGGGTGTTGTCGATCTGGTAGCGTTTGAGCAGCGAGTTCGTGTCGTTCAAGGTCAGGTCTACCTGGAATCCCGAGGGGCAAAGCCCGCGGGTGTGCGACAGAGAACCATTGTAATAAAGATGTACGGTCATCTTCACCAGACTGTCGTGCGCTTCTTGCTGCTGCGCGATCTCATGAACCTCGACTTCCATTCGCCGCCATTCGCCGTTCCGTTGGAATTGCGACCATTGCGGACAGATATTGGCCGGGACATCGGGGCCACCCAACTCCAGAGCAATGATGTGTCCCTTGTCCATGTCGACCTTGCCGCTATTGCGAGGGCTGATCAGTTTGGCCTTCTTGGGAATGCGCTTGGTCGCGCCAATCCGAAAGCCCGAAAACGGTTCCGGCGCCGACTTACGGCCCGACGTGGTGTCAAGAGGATAGACATATCCATAGACCGAGGTCTGCCGCTCGTACTGATGATGGGTTCCAGGGGCAATGATTTCAGTTAATACAGTCACCTCACCATATTCGTCGGGACGTTTTTCTTTTCGATCGTACAAAGTGTTGAAGGTGTATACAGGCATCCGGCAGACCCTTTGATAGCTGATCAAGTCATTGGTTGTGAAAATATGTCAATAAACGCGAATGTTGCAGACAGAGAAGATCCGTTCAAGTAACGGATGCAGTTTGATCGTTTTTAGAAGGATTGAACATCCTGTCTGCATTCTTTGGAACGCAGGTTGCTCCGGGCCAGGAGACCGACGGCAGAAAGGCCCAGCCCCCGCTATGAGGAACGGCGCTTGGAGCTTCGCCGCTGAACATGGCATCAAGAGCCACAGTCGGTGTCATTTCCAGATAAATCGTCGATCAGTGTCGTCCAGGGATCATCACAATTCGGCAAAGTGACACTTTCGCCTGGCACCAGCGTTCAATCTTGCGGCGCTCATCCAGGATCAGATGACTGTATATTGATGGCATGACACAATCATCTTGACTGATAACTTATTGGTTTCAAACAGAAGTCGCACTTGGGATAGAATGTGCCCGCCTACAAGCGAGAATCGCGTAATTTTGATTATGGAATATTTTTAGCGCGGGCGACATTTCGGAATGCGGCCCGCGCTTTTCTGGTCGTGATGTCAGTTTGCAGGCGTAACGTTTCTATCCGCTTCGGAATCAATCAGCTCCTCAGGAGCTTTCTCGACCGGCGCATTGTTCAGATCCTGAGCGGTTGCCGGCCTGGTTTCATTCACGCTTTCATCAGCTGGAACAGGCCGATATGCAGCTTCCTCGAAGGGCTCCAGCGCATCCAGCTTTTCTGCGGTCGTTTCAACCACCAGCACCTCGCTATCGTTGCGATTTTCGAACTTCACAAGACCGTACTCGATCGCGACGTTTTTCTCGCCCAGGCCAAGAAAGCCTCCGACTCCGATCACGATTGCCTGGATCTGACCGTCAGGACCCACAGTGAAGTCGTTGACGTCGCCAATTGCTTCAGACTCTTCGCTCGTACCGTTGTAGACAGTTCGGCCAAGGAGGTCCGTGGCCAGGTGTCCTTCTGCCTTTTTCACCATTTGAACGGGCTCAGGGGTGGCAGGAGTTGCCGGCACGGTAGTCGTCGGTACTTCAGTCGAGCTTTGCGCATACGCACCGCCGACCATGAACAGTCCGATTGCGGACGCAGTGACAAGTTCACGTAGCATTGTAACTCTCCCAGATTGAAGTCGCCGGTATCTGATGGGGATGGGGCGACGATATGGGAGTAACGCTCCGGAAATCACCGAGTTCCGGCGCATTTCAAGATTGAAACAGAATGTGAATGTACTGCTCTCATTTGCAGCCATAAATTGAAACTGAGATCGGAAGTACTGAGCTTCCCAAGAACGCGGAGCTGTACCTGCAGGGCATTCTCTGTGAGCCGATCTTCAGTTTCCGAAGCTTCTTCAGCGCCGTGAACGTATTTGAAGACCAACGCAATTCCGGTGGAAAAGGTGCTCGTTAACTTGCCGACAGGCCTGGGTTTGCAGACCAACCGAATGCCTGAAGCCGGATCCACAAAAGATAGCCACGTTGCAAGTCCGCGAGACGCAGTTCTTATCAACCCGGCAGTTATGAAATCAGTGTATTTCCACAGCAAAAGTGGAACTCATTCCATACGTATTTCCATGTTCGCATGATCAGCGGAAGAGATATTAATTCAATCAACTCTGATACTTAGAGATATATATTTCGAAACCTAGGTAACTTTCGCAAGGTATCACTGGGCACTGTTGCATTAACCTTTTCGGAATCAAGTTCACTCAGTTTCATCCCGTCAGACCGACAGCAAGCGACCTCAAGCTCTCGATAATAGAACATGCGCACACCGAGTTACCTACTGGCAGTTTCCGTAATCAAGGGCATAATCACAGGCACTGCGGCAGCGGCCTCCGCAACAGTCACGCCTGTTCACGCTGAGAATATCAAACCTTACGTCTGGTCTTTTTCAAAGCCATCTGAAAGTTCCTACAACATGACGGTAGGCGCTCAGCTTCCTGTTCCGGGCCGGCCTGCATTCGGATCGGATATCAACATGCCAGCAGCATTGCCCAGGCATGTGCTCAATGCGCCACGCAGCTACGTACCGAGTGGAACGCTATGGACACGACTGCGTTTCGAAGACGACTACAAATTGGCAGGAATGGACGAGACGGACCTGACTTTGCGCTTTGACCCGGACAGCGACCTTGCATCAACCAGATTCACTGCAGGAAAGAAAATCAAACTCACAAGGCACGCCAACCTGATCTTGCGAGATTCCTATTCTTTCCGGACGCCCGGTTTCGAGACGAATGATATTGACTGGAATACCACCAAGAGCGTGGAAGTGTCTCTGGGCCGGACCGCGACAGTCCTGGCAGCGGAATTCAACAACTCAAAAGACGACGCCGTGTGGCACTCGAGCGTTTCGTTGCAACAACCCTTGACCAAAGCCTTCACACTTCGGGCTAGCATCAGGGAAATACAGACACAAAATCCCAGTTCCGTTTTCAAGGCTCGGTATTCCCGCACCTGGTAACTGTGCCCTTTGCCACACCGGGGATTTATTCCAATTCCAGGTGCTCCGCTATCAATTGCCCGAGCCAGGTTTCACTCAGGACATCATCGCCGCCTTTCAGAAAAGCGCGCGCCTCCAACGGATCACGCCCGTCGACTTTGACATCGAACGTCAAGCGCCAACGATCCGTACCGACGACAGGTTGAACGAAAAGATTTATTGGCTCGCCCTTGGAAAGCTCAACAACGGCCTCCACATCGTCCTTTTTCTTTATCCCGTTCAAGGATTTGCCCTGGAATTCGACCACGACTTTCATCTGGTCCTTCGGTCGAGGTTGTCCTGGAATTCCTCCCTGGCCGATGCGGGTTGCGAAAACCTGAGCACCTGACTGAGGCAGCGGATGCTGATCACGCCAGGTCATCTGGTAGGAAAACGTACGTTCGTCACCCGCTTTCGGCAGTTCGTCCGGCAAAAAATAAGCGACTATGTTGTCATAGATCTCGTCGTCCGTCGGGATCTCCACCAGTTGAACCACGCCCTTGCCAAACGGTTCGTCAGGTTCGATCCAGACGGACGGTCGACGATCATAAAACACTCCGTCATCCTGAAAGTTCTCAAACTCCCGGTCTCGTTGTGCGAGGCCAAATCCTCTCACATTGTCCGCCCGAAAGGTGGACGTGCGAACTTCGGACGGGTTGTTGAGGGGGCGCCATATCATCTCTCCCGACTGGCTAATCATCGCAAGACCATCGGTATCGTGTACTTCCGGGCGCCAATCCCGGCCTTTCAGGCGATTGGACTCAGAGTACCAGTACATGCTTGTGAGTGGCGCTATTCCCAGTCTTTCGACGGACTTTCGGAAGAATAGGTGGCTTGTCACATCCATGACCTGCCCACTGCCCTCCTCATTTTTCATGTGCATTCGATAGGCGCCGGCGACAGATGGGCTATCAAGAAGTGCATAGACAACCAAACCGTCATCTGTCGATGCGGATGGTTCGAACCAGAATTCCGTAAATCTGGGAAATTCCTCCGGCATCGAAAGTCCGGTGTTAAGGGCAAGTCCGCGCGCCGACTGCCCATACTGGCGAGACTGGCCATCTGTCCTGAAATAGGATGCGCCCAGGAAGGAAACCCAGTCGGTTTTCAAATCCTCCCGCATGACGCGGAACCCGGCAAATCCAAGATTTTCGGGCAACTTTCGCGCCGGACTGTCATGCGGCATGTCGAAATAGTCAGGTGAATAGAGAATTTCTCGGGAAACGCCATCAGCGACTTCGTTCAGCTTGACCGGTTGCTTGAAGAAGCGGCCCAGGTGAAAGAACTGAATTGGGACGCCTGGTACCAGTTCCAGGGTGGCCGACTTGCGAAAGCTGATCTTCCAATGTGCGTCGTAGTCAATTTCCTCCAGAAGATCTTCAGATCGCACTTTTTGCGCTTCATACGGTCTTGTCCCGAGTTCCCGAGCCTTCGCGATCACCGTCGCAAAACTGAATTCTTCAGGGTCTCCCCGGTGGTTCCTCAGGTCACTGGATTTCGCATAAGCGCTTTGGACAAATGCCATGAAAAAAAGTGCAATGAAAACAGATCTGCTCATGAAGTTTCCAGTCGGTCTTGCTTCGTTGTCGTTGAAAGACGAACGAACGGACAAATTAGTTCATGGTGCAAAACACCGGGCTTCCAGGTTGGGAACAGGATCGCAGGAATGAGGCGTCGTTTTGACAAAAGTCGGCCATGCGTAAGGCAAGTTTATGAAGGCTCGAATCCAGCGCCACCGACGTGCCCTGTTGCGATTATCCGTGTTCGTGCAGGATCAGCACTCCCGGGAAGACCGCAAAGTTTCAAGATCCCTTCATTTTGGCGCCCCCTGCCCGGAAGCAGTACTCGCACAAGAGGATCCCGCTCCCCGCGGCGCCCGATCAGCGCGCAGCGAGGCCGAACAGGGATTTTGCCAGCGCAAGTTTGCCTTCGGTCGCCCGTTCACAACATGCCCGGAAGTAACCGCCGGGCGAGCTGATTTTTTCCGGATCCCGCAAGGCCTTTTCGGCCACCATCGCAAGAATCGCCGCCGCAACATGCCGCCCCAGCCTTCCGCAGGCTTCGGTAAAGCCTTTTTCACTTAATCCGATACCGATCCTCAGCACGTCGGTTGCGGCAATGAGGTCCGGCCAGCTTTTGAGAGACAGCCCAAAATCGCTCTGGATCGACGTACATGCGCTTTCCAGCAAAGAGATCGAAACAGCGTCCAAGGTTTCCGATCGGACAAAACCCGCCTTACCGGAGCCTTTCTGCAGTGTATATCCCCTGTTGGAGCCCCCACCCTGCTCCGCTTGCTCCCTTTCAGGAGCTATTTCGGCGCCGTAGGCGACGTCAGTCTTATTTTTGATTTCATCTGCGTGAGCAGATGTCCGGTTATTTGAACAAGTGTCTGGTGAGTTTGTATTAAATATAGGGGTGACATTGATGTCATCTTCGCATGACGATTCCTCATTTTTATGTGCTGTTGACTGTGTATTGGAGGCCTCCTTCAGAGCTTCCATCACCAGGTCATAAAGGTCCAGCAACGCCTCCGCTTTTGCCTGAACATCAGTCTCCGCGTCCAGAATGCCTGCCATCTGATCCAGGAAGTCTGTCAGGTCGACGTCTTTCGTTGCATCGACGATGTCGACAATCGCCCTGGAGATCCTCATGACCGTCCGTTTGGCTTCCCGGACGGCATTGAGATGAGCCTGCCATTCGTCGGCCAGGCGCTTGATTTCGCGGTAGCGCACTCTTGCCGGCGTGAAATCGAGACCATAGGCAAAGGTAATGTCGCCACTGTCGTTGCGGTGCACCCACCTGCGGCCGGTAGAACTGTCCCTGTAGGCGAGAATACGGGCCTCGACCAGCTGCTTGATGGCGCGAATGACCGTTCGTTCACTCTTGCCGACATAGGAGGCAAGCTTCTCATTGGAGATGGCAACGACAGGCCTGTTGTCCCCTTTCCAGTCGTCCGGCTTTGACAGGCCAAGCAGGATGTCCAGGACATGGTAGGCAGTCGACGTGAGACCGATCGGCTGGGCCGCACGTTTCAAGGCAATAGCGACTTCGGATTTTCCAATATCGGGAATGTCGTTCGACATTGCCAGACGCTGGGACGCAAGTATCCCCGGCGTCACCTTCCGGAAGGAAGAGACGTTCGAAACAGCAGGCATGACAACCTCCGTTCACCGACACGAGCCAACGTGCGGCGTTATGCGTTTCAGGAGGTTCAACTTCGGGAAATCGGCAGAAATCCACCGTTCACACAAGATGGATCTTGCGCGTGATTCGGAATTCGCCTAAAACAGGGAAGTGTTGAGGTTCCTGTTTGGACGTTCCAAGTTGAACCGTGATTAAAGAGACTGAACGGTTGCCGCCGTTTCGGTCTCTTTTCATTTGGTCTCTATTTCTCTCGCACCGTCTCCTTCCTCACGGGGCCTGGCCGAAATCCGGCCTCTTGCCGATATGGCCCGGGACGACACCTGAACACCTGCCCCGGATCATTGTGCGCCCGGCATACCCTTTCGAGGTATGCTGCGACCATCTTCAGCCCTTCGTACGTCCCGTTTCCTGCCGTTGCCGCAGAAAATCGCGATAGACGTCCGGAAGGTTCTCCTCCAGCCAGTGACTGAATTCAGCTTCGGATTTCGGTATCGAGAACACGGTTGCCGCCGATGTTCTCTTCAGTTTTGCCAGTACCGTTCCGTTCGATGTGATTTCTGCTGCAGCCTGTGTTGCCAGCGCAGCCTTCTTTTGTTTGCCTCTTGCGGCCTGCGTTACCATGGACATTCTGTCCTGCGCAGCAGCCAGCCTGAAATCCTCACCGTCTATGACGGATCGAACGCGCTGTTCGGCGGCAGGGTCTTCAAACAGCTTCGCCAGTTCCATCCACGCCGGCCGGCCAACATTCCTGGCACGGCCAATCGCGCGAATGATGTCGTGCGGGATGCTGTCGGCGATCTTCCGCATATTGGAAATGACCGTTTGAACCTGGCCGAGCACCGGCTGCATCTCGCGCTGCTTGAGCCCTGCTTCGCGCAGCTGCACAGCCCACAGGACCATCTCCGCGAAGGTCAGGTTTTCGCGGACGCCGTTTTCAAGCGACTGTTCCTTGATCAGCTCGGCGTCGCTCAGCTTGCGAACGTACGCCTTGACCTTGAACGTCTCCGGTTTGCCGGCTTCCGCCATCAATGTCTGAATGGCAAACAGCCTGCGGTGTCCATAGGCCAGCTGATAGCGGTCCCGTTCCGTGGGGTGCGGGCGCACCAGAACGGGGATTCTCTGCCCCTCATCCTGGATCGAAAGCTTGAGTTCCTCCAGGGCCTCCTGCGCTTCGAGGTCTGTTTCGAAGCGATCGGAAAACGGACTTGGGTCGATTTTCGACGGATCAAGGGCAACGATGCTGTCCTCGCGCATATGCGACAAGGCGCGCCCCATGGAATTCACGACGGGTGCGGTTACCTTCTGACCTGCAACCGGTTTGGGCGGCTCCTTCTTGTCGGCAGCTGCAGCCGCCGCGTCGGACATCATTTTGACGATCGACTTTTTCATCGTCAAACCTCCCTGCCCCATACACTCTTGATCAGATCGAGAATTTCGGCGTTGACGCGGTCTGCGCTTTCCAGCGCCCGCTTCAGGGTTTCCCGGCCGACTTCACCGGATTCGATTTCGTAGAGACTTTTCTTGGCAACGCCGGCAGATGCGATGGCGGTCGATTCAATCGCCTCGGCCACAAGGACGTCGGTCCCGAACAAGTCCCGCATGGTGCCGGACATGATCTTCTGCGGCCCGTCATTGGGGTTGACCCTGGTCAGCAGAAACTTCGTGAAGTCGTGTTCGAAAACCGCACCGCCTTCGGACAACGTATGGGTCACATCCGAAATCATCTTCAGGAACTGAGAGCAAGACGAGACGTCGAGCATGGCCGGGTGAACGGTGATGATCAGGCCCGTTGCCGCATAGAGAGCCGCCATTGTCGTGTACCCGAGCGAAGGTGGCGTATCGAGGACAACGACATCATAGTGCTCTTCAACCGACTGGATCACGGCATCGAGGCGCTGGAAGAACAGGCCAAGCTCGTCGGTCGTCCTTTCGGCAAGCGCGGTCGGCGTATCGTATTCGAAATCCATCAGGCGCAGATTGCCGCAGGCAAGGTGAATGCCCGGGAAGTAGGTCTCGCGTATGACCTCGGAAAACGGCACGCGGTAATTGTCATAGCGCAAAGCGTCGTAGGTCGTGTCGGTCCGTTCGTCATCGTCTTCGCCGGACCGAAGATCACGATCCGGCTGAATGCCGAAGGTCGTGGTCATGGAGGCCTGGGGATCCAGGTCGACACACAGCACCCGGTAGCCCTGGATAGCCAGGTAATGGGCCAGATGAACGGAGGTGGTCGTCTTAGAGCTGCCACCCTTGAAGTTCGCAGCAGCAACGACCTGCAGCTTCTCTCCCGGTCGACGATGAGGCACGAGACGATGCGCATCGTCAGGCCTGAGTTCCGCGAGGAATGCCCTCAGCTCCCAAACCTGATCGACTGTATAGATCCGGCGGTTGTTTTCGGCGCGATGCGGTTGCGGGCCCTTGCCTTCCAGCGTCAGGGTGCGAAGCGTGCTTTCCGGCACGCCCAGCAGACGAACCAGATCCGTCGTGGAAAACGTCCGGCCGAAAACCTTGCGCGCTTCCGGCGGGTAGGTCATTTCGCGCATCGTCTGCAAACGGTCCGAAAGCTTCTGCGTGAAACTTTCGATTTTTGCGGTCGTATCGCGTCCACCGGAAAATTGTTCGGTAACGGCCATTAATGCCCTCTGACGGTTTCGTGCCCGATATGAGCGGTAACTCCGTCATGGATGCAGGATTCCAGCAGATGGTGCAAGGAAATTTAAGTTAACGAAACCCTAACCCGGCCTGGTTGAACCGGCATTCCAGATGCCTCTACGAAACTTTCCGACCCGACGGGTGTGCCAATCTTTGCCAGTTCCAGAGCACCATTCTAGCCGATCCTATTTTTTCCTTATTTATTTCAATTACTTAATTTCCCCTCGAATACTACCGCGAGGTCTCCGGCGATGGACCGGCCACATTTTCAGAACACTGGCTGAAGTTAAACCCACGCAAAATCTTCCTTGAAACTTTTCCGGGTGTTTTGCCGGTTAAAGGCAGATTTTCTGATGTTTCAACAGAATCGGTACGGTCGGAACAGGCGATCAGAGCTCGTTCGGGACTGGCGCAAGGTTCACCACAGAACTGGCAATCCGGCAAAATGAGAGCAGCTCACCAGAGGCACCTCCTACTTTTTCAACTCTCCATAGAGCCCAAGCAGAGCGCCAGGAAGCCTGGAAAGGTCCGCGAGCTTTCTGACATTCTTGCCGCCAAAAATCCTGCCGGAATAATCGTTGCGGTTGTCGCCGAGCGAGAAACAGAAAACATCGATGCCGGCCATCGCCAATTCGCGCAAGGCGAAACGGGCGTCTTCCAGGAGATAATCCGGATC
The DNA here is from genome assembly GCF_000475395.1 of Labrenzia sp. C1B70. NCBI lineage: Bacteria > Pseudomonadati > Pseudomonadota > Alphaproteobacteria > Hyphomicrobiales > Stappiaceae > Labrenzia > Labrenzia sp. C1B70. The sequence continues at coordinate 111,562 of NZ_AXCE01000003.1, forward strand.
ATCGACGTCAATATCGGACGGTTCGCCATCAGTCACCACCAGCAGTACTTTTCGATATGCCGTCCTTTCGGCAAGCTCACGCCCACCGTGACGCATAACCGGGCCGAGCCGGGTCGAGAAAGCACTTTCCAGACCGGCCAAGCGTTCATACACGCCTTGGTCGACCGGTTGGCCGAAGTCCTTGATCCGCGCATATCGGACCGTCTCCCGAGTGTCCGAGCAAAACCCTGCAAGTGCGCAATTGTCGCCGGTCGTCTCCATCGCCCCGGCCATTATCGCGGCAGACAGGCGTTCAAGATCGAGAACGCTGGCGCCCACCTCGCCTGCCGGCTCGCCGGTGGAGTGTGACTGGTCGATCAGCAACAGGATGTCCAGGTCCCGTCCCTTGCAACTCTTCCGGCCGAAGATCCTCGGATCGGGGATCTCCCGGTTGCGGCGACTTGCCTGGGCATCGATGCATGCATCCAGATCGAGAAAGTCACCGGTTTCCAGCCGGCGCTCCCGCTGGAACGCATTCACATTGGCACCGGAGATCAGAGAGATGAGAGAACTCTGTATCCTGGTTTCTTGCCTTAGGCTCCGCAACAGACCGGTTGCCGCCTTTCGCGGCGCCTCAGTGACATGAACAGTGCACCAGTCCGGGCGCATGCGGCGGCTGACATGATCGTATTCGGGATAGGTGATCTGCCGGGTTACCGCGTCCTCATCTTGAAGCCGTAGCTTTTCCGCTGCCGCGGCCTCTTCCTCGCGCTTTTCTTCTTCTTCGGGCTCCTGCCGCTCGGCCTCGTCGCGTTCTTGTTGCTCCAGGCGCACACCTTCCGTTTCAACCGCAACATCCATCTCGATCAGGTCCGGTTCCTCGTCGAAGGTCCAGATACCGAGGTTGTCGTCCCTGTAGGCCGGCTGCACCACATAGGTGCGGGCGTCGAACTGCAGCCGCATCTGCCCTAGATCGTTGGCAAGCAGTCCGCCAATTCTCCGGCAGAAGGTCTGGTCGTTGGGGGTCGCGGCAAAGGCTTCCTCGAACAGGCGTTTTCCTTTCTCCACCCAACCATTGGTATCGCTGTATTCCGGATCTATCAGCGTGCGCGACAACCGAGCCATCAAGGTTGTCGCCAGGTTTGCGGAGCGTGCATCCATGGTGTGGAAGCTGCTCCAGAGTGACCTCAGTCCCGGCATCTTTTGCAGAGCGAGCCGTTCGACCCGCGCATCTTCAAGCAAGGAGATAACTGCGACTTGCAAGGGTTTCAGGGACTTTCGCTCAAACACCTGCCGGGTGAAGGCAATGTGAGCGCCGACATGGGCAAGAGCCGCATGATAAAGCTTCAGGCTGTCCGCGCGGTCGAAACCCGGAAACCCCGACGGCAGACGAATGCCATCCCGTCCGAACCCGGCCCTGCGACGCATTTGCTCCGGAGCTGTGGCCGGGGTTTCGACAATGGGCGGAAGCTGACCCCACAAGGCGGCATGAAACGTCTTCAACCGAAGCTCTTCGTCGTCAAATCGCAAGACTGACGACTGCCGGTCAAGAAAGTGCCGCGCTTCCGGGTCTTCACCAGCGAGAAACAATCGCGCCTTTTCGCGGCTCGTCAGTCTGAGTGCCAACCCCATGCCGACGAATGTTCTGAAGCCGGACAAGCCGATTTCTGCAAGGGACCTGTCAGACGTCTCAAGCAGTGCCTCAACGGCTTCCGGCAAGTCGCGTCCGGTCCGTTCCAAAAGCGCGCACCACTCCGAAAAAGCAGGAAATGTCTTCAAGTGCTGCGCTGCGCGAGCCGCTGTATGCGGCACCCTTGCCGATGCGCGCCGGCCGGAACGAATGGCAATCCAGGAAACCAGGCGTCCGAGATCGGCTGCGGCTTCTTCCGAAACCGCCTCTGCAACCATCGGGCCACAAGTACGATAGGCTTGCGTTACGGTTTCGCCGTAACCGGCCTGGGCAATCCGGGACAGGGCTTTAGTCCAGACGGCAGACATTTGCCGTTCATATTCGCGCGTCTCAACGGTGTTGGTCTTTGCCGTGGCAGCCTCGGTCATCGTCGCCGCCATGTCTTACAGGCAGGCAGAAACAGCGGAGGACATCGCAGCGCGGATCTCCGGCTCATCAACGAGCGGCAGCACGATGGCAATCTGGCAGGCCTCTTCCAGCGGCACGCCTTGCGCTGTCAGCTGACCGGCTGCAATCAACATGCGCGTCGATGCACCTTCGCGCAGTCCGTGACCCTTGAGGTTCCGGGATCTTTCCGCAACCCGGACAAGAATCCTTGCTGTTTCAGGCTCGACGCCGGCTTCACGCGCCACGATTTCCGCTTCGATTGCCGCATCAGGATAGTCGAAGGAAATCGCGCAGAACCGCTGCCGGGTGGATTCCTTCAGATCTTTAAGCACACTCTGATAGCCGGGGTTGTAGGAGATCACGAGCTGGAAGTCCGGATGCGCCTTGACCAGTTCATTCTTCTTTTCCAGCGGCAAATGGCGGCGATGGTCGGTCAGGGAATGGATGACGACCGTCGTGTCCTGCCGCGCTTCCACCACTTCGTCGAGATAACAGATCGCACCGTTCCGGACGGCCGCCGTCAGCGGGCCGTCGTGCCAGACGGTACCGTCGGCATCCAGCAGAAACCGTCCAACCAGATCCGACGCCGTCATGTCCTCATGACAGGACACCGTGACGAGAGGACGCTTCAGCCGCCAGGCCATGTGCTCGACAAACCGCGTTTTTCCGCATCCCGTCGGCCCCTTCAGAAGGATCGGCAACCGTGCGGCATAGGCGGCTTCATAATGGCCGACCTCCTGTGCAAAGGGGCGATAAAAGGGTTCGCTGACAATGCGATAGGCGTCAATCGGGTCCTCAACCGGACCAGCTATCGGTGCATTCATTCCTGGACTTCCTGTTGAAGACGCTGCAGCGGGGGAAATCGCTGCAGCGCCAGGAGGATGCGGCGCTGCGAACCGCATCGCTCGGGAGGATCGCTGGATCAGCGCGTGCTGCCAGGTTGCTGGCCCGCGGCAAGAGCTGATCGATTTCGAACCGGGCGAGAGACTTCCCGCCCGGATTGGACCTGAGCCCTAGCGGTGGGTGCTTGCACCGTTCGGGATGCCTTCCATCGGACATTCCTCGGTGCCAACCGTCGTGCGGGTCATGGCCTCGACCATCTCCCGCGTTCCTTCCGGATCGTTCACCCAGTTGGCGTAGAAGTTATAGGGACAGGCTGCCTGGCCCTTGTCGCCATCACCGGAGTTGATCGTGCCGGTGTAGCCACGGTGCAGCAGTTTGAAGAGGTGGTTCTGCGACTGCATGTTCTTGCGGGCATCGCGGATCCCCGATACGGACATCTGGGCATATTGAATGCCGTTTTCTTCGGTGCCGCATTCCCCCAGCGTCCGGCCGTCGAAACCGATCAGGGCCGAATGGCCGAAATAGGAATAGACGCCATCGAAGCCGGCGGCGTTTGCAACCGCCACATAGCAGTTGTTCGCCCAGGCCATGGATTTGGAAATCTGGATCTGCTGCTCCTTGGCCGGATACATGTAACCCTGGCAGCGGATGATGAGTTCCGCCCCGCGCATGGCGCAGTCACGCCAGATTTCCGGATAGTTGCCGTCGTCACAGATGATCAGGCTGATCTTCATCCCCTTCGGGCCTTCCGAGACGTAGGTGCAATCGCCCGGATACCAGCCTTCGATCGGCACCCAGGGCATGATCTTGCGGTATTTCTGGACGATCTCGCCCTTGTTGTTCATCAGGATGAGCGTGTTGTAAGGCGCCTTGTTTGGGTGATCCTCGTGTCGCTCGCCTGTCAGGGAGAACACGCCCCAGACGTTCGCCTTCTTGCAGGCTTCGGCGAAGATGGCCGTTTCCTCTCCAGGCACCTGGGAGGCGGTTTCGTACATCTCCTTGGGGTCATACATGATCCCGTGGGTGGAATATTCCGGGAAGATCACCAGGTCCATGCCCGGAAGACCGACCTTCATTCCCGCGATCATGTCCGCGATGTTGCGGGCATTGGCCAGCACTTCCTCGCGGGTATGCAGACGCGGCATCTTGTAGTTGACCACCGCCACGCCGACGGTGTCGTTGCTGCTGGAAATATCACCGTGATACATCAATTCCTCCTTCTAGGAACGGGTTGCCGCGCCTCAGACCACGAGGTGTTCGTGGACAAGGTCGTCGGACAGTTGGGCAATGCCGGAAGTGACCGCGACGGTGCCGCGGTCGAGGATCGCGAACCGGTTCGAAGCCCGGCGTGCGAAAGTGAGGTTCTGCTCCACCAGAACGATGGTGAGGCCCCTGGTTCGGTTCAGGTCGATCAGGACATCCTCGATCTGCTCGACGATGTTGGGCTGGATGCCTTCCGTCGGCTCATCGAGCAGAAGCACCTTGGGCTGGGAAAGAAGCGCCCGACCGATTGCAAGCTGCTGCTGCTGACCTCCGGAAAGGTTGCCGCCCCGCCTGTTCAGGAACTCCTTCAGGATCGGAAACAACTCCAGCACCCAGTCGGCGATCTCACCCTGCCCCGACTGGGCGGCAAAGGTGCCGATCATCAGGTTCTCGCGCACGGTGAAGGCCGGCAGGATACCGCGGCCTTGCGGGACATAGCCGATGCCGGCGAGCGCTCTTGCGTGCGTCGGCAGGCTGTTCAATTCCATTCCGTCCAGCTTGACCGAACCGGACGTGCGGCTCATCAACCCGAGGACACTGCGAAGAAGCGTCGTCTTGCCCACGCCATTGCGGCCGAGAACGGAGAAAAAATCACCCTCGTCAATGTCCATGGAAACGGACTGGAGCGCACGGCTTCGGCCGTAGAAACCATCGAGACCGTTCAGCTCAAGCATGGCCGGCCTCCTTCGTTCCAAGATATGCTTCCTTCACCCGCGGGTCGCTGGAGACTTCCTCCAGCGAACCTTCGGCAAGCAGCTTTCCCTGGTGCAAGACCGAAATGGTTTCAGCGATGTCGCGCACGAATCCCATGTCGTGCTCGACGACAATCAGCGTGTGCTCGCCCCGCAGCCTGTTGAACAACTCGGCCGTCTTGCCGGTTTCCTGCGCGGTCATGCCTGCTGTCGGCTCGTCCATCAGGATGAGTGTCGGGTTCTGGGCCAGGATCAGCGCGATCTCCAGCCATTGCGTCTGACCGTGAGACAGATGTCCGGCAGCAAGATCGAGATCGTCCTGAAGGCCGACCAGAACCGCAAGACGTTCGATTTCCTCGTCGTCGTGACTTGCACCGAAACGCACGAGGTTGGCCAGAACGCCGGTGTTTCGTGATTGACAGATATTCAGGTTTTCCCGAACGGTCAGTTCGCGGAAGACACTCGGCACCTGGAACTTGCGTCCGATACCGACGCGGGCGATCTGATATTCCTTCAGGGTATGGATCGCCTCGCCCTTGAAGCGGATCTCGCCGGAGGTCACACGGGTCTTGCCGCAGATCAGGTCGAGCGCCGTGGTCTTGCCAGCACCGTTCGGTCCGATCAGGCAACGCAGTTCGCCGCTGTTCACATCCAGCGACAGTCCTGAGATCGCCTGGAAACCGCCAAAGGACACACTGACGTCCCGAAGGCTGAGGTGGTCGGTTGCTGTCTTCATGACGCCGCCTCCGTGGTTTTCATGACATTGCTCGCGGATTTCCTGGCGCTGCCGGCGAAAAAGGGCAGCCGGTCGACGGCCATCGAGACGGCACCTGCAATGCCTTTCGGCAGAAACAGGACAGCGAGTACGAACAGCCCCCCCATGATCAGCATCCAGCTTTCCAGGAAGACTTCGGATTCCGACAGGGCACCCTGGACGCCGGTCACGATCAGGGCTCCGATGGCAGCCCCCAGAAGGCTCTGCCGGCCGCCCACGGCGACCCAGATCACCACGGAAAGGCTGAGCGGCACGCTAAGGAATGTCGGCGAGGCGAATTCCATCACGATCGTGTAGAGCATGCCTGCCAGACCGGCGATGCCGGCCGACAGCGAGAAGACGAAGATCTGATAGAGCGCGACGTCGTATCCGAAGAAGCGGACCCGGTTTTCCTGATCGCGGATCGCTTGCAGGATCATGCCGGTCTTGCTGCGGGTAACCGCGAGCGACAGGAGCAGCACGGCACACAGGCACAGCGCGACCAGGTAATAGGTTGTCGCGGAATAGGCGTCGAAGAAGAAACCGGCCACTTCGAACTGGGCGAGATCCGTGATGCCGTTGAAGCCGCCGGTGTAGCGCTGCTGATCGATGATCAGGAGATTGACCACCACCAGAACGGCCAGCGTGATGATAGACGCATAGACACCGGTGATGCGCCCGCGAAACATGAACCAGCCGAGCAGCGCAGCAAAGGCGGCAGGGATCAGGAGGCCCGCCAGAATGGCGAAGGTCATGGAGTGAAACGGCGCCCAGAACCAGGGCAGTTCGGTGACATTGTTCCAGACCATGAAGTCCGGAAGCCCTTCGCTGCCGGTATGTACCGGCACGGTGCGAAGCTTGAGGCCCATGGCCATGGCATAGGACCCCAGGCCAAAGGTGGCTGCCTGGCCGAGATTGAGAATTCCGGCGTAGCCCCAGGAGAGGCTGAGCGAGACTGCCAGGATGGCAAAGACCAGGTAGCGGGAATATTTGTTCAGGAGAAACGCATCGTCCAGCACGGACGGCACGAGCAAGATGGCTGCACAGAACGCCAGATAGAGCACCAGCCGTGCTGTTGATTTTCCAGTCAGGTTCATTGAATTGCGATCCTTTTTCCGGCCGTGATCACGAGCGCACACGGGTCGAGAACAGGCCTTCGGGCCGAAAGCGGATGAGGATGACGATCGCCAGCAGGACCAGCGCCTTGGCCAGGGTGTCGTTGCTGTGGAAGGCCAGGAAACCCGAAAGTTCACCCAGGATCCCGGAGCTTGCGACAGTGCCGAGCAGGCTCTGGGCACCACCAAGGACAACCACCATGAAGGCGTCGACAACGTAGGTCGTCCCCATTTCCGGAGAGACGCTCTTCAGCGGCGACACGAGCGCACCGGCGAGACCGGCGATGCCGGCGCCATAGGCGAAGGTCGACCGGTAGATGCGGGCGGAATTGATGCCGAAACTGGAGGCGATCTCCCGGTTCTGGGTAATCGCGCGCAGTTTCAGCCCGAAGCTGGTGCGCCGGTAGATGACCCAGGTGAGCCCGAAGAGGACAAGCGCAAGACCCAGGATGAACAGCCGGTAGGCGGACTCGCTTGCACCGAACAGGGACACGCTGCCACTGAGGAACGCCGGGATCTCGACATAACGCAGCTCGCCGCCGGCAATCAGCCGGATCGCCTGCTGCGCCATCACGCCAATGCCCCAGGTCGCCAGGATGGTGTCGAGCGGCCGGTCGTAGAGATGGCGGATGACCAGGGCTTCCACGGCCCAACCGAACACCGCAAGAATGAAAAAGATCGGGATCAGGCTTTCCAGCAATCCCATGCCAAGCTGGGACTGCAGAAACCAGGCGCAATAGGCGCCCAGCATGACGAATTCGCCATGCGCAAGATTGATGACCCCGGTCACGCCGTAGATGACGGCGAGGCCAAGGGCGACCAGCATCAGGATCGAAGCGATACTGAGACCGGTCAGGAGTTGGGAGACGACAAGTTCCATCTGCAAGCCTTCAAGGTCTGGAAAACATCAGGTCACGGAAAAGCCGGGCGGCGTGACGACACGCCGCCCGTTTGCGCGTGTCAGCTGCTCTTCAGACCGTCAGCGGTGCAGACCTGGCCGTCGTAGGCCTTGTAGGGAATGGGCTCGAGCCAGTCGGCGGACTGTTGCAGGATCTCGAACTGGCCATCCGACTTGCACTGGCCGATCTTCGGTCTCAGCCAGGTATGAAGGTTCTCGCCCTCGATCTTGACCAGTCCCTGCGGCGCGTTGAACTGCTCACCCTTGACGGCCTCGCGGATCGTGGTCGGATCGATATCGTCCGGCGACAGTTTCTCGACGGCCTGCTTGAACAGATGCACCTGGAAATAGGACGGCTCGGAGACGAAATGCGTGACCTTGTCGCCGCCCCAGCGGGACTTGTAGGCCTCGACGAATTTCTGGTTTTCCGGTGAATCCCAGACCATGAAATATGGTGCGGAGGTGAAATGCCCCGCGGCAGCGGCACCGCCCATCGCCGCCACTTCGTTTTCCGAGGTGGTCAGGCTGGCCATCGGCATCTTTTCCGGGTCGAGACCGGCCGCATGATACTGCCGGTGCAGGGCGACAACGGAATCACCGACCACCGTCGAGAAGATCACGTCCGGCTTTTCCGCCTTCAGCTTGTTGATGACGGACGAGAATTCCGAATGGCCGAGCGGCACATATTCCTCGTGAACGACTTCGGCTCCAAGTTCGGCCAGCAACTTCTTGCAGTAGTTGTTCTCTTCCTTCGGATAGATGTAATTCGACCCGATCAGGTACCAGCGCTTGCCGAAATTCTTCACCAGCCAGGGCACGAACTCGTCCTGCTGCTGATTGGGAACAGCACCTGTGTAGATGACATTCTTCGAGCACTCGCGCCCCTCGTAGAGGGTCGGATACCAATAGAGATTGTCCCGCTTTTCGAACACGGGCAGCACGGCCTTCCGGCTGGCCGAGGTATAGGAGCCGAAGACCGAAACGCATTTGTCCTGGAGGACAAGCTTGCGCGCCTTTTCCGCGAAAGTCGCCGGATCAGAAGCCGGGTCCTCAACCACCGGAACGATCTCCATGCCGTTGACACCGCCGGCGGCGTTGATTTCCTCGATCGCCATGATCGTCGCCTTGTTGAGCGACTCTTCGATAATCGCAGTCGTCCCGGTCAGGGAGAACAGAACCCCCACCTTGATCTGGCCGCCGGCGGCGCGCGCCAGTCCGCTGTTCTTGCTCCAGATATGCGGGAAGGTGCCGAGACCGGCTGCCCCGAAAGCGGCCGACCCGAGAAGAAAATTGCGCCTGTTGGTTTTCACGTTGCTGCTCCATAAACAAAAAAAGCCCCGTCCGCCCTGCCTTGCGGCAGCTCGTTCGGGGCATCGTCGCCTCTGATTTTTGTGAACGCGGCTATGGTGCCGCTGAGGGAAATGTCTGATTTTCAGACAACAAAAAACCCCACGTTCCGCCAAGACGAAAACCGTGGGGCTCTTTTACCCGGATGTACGTGGCGCTGTTGCCACGAATAACTCTGAAAGATTAGCTAAGAAGTTCGTGCGAGTCAATTATCGCATTTGCAACTGCACCAATAGTTACACGCCGTTCCATCGCCTGTCGACGCAAATAGTTGTAAGCTTCCTCTTCGCTTACATTCTTGACACGAACCAACAGAGACTTTGCACGTTCAACAAGGCGCATTGTTCTGAGATTTTCATCAAGTTTATCGATCCGGTTTCTTAGTCGGCGCTCGTAAAGAAAGTGCTCGCGCGCCAGAGCGACGCAAGTCTGGACCGCGCGCTGGACGACGGGATAGTGCAGCACGCCATGGGCGGCGCAATTATGGATCAGCTTGAGATCCAGATTGCTGACACCGCGATCCACCAACACCAGACCGGCTTCCGGCTCTCCCGGCAACCAGGGGATACGTTTGGGCATGTCCTCGACCAGCGTGCAGAACACAAGATCGCAATCGACAGGCAACTGCGGCGGGATCGGCCAGATATGGCGCACCTCGCAACGCAGGCGCTGCAACTCCCGGATCAGGCGTTCGCCATCCGCATCGGGTTCGACGATAACCGCGATCCTGAGGTTCTGATGCGGAGTTGTTGCGGTGGCGTTCTTGCGCATGGCAGCCGCTGCCGACGTTCGTTGCGAAAGCGGCCGCTTGGTCTTGGCCGCCGCGGTTGTGTCCATTTCCAGTGTCTCCCCGGTTGTCTGCTTGTTTGTCCAGGTTCTTCGGGAGGTTTGTGTCAGCTGTATTCGAGGCATCGGCCGTACCCAATCAAGTAAGGATCCGCCTTCACGCTGGAGGGCGATTCAAAAACGATATCGAACTGGCCGCTGCGGTTCGCGCGGCCGATGCGGGTCCACAGGTCGGCATGGCCCCACACGGGGTTGATGGAAACTTCGCCCTGCGGGGCATCGAATTCCGATCCCATGACCGACTGGCGGATCATCGAGGTGTCCATGGAGTTGGTCTCGGCAAGGGTCTTGGCGAAGACATTCACCTGGAAATAGGACGCCTCCAGACACATGTTGGTCGGCTCGTCCTCGCCGTAGCGCTTCTTGTAACGGTCGATGAAGGTCGCATTGCGGTCGTTGCCGACACCCTGGAAATAGGAAGCGGCGGTCAGATGGCCGTCGCCGACATCATATCCCATCGCCCGGATCTCGGCCTCGGTGGTCGTCAGGCTGGCGATCGGCATCACCCTCGGGTCGATGCCGAGATCCGCATAGGCCTGGTAGAGATATGTGGTCGTGTTTCCGACCACCGTGGAAAAGATCACGTCCGGCTGCACCTGCCGGATTTCACGCATGATCGGTACGAAGGAATTTCTGTCCGCTCCCAGCCGGACATAACTCTCGCCGACGACACTGCCGCCATTGTTGCGGATCAGCTCCCGCATGATGCGATTGGATTCGCGCGGATAGATGTAGTCCGACCCCACGAAATAAAACCGCGTTCCGTAGAGCTCCATCAGGATCCGGCACAGCTGGACACTGTTCTGGTTGGGTGTTGCTCCCGTGTAGATCACGTTGGAGGAAAACTCGAAGCCTTCGTAAAGCGTCGGATACCACAACAGGCCGTTCAGCCGCTCAACCACCGGCAGAACGGCCTTGCGGCTGGACGAGGTGTAACAGCCGAATATCGTGCTGCAGCCGTCCTCGACCATAAGCTTCTTTGCAAGAAGCCCGTAGTTGCGTGAGTCCGAACCCGGGTCATAGATAATCGGCTCGATGGGCCGTCCGTTGATCCCGCCGCTATCATTGATTTCATCGATTGCCGTCAACGTCCCGCGCAACTGGGTTTCCTCGATCACCGACATGTAGCCGGACTGCGAGAACAGCACACCGACGCGCCACGGTTCGGAAGTTTTGCATGAACTGGTCAACCCAAACTCTCCCCTTTCAGTCCTGCGCCGGCCGCCAAAGCGGCCGGCCGGGCTGGCCTTGCCTGTCAGGCACTACCCGCAAGTATTTCCTTCAGCTTCCCGTCCAGAAACGCCACATCAACCGGGCTGGTGCCCGGCCCACCTGCAAAATGTCCCCATATGGATTCAATCGGAATCAACGTCGCATTCGGCATGTTCGCGACTTCGATTTCGCTGTCTTCCGGCGGGAAGTATAGATCCGTTCGGCCGGGCATCACATATGCCTTCGATTGTATTGCCCCCAGCGCCTTCTTGTAATCGCCATGGTAGATGTCGTTGGCGCTGATATCGCCGTTCTGCCAGGTCCAGAGCATGGCCAGCAGGTTGTTGGCGTCCTTGGGAAGGAAAAATCCTTCCCAGAACGCAACCAGGAAATCCTCCAGCGAGGAATATCCAAGCGTCTTCAGGTCCAGCTCTTCCCGGTAGAAGGATTGCGAGAACCCCCAACCGGCATAGACACGCGCCATCGCCCGAAGCCCTCGTTCCGGCTTCTTCTCGTACCAGCCTTCCAGAAAGGCGGCATCGGCTGTCAGGGCCGCTTTCACCCCTTCCAGGAACACGAAGTTGTGCCGGGAGCATTTGGCGGACCCGCAAAACGGCACGATCCTCTCGACCATGTCGGGATACATCGCGCCCCAGTGGAAGGTCTGCAGGGCCCCCATGGACCAGCCCGTGACCATCTTGATGCGCTCGACACCGAACTTCTGTGTCATGAGTTGGTGCTGTGCGCGGACGTTGTCATAGGCAGTCACTTTCGGAAACCGCGCCGCGTTGTAGGGCTCGGGCGTGTTGGACGGCGATGATGACAAGCCGTTGCCGAACATGTTCGGAATCACGATGAAATACTCATCGGGATCCAGCGCCATGCCCTTGCCGACCAACCATTCGTTGTCGACGTGCTGGCCGGAATACCAGGTCGGGTAAACGATGACGTTGTCCTTGGCCGCGTTGAGCTTGCCGAAGGTCTTGTAGGCGAGCTTGCACTCGCGAAGCGTTGCGCCGCTCTGAAAGGTGAAGTCGCCCAGTTCGTAAATTTCGTAGTCTGCCATGGAAGGCTATCCTCTGGTTTTTTGGTATTGTCCGGCGGCCTGAGCCGCCGGAAATTGGTCAGGCACCGGCCCTTGCGGCCTCTGGCATCCGGTTGAACAGGAGGTAGGCAACCCCACCGGCAAGCCCTGCGGAAATTGCCGTCGAAAACTGCGGAGCATAGAACTCGACGATCACCGCAACGATGGAACCTGCCGCCCAGGCAGCGAATGCGGTTGGGCGCCAGTCACGGTCGATCGTGGCGTTGCGGCGCTGCAGATACTGGTCAACCAGAATGATCGCGCCGATCGGCGGAACCAGGATGCCGAGCAGGGAAAGCCACTGGATGAAGAACGCCCAGACGTTGCCGGCGGCAATGACGATGCCGATGACACCCAGGATAACCGCCATCAACCGCATGCGGCTGTTGAGAATACGCGACCAGCCGGTTGCGGCATTGTAAAGGCAATGAGCGCAGACAGAGCCGAGATTGCAGTAGAGAAAGAGGAAGGCAAGGACACTGAGAAAGGTCAGCTGCTTGCCGTTCATGTAGCCGAACATGTTGTCCGTGCCGAAGGGATTGGCATCGGGAACCGCAAGGGCTGCCGTCATGATCCCCCCGACCAGCATGGCGCACATGTTGGCGAACGGAAAGGCGCTGAACGTTGCGATGACGGATGCCTTGGTATCCTTTGCCCAACGGTTGAAGTCCGCCGTCACTGTCCCGGCATCGATGAACAGGGCGATGACCACTGTCAGTCCGACACCCATCGACATGGTCGCCGCGCCGTTGTTGCCGGGATAAGCCGCGATTTCCGCCCAGCTTGTCGTCGACAGGCTGTCGGCAACCACCCAGCCGCCAAGCAGCACGAACAAGGGCACCGACACCAGCCCGATCAGGTGAAGCCCGTGTACGCCGACGAAGGTGATGCCGATGTAAAGCAGGCCGGCGATCACGGTCATCGCGACATAGTTCAGCTCGTAGGCCGAGCTGATCAAGGATCCCGTGATGCCGGTTTGCACAGCGTACCAGCCGAGCAGCAAGGTCGACAGCAGGCCGGAGGCAAGCATGTATCCCTTCCGTCCGAAGACCACGCTGGCGAGAAGTGCGAAATTCATGCCCCTGCGCGTGCCCAGAACTCCCAGCAGGCCGACATAGGCAAACATGATCAGGTTGCCCAGGAGCATGGCCCAGACCGCATTTGTGAAGCCCATGCCCAGAACCAGGAGGGATCCGGTCATGGCGCCGGTGATGATCATTGGAAAACCGATCCAGACGGTCGTGACCGAAAAGGTGCTCCTGCGGGCCGACATCGGGACCGGCGTGTGTTCATATTCTTCTCCGAGAACATGATCCACTTCGTCCAAGGCTTCCGCCTCGCCGTGTAACTTGCTCATTTTTACCCCTCATTTTTATTGTTCTGCCGCGCCCCGGCAGTTGTTCGGGGTTTCTCTCGCGGCACATCGCTGAGCGCAAAAAAAAGGCCTCCCTACAGCTTCGTTTCCGAAGACATAGAGAGGCCTTTTCGCCTGCGAATTTTAAAGTGGCCCCGTTGCCACGTTCCAATCACTTGGAGATTGAAACGTTATCGAGAGGTTTTACTTCTGTCAACAAAATCGGCACACGGCTTCTGCCGAATTTTTGACCAGCCACCTAAAAGATTTTTCTTATTAATTTCAATTAATTACGGAACATTCATCGCATAAGCGCCCGTCAGACAAACATCAAAGCACTCTATTCGGGCTGCTGTTTCGCGATGTCAGGGGTTGGAATTTTCTTTCGCCAAGCCCCGACACCGGTTTTCGAAAATGGCGCAACCTCGGCCTCTGCAGTTGCGTAGTCAGCCTGCTGTGACGCGCTTCTGCGTTTGTCTCGATGCCTATTCCTGGGTCAGATGCTCGAAGAAGGTCGCGCCTGAATAGTCCTTCCGGAAAAGGCCCAGATCACCCAATGCAGGAACCACCTGTTCCAGGAGCAGGCGCACCGCGTCCAGAGATCCACCCGGAAAGGCGACGAAACCGTCGATCGCACCTGCCGCTGCCCAATCCTTGATTTGTGCAACCGCATCGGAAGGTGTGCCGACGACGAGCCAGTGGGCCGAGCCGATAACTTCCGGCCGGCGCAACAGGTCTTCGACGGCCGGTTCGTCCCGCTCGATCATCCGCCGCAGAAGTTGCGAATGGGTGCGGCTGCGCACCGTTTCCGGTGGCGGGGGCAGGTCCGTGGCTTTCACCTGTCGTTCTGCCGGCCAGTCGCAAAGATCGAGCCCGGTCATTTCCAGAACTGTTGCCAGGCACCGGTCGCGGCTCACGCGTGCGTTGGTTTCGGCAAAGAGCTCCTCTGCCTCCGCCCTGGTCGGCGCAAGGTAAAGGCTCAACCCTGGTAAAACCCGGATATCGTCACCCTTTCGTCCGCGCCGTTCGGCCCGTTTGCGCAAATCGGCCCGCAAGTCCATGGCTGCAGCCTTGTCCGGTGTAGAGGCAAAGATCGCGTCCGCCACCGAAGAGGCAAAGTCACGGCCTGCGCCCGATGCCCCTGCCTGCACAAGCGGTATCCGTGTCTTGCCGAAGCGCGGCAAGTTGAGCGGACCCTTCACGTTGAAGAATGAACCTTCGTGGTCGACCGGTTTGACGAGTTCCGCATCGGCGAACAGCCCGCTTTCCCTGTCGAGTTTGAGAGCTTCATAAGGAAAGCTCTCCCAAAGCAGCCGGACAACTTCGGTAAATTCGGCGGCCCGTGCGTAGCGTTCCTCCGGGCTCGGCATTTCGGACAGGCCGAAATTCGCGTTGCCGTCCAGCGCGGTGACGATGTTCCAGCCGGCCCGTCCGTTGCTGAGCCAGTTCAGCGACTGGATCTGCCGGGCGACGATATAGGGTGGAAAGAAGGTCGTCGACGCTGTCGACAAGAGCCCGATCTTCGACGTCTCGCCCGCGATCGAGGCCAGCAGCAATGTTGGGTCAAGGCTGGCAAACCCGGTGCCGGATGCCAGCAGCCCGGTGTTCAAAAACAGCGAGTCCGGCAGAAACGCAAAGTCCAGTTTGGCCTGCTCCGCGCGCAGTGCGACGTCGAGATAAAAATCACTGCCGTAAAGACCTTCCACGCCACTGTCCGCACGACGCCACGCGTCGCCGCTGAGCCATGTCGGGGCGAGCGACATGCCGATATGCAATTTCTTTGAGGGGGTCATCAAATCCGCTCTTGATTGGATTGGAAACGAGTTGGAGGGCTGGCTTTGGGTTTGCTGGCTCGTTTCGGATAGTATAAAGACTTCTGCATTGCAGAAGGTCAAGAGGTCGAAATTGCTGGAGACAAGACACGTAAGTGCGGCTTACGGACCCTTGAATGTGCTCAGTGATGTCTCCGTCCGGTTCAGCAAAGGCCGGCTTACGGCGATCGTCGGGCCGAACGGGTGCGGCAAGTCCAGCCTGTTGAAAGCGATCATGGGCTTCCTGCCGATCAGCGCCGGCGACATTCTGCTGGAAGGCGCACCTCTCCCTGGCATCGGCCGGAAAGCTCTTGCCCGCCGGATTGCCTATCTGCCTCAGGATTGCTTCTGCCCGGATTACATGACACTTGGCGAGCTGATCGAGCTTGCCGGCTATTCGCGGTATTCGCTGACGGGCGGTCCGTCGGCGCAGGATCGTGATCTCTTCAAACAGGTTCTGGAGACTGTCGGCCTGAGCGACCGGGCCGGTTTTCCCGTCAACAAATTGTCCGGTGGTCAGCGACAGCGCGCCTGGATCGCAATGGTTCTGGCACAGGATACCGATGTCATCCTCATGGACGAGCCAGTCAATCATCTGGACATGAAATACCAGTTCGCCGTTCTCGAACTTGTCAGGGAGCTGATCGAAACCCACGGCAAGACGGTGATTGCCGTTCTGCACGACCTGAACCTGACCACCGCCTTCGCCGACGAGGTCGTGCTGATGCAGTCTGGCCGGTGCATTACGGCAGGACCGGTTGCGGACACGGTCACCAGTGACAACATCGAACAGGTCTTCGGCCTCAGGACACAGATCTTTCCACGCGATGGGCGCCTCGTCTGCTTTCCGGAGCGCATTGGGCACGCATCGGTAGCCTGATGGACCGGCGTAGTCTCCACCTTCTGCTCATCCTTGCAATGCTTGCCATCGTGCTGGTGGTGCATTTGTTCTTCGGTTTCCACGCGGCCGATCTGCCGAACCTGATTGCCGCGCTCCAGCGTTTCGAAGCTCAAAGTTACGAAGACGCGGTCCTTCTGTTCCAGCGATTGCCGCGCACCCTGATTGCGATTTATGCCGGCGGCATTGCAGCGGCCAGCGGCTTCGTCCTGCAGAGCCTGGTGCGCAATCCCCTGGCCTCCCCGGCCACACTGGGCGTCAATTCTGGTGCGGCTCTGTTTCTGGTTGCCAGTGCGCTGCTATTCGGTGCCAGCGCCGAGCTGCAGGGCATTGCGGCGCTTGCCGGAGCACTTGCCGGTTTTCTCTCCAGCCTTGCAGTTGCCCGGCTCGCAGGTCGCCGGAACGACCCGCGCGGATTGTCCCTTATCCTGTCCGGCGCCCTGGTTTCCATGCTGTTCACCGGCATGACCAACGCCTTGCTGTTGTCCGACCCGGCCCGCCGCGCCGATTTTCTGAGTTGGGTAACCGGCAATATCAACCACGTCTATATCGACCGCCTTGCCATGTTCTGGTGGATCGGGGCCTTTTCCGTCGTAATCCTGCTGCTGTTTGCCCGGCCGCTGACCCTGATCCTGCTGGGCGCCGACAAGGCCGCCTCAACCGGTGTCAACGTTCCTCTTGTCTCACGTCTTGCCATCGGAGCAGCCGTGCTCGGGTCCGGTTCCGCGGTTGCGGTATGTGGTCCGATCGGCTTCGTCGGACTGGTCGTGCCACATATCGTGCGCCCCTTCATGGGCAACAATCTTGTTCACGCCTTGCCAGCCTCCCTGATCGTGGGAGCGATTGTCGGTCTGGCTGCGGACCTCATCGCTCGGGAAGCCTTTTATCCCTACGTCGTGAACACCGGCCTGGTTACGGATCTGATCGGTGGCATCGTATTCATCGTGATCGTCAAACGGTTCTATCTCTCCCCCGGTAGCCGGGAGGCCTCATGATCAGAGGCGGTAGAGCAATCGACGGCAAACGGGTGCTGCGTCTGGCCGGCGGACTTCAGATGAGAACCGGCAATCTGCTTGCCGGAGCCTGCCTTGTGGCTGCTGCGCTTGCACTTGCAGCTCTTGCCACCGGCCTCGGGCTGACGGACACCGGGCTAACCGATCTTTTCCGAACGCTTGCCGGTGAACAATTGCCGCGTGCGGAGAACTATGCCCTCTGGACGGTCCGCCTGCCGCGCATCCTGCTCGGGTTCATGGTCGGCTGGGCGGTCGCACTTGCCGGGGCAATGCTTCAGTCGGTTGCCAGGAACCCGCTGGCTGACCCGGGACTTTTCGGCTTCAGCCAAGGGTCGATGACGATGATCATGTTGCTGCTGGTCTTCCTGCCGGCGGCACCCAAGAGCCTTGTGGTTCTTGCTGCGCTCGCCGGTGGGCTGACGGTTGCCGGTCTACTTTTATGGCTTGTCGGCAGCGAGCGATCCAGCGGCCTTTCCATCGTCCTGATGGGGATAGCAATCGAGACTGTCCTGTCCTCATTCGGATCGCTTCTCATCCTGTATCTGCCGACCGAGACCTCCATCGCCCTTTCCGAGTGGCTGGCCGGCTCGCTGTTTCAGGCCAACTGGACAGTCATCGCCGCCTTTGCGCCGTTGTTCGGTCTCAGCCTCGCGGCAATCTTCGTTCTCGGCCCTGCCATGGCCACATATGACCTGGGTAGCGAAATGGCGATGGCATTGGGCGAACCTGTTGGCCGTTCACGCCCGTTGATCTTGCTCACTGCCGTTGTGCTGAGCTCCGCTGCCGTGACGGCGGTTGGGCCCCTGGTCTTTCTCGGTGTGCTGGCACCTCACATCGCCGGCTTGCTTTCACCGGCCGTCGCCCGGGCGCGGCTTTTCCTGTCCGCCTTGATGGGCGGGATCCTCGTCCTGATCGCCGATGCACTGACACGCGGGCTTGGCGGCTCCCTGCCAATGCCTCTCGGTCTCAGCCTGACGATGGTCGGCGTGCCGCTCTTCATAATCGCGCTGCGTCTGCAGGCGCTACGCAAACTCCAGTCACACTGAAAGGATCTTCATGCGTTTTCTCGTCTCCTGCGCAATCGCAGCCCTACTGGCGACAAGTCCGGTCCTTGCTGCCGAGCGCACTGTCACCGACGACACGGGCCGGAAGGTCACGATCCCGGAGCAGCCCGAACATATCGTCGTCATGCACGAGCCGTTGCTCGGCATCCCGCTGATGGATCTCGGTCTCGATCTTACCGGCAGCTTCGGCCGGGCGGACGACGGCAGCTTCGTTATCGCAGTCGACTTCATCGACACCGTTCTCGGCGAAGGCAAAACAAAACCAAAGGGTTTCGGCCCCGTCGGGCAGCTCGACCTTGAAAAACTGAGAGCGCTGGAACCTGATCTGATCGTCGCGAGCGAACTGGATGCCGGCAAAGCCGATCAACTGGCCACTGTCGCGCCGGTCTATCTACAGAATGTCGGCAGCTCGAAGGTCTACGGTTTTGATGTCGAGGAAGACCTCGCAGCTCTCGTCGGCCGGGAAGATGTCTTTGCCGCCCGCAAGGCGGCCTATGAAAAGCGCGTGGAAGATCTGCGCGCCAAACTGCCTTTCGATCCTGCAGGCAGGACCTACCTTCCCGTCTTTCTGACCGACCAGCTCAATGTTGTGGGCGATTCCTCCGGCATGGTTCAGGCACTGGAAGATCTCGGATACAGCCGTCTGGATGTCGGCGCGCCGAGTGGCGCCTCTCCGGCAGGCGGTTCCATGATGCTCATGCCGTTGAGTGCGGAGGAATTCGGCAAGCTCGATCCTGATGTTCTTGTCCTGCTCAACAGCTACATGGCCGGCGGTCGCGATGAGGCCGGCACCCGTGCTTCGCTGAGCAAGATTGTTCCCGGTTGGGATCAATTCATGAAACCGGCCAAAGAAAACCGGATCCTGTTCGTCGACCCCGCCAAGGTGATTACCCCGAGCGTTGCAAGCGCGGAACACATGCTGGACGCGATCGCAGGCTGGAACGAGACGACGCAGTAAAACCGGAGCTGCTCAGTCTATCGGTTTTCTGCATCGAACACGCCCGGGCGGTACACCCAGTGCTTGCCCGGGTGTCTTGCCTTCTCCCGTCCAGAAATCATATCCGGCCCACCTGGATACCCGGACTCAAAAAACATGAGTATTTGATACAAGTTTAATTGCTCCCGCTGGCTGTGCCTGCTAACAAATGCAACTCATATCCGCTTACTCAGTGAGCCCCGCGTCGTCGGCCCGAATGGCTGCGGACGAGCTCCCAAGGCAAGCAATCAGCACGACACATGAGTATCGGGAGACTGACATGACCGGAGGTTTCGACCGCCTGTTGACAGCAACCGAGTTCGAGCGTTTCGACGCGGAACTCAAATCCCTGGACGGAGCAACCCAGCCTGCCGTCCCGACTGGCCGTTTACCGGAAAAAGGCCGGGAACCGCACACCGTCACGCAGCATCAGGAACGGATCTGGCTGGCGCAACAGCAAGATCCGGACAAGGTGCTGCGACATGCCCAAGTCTACCGGCTCGGTGGCACACCCGATATCGCACGCCTCGCCCGCGCCGTGGACGCGATGGTCGAAGCCCTTCCCGAGCTGGCAATGCGCTATCGCTTCAGTGACGAGGGAGAACTCGTGAAGTCCCTCTCGCACGGGCCGGACGGAACACTTGAAATCATCAAAGCTGAAAACCAGCAGGAAGCCGTTTCACTTGTCCTGGCCGCCCAGAAAGCACATTGGGACAGCGAAGCCGAACCCCCTTTCAAGGTGCTGCTGATCCTCTGCGGTCAAGCGGTGATCCTGGGCCTGCTCATGCACCGAATTCTCGAGGAGGTCTGTACACCGGAAGATGTCCTGAGAAGTCTTGTGGCAGCCTATGACGGCAAGGTCATTGCTGCACCGGCGCTGCGTCAAGTGAAGCAACTTGAGCCTGATTTTCCCGGCCTTGCGCCGGTCACCTGGTTGCGACGGGGCGAAGGATTGGCCGATACGGCCGTTATCGATTTCAACGGAACACCTGGTCTTCTGCCAACGAGCGACCGGCTCGCGCTGAGGTTCGGAACCTTGCTCGAACCTGTCCTCCATCATGACCACGGTTACTCTTCTTCGGACCACACCACATTGCTGGCACAGGTTGGGGTTCGTTTCGCGCAGTTCCTGTGCAAGCTCGGCGGTCACGAACGGATCGAAGCCATTTTCCCGTCATGGCAGACAGGCAGCCTGACTGACCCTTGCGGCGGATTTGCCCGTTCCGACAGCTTTGCTGTTTCGGTTGGACGGGACATGGCTCCCGAAGAAGGTGAACGGCAAGTTCTGTCTCATCTGAATGCGATTTCCAGATCGGAAAAACACGACAACAACACACTGGCAGCAGACCTACCCAAGGTCTGGATCCAACGCCTCGCCGATCCGAAAACCATCGTCCCGACAGACACACTCGACTTCGACCGGATACCCCTGCCGACGTATGAAGCGCGCCCCGATTTCGAGCTGGCAGTGGGCTTTGACACAGAAGGCAGGGCAATTCTTGAACTGGTCACGGGACAGAGGATCAGGCGACATGCCGGCAGTTTGGTGCTGGATCTGTTTTCCGGTTATCTCCGGAACCCGGAGGTTCTTTCAATCGCGGTGAGCCAGCAGCTTCTCCAGAGCGAAAGTGCCCGTGTTTCTGACGCTTCTCTCCATGCAGGACAAGGAACTTCCCTCGACGTGACGGCCATTCAGGCGGCCATCCTGCAGGAGTTTCGGGATGCGCTCGCTGTTGCAGATCTCGCACCAGACGACGACTTTTTCGACTTCGGTGGACATTCGCTGGTTGCCACCCGGATCATCGGCCGCCTGCTTCATGATCATGGCATAGAGGTTCGTTTCAACGATCTTTTCGGCAACCCGACAGCAGCAGGTCTTGCCCGGCACGCAACATTGGTCGATACCGCCGGCGAAAGCGCCGGGAACCACAACGTCGAGATCAGAAACGGCAAGGCGAGCGACGCTGCCACACCTCTTGCTCTTGCGCAGATGTCGCTCTGGAAGATCTATTCGGCTCTTGGATACCGCGAGATCTTCAACTTGCCGTTTGCCCTGGATTTTCTCGACCCCGTGGACGAAACCGTTTTCGAAGCCGCCTTTGGTGACCTGATGAAACGGCATGCCGCCCTCAGGACTCTCTACTTCGAAACGGAGGAAGGTGATGTCTTGCAGAAGGTTGTCCCCGTTGACGAGCTGGCGACCTACAAATGGTTCTGGACCAGCACGGAAAGCACCGGTGCGGACCGCAATGCCGAAGCCATTTATTGCTTCGACCTTGCAAAGGAATTGCCGGTCAGGTTGCGGTTTCTCACCGATCCGGAAACAGGTCGGCAAGTGCTCTCGTTCCTGTTTCACCATCTTGCGCTCGACGAATGGTCTGTGAACCTGATGATGGACGAACTGGTTGAAGCCTACCGCGCACGCAGCCTTGGCGTTGCGCCCGAGTGGCCGGACGAACCAGCACCTTTTCACGAGTTTGCCCGCGAGCAGGTGCAGTCGGGCGTCAATGCCCGGCACCTTGCCTTCTGGACGGACATGCTCGGTGATGCACCCAGGGAACTGGTTCTCTTCACCAACGAACCCAAACTCCTCGATGAACCCGCCACTGACGATTGTTCGGTCGCAGGCGGCTGGGTTGAAATGCGGCTGGAGAGCGACGTTTCCGAGGGGCTTTATGCCATTGCCAAGGAAAACAGCGCTTCCCTTTTCAACGTCGTCTATGGCGCGATTTCCGCCGCGCTTCAGGCCCTTGGGGAATTGTCCGATCTGGTGATCGGCACCTCTGCCGCGGGCCGTACGGACCCCGACTATTTCGACACGATCGGCTACTTCACTACTGTCGTCGCCCACCGGGTTCGCTTCGGAAACGATCCGACTGTCGGCACCCTGATCGGCAACATCAAGGACATGATCAACGGATCGATGCCCTTTACCGACATTCCGATCGACCTTGTGGAAGATGCCCTTGGCATGACGCCTGGAATGGACCACCTGTTCGATGTGTTCATTCAGATCCATGCGCAAAACAAGTTGAACGGCAACCTGCCAGCGCCGGATGGCGGTACCATCGCGTTTCGCCAGGTCGACCCGGACAAGCATGAATCCCATCTCGGACTGCAATTTGAAGTGATGGAAGAGGTCATCGACGGCAACCGCGCCATCCGCGTGCTGATGAGCTACCAGGCCAGGCGTTATTCACCTGCGCAGGTAGACGCAATCCGCGCGTCCGTCATGTCAATGTTCACGCAATTCTCGCGTGGAGATGCCTCGAACATGAAAATTTCCCAACTGGCCAGGACCTGACCTTCCCACATCATCGGAAAAACACCTTCGGGCTGACGGCCCGAAGGTCCCCGGCCTCAGGCACAGCTCCCGAAACCGCTGACCGCCTCCGGTTGGGCGGACTTCCGTTTCACACTGGCGCGAGACGTCGAATTTCTGAAATGAATTTGATAATCGGCGGATCTTCCGTCGATTTTTCTGAATAGTTTTCCGTAAATGCAAAAATATGATTGTAGATGCGGCAGAAAACCTGCAGACCAACTTGACCGGCAACGTCGGCTTAATAGCTGCTCGATATCCACGGACGTCATTCCTGGAGAAACGATCAAACTCCGGAATACTGCGTGGAAGGCCGCATGAATGACCGTAACCTCTAATAATACCGCGGCCGAGCTCCGCCACGGCTCTGAAAATTCGACTGCTGATCGCCAGAACCGGTCCTGGATCGCAGCTCTTGCCAAATTCCGGAACATCAGTGCGCGCCGCAGCAGTTTCGAGATTGCGATCACGGTCCTCCCCTTCATTGCACTGTGGGGAATTACCGCGACACTCGTCGTACACGGCTACTGGTTCGGATTGTTCCTGACGGTCCCGGCGGCAGGGTTTCTGGTCCGGCTTTTCATCCTGCAGCATGATTGCGGCCATGGGAACTTGTACGCCCGGCGCAGCATGAACGACTGGATCGGCCGGGTCATCGGGGTACTTACCTTCACCCCTTACGATTACTGGCGCCGAACTCACGCCATCCATCATGCCTCCGCCGGAAACCTCGACCGTCGCGGCGTCGGTGACATCGATACACTGACCGTGCGCGAATACAGAGCCCTGTCCCGCTGGGGCCGCCTCCGCTACTGGCTCTATCGGCATCCGGTCGTCATGTTCGGGCTGGGACCGGCATGGCTGTTCGTCGCCCAATACCGGCTTCCCTATGGCCTGATGCGCGCCGGAATGCAGCCCTGGGTGTCGACAATTGCCACAAATCTCGGGATCGCGGCACCGTTTGCGCTCATGATCTGGCTGGTCGGCGCAAGCACGTTTTTCCTTGTGCAGGTCCCGATCACTCTGATGGCAGCCAGCGCCGGCGTTTGGCTCTTCTATATCCAGCACCAGTTCGAAGAGACCCATTGGTCTGAAGAAAGTGACTGGGATTTCCAGCATGCCGCGCTTGAAGGCAGTTCACACTACGACCTGCCGCCCCTGTTGCGCTGGTTCTCCGGGAATATCGGCATCCACCACGTGCACCACCTGTCTCCCAAAATTCCCTTCTACCGGCTATCTGAAGTCCTCAAGGAACATCCGGAACTGCGCAATGTCAGCCGTCTTACCTTGCGTCAGAGCCTTGGCTGCGTGAAGCTGGTCCTGTGGGATGAAAACGCAAGGCGTCTTGTTTCCTTCCGCGATGAGCGGCTAGCAAGACTGGCCGCCCCGGCCTGACCGGCTTCGAAGCGGCAGAGCCCGCCCAGAGCGCCCTGAAAAAGGAACATGAAACAACGAGGCGTGACGGACACCGCGATCGCGCTCTCAATGCCGCCGGACAACCACAGCATGAGGCAAGTTGTATCCATATGAAATAACCATACGTATAGATACAATTCTCAATAATCTTCACACCAGGACTCGGCAGCATCCATAGACTTGTTTCTGCCAATTTACATTCAGCAGATTGGACCATTCCCGGTCGTTGGCAGAGTTTTCGAATTTCAGCCTAACCGTTACCGCCGGCGGATCGATGTATCTGAAGATATGCGGCGGCTGCTTCAGTCCTGTTTGATACGCCCATCTTCGAAATGATGTGGTGAATGTGAAGTTTGATCGTGTGCTCCGACAGCGAGAGATTTGCAGCAATATGCTTGTTTTGCTGCCCTCGTGCGATCAACTCCAACACTTCCCGCTCTCGGGGTGTCAGCGAACTTACGATGTGCACCCCGGACACGCCGGTGGCAGCAGTCGCCTTGCGCGCCTTTTCCAGCTGCACGCTCCTGTCGATCTCGAGAAGTTCGACAAGATCCGGCGGCATGTAGGAACCACCATGCAGCATGATCTGGATCGCATAGAGCCAAAGATCCAGCCGGAGGTTCATGGGTATGACGTTATTGATGATACCGGTTTTCAGACATTTTCGAATGTGCAGCCTGGATGTGTACTCACCGTTAAAGGTTAGACACAGGATGGCATTGGGATACGTGTCCTGGAACACTTGCAACAAATCGGCATTCGTGGCGCCAAAGGCTTCATCAACCAGGATCAGAGAAGGCAAAATCCCTTCCTGTTCGGCCTTTTCAACCAGCACATCCCAGTCAGTTGAAACCTGCACAACGAGACCCGGCAGCTCCCGAACCAATGAATTTTCCAAGGGTTTCGGCAATTTGTCCCTGGGACCTATAAAAAATAAGTAACGCAAATGCTTGGACATTGAACGTCTCCCGAAGGACCATGACCAGCTCTATTGATTACGTAAAGGAATTTCAGGTCATGACTCGGCTAAAAAGGATCAATGGGTTTTAAATACCAACCAACATTTTAGGGCAATTAGTCTACACCGGGGAAAAAATCAGTGACATAAATCATTATATCTAATCGCACAGATATCGTCGCCTCAACTTCTTCTTTTTATTCTTAATACAAAAGCCTTCACCAAAATCAACACCCGATACGGATGAAAATATTTAATGCAACTACAGTCGAACTCACCTCAGTTTTATTGTTTTTTTCATGTAGGTTTTGATTATGACCAAACGCTTCTCCAGGCAAATATTTAGCCGGAGAATTCAACTGGCAATATATCTTCAAACCGCCACTTAAACGCTAAAGTCTTACCTACTTCCGCGTGGCACTTGAAATGCTTGAGAAGCACAACCAGCAAACAAACAAATCGGTGAAGACTGACCGGCTTTTGCCTGTCGCTCCGCTGGCGACATCCTGGGTGGTGGAGGCGATCTCGTCTTTAGCGGCGCGCACTTGAAAACAGGCCCATCACCGCTCAAGCAATCGATCACTTCTTGTCTTCAGAGAGCGTGGCCGCGACGATCGCATTTGCATGTCCGTGCCCAAGCCCGTGCTCTGTTTTCAGAAAGTCGACAATTTCCATGTGCTTCTTTCCGGCCTGGGCGCGCACGAGAGCTTGCCACTCGCCGATAGGCTTGCCGTATTTCTTTTCGATAGACGGAAAGTACGACGCCGGCCCCTTCACCTTGGCGACCTGATCTTTTTCAGCCACCGCACTCTCCTCTCGTGATGCATGCAACGCCCGAGACCAAGCACCTGACGTCGCCGGGTTGATTTATCTTGCGCGAAAGATAAACTGAATTGTCTCGCACGCAAGATAAAATCGAGAATGAGCAAAAACGATACGGATCACGTTGAACGCCGACGCCGGCAATGGGAGCTGGAGTTGCCAGAGGTTGATACGCGCGGCATGGCAATCCTTGGCCGCGCACGAGTGATCACCCATTTGGCCCGGCCGGGCATCGAGGCCATTTTCTCAAGACACGGCCTCGATAGCCGGGAATTCGACGTGCTCTCGACGCTGCTGCGCTCCGGATCACCTTATCAGCTTCGCCCCACGGAACTGTTCAATTCCCTGATGCTTACGTCAGGAGGGCTAACTGGCATTCTGGCTCGCCTGGAAAGGGCCGGATTGATCGAAAGGCCAAAGGACCTTTCAGACGGCCGGAGCTCGCCCGTCCGCCTATCCAAGAAGGGGATGGACCTCATCCGGTCCGCTTTCAAGGAAGACATGGCTCACGAAGCCCGATTGATTGACTGCCTCACAGATGAGGAACAGCGCACGCTTTCGGCATTGTTGGGGAAGTTGACGAAGGCTCTGGAAGGATCGGAAGGCGGTCGCAAGAGCTGAAAGGCCGAACAGCCTTACTGCTCTTGCCAAAAAACTATCCGTAATGTCGCAATTCGAATGTCAGAACCGTCCTTGTAACTATGGAACCGTTTTTCATGTTGTACATGCTGCTTTGCTATAATGATGAAGAGGTCACCTCCGCGTGGAGTGCCGAGGAAGACGCCGCTGTCATGAAACGGCTGCAGGTCGTCCACGAGAAGTGGGCTGATCAGTATGAGCTGGCTGCCCGCCTCATGCCCACCAAAACGGCCTCTACCCTCCACAAGAAGGAAAATCTCGTTACCGATGGCCCCTATGCGGAGACCAAGGAACAGCTGCTCGGCTTTTATCTGGTCGAGGTTGAGGATCAGCAGCAGGCCCTGGACTTTGCCAGAGACCTTACCGAAGCCAACCCCGGTGGAGCGTATGAACTGAGGCCGGTCAAGAGCTTCCACCCGGGCACCACGACTGACACCGACAATGCAACCGCCTGATCTCACATGGATTGACAGCAAATTGACTGCCTCGCGGCCACGGGTGATGGCCGCATTGCTCCGGTATTTTCGTGATCTGGATCTGGCCGAAGAAGCCTTTCAGGAAGCCTGCTTGCGCGCCTTGAAAAACTGGCCGGACAACGGACCGCCGCGAAACGTGGAAGGATGGCTGATCACCGTCGGCCGCAATCTGACGCTGGACGTGCTGAAACGCGAGGCAAGGACCTCCAGCCTGCCCCCCGAAGACGTTCTGTCGAACGTGGAGGATACCGAACCGGACCTGGTTGAACGGCTCGATACGGCGGACTACCGTGATGACATCCTGCGCCTCCTGTTTATCTGCTGTCATCCGGATCTGCCGGCTACCCAACAGATCGCGCTTGCATTGCGCATCGTATCCGGCATTCCGGTTGGTGACATCGCCCGGGTATTTCTGGTCGGCGAACACGCGATGCGGCAGCGGATCACCCGTGCAAAGGCGACGATAGCCGACGCTGGCGTGCCGTTCGAGACACCGGATCAGGCAGAGCGGGCAAACCGGCTGGCGGCTGTATCCGCGATGATTTATCTCGTCTTTAGCGAAGGCTACAGCGACCCTGATCCGGCTGGCGAGCGCTCGGGTCTGTGCCACGAGGGTATTCGCCTGGCCAGGCTGCTGCTGCGGATGTTTCCCTCCGACCCGGAACTCATGGGACTGCTTGCGCTCATGCTGTTGCAGCATTCCCGTCAAGAGACGCGAGTTGACGCAAACGGCCTGTTGGTCCTCCTGGAAGATCAGGACAGATCACGATGGAACCGGCCCATGATAGCCGAAGCCCTTGTCCTCATAGACAAGGCGATGCTCCGCCGCGGACCGGGGCCCTATCAGATACAGGCGGCAATCGCTGCTCTGCATGCGCGTGCCGCGACACCGGAAGACACCGACTGGAAAGAGATCGAACAGCTATACGCTGCACTCGAGCGTCGCTCGCCATCTCCCGTTGTCACCCTCAACCGTGCCGTTGCGGTGTCGAAAACGGAAGGGGCCGCAGCTGCGTTGCAGATGATCGAACCGCTCGCCGTCAAACTTCGCGGATATTTCTATTATCATGGCGCGCGTGGGGCGCTGCTCAAGCAATTGGGGCGGACAAGCGAGGCACGCTGCGCATTTGATCAGGCCATTTCACTTGCCGGGACGGTTGCGGAAGCCGCTCATATTCGCCAACAGCTCGACCAGATGACAGGCCTTGAAAAAAACTGAACTCATTTGTCGCACATGCCATCCTTCATTCGTCCTTGAGCTATCAACAACAGCGCAATGGACGAAATCAGATGTCAGAACAACAGCATGCACTCGAACTGATCCTTGACCTGGATGCTCCGCGAGAAAAACTCTGGCGTTGCTGGACAGAGCCGAAACTGCTTGAAAATTGGTTCTGTCCCAAGCCCTGGTATGTCTCCGATGCCCGTATCGATCTGCGTCCTGGCGGCGAGTTTTCCTGTCGCATGCATGGTCCAAACGGCGAGGAATTCCCAAATACCGGTGTCTTTCTGGAAGTCGTTCCAAACGAACGTCTGGTCACCACCGACGCATTCCATCCCGGCTGGAAACCAACCGGCCGCCCCTTCATGGTGGCCGAGGTAACCTTTGAAGATCTGGGGGGTGGCAGGACCCGTTACCACGCTCAGGCTCTTCATTGGACGAAGGAAGCCAGGGAAGAACACGAACGGATGGGGTTTCACGAAGGCTGGGGCAAGGCTGCCAAGCAGCTTGAAGAACTTGCCAAGTCTATCTGATGGAGCGCAAAATGAGTAACGGGACCACCATGCTTTGGGCAGGTCGCATTCTGACGGGCCTTTTCGCCCTGTTCATGCTGGGCGCTTCCATTGCGCCGAAGCTGCTCCATCTGCCGGTTGCCGAAGACACGCTGGCCGAACTTGGCTGGCCTGCGGGGTACGCATTTCCGATAGGCTTGATCGAACTGGTCTGCCTTGTTCTTTACCTCATTCCGCGCACCAGCGTGTTAGGAGCAATCTTGATGATGGGCTTGCTCGGCGGTGCCATGGCAACCCAGATCCGGGCCGGGTCACCCCTGTTCAGCCATGTGCTGTTCAGTCTTTATCTGGGCCTGTTCATGTGGGGTGGCCTGTGGTTACGCGCTCCGGACCTGCGCAGGCTGTTCCCGTTACGAAGATGGAGTTGAACTGACACTTCCGATCAATCGAGAAAGACCTGTCCAAGGGAAACTCTTGCCGCTCACTGGCCTTGTCCCCTTCCCGGTGGCCCTTCGTGAAAGGATACTCGTCTGCCCGGACAGTAAGGGCGCTTCGCGTTGGACAGGTCTTTCTCGAGGCCATCGGTCTCTCAGTGTGATAATGCGCATTTATGATGCGCATTGAAAATGCGTAAGCGTGCCGCTATTATCCGGGTACCGGGTATGAATGGTTTGGAAACAAGATGGCACGCGTTCACGCACGCAAGGCGACCAATTTGACAATTGATATGACGCTGGTCGGTTCGGCGAAGGAACTGGGCGTGAATATTTCCCAGGCAGCCGAAGAAGGTATCCGGCGCGCGGTTTCACAAGCCCGCGCGGAACGGTGGAAACTGGAAAACAGGGCGGCCCTGAACAGCTCCAACGACTTTGTCGAGGAACACGGCCTGCCGCTTGAAGCGAGACGCCTGTTTTAATGGCCAGAAATCAGCTCTACCGGCTGAAACCGGACAGCGTTCTGGTGCTGGATGTGCAGGCAGACCTTCTGGAAAGCCTCAACACACGCGTCGTCGTGCCGCTTTTGCCCAGGTCTCGCGCACCAGCGCCCGCGGCCTACCTGAACCCTATATTCGGCTGGGAGGGCGAGGAATACGTCATGGCGACCCAATTCCTCGCCGCCGTGGCGGTTTCCCAGCTGGGAGACCCGATCGGCAGCCTCGACGAGAACTTTGCGGAAATTACCCGCGCACTGGACACCCTGTTCCAGGGCTTCTGATTACCGGTTCAACCAGTTTCAAAAGACGCCTTACCGCTCAAGCCATTTCCACCCGGCTTTCACTTGCTGCATCGAAGTAGATGGCCTGATCGGTGTCATAGCCGATCCAGACGGTTTCGCCTCCGGAGGTCATGTCATGCCGCGGGGCGGTCACGATCAACCTGCCGACGTCGCTTTCACAATGCAGGACCAGATTGGCACCCGTCATCTCCGAAAAGACAATCCGTGCGGGGATTGCGGGAACGTCCGGTGACGAGGTGTGTACCTTCATATGCTCCGGCCGCATGCCGACCGTGAGACCTGTTCTGCCGGACCAGAAGGGCAAGGTTTCAATGGGCAGAAAATTTGTCGGCAGCATTCCGAGGAACCCAGCGACGAAGCGGTTCGCCGGCCGGTCATAGATCGTGCCGGGCGTGTCGAACTGCAGAAGATCTCCATCTTTCAGGACGGCGATCCGATCCGCCAGGGAAAGGGCTTCACCCTGATCGTGGGTTACGTAAACGACAGTCGCCCCCAGTTGCCGGTGGAGCTCCTTGATTTCCGAGCGCATGGCAACCCGCAGGGCGTTATCCAGATTGGACAGCGGCTCGTCCATCAGGAAGATGGAACTGTTGCGCGCCATGGCCCGGCCCATCGCGACCCGCTGACGCTGGCCGCCGGACAGGGCGCCCGGCTTTCGGTCGAGATAAGGATCAAGCTTCAACGTTCTGGCCACTTCCTCTGCCCGGGCGTTGCGCTCCGATTTGGCGACGCCGCGCAACTCCAGACCAAAGGCGATGTTCTGGCGCACGTTCATATGCGGATAGAGGGCGTAATTCTGGAAGATCATTGCAATGTCCCGATCCTGCGGCGCAACGTCATTGACGCGTTTGCCACCGATGCGGATATCGCCCTGATCGCATTTCTCCAGGCCGGCGATGAGGCGTAGCAGCGTGGATTTTCCGCAGCCCGAAGGGCCGACGATCACGACGAATTCCCCGGCTTGCATATCCAGCGAAACGCCATGCAGAACTTCCGGCCCGCCAGGATAGGATTTGCGGATATCTGTCAGTTCTATCCCGCTCATGACCGCCCCTCCCCCTGCCAGCGGTTCCGGATCGCGATCGCAAGGCTGGGCCGGTCGGTGGTGAAAACCTTCACACCGAGCCGAAGCGTCTTTTCGATTTGCGCACAGGTATGTGCTGCCCAGCAGCCGAACTGAAGTCCGGCGTTCTCGACAGCAGTCATCAACTCTTCATCTGCGCAATCGACATGAACACCGATTTCCGGGATCCCGTGAGCCTTTGCCACTTCGAGCGTGCCTGCGGTTCCCAGTTGCTGAAGAACCGGCGGGCTGACAAGCCATAGTCTTGGCCGCTCTGTTGCCCTGGCCAGCTCGTCCTGTGTTTCGACCAGAAAGGAGGAAAACACCGTACGCTCCAGCATGTCTTCTGCGGCAAGCATTGCGACCACCTTCGGAACGAAGTCGGCATAGGGTCTGCGATCCGGACCGGGCTTGATCTCGCAGCGGAAGCCAACGGCACTGCGCCGGTAAATCGCGCAGAGCTCCTGGAGGGACAGAGGATGGCCTCCCGCGCCGTAATCGATCGTTGCCGAGCGAACCTCGGCCTCGCGCAGATCGCAGATCGCGCCGGACCTGTCGGTCGTTCGCTCGAGTGTCGCATCGTGGTGGACCATGATGGCGCCATCTGCCGTCGGGTGCAGGTCGAATTCGACTTCCTCAAGCGCCATCCGCGCAGTGGCTTCGAAGCCCGCCGGTGTGCTGTCGCCAAACTCCAGGGTGCCGCCGCGATGAGATGCAATACGTGTCATTGAAACTTCCATTTACTTGACCGCACCCATGGTGATGCCACGCACCAGGTGCCGTTCGACGAATATGAAACCGAGCAGGACGGGAAGAATTGTGATGGTGGAAGCCGCCATCACCAGTGGCCAATTGACCACGTCTTCACCCGGGTTGACCCGGTAGAGACGCGCAAGACCGATCTGGAGCGTGTAGAGGTCTTCGTCACCAACTGCCACCAGCGGCCAGATGTAGCTGTTCCATTCCGTGATGAAGATGAACAGCCCCATGGAGAATATGGCCGGGCGGGCAATCGGCACGATCACGCGCCAGAGCACCTTGAGCGGTGTTGCTCCGTCCATGTAGGCCGCTTCATCCAGGGCGATCGGAATGCCGCGGATGTACTGCCGCAAAAAGAAAGCCGCGAAACCGTTGGAAATTGCCGGAAGAATGAGCCCTGCATAGGTGTCCAGCAGCCCCACCTTTGCAAGGGTCAGGTAGTTCGGGATCAGCGAGATATGGCTGGGGATCATCAGGGTTGCCACCACGGCCGCAAACAGCAGGTTGCCGCCAGGAAAACGAAACCTGGCAAAGGCAAATGCGGCCATTGTCGACACCGTCAGGGCAATGAACGTGACCAATCCCGATACGACGATGCTGTTCAGCAGATAGCGGGCAAAATGGTATTGCCCGATGGCCAGCTCGTAATTCTCCAGTGTGAACTCGAACTTGCCAGTGTAATAGGCGTCCACCGTCTGGAACGACATGAAGACCGAATAGAGTGCCGGAGACAGGAACAGGAGGCCGGCAATCAGTGCAAGCCCTGCAAGGATGCGGCTGTCAGGCTTCATAATGCACCCTCCGGCCCAGAACCCGTGCCTTGAAAAGGGCCAATGCCATCAGCAGCACGAAGAGCACAACGGCTAGTGCAGAGCCCTGCCCGATATCGAACAGCGTGAAGCCGACACGGTAGAGCATGTTGACCAGCATGTCGGTGGCCCCCGCCGGACCACCCTTGGTCATGACGTCCACGACGGTGAACACCTGAAAGGCCTCGATCACCGAGACGACAAGCAGGAAATAGGTTGTGGGCATCACCAGCGGAACGGTTACACGGCGGAAGACGCGGCCTTTCCTGCCGCCATCGACGGCGGCGGCGTCATAAAGTTCCTGCGGGATTGCCTGAAGCCCGGCGATGTAGATGACGATATCGTAGCCGAGCTGCTTCCAGGTGTTGACGATGATCAGCACCCAGAGCGCGAGCTGCGGGTCCTGAAGCCAGGGAACCTTGCCGAAGCCGAGAGTTTGCAGGAAGGCATTGATCATGCCGTAGTCCGTCGCAAACAGCCAGGAAAACACCACCGCGATGGAAACGGTGGACGTAACAGACGGCAGGAACAGCGCGCCGCGCAGAATACGGGACGGCAGAGCCTCCCGGACCAGGTAACTTGCAACCACAAGCGCAAGGCAAAGCCGGATCGGAACGGAAATGACAGCAAAGATCGCAGTCACCTTGAGCGAATTCCAGAACTCGTGGGACGAGAACAGCAGCCGGTAGTTTTCGAAACCGACAAGGGGCATCGTCGGCGACAGGAAATCCCATTCCCGGAAGCTGAGATTGAGACTGGCTGCAATCGGAATGTAGGTGAACACCGCGATGAAGGAGATCAGCGGCAGCACCAGAATATAGGGTGTCAGGCGGGACAGCATCGGAAAGGGCTCCGGAGACACCGGGCTTCTTCTGGAAGCCCGGTGCTGATGTCGAAAGAAAATCGGGCGATCAGTTGGTGCGCTCGGCTTCCTTTCGGGTGCGGTCCGCGAAATCCTTCAAGGTTTCCGTGACATCACGCTGACCAAGGGCCATGGCCTGCCACATGTCGTATTCGGTTGCGCGCATCCAGGTGACCACCGGCGGGCGCGGACGGCCACGGGCAAAGTCCAGCTGGTCGATTGCAACCGTGATGCCGGGCTTGTCCTGAACGGCGGCGGCGGCCAGCGGCTGTTTGGCGGTATTCTTGTTGATCGGCATATAGCCGGTGCCGGAGAACCAAGTGGCGTTGGACTCAGGTGATGCGGCAAAGCTGATGAACTTGTAGGCGGCGTCCTGGGTTTCCTTGTCGGCTGACGACAGAATGCCGATACCGGCCCCACCGATCGGCACGGCACACACCTTGTTGCAAGGCATCGGACGAACGGCAAGGTTATCGCCGAGCGCCTTCTTGGAGCGGCCGTAGTTGCCCGTTGAATTCAACATGATGCCGACCTTGCCGGCCAGGAAGGCATCCCTGCCGTTGTTTTCCTTGGTCACGCCGTCGGCAGAGGCAACCTTGTGCTCATGCACCAGCGAGGCCATCCATTCATAGGCTTCGATCGTGTTCGGGCTGTCGATCAGGATCTCGCCGGTCTTGCTGTCGATCAGGTCACTGTCGTTATCCATGATGAGACCCCAGCGTGCGAACTGGCCCGGTGCGGCAATGCCCGTGATGCCTTCGTCGCCCAGCTTCTCGGTAATCTGTTTGGATACCGCCAGAAGATCGTCGTAGGTCTTGAGCGCCGGCTCTTCGGCAAAGCCGGCCCGCTCGAAGATCTCCTTGTTGTAATAGAGCACCGGCGTGGAGGAGTTGAACGGCACGATGTAGTTCTTGCCTTCAAAGACGCCGACTTCGCGGGCAAAATCGAACAGGTCGTCCTTGAGCGGGTCGTTGTTGACCTTTTCGGTCAGATCCAACAGCACGCCGCGGTCAGCGAAGAGACCATACCGGGTAACTTCCATGATCACCGCGTCCGGCGCCCGGCGCGCCGGGATGGCAGCCTGGAGCTTGGCGACGATATCATTGTAGTTGCCGATGAACTGGGCATCGATCTTGATATCAGGGTTGGCAGCCTGAAAGTTCTCGATGATCTCGCCAAGCGCTTCGCCGCCGCTCCCATCGAAGCTGTGCCAGAATTCAACCGTGACGTCCGCCTGCGCGGCACCGACGCTGCCAGAAAGGCCAATCAGGCCCGCCAACAGCACTTTCTTCAAATTCTTCAACATGGAGTCATCCTTGTCAGAGTGAACTATTTCCGTTTGCGCACGAGACTTTGCCGCCGGTTCCAACGGCGGTCTTTTTTGGTTTGTTCAGCGAATTCCGTGTCCGGCCCCGCTTCCGGGAAGGGGCAGGTTTGCTGGCGAACTCATCTGCGCCAGCGTGGCGGCAGCGATTGACGAAATGCCTTGAATTCCTCTAGGGACCGGATCGATCTACCGCCATCGATACCGGCCAGATCGAGAATGACCGCGTTGGCAATGGTCATCGGCACGACCAGCGACTGGGATTCCCCCGCCTCACCGCGCGAGGCGCAGATCTGATGATCGGGCGCGGGGTCGAACCGGGCCGCGAGCAGGTCCGTCAGCGCCAACCTTGTCGCGCCGCGCATGGACGCAATCCCGTTTGCATCGCTGATTTGCTGTGAAGGGCGGCGGAAGGCGAGCAGCCAGACGACATCGTCCGGTGAGAGCCTGTTCAGCATCTCGGCAAAGTGATGGGTGCGGTCGCCAAGGTCGGCGGCATCATACCCGGAGCGCTGCAAGCGCAGGGCAATCAGCGAGGACAGGCTCGCGGCATGACCGCGACCGAAAATGAAGATCTTGCGGGCATCGCGCAGGGCTTCGGAGAAGGCGCGGATATCGCTGTCGGGGACGGCAGTACGCAAGGCCTCGAGGGCGGCAATTTCACTGTCGAGCACGGACGACAGCACTTGCCCTTCTTCCGCCCGCACCAGCCGGGCCGCCATGCGGGCGGCCGGGTTCTCGAAGTCGTTGCCTTCCTCAACCAGATTTGCCTGCAGGTAGGCTCGAAATTCCGGATAACCTTCAAAGCCGAGCCGCTTGGCCAGACGCACCGCTGCGGCGGGATGCACGCCCGCGCGAAGGGACACTTCCTTGCCGTTTTCGATGGCGGCTCGGATCGGGTCCTTGACCAGCACATCGAGTAGACGGGTATCGGACCCCGTCAGCCGGGAGGCGTTGCGGGTGATGAGATCGGACAGGAAACCGGAGGATGGCACAGGTTTTGACATGCCATCGTTCTAGTTTTGCAATTTGAATTGCAGGCTACAGTTCGATGAAATTTTTATTACAAACCCCGGAGCCGGTACAGACGCCGGTACAGGCGCTCGCACCGTCGGGCAGCCGTCCAGCCAACTCAGGTTTTTCTTTGCAGTTTGAACCGCGAGACGAATTCAGCAGCAAGGGACGCGTCTCCCGACACCTCGACCACGCCTTTGGCGATCAGATCCGCAAGCGGAACTGAGCCATAAACGGCTGAAGCCATCCGGTTGCCGTTGCCGGAAAGCACAAAGGGCGCGTCAGGACGGGAAACCGCCTTGGTGTGAACCCTGCCGGAGATCAGCTGCATCTCGAATGCCTCGCCCTTGAAATCGAATCCGGCAAGCGCGTCTCTTTGCGCCGCAGCCTCCGGAACGACGTTGACACCCATGGATATCATCAAGGCAGACGGGCTGATGAAACGCGTCGGATCGTGACCGGGCACCAGCAACGCCCACCGGCACAGCGATTCCAGCACAGGCAGCAGAGCCTGGCCCGCCTCAGTCAGGGAATACACCCCCAGTCGCTCGTCGTGTTCGATAACATCGACCTCTACAAGCTGTGCAAGACGGCCAGTCAGAACACTCGCGGTTATGCCCGGCAACCCGGCGCGGATCATCTGAAAGCGTTTAGCGGAAAACATAAGCTCGCGCACAACGAGCAGAGCCCACCTGTCACCTATTAGGTTCAGGGCGTGGGCGGCCAGGCACCCCTCGTCATAACGAAGGCGCGTTGTTGTTTTTGTCTCTTTGGTCATTTTTTCATACTGGCAGTTGTTTTTTCATACTAACGCTGTCACGATAATGCTGCAACCGGGATGTTCCCATCATCCCGACAAAAAGGAGGAAATGATCGCCATGTCCTATTTCACAGGTGCGGTAGCGGCTGTTCCGGCCGCAAACAAGCAGAAATATGCCGACCACATCGCCGCTGCCTGGCCTCTGTTCAAATCCTACGGCGCCACCCGCATGGTCGAAACCTGGGGTGTTGATGTTCCGAAGGGCAAGGTTACGGACTTCTACGGCGCCGTCGACGCCAAGGAAGACGAGGCAATCGTGTTTTCCTGGATCGAATGGCCGGACAAGGCTGCTGCCGATGCGTCCTGGGAAAAGATGCAGAACGACCCTGCCATGAAGGAAATTCCGGAAATGCCGTTCGATGGCAGCCGGATGATCTTCGGCGGATTTGCCCCTGTCTACGAGGCAGGCAGACACAGCGATGCTGGTTATTATCAGGGGTTTCTGCTGGCGGTGCCCGAAACGAACAAGAAGGCCTACGCCGAGATGGCGGACGAAGGCTGGAAGATGTTCGAGAAATTCGGCGCTCTCGGGATGATCGAAAACTGGGGCACGGATGTACCGCGCGGCCAGAAGACCGATTTCTACCGGGCCTCCAAGGTGGAAGACACCGAAGTGCCCGTCTTCAGCTGGGTTGCCTGGCCGGACCGCGCCACATGTGATGCCGCTGCCAAAGAAATGGAAGCGGGGATGGCCGACATGGACATGTCCGCGATGCCTTTCGACGGAATGCGGATGATGTGGGCCGGCTTCGATCCGCTCTTCGACTCGGAGAAAGCCGCATGACCCTTACCCTCTACACCTTCGACTGGCTGCCGGAGTTTCCACGCGGGTTCGTGCGGGATCTACGGGTCCGCTGGGGTCTGGAGGAGATTGGTCGCAGCTACCAGGTTGCGACCGTGCCCGCACACCCCAAGAGCGCCGAACACCGCAAGCTGCAGCCATTTACGCAAGTGCCCGTAATCCAGGACGGTGAGCAGACGCTTTTCGAAAGCGGAGCGATCCTTGTCTACCTTTGCGAAGGCACCCCGTTGCTGCCGGACGAGCGGAAAGCGGAAATCTGGCAGTGGCTGTTCGCCGCGCTGAACACGGTTGAATTGTCGGTGATGCACTGGGTCAGCATGATCCTGGCCGAGCGGGTCCCGGAATTCTTTGGCCCTCCTCCGGCAGCCGACGTCACGGCTCACGCCAAGGCAGACATGGAAACCAAGCTGACTGCGCTACAGCAGGCTCTGGGCGACAAGGAGTGGCTCGCCGGTGACTTCTCCGTCGCCGACATCGCGATGGTGGACGTGCTGCGCGTGGTCGCGGCCGAAGAGGCCCTTGATGCCCATCCGGATCTTGCAGCCTATGTCGAACGGGCAACATCCCGCCCCGCATTCAAGAAGGCCATGGCAGATCACATGCAGCATTGGCAGGCGGCGGACGCCGAACAAGCGAAACGCAGCACGGGCTGACGCGGGCTTTTCCGCAAACAATGTCATGTCGCCTCTGGATCTTTGAGTAGAGCCATCCGGGGCGACGGTATAACTCCAGGACTGGAAACAATGTCGATTGCAAAGAACACAATTTGCCTCTGGTACGAAAAAGACGCCGAGGCCGCGGCACGATTTTACGCTGAAACCTTTCCAGACAGTGCTCTGAAAGCCGTCAACCACGCCCCCGGCGACTATCCTTCCGGGAAAGAGGGCGACGTTCTGACCGTGGAATTTACCGTGCTGGGCATTCCGTGTCTCGGCTTGAACGGCGGCCCCACATTCAAGCACAGCGAAGCGTTCTCTTTCCAGGTTTCGACCGAGGATCAGGAAGAAACCGACCGTTACTGGAACGCCATTGTCGCCAATGGCGGCGAGGAAAGCGCCTGCGGATGGTGCAGGGACAAATGGGGCATTTCCTGGCAGATCACCCCGCGCACGCTGATGGAAGCCCTGGCTGCCGGTGGCGGCGAAGCAAAGCGCGCCTTTGGCGCAATGATGGAGATGAAGAAAATCGACGTGGCTGCCATCGATGCGGCCCGCCGGGGCGACTGACCGTACCCGAATGGCCGGAGATTTCGTGAACCAGCCCTGTAATTTCGAGAAATCCGATATGAAGAAATCACTATTAGGTGCAGCTGCAACGTTGCTGATAACAAGCCTTGCGCAGGCAGACACGGTTACCGTGAACGGTCACGACGTCTATTACGAAGTTCACGGGGACCTGGAGACCGGCGAAACGCCGGTTCTACTCCTTCACGGCGGCATGCAGAGTATCGCCTCAAGCTTTGGCGCCTTCATCCCTGAACTTGTCGAGGACCGGCCAGTGATTGGCGTCGAGCAGCAGGGGCACGGACACACGCCTCTGAATGACGAACCAATCACCCTGGAGACCATGCGCATTGATACCATCGGTGTGCTTGATGCCCTGTCAGTGGAAAAGGTTCATGTCGTCGGATTCTCGGCGGGTGGCATGCTGGGACTTGACCTCGCGGTCAACATGCCGAACAGACTGGCCTCTCTGACAAGCATTTCCGGCAGCGCCTCGCCAGACGGCTTTGTGCCCGGCATCATCAGGATGCAAAAGGACCCGGACTATGTGCCGCCGGCCGAAGTTCTGGCGATGATGCCGAGCGAAGAGGAATTTGCGGAGATGTTCGCCGAGATTGCGGCCGTGAACCCGGGAGGTGCCGAGGCCGCGCCGGTGACGATGCAAAAAATGAGCAGGTTCATAACCACGGACTGGGGATGGACAGAGCAACAGGTCGCGGCAATTCCCGTGCCGTCGCTGATCATGAACGGTGACAACGACTTCATCCTGGCAGAGCATGCACTCTATCTGTCAAAAACCATTCCTGACGCCCGCCTGGCAATTCTGCCCGGAACCACGCATATGAACATTCTGAAACAACCGGAACTCAAACCGATGATCAGAAAATTCCTCAATGACATGGATAGACAAGCCGGCGAATGAGGTTTCCTAAAGCAATAGCTGAATACCTGCTTCCTTGAGCATGAGCTCGGAAACCTCAAAACTGTGATCAAGCTTGCCGTCATGCGATGGTCTGGGCGGGCATTCCACACAGGACAGCCCGCTTTGAATGATCGCCCTCGCGCAGTCCGCACAGGGAAACCGGTTGACGTAGAGGGTGCAACCGGCAAGCGCTACACCGGCGCGGGCTGCGTTGTAGATCGCATTGCGTTCGGCGTGTTCCACCCAGAAGAACTTTTCACCGCTCGGGCGGTCGAGACGGGTTTCATCCGTTCCGGAGACCCCGCGCGGCAGGCCGTTGTAACCTGTCGCGCGGATTTCCTGGCCAGGTCCGACAATGACTGCGCCCACCTTGAAGTCGCGATCTTCAGACCATTGTGCGATGTGATCGCACAGCCCGAGAAACCGGTTGCGCCATTTGCCGGAATTGCTGCCCAATGTGCTTCTCCTAGCCTGCAAACAGGTAGCTGGTCTTGACCGTGGTGAAGAATTCCGCCGCGTAGCGGCCCTGTTCACGTGGCCCAAAAGACGATCCCCTGGTGCCGCCGAAGGGAACGTGAAAATCAACACCGGCGGTCGGCAGGTTGACCATCACCATACCGGCCCTGGCACGCCGCTTGAAGTCGCGGGCATGTTTCAGGCTTGTGGTGCAGATACCGGCTGACAGACCGAATTCGGTGTCGTTTGCAACTGTAATGGCTTCCTCGAAGTCGGCCACCTTGATGACGGATCCGCAGGGACCGAAAATCTCTTCCCGGTTGATGCGCATGGAATTGGTCGTCTCGAGAAACAGTGCCGGGGCCTGAAAATAGCCGGGCACGGCAAGTTCGAGCCGCTCGCCGCCAATCACCTTTACACCTTCCTTGCGGGCGAGGTCCACATAGGCAAGGTTCGAAGAGAGCTGTTTCTCGTCGACCACCGGTCCAATCTGGGTAGCGGGATCAAGCGCATCCCCGACCTTCAAGGCCAGCATCGCTGTTTGCAGCTTCTCAACGAAAGCATCGTGAATGCCCGCCTGCACGATCATGCGCGAGGACGCGGTGCAGCGTTGGCCGGTGGAAAAGAATGTCCCGTTCAGGCATGCGGATACGGCAACATCCAGATCGGCGTCATCCAGCACCACCATCGGGTTCTTGCCACCCATTTCAAGCTGGCACTTGCGTTTTAGCCGTCCGCACACTTCGGCAATATGGCTTCCCGTGGCAACGGAACCGGTGAAGGAAACCGCATCAACATCCGGATGGGTGACGATGGCCTCGCCAACAACAGAACCGCGCCCCATGACCAGGTTGAAGACACCGGGCGGACAGCCGCATTCATCCAGCAGAGTTGCGATCACATGAGCGCAGCCCGGCGTCAGGTCCGCCGGTTTCAAAACCACGCAATTGCCATAGGCCAGCGCAGGTGCTGCCTTCCAGGCGGGAATGGCGATGGGAAAGTTCCACGGAGTGATCAGGCCGATCACACCGACCGGCTCACGCGTAACCTCAACGTCGATATCGGGCCGCACGGAGGCCTGCATATCGCCGGTCACGCGCAGCGCTTCACCGGCAAAGAACTTGAAAACCTGGGCGGCGCGCATGGTTTCACCGATGCCTTCCGCCAGCGTCTTGCCTTCCTCGCGCGACAGCAGGCGGCCATATTCTTCGGCCCGTTCCGCCAACTTTCGCCCAACAGCTTCCAGCAGATCATGGCGGGTCTGCGGCGTTGCCGCTGCCCAACCTGGCGTAGCATTGCGCGCTGCGGTGACGGCGGCATCGACATCGTCAACGCTTCCCTGGGCATAAAGGCCGACGACATCATCGGTGTTCGAAGGATTGCGGTTTTCGGAATAGGTGTTGGAAGGCAGCCATTTGCCGCCGATCAGATTATCGTGTTTTGTCATTGGGAATTCCGGTTTCAAAGGGTTTCGGCAATGCGGTCGAGAGACCCGCATGCGGCAGCGTCCAGATGTTGAAAGGGAGGCAGGACACGGTTCCAGGCACTTTCAGCCGCGCGCCGACCGACAAGATATTTGACCGCAGGCACCAGCGGGTGGGCCGCAATGTCCGCCCGTATGCTGGCGACCCGGCCAGCCAATGCCTCGTCTGCCGGGTCCTGCAGGAGCCGCGCACAAAGGGGCGCGCTGATGTTCACGGTGGCGGAAATACAGCCTGCGAACCCGGCTCCGGGCCCCTCCGCGAGCGCCGTTTCCGAACTTGG
Organism: Labrenzia sp. C1B70; assembly: GCF_000475395.1. Classification (NCBI taxonomy): domain Bacteria; kingdom Pseudomonadati; phylum Pseudomonadota; class Alphaproteobacteria; order Hyphomicrobiales; family Stappiaceae; genus Labrenzia; species Labrenzia sp. C1B70. The sequence continues at coordinate 153,209 of NZ_AXCE01000003.1, forward strand.
AAACACCTTCAGGTCTGGCAGCCGCCGGACAAGCTCCCGGCAATAGTCGAGATCGCCTGAGGAATCCTTGATGCCCGTGAACCGTTTCGGATGGGCTTTTGCCAGACGCTCGACGACATCCGCCGGTATCTTCAAGCCCGTCATCTGTGGGAAATTATAGAAATAGATCTCGATCGGCGTCGCGCCGAGTGCCCGGTCCAGCGCTTCGTACCAGGCAACCAGCCCCTCTTCGGTGACAGGCTTGTAGTAGAACGGCGGCAGGACCAGCGCGACGCCATAGCCCATGTCGGCAGCTGCGCGCGTGAGGTCCAGCGTGTCCTCAAGGGACGTGAGACCCGTGCCGACCATAAGACGGCTTGTGTCAAAGGCCTCGGCCGCCCAGGCCATCACTTGCTTGCGATGGGCCAGACCGAGAGAATTCGCCTCACCGGTCGTACCCAGGATGTTCAGGGCATCGCACCCGTTGGCCAGCGCCCAGGCGCAATGTTCCAGAAAGGTATCTTTCACCGGTGCGCCATGCGCATCGAGCGGTGTCGGCACCGCCGCAACTATCCCCTTCATGTCGTCTGTTCCTCAAAATCGCGTTTGAAAAAATCCCGTACCGCAGGGTGGTCCCGGAAAGGCGTATCGCCCCTGGTCCAGCCACCCGGCGAGACCAGTCCTCCGTCCGGACCCTGGAACACATCCTTGTTGATCTCGATGAACGCCCGGTCCGCACCGGTCACCTCGTCGTCGTAGCGGATCGCGTCGACCGGGCAGATGCTCTCGCACATGCCGCATTCGATGCATTCTTCGGGGTGGATGTAGAACATCCGCTCGCCTTCATAGATGCAGTCGACCGGACAGGACGTGGTGCAGATCCCGTCCTTCACATCAATGCATTCGCTCTTGATGATCAGCGCCATCTTGATCTCTCAACTCATTTGCCTTGCCAGACCGGCGCGCGCTTTTCCCGGAACGCCCGAACCCCTTCGAGGGAATCTTCTGACGTGAGTGCGGCGATCAGTTCGGGAGACCGCACGGCCTGTGCCTGGTCGGGCGGCATTTCACCGGTTTCGCGTACTGTGGCCTTGATCGCCTGCACGCAAAGCGGCGCACTTGCCAGAATGTCGGCAATCCAGCGGTCCACTTCCGCATCGAGTTCGTCCTGCGGCACGACGGCATTGACGAGCCCGTAGCGCTCCATCTCCACAGCGCTTGCCATCCGGCCGGTCATCATCAGACCGACAGCGATATTGCGGGGGACAAGACGCTGAAGCAGCGTCATCCCGCCTGCCAGCGGAAGGTTGCCCACCTTTGCTTCGGGCAGGCCGAACCTGGCCGTATCGCTGGCAATCACGATGTCGCAGCCGAGAACCATTTCCATGCCGCCGCCGAGCGCAAGACCGTTGACGCGGGCAATCACCGGCACCTTCAAGGAGCGCCTCAGGGCGATGCCGCCGAACCCAAGCGGGTTTGCGGACGCCCAATATTCAAGCCCACTCAGTCCGTTGCTGTCCTTCAGGTCCGCACCGGCGGAAAAGGCGCGTTCACCCGAACCGGTCAACACCACGCAGCGCACGGTCGGATCGGCTTCGATCTTCCGCCAGATGGTTTCCAGCTCGTCCGATGCTGCCCTGTCGACCGCGTTCATGCGCTCCGGGCGGTCGATGACAACCCGGGCGACATGGTTTTCGAGGGTGAAAAGGACACTCATTCCGCCGCCCCTGCCACCTGTTGCAGGCCGAACTCCGCAATGACTTCGTCGGTGTGTTCGCCCAGGCGTGGCGGTGCGTGCCGCAGTTTCAGGGGGGCTTCACTCAGGTGCACGGGAGACCCCACAACCCTCAAGGGGCCAAGGACCGGATGGTCGAAATCCAGCAGCATGCCGTTGATGGCGGTCTGCGGGTCTTCGAGTGCCTCTCCGAGCGCCCGCACGGGTGCGCAAAGCAGATCCTGCTCTTCCAGCCTGGCGATCCAGTGCGCCGTCGTGTCCGTTGCGAAGACAGCCCGAAACCGGTCCTGCAGATAGGGCTTGTTGGCACGCTGGCTGGCGAGATCCGGATAGGTGGGTGAAAGGTCCTCGATGCCAAGCGCGGTGCAGATGTCGCGCAACGGGTTAGCCTTGAAGGCACCGACCACCACCAGAGCACCATCGGTGGTGTCGAAGACACCGGTCAAAGGCATGGCGGCCCAGTTCAGCACTTCGCGGTGCTTGGTCCACTGTGCGGCTTCCTGCATCTGCATCGCAATCATGGAATCGTAGAGCGAAACGGAGACCCGCTGGCCGCGCCCGGTTTTCGTCCGTGCCAGCAAGGCCGCCAGAATGCCCTGAACCAGGTGCATGCCTGCCGTATAGTCGCACAAGGTTGTGGGGTAGATGGACCGCTCGATCGACGGGTCGGCGGTCTTTTCCATGACACCGCTCATCGCCTGGGCCAGAACGTCCTGCCCGCCCTTGTGGGCATAGGGGCCCTTCTCACCAAATCCCGTTCCGGATGCACAGATGATGCGGGGATTGATCGCCTTGAGCGCGTCATAGCCGAAGCCCAGACGGTCCATGACACCGGCGCGGAAATTGTCGACGACCACGTCCGCGTTGCGCACCAGATCGTACACCATCTGCTTGCCCTCATCGGACTTGGTGTCGATCTCGACAGACCGCTTGTTACGGTTCAGCGACGAGAAGACGGCATTGTTCATGCCTTCTTCCGATCGCACGTCGAAGAAATGCCGTGACAGGTCGCCTGCACCGGGGCGCTCGATCTTGATGACGTCCGCACCGAAGTCGGCCAGCATCTGGGTTGCACATGGCCCCAGCATGACCTGGGTGAAGTCCAGAATTCGGACACCGGAGAGTGGGAAAGCTTGGGTATTCACGTTTGTTATCCTTTTTATTCTGCAGCGACGGTGCCTTCGACGAGCGCATTTGCTGATGGGATGTCGCCGGGGTCGGCGCCCTGGGCACGCATGCGTTTCTGGATCGTGGCAACGTCGGCGTCGCGCAGTGCACAGTTCTGTTCCAGAGCGACTGAAACGGCGACGCCGGCCGCTTCGCCCTGCGCCATGCACGGCGGAATTTCCCGCGAAAGCTTCTGGGCTTCGCTTTCAACCGAGTAGTGGCGACCGGCAACGATCATGTTGTCGATGCCCTTGGGCAGCAGGGCCCTGTAAGGCGTGTAGTAGTCCCTGCCCCGGCAAACGCTGTCGGAGAAATGACGGCGGGAGCGCACGTCATCGCGGGTGACCACATATTCGCCCTGCAACAAACGGGTCTGGCGAATGCCGAGTTGTTCCGCGGCACCCAGCATCTTGGCGTTTTCGAAACCGGGCAGATTGGCGCGCACGAAGGCGAGCAACTTCATCATGCGCTCGCGGCCTTCGACTTCCGCCGCCAGCATGTGTTCCGGCGACAGCCCGTCATAACCCGGCATGTGCGGGCAGTTGCACCAGACGATGCCCGGCAGCGGCGTCTTCAGCCACCACATGCCCCAGGCGCCACCGATCACCCGGCGCACCTGACGGTCCAGGGCCTTGTATTCTTCCGGATTTTCGAACTCGAAGGCTTCTGCCTTGTCCGTGTCGACGTCGCACAGGCGAAACACGGTCGTGACGATGTACTGTCCGGTCTGGAAAGACGCCCCTGCAGAGGATGCGACATCCAGATCGCCGCTGGCATCGATCACCATCTTCGCCTTGATCGCCTGACGGCCAAGCTTGGTCTGGCAGATCACGCCGGTCACACGGCCGTCTTCAACCATTGCTTCGGAAAACCACGAATGCAGGCGCAAATTGACACCTGCCTCACGAGCCAGGTCGAGGCTCACCCGTTTCCAGCAATCAGGATCGAAGGCAACTGCGTGAATGATCGGCTGAGGCATGCCGGTCTTGTGAAAATCGATGCAGCCCCAACGGGACCACTTCTTCCACATTTCCCAGTTGGTCAGGCAATCTTCCGGCGGCGGAAAAACTGCGCCATCCTGAGCCGACATCCGGTCGACGAATTCGTTGACGATGCCCGTCGTGACGATTTCATTGCCCTCGTTGACCATGTCGTCGAGCACCAGAACCATTCCGCCGGAGGCCATGCCGCCAAGGTGATGGTAACGCTCGAGCAGGGTCACCGAGCAGCCGTTTCTGGCGGCCGATACGGCGGCACTCAGGCCGGCGGGGCCACCGCCGATGACAACCACGTCGCAGTCTGCGACGACCGGAACCTGCTCATTGCGGGTCAAGGAAATCTGCGTTGTGTTGGTGCTCATTTCGGCGCACTCCTCCCGTTGGGCCGCCAAGCGACGGCCCGGTTTCAGTTCAGATTTTCGTTTGGTTCAGATCCGCTTCACCACCGCACGATCATGCGTTCGGCAATGGAAACGGCGGCAAACATCAGCACCGACAGGCCCGACGACAGGAAGACTGTCGCGTAGAGCAAGGCGGAGCGGAAATTGAAGGTTGCATCGATGATCAACGCACCCAGCCCGACATCCGCGCCAACCCATTCCCCGACGATTGCGCCGATGACACAGGTGGTGGCCGCGATCTTCAGTGCCGAAAACAGGAACGGCAGCGAAGACGGCAGGCGGATCTTCCAGAACACTTCCGACTTGGAGGCGGACAGGATCCGTGCCAACTCAAGTGCCTGAGGGCTGACGGACTGCAGGCCGCGTACCATATTGACCAGTGTCGGGAAGAAACAGATCAGGGCAGCGATGACGACCTTTGCGGTCAGTCCAGCTCCGAAGATCAGAACCAGGATCGGGGCAATGGCCAGGATCGGAATGGTGTTGATGAACACCGCGATCGGGAAGAACGCCCGCTCCACCATCCGACTGTGCACGAAGGCGATCGCGATCAGCACTGCAGCCACGTTGCCGACGACAAAGCCGAGCACGCTTTCGAACAGTGTCGGCCAGAAGTTCCGCATCAACTGCGGAAATTCGGTCACCAGCGTTGTCGCGACTTCGCTCGGAGCCGGGGCGATGTAGCTCGGCACTCCAAAGGCCCGGACGCCGATTTCCCAGGTGGCGATCAGGCCGACCGCAGTCAGCACCGGGGTCGCGACAGCAGTCAGCCGTGCCCTGCGCGCCATGGCCTTTTCGGCAGCGTCATCATCCACCGGCATGCCCATCGTTTCGTCGACGGCAGTCATCAGCACGCCTCCAGAAGTTTGCGCAAATGCGCGGAGTATCGGGTGAATTCCGCCGTATCCCGCAACTCGGTGGTGCGCGGATATGGCAGATCGATATCGACGATCTCGTGCAGGCGGCCCGGATGCGCCTTGAGCATCAGCACCTTCTGCCCCAGAAAGACCGCTTCCGGGATCGAGTGGGTTACGAACAGGATCGTCACGCCGGTTTCCTCCCAGACCTTCATGAGCTGAAGGTTCAGGTGGTCGCGGGTCATCTCGTCGAGCGCACCGAAGGGCTCGTCCATCAGCAACAGCTTCGGCTTGCAGACCAGTGCACGGGCAATCGCCACACGCTGGCGCATGCCTCCGGAAAGCTCGTGCGGCAGTGCGTGTTCGCGGCCCTTGAGCCCGACCAGCTCAAGCAACTCCATCGGCGACTTGTCGCTGACGGGGATCTGGATCCCGCGGCTCTGCCCCATTTCCAGGGGAAGCTGGACGTTCTCCAAGGCCGTGCGCCAGGGCAGCAGTGTCGCGTCCTGAAACACGAAGGCAAATTCCCGTGCCAGGCGGGCAGCCTCGGTCGTCTTGCCGAAGATCGACACGTCCCCGGATGCAGGCGGGATGAGATCAGACACCAGCCTGAGCAAGGTCGACTTGCCACACCCCGACGGACCAAGGATGGAATAGAAGGCTCCCGCCTCGATCTCCAGGCTGATGTCCTGGATCGCGGTGAACTGACCGAACTTGACCCAGGCATTGCGCAGGCTGGCTGCAGGCACCAATGTGCCTGCGTCCAGATTTTCCAATACCGCTTCCATGGCCTTAACCGACCTTCGGGCGGCTGTCTGCGGTGCTCTCCAGGACCGACAGTGTCATCACATCGTCGACGGCGGGCGCCCCGTTCGCGAATTGCTCGAGATTTTCGTAAGTCTCGATCTGGGCCTGCCAGTTTTCGCGGGTCATGGTGCCCCAGCCGTTTTCGGCGGTCTTTTCGTTGAAGGAATATCCGACCACCAGCGGCACCGCCTTCAGTTCGCTTTCCCTGTCCAGGTTCGGCAGGCGCTCGACCAGATAGTTGACGGCTTCTTCCTGGTTCTCACGAACCCAGCCCCAGCCGCGCGAGATGGCGCGGATCATGGCCTGCACCTTGTCGCCATGCTCGTTCAGCACAGTGTCCGTGGTGTAGAAGGGGTTGGCATAAAGCTGGATGCCGGCATCCCACAGGGACATGTCGACACGCTGGTCCCCTAGGATCGAAAGCGCGTTGACGTTTGTCTTCCAGCCGGTAATCGCATCGACCTGCCCCGTCAGCAGCGGCGCCATGTCACTGCCGATGACCTTCAGTTCAACCTGATCCTCGGATATGCCGTTCTTGGCCAGAAGCGCGCGGAACAGGATCCGTCCGGTCGCCTGAGTGCCGATGGTCTTGCCGATCATGTCCTGCGGTGTCTTGATCGGGTTCTTCTTGAGCGAGAAATACGTGTAGGGATGCTGCTGGTAACCGGCGGCAATACATTTCACCGGAATGCCCGCCGAGCGCGCCAGCATGAGAGAGGGGCTGGAAGACACCTGGCCGAGATTGGACCGCCCGGAAGCGACGGACGCCACACCATCGACATTCGGCCCCCCCGGCACGATTTCGAATTCAAGACCTTCTTCCGCAAAATAGCCCAGCTTGTCGGCCGCGATTTCTCCCAGGTTGCCGTTACCGGCCAGCCAGCCGAGCTGCATGGAAACCTTGAAGGTGTCCTGAGCAAAGCCTGGGACGATATTCACAAGTGTTCCGGCGCCTGCCAGACCAGCGCCCGCGGCCATGGTCTTGAGCATCGAGCGGCGGTTCAATCCATTCGAGAATAGGTATGACATACTGTTGGTCCCCCTCATTTGAGATTGGGCGGTTTGTGGCCGACTGTTCCCCTTGCCGACTTCACAGTGAACTCTAACGGGAAGATGCACGGTGCAAAAAGTGCAAAAACATGCTAACGGTGATGCATAAAATGCACCGCACTTTGTGATGCACTGTTTGCCACTCTGTCCGGGGGGACATCGTGCATTCGAATTTTCTGCGTTATTTCGACGAAGTCGCCCGCCAGGGCTCCATCCGCAAGGCATCTGCGGTTTTGAACGTGTCTTCCACCACGGTGAACCGGAAGATCATCAGCACCGAGAACGAGATGGGTGTTCGCCTGTTCGAGCGCACCCCTGAAGGCGTGACGCTGACCGATGCGGGGGCCATCGTCCTGGAACACTGCCGCAAGACGCTGCAGGATTATGAACGCACCCGCACCATGCTGGACGATATCCGCGACCTTCGGTCCGGACACCTCAACATTGCCGCCATCGATTCCGTAACCTACGGCCTGTTGCCCCGTATCCTGCTCGACTTCAACCGGATCTATCCGCAGGTCACCTATTCGATCACCACCGCACAGCCGGACGAGATCATTACCGCTGTCGCGGGCGGGATCGCAGATATCGGCATTACCTTCACCTTCGATCTGCATCCAAACGTTCGGGTTATTTCCGACAAGACCGCGCCGATCGGCATCATCATGCGATCCGACCATCCCTTCGCGGGCCGAACAAACCTTGCCATAGAGGAACTCACCGGCCAGAAAATGGTGCGCACCGTGGATGCGCGCGGTCGCAATTCGATCATCGACCAGGCAATCTCGGGCATGTCCTCCGCCCTCTCGACCAACTGCTTTACCGACACCTTGCACGTGGCAAAACAGATGATCCTGGCCGGCCGAGGCCTCGGCCTTTACACCAAGATCGGTTTCATCGACGAAATCGATCAGGGCATTCTCCGCTTCGTGCCCTTGATGCATGACATCCTGTCCAACCTGCGCATTGGTGTCGTCATGTCCGCCTCTTCCGGCATCTCGCCGCCCGAACGGTTGCTCGGCAACGAAATCAAGCGCGCCCTCACCCAGCTGCGGCTGGATTCCTGAGTTTGCAAGAACACTGCCTCTCGGCTGAAGACCTGTTGTCCGTGAACTGCACTCTGTCTGCCGTATGGTTCAAATCGACATTGAGAACCGGCGCAGTGAAACAGCAATTGTAATTATCGAAAAAAGCGATACAAATAGCTGTTCCAGATTTACAGCCGGGAACAACCCATGCGCGCAAATTTTCTGATCGTCGATCCCGTCAAGGACAAGATCGCCATGAAGGCGATCGCTTCCCAGCCTCGCCTGCACCTGTTGCAGGAGCTGGTACGGACACCCGGGATGAACATCAACGCGCTTTCGGAAGCTTCCGGCATGCCGCAATCCTCCGTCTCCACCCACATCCAGGTTCTGGAAGAAGCTGGCCTGGTGCGAACGGAAGTGCAGCGGGCAAAAAAGGGCAGCCAGAAGACGACCTTCGCCATCTACGATGAGATCATCCTGGCCTTCCGCTCGTCGGAAGAACGCATCGAGCCGAACCAGATCGAAGTATCGATGCCGCTCGGCCTTTACACCAACAGCCTCGTCACAGCTCCTTGCGGCATCTGCTCGACAGAAGGGATCATCGGCCTTCTCGATGTGCCGGAGACCTTCATGGACCCGGAGCGGATGAAAACGGCTTTGTTGTGGTTTACCAGTGGCTTCGTCGAATATCAGTTCCCCAACAATGCCAAGCTGACGGGCAAGCAGATCGACGGTCTGGACGTGGTGATGGAGGTGAGTTCCGAGGTGCCGGGCACCATGAGCAACTGGCCCTCCGACATCGTCCTGTCGATCAACGGCAAGGAGATCGGCGTCTGGACGTCGCCGGGTGATTTCGGCGACAAGCGCGGGGCCTACACACCCGACTGGTGGAAGCTTTCCGGTTCGCAATACGGCATGCTGAAGACCTGGAGCGTGGGGAGGAACGGCACCTTCGTGGACGGTCACAAGATCTCCGATATCAAGACAGAAGACCTCCAGCTCGACGAACACCGGTCGGTTCGATTGAAGATCGAGGTAAAGGCCGAAGGACGGCACCCGGGCGGAATCAACGTCTTCGGCCGCGGTTTCGGCAATTACGATCAGGACATTATTTTGCGGCTGCACACCCGCAATTGACCGAAACTGCACTTGAAAAGACGTGGGGACATTCACTTCTGGTTGCGCCGCAACAACATTGTCCAGTTGACAATTTTCGCCAAGCTCGCATTCTTATCAGAAATAAAGATTCATATCGATTTATTCGATATATATTTCTGGGAGAATGCGAATGAAGGCACGCGTCACCGTGCATCGGGATTTCCGGATCAGTTCCATCGATGAGCGGCTTTATTCCGCATTCATTGAACACATGGGACGGGCGATCTATTCCGGCATTTATGAACCTGACCATCCGCAGGCCGATGCCAACGGCTTTCGAAAAGACGTGCTGAAATTCGTACAGGACCTCAGGATCCCGGCCATTCGTTACCCGGGCGGCAACTTCGTTTCCGCCTACAACTGGGAAGATGGCATCGGCCCGAAGGACAAGCGCCCCGTCCGCCTCGATCTTGCCTGGCGCAGCAAGGAAACCAACCAGGTCGGCATCGACGATTTCGCAATCTGGGCGGAACAGGCAGGCATCGAGATGATGCTGGCCGTCAACCTGGGTTCGCGTGGTCTGGAAGAGGCACGCAACTTCCTGGAATATGTGAATTTTCCCGGTGGCACCCAATGGTCCGACCTGCGCCGTTCCAATGGCCGCGAGGATCCTTACGGGGTCAAGATGTGGTGCCTCGGCAACGAAATGGACGGCCCGTGGCAGATCGGCCACAAGGTCGCCACGGAATACGGCCGGCTGGCCAACGAGACGGCCAAGGCGTTCAAAGGCTTCGACCCGACGATCGAGGCAGTCGTCTGCGGCAGTTCAAACGACCGCATGCCCACCTATCCCGAATGGGAACGCGAAGTCCTGGAAGAGTGCTACGAGAACGTCGACTACATCTCGCTGCACAAGTATTTCGGCAACAAGAGCAAGGACACGCTCAACTACTTCGGCAAGATCGAGGAAACCGGCCGCTACATCCAGACCATTGGCGGTGTCATCGATTACGTGAAGTCCAAGAAGCGTGCGAAGAACGACGTCCATATCTGTTTCGACGAGTGGAACGTGTGGTACCACATCCGCGAGGACGACAGCCGCCGCATTAAGGAATGGGACTGGCCGGAAGCCCCCCCGCTGCTTGAAGAGAACTACAACTTCGAGGACGCCCTCTTCGTCGCCGGCCTGCTCAACGAGTTCATCCGCCGCTCCGACCGTGTGCGTATTGCCTGCATTGCCCAGCTGGTCAACGTAATCGCCCCGATCCGGGCGGAAAAAGGCGGGCCCGCCTGGCGTCAGACCATCTACTACCCCTATCAGTTCGCGTCTCTTTACGGCCGCGGTGATGCACTGAACGTTGCCGTGGATGCACCGACCTACGACTGTTCCGTTGCCGACGACGTCTGCTACCTCGACGTTGCCGGGGTACACGACAAGGCTGCAGGAACGCTGACGCTTTTCGTCCTGAACCGGCATCTGACCGAAACGGCCGATCTCGACGTGTCCTTGACGGGTTTCGGCTCGCCGTCCCTGGCCGAACATCTGTCCATGGAAGGCTACGGCCTCAATGACACCAACGGTCCGGACAAGCCGGACAACGTGGTTCCCGGCAAGGGGACAGGCGTTGGCGTGGAGGATGGTCAGCTCAAGGGTAAGCTTGCGCCGCTTTCCTATCATGTCCTGCGGTTGAGCGTCGGCTGAGGGGATCCATGCAATGGGGGTTCAGCTTCGCAACATACGCAAGGTCTTCGGCCCGGTCGGGGTGATCCATGATGTCAGCATGGACATTCCGACGGGTGAATTCGCGGTCTTTGTCGGTCCTTCCGGTTGCGGAAAATCGACATTGCTGAGGATGATCGCAGGCCTCGAGGACACAAGCGGCGGCAAGATCTCGATCGAAGGCACCGATGTGACCTTGCAGGAACCGGCCAAACGCGGCGTTGCCATGGTCTTCCAGTCCTATGCACTTTATCCGCATCTTTCCGTCTTCGAGAACATGGCCTTTTCCATGCGTCTGAAGCGGGCACCGAAACAGGACGTGCACAACAAGGTGGTGGAAGCGGCCCGCATCCTCCAGCTTGAGGAACAGCTGCAGAAGAAACCGTCTCAACTGTCCGGCGGCCAGCGTCAGCGGGTTGCGATCGGACGGGCGATCGTGCGCCAGCCCAAGGTGTTTTTGTTCGATGAGCCTCTTTCGAACCTGGATGCGGAATTGCGTGTCCAGATGCGGCTGGAACTTGCCCGGCTGCACAAGCAGATCGGCGCGACGATGATCTATGTCACCCACGATCAGGTGGAGGCCATGACACTGGCAGACCGGATCTTCGTCCTAAAACAGGGCGTCGTGCAGCAGGCCGGAAAGCCGCTTGATCTCTACGACGACCCCGACAACAAATTCGTCGCCGGTTTCATCGGATCGCCGGCCATGAACTTTCTGCCGGCAACAGTGCTCGGCCGGGAAGGCGATTGCCTGCGCATTGCCATCAACGGAACGGACGCAGTCCTGCTGGCGAAAGTTTCCGGTGATCTTTCGGCCGACAGCCGGGTCACCGTCGGACTGCGTCCGGAACACCTGACCAGCGCGGACACGGGCATTCCCGTGACCGTGGAAATGGCGGAGGACCTGGGAGGTGTTTCCTACCTGCACACGCATATGCCGGACGGCCGCGAGATCGTCGTTGAATGGCGCGGCAGCCGCCATGCCGGGGGCGGTGAGGCAATCAAGCTCACCTGCTCACCGGAACAGGTTCTGGTCTTCAACGAGCAGGACCAGCGTATTCGGTAGACCTTCTGTCTGCCTGGTACCTTTGAACCGGCCTTGATGGGAAATGCCGGTTTTTCATACGGGAGGAAGAGTCGATGAAATACCTTAAGACACTTCTGGCAGCGGGGGTGATGAGCCTTGCCAGCCTGCCGGCATTTGCCCAGCAGGACATCACCTGGTGGGACTTTCTGAGCGGTGGGGACGGCGTTCGCATGAAAGCGTTGATCGCACGCTTCAACGAAGAGCATCCGGACATCAAGATCAACGGAACCACTCTGGAATGGGGCGTGCCCTTCTACACCAAGGTGCGCACTTCCGTTGCCGTTGGCCAGGGCCCGGACGTGATGACCTATCACCTGTCGCGCATGCCGCTCGGGCTTGAGGAAAATGTGCTGGACGTGATCAGTGATGACGATCTTGCCGCTGCCGGTCTCAGCAAGGATGACTTCTTCCCGGCGGCCATTGCCGCCGCGAGCGATGCGGACGGCAAGCTCCACGCAGTGCCGTTCGATATCCACGCGATCGTGCTCTACGTAAACAAGAGTTATTTCGAAGGATCCCGCTTCCTCGATGACCAGGGAAACCTGACCGGCATTGAAAGCCTCGCCGATTTCGAGGAAGCGCTTGCGCTTGCCAAGGAAAACGGCTCCGAAGCGCCCGTTTCCTACGCAACGGGTGACGACGGCGGCACCTATCGGGTCTTCTTCACCCTGCTCAAGCAGCAAGGCGGCGAGCTGATCACCGATGGCGAGGTTCTGGCAGGCGACAATCTGGACAAGGCCGCCAATGCCATCGAGATCATGACCAACTGGCACAAGCAGGGCTGGCAGCCGGAGCAGGCCGAATACGAAGCCTCCGTTGCGTTGTTCACGTCCGGCAAGGCCGCTTTTCACATGAACGGCGTCTGGGAAGTGCCGACCATGGTCGACATGGCGGAAAAGGGAACGCTCGGGTTCGACTGGGGTGCGGTACAAATTCCGACGCTGCTTGGAACCACGGCCACCTGGGCGGACTCCCACGCCTTCGCCATTCCTCAGGGAACGGAAATGAGCCCGGAAAAACGCGCGGCGGTGATGACCGCAATCGGCTGGATGGAGAAGAACTCGATCTCCTGGGCCGGGGCAGGACATATTCCAGCCTACAAGCCTGTCGCGACCAGCGATGAATTCGGGAAAATGGAACCCAACGCCACCTATTCGTCACTCGCCGAAACCGCGGCCTACGACCCAAGGTCGCCGATCGCAGGGGTGGCCTCGCCTGTCTATGATGCAGCCATCAACATCATCTCGCCCGCCATGCATGGCTATCTGGAGCCTGCACAGGCAGCACAGCAGATGAAAGACGAGCTTCAGTCGAAGCTTCAATAGACGAAGGCTTTGCCCGGGACGCCTGCCGCACGCACACCGTATGCGGCTGGCGTCTCCTACGGCGAGAAAAGGACGATTACTCAAGTGGCCATGATTACCAACCGGCGCAGGGAAGTGGCGGTCGCCATGACGCTCATCGCGCCCTTTGTCCTGACCTTCGTGCTGGTCTTTCTCTATCCGACGATCCGGATGATCGAGCTGAGCTTTACCAACGCGCCTTTGATCGGTCCGGGGGAATGGGTCGGCCTTGCCAATTTCAAACGGCTGCTTACCGACAACCTCTTCTATACATCTCTGAAGAACAACGGTTATTTCGTTCTCCTGACCGTCGTTCCAACGACCGCACTGGCCCTTGCCATTGCAATGATGATCACGCGCCTCAAGGGGCCGCTTCAGGCGCTGATCCTCGCGCTTTTCTTTCTTCCCTACATTCTGCCCGTGTCGGTGGTGACGCAAATCTGGGCCTGGATGCTGGACTTCCAGTTTGGCGTGCTGCAGCCGGTGTTCGCATTTTTTACCGGCAAACCGGTACCTGTCTTCAAGAACCCCTATTGGGTCATGCCGACAGTCGCCACGGTGACCATCTGGTGGACCAATGGCTTCAACGTGCTTCTGTTCATCGCGGGCCTTCGAAACATCTCCAGCGATTATTATGAAGCAGCGGCACTGGACGGGGCGACACGCTGGCAACTGTTCACCAAGGTCACCTGGCCCCTGCTCTGGCCGGTAACCGCTCTTGTCCTAACCCTTCAGCTGATCCTGCAGCTCAAGATTTTCGACCAGATCTACCTGTTGTCGTCCGGTGGGCCGTTCAATTCGTCCTACGTTCTGCTTCTGATGGTCTACCGGGAAGCCTTCCAGTTGAACCACGGCGGCTATGCCTCTGCCATCGCCCTTGTTCTGTTTGTGCTGATCGTGGTCGTGTCGGTGCTGCAGTTTCAGTTGCTGCGTGCGGGAGGGAACAAGCAATGAAGACCCGCAAACTGGAAAACTGGGTTCTGGGCATCGGCAGCCTCTTGGCGGCGGCCATCTGGATCTTCCCTCTCTACTGGGCGTTCATCACCTCGATCCGCACCGAGGAAAGGGTCGTCAGCGAAGGCGCGGGTGTCATTCCCGACGAGTTCAACCTGACCTCCTACATCGACGTTCTGTTCGATACCAAGCTGCTCAACTGGTACTGGAACTCCATCGGCACATCCGTGATCATCACTCTGGTTGTCATTGTCTCCGGCATGATGTGCGCCTATGCCATTTCCCAGATGCGGTTTCCCGGCCGGAGGCTGCTTTATGGCGTGGTGCTCGCCAGTTTCATGGTGCCCTCGCAGGCGCTTGTGGTGACGCAGTTCATCCTGATGAACGACATGGGCCTGATAAACACCTGGGCCGGCATCATCCTGCCGCAGCTCATCGTTCCGGTGGTGATCATCGTCTACAAGCAGTTCTTTGACGCCGTACCGAAGGAAATGCGCGAGGCCGTCGTCCTGGATGGCGGCGGTGACTATACGCTGCTGTTCAGGATCTACCTGCCGCTCAACTGGGGCATCACGACCGCTCTGGCAATCATCACCTTCATCATGGCCTGGAACCAGTTTCTCTGGCCTTTCCTCGTCATCACAACGGAGAACCAGATGACGATCCCGGTCGGGATCACCCAGGTGAACGATGCCTTTGGCGTCTATTACGCCCGTCTGATGTCCGTCGCGCTTCTGGGTGCCATGCCCGTCGCCGTTGCCTATCTGATCTTCCAGAAGAAGGTGACGGAAGCCGTCATGATCTCCTCGGGCGTGAAAGGCTGAAGCCTGCCCATTCGGGAGCATTTCTTCTTCCGGTTTCCTGAAACTCTCAACCCCGCGAACAATGTCGCGGGGCAATCCGTCTTCTGCAGGCACTTGGATGCAGGCGCTGCAGTTCATATGTCTACGTCGACAAGATCAGAATGACGAAGACAGTTGAGCACTCACACCGTGTGTGTTTGGCAGACGGATGAGGAGTTCAGAATGACAGTTGGAGCCGGTCTCCCGATAGTCCTGGCGGGACCGATCCTGCGCCATGTCACGGCGAACAACGTTAGCGTCTGGCTCGCCACATCCCGACATTGCGATGTTCGATTTGAGTTTTTCCCCGAAGCACAGCCGGACCTCAACCAGACATATGAAACCGGTGACCAGGACTGGCAGATTCTGAAGGCCGGAGAGAGCCTCTATTATCATCTCGTCGATATCGAACTGGGCACTTCGCTGCCGATCGATGTCCTGATTTCCTATCGCCTGAGCGTCAAGCCGACTGGTGAAGCAGGGACAGCGTGGCAGGATCACAAGGTGTGGGCGCCCGATCTCTGCTATCCGGGACGTGACCTGCCCTGTTTCAAGGTGCCGGACCGTATCACCTCCCTGTTTCACGGGTCCTGCCGCAAGCCGCATGCGCGAACCCCTGACGGCCTTGCCGGAGCCGACCTTGTCCTGAGGCAGGCCCTCGGCCCTGAGGGCGAAACCACAGCCAGCAGTCCCGCCTTGCCATCGCTGCTCGTGATGAGCGGTGACCAGGTTTATGCCGACGACGTTGCCGGACCGATGTTGCAGGCAATCAGCCTGCTTGTCGAAAAACTGGGCCTGCCGGACGAACCGCTGGACGGCGTTGAGCCTGACCTGCCGGCGTCGGGCAACGAACTGCGGAATGTCGGCAACCTGCTCTATCACCGCGACACGCTTCTGCCCCGGGTCTACAAGAACAAGACCGTGTTCGACGTCCTGTTCGGAGGCACCGAAAAACCGGTTTTCACAACCCAGCACGCCCGCAACCACCTCGTCACACTTGGCGAAATGCTGGCCATGTATCTGTTGGTCTGGTCGCCGGCGTCCTGGCAAGGCATGCCGGAGCTGAAAGCGCCGGAAGGCCTGGAGGCCAAGGACGCGGAGATGTACGCAGAAGAGACGGTAACGCTAAAGGATTTCCGGGCTGATCTGCCTGCCTGCAGACGGGTCATGGCGCATCTTCCGACGGCGATGATTTTTGATGATCACGACATCACCGACGACTGGAACCTGTCGCTTGCGTGGGAGCAGGCCGCTTACAGCCATCCCTTGTCGCGCCGGGTTATCGGCAATGCGTTGGTCGCTTATGCTCTGAACCAGGCCTGGGGAAACCGGGCACGCACGATCGGTCCGGACATTCTTCCGCCCGTGCAGGCCGCCCTTGCCGATCCCGGTTCCGAGGCGCATGAGACCGCGATCACCACGCTGCTGGAGTACGAGGAGTGGGACTACCAGTGGCAGACGTCCCCGCCGTTGATCGTTCTGGACACGCGTACGCGGCGCTGGCGGTCAGAACGCAATGCGCATAATCCGTCTGGCCTTCTGGACTGGGAAGCGGCCACCGACCTTCAGACCCACCTGAAAGGCAAGGACGCCGTTCTGCTTGTGTCCGCTGCCCCGATCTTCGGCGTCAAGCTGATCGAAACGGTGCAGAAGATGTTCACGCTGGCCGGCAAGCCGCTGACTGTCGACGCGGAATACTGGATGGCGCATTCGGGAACCGCCAGTGCGATCCTGAATGTGTTCGGTCACCGCGGCACCCCCCAGCACTTCGTCATCCTCTCCGGCGATGTGCACTACTCGTTCGTCTATGATGTCGAACTGCGCCAGACCGCACCGAGCCTGTCCGGTGCGACCGACGACGGTCCGAAGATCTGGCAGATCTGCAGCAGCGGGATAAAGAACAAATGGCCGGACAAGCTGATCAAGATCCTGGATCGCGGCAACCGATGGGCTTTTTCACCCCGTTCGCCGCTGAACTGGTTCACCAAGCGCCGTGGTATGCGTGTCATTCCGCGCAAACCCGTTGGAACGCCACATGGCCGCCGGATCCTGAACGCGTCGGGGATCGGCCTCGTGGAGCTGGACGAGACAGGCGCGCCCATCGACATTCACCAGGTTCTGCCGGACGGTTCGCTGGTGTCGTTTGAACGCCGTGAAGCCGAAGCCCGGGACGACTGACCGTTCCGGCGGACGGTGCTGCTTCAGCGCGTTACCGCCATCAAGGCACTTCCACCAATCATGAACCCGCCCCCGGCATAGCCCATGCGGCGCCGGGCGAGGCGTGTCTGAAAAAGTTTGCGCGCACGCGCGGCGATCAACGCATAGCCCGCCAGAAGCACCATGACGACAACGCTCGAGGTCAGCGTCAGCACAACGAGTTGAACCGTCATGTCCGCGGCCGGGTCGATGAACTGGGCGAGGAAGGCCATGTAAAAGACGATCGCCTTGGGATTGAAGATAGCCGTCAGGGTACCTGCCCAGAAGCTGCCCCACGCGGACCCGGTGCGTACGCCCGGTTCAAGGGAAACGCTGTCGCGATGTGCCTCCCTGATCTGGCTGTACCCCAGCCAGGCGAGATAGACGACGCCTGTCCATTTCACGATCTGGAACAGCACCGTGGACGCGGCCAGAATGGCGCCGACACCTGCGAAGGAAAGGCCTGTCAAAACGATACTTCCGACAACGTCGCCGAGTATGCACATCACAGCAGCGGTTTTGCCGCGCATCAAGGTTTGCCCGACAACCAGCATGACACTCGGTCCCGGAATGATGGTCAGAACGACACAAGCGAGTGTGTAGGCAAGCCAGGTTTCCAGAGACACGTTCAACTCTCCCTTGGGGTCAGGCAGCGGCGGGTTGCGGCAAGAGGCAGTGAGGCGAGGAACGCGGCACACCCGATGAGGAGTATGCCGGCCAAGTCTGCCCTGTCTGGCATATCCGCGAAGAAGACGACACCCCAAACCACCGC
This sequence comes from Labrenzia sp. C1B70, assembly GCF_000475395.1. NCBI lineage: Bacteria > Pseudomonadati > Pseudomonadota > Alphaproteobacteria > Hyphomicrobiales > Stappiaceae > Labrenzia > Labrenzia sp. C1B70. Next base: position 171,243 of record NZ_AXCE01000003.1, read on the forward strand.
GAAACCGAGATAACCATTGTCGAAAAGCCCGATCAGAGGTGCTGGTGCCAACTGATAGGCAAATGCAACGGCCACCGTAATGAAGGCAAGCAGCAGACCCAGCAGGATCAGAAGACCCCAGGCAGCAGCTGAAAGAGCTGGCCAGGCGCTCAGCAGGAACCCTGCCCCGGCAGGGACGGAAAAGAGATGAAGCCCCAGCACATAGACACCACCCGCCAAGGCAAGCACCAGGTTCAGGTTGAACGCCATTGCCAGCGGAGCCTCCTTCCGGCACCTGGCCGACGTGACGACTGCCGCAAGCGCATAAAAGAAGCCTGCCAGCAAGGGCAAGACCACTGCCGCAGACATGTCATCAATTCCCGGCCGCAGGAGCATGACAACTCCCGCCATCCCAAGGACAATTGAAACCGTGCCTTTTGCACCGACAGGCCTTCCCAGAAAGACAGATGTCAGAATGGTCATCCACAGGGGAGCGGTGTAATAGCAGGCTGCCGCAAGTGACAGCGGCATCAGCGGCAATGCGGCGTAGTAACAGCCCCACATCAGCGCAAGGCAAACGCTGCGCGTCCAGACCCAGGCGTTTGCAGCAAGAAGGGGCTTCGATGGGCGCCCGGTGTACGCGAATGCCAGCCCAAGCAGAATGGCTGCAACGAGAGAGCGGACCAGAAGCAACTGCCCGAGCGCGATACCGCCACTGTTCAGTTTGACCAAGGCATCGGACAAGGACAGCAACAGCACTGCTCCGGTAATCGAAATGATCCCGGCAAGGAGCGATCCAGCTTGTTGTTTCGGCAGAAATAAAGATATCATTTCAGCATGGAAACATGTTGCCTACCGTTGTAAAAATGAGAAATTTCGAGAAATACATGACTGAAACGCATGCATAAGGACGACCTCTCACTGGCCCGCCTGAAACCGTTCGAGGCCGCTGCGCGATATGAAAGTTTCACACGCGCGGCCGATGAACTCGGCCTGACCCAGACGGCCATCAGCCGGCAAATTGGTCAGCTTGAAGAGGAACTGGGTGTCCGCCTGTTCGAGCGGCGCAACCGCGCGGTGTTCCTGACCGAGGAAGGAAAACGCCTGGGCCAGGTTGTCGGAGAAGCACTCAGGGCAATCCGCACGGAAGTTGCCGCCATTCGCGGGACAGGCGATCCAGATACCATCGTCCTGCGATGCCAGCTATGCGAAGCCTTCTACTGGCTGATGCCGCGTCTCTCGGGTTTCCATGCGGCACATCCTGAAATCCAGCTTCAACTGGTCAGCGCGTTGGAACCCCTAACGGAAGCTCGCGAACCATTTGACGTCGCCCTTCAGACCACCGGGCGGGCGGCCGGAGCGGCACGGTTGGTGTTCACGGCGTCCGACGAGATCTTCCCGGTCTGCGCTCCGGCGCTCTTGAAAGACGTTTCGTTGCCGCTGACACCGCAAGAGGTCTCCACCTTGCCGCTCCTGTCGCACCGTGTGGTGCCACAGGACTGGTTCGACTGGCCGGACTGGTTCGAAGCTGTCGGCGTTCCGCGATCCGCCCACAAGAAGGTCATCTATTTCGACAGTTACCCGCTTGTTCTTCAGGCCGCCGTTGCCGGTCAGGGTGTTGCCCTCGGCTGGAAGCGCACGGTGGACGGCCTGGTCGACGAAGGCAAGTTGCGCTCCATCTGTGATGTTGCCCTGAAGAGACCAAGCGAAATCTCGGTTTACCGAGGCACCAAACAGTCGCGGCACAATGCCGTCGACCAGTTGATCGCCTGGCTCCGCGCAGAACTGACGTAACTCGTTGATATCATTCGAAAAACCTAGTTTGGCCAGGCCAATAACGCGTGATGTTCAGTTGTAGCGCTGTGCCATCGCTTCCAGCGGCAGCGGGCGAATGCGGCTGGCGTTTCCGGCTGTTCCGAAAGCCTCGAAACGGTCGCGGCACACCTGCGCCATCAACTCCATGGCTGGCTTCAGGTATTTGCGTGGATCGAATTCGGAGGGATCGTTCGTCAGGGCCTTGCGTACGGCTGCCGTCATTGCCAAGCGGTTGTCGGTGTCGATGTTCACCTTGCGCACACCGCTCTTGATGCCACGCTGTATTTCCTCGACCGGAACGCCCCAGGTCGGGCGAATATCACCGCCGTAGGAATTGATGATTTCCTGGAGATCTTCCGGCACCGAAGACGATCCGTGCATGACGAGGTGCGTGTTCGGCAGTCGGGCGTGAATGGCCTCGATCACGTTCATTGCCAGAACGCTGCCATCCGGCTTGCGCGTGAACTTGTAGGCGCCGTGGCTGGTGCCCATGGCAACGGCAAGCGCATCGACACCCGTGTCGGCAACGAAGCGTTCAGCCTCTGCCGGATCGGTCAGGAGCTGGTCTTCGCTCAGCTTTTCGGTCGCGCCATGCCCGTCTTCCTGATCCCCCATTCCGGTTTCGAGCGAGCCGAGCACGCCAAGTTCGCCTTCCACCGAAACACCGGCCGCATGAGCCATGTCCACGACCTGCCGGGTGATGCCCGCGTTGTAGGCATAGTTGGCAGGCGTCTTGCCATCCGCTTCCAGCGACCCGTCCATCATCACGGAGGTGAAGCCATGCTGGATAGCCGTCACGCAGGTTGCCAGGTTGTTGCCGTGGTCCAGATGCATGCAGACGGGAATATCGGGATAGGTTTCGGCGAAACCATCAATCAGGCAGGCAAGCACCCTGTCACCGGCGTAGGCCCGTGCGCCCCTGCTTGCCTGCAGGATGACCGGCGCATCGCAATCGGCCGCGGCGCGCATGACAGCCATGCCCTGTTCCATGTTGGAAATGTTGAACGCAGGCACAGCGTAGCCGTTGTCAGCTGCGTGATCCAGCAGCTGACGCAAAGTGATGCGGGCCATCAAAAGCTCCTTAGGTGTTGTCCGTGCAATAGGTAATGAACATGTCGACGTTTTCGGGTGACCCGAAAATCAACGGAATGTTCTGGTGCAGGCTCTCGGGCATCAGGTCGAGGATAGGAGTTTGCCCGTCCGTCGCCTTGCCGCCGCCCTGCTCGATCAGAAACGCGATCGGGACCGCTTCATAGACCAGACGCAGGCGCCCGTTCTCATAGCCGGGCCGCCGGTCGCCGGGATAAAAGAACAAACCGCCCTGAAGCAGGATCCGGTGAAATTCGCCAACCGCGGAGGCCAGCCAGCGCATGTTGTAGTTTTCGCCAAGACGCCCCTCCTTGCCTTTCAGAACGTCATCTGAAAAGCGCCGGACCGCATCCGGCCAATGACGGGCGTTGGAAGCGTTGAAGGCAAGTGTTCTTGATTTTGCGGGCACCTGATGGTTCTCCCGCAACATGCGGAACACGCCCGTAGCGCGGTCGAAGACTGCAAGGTGAAGGCCGTTGCCCAGGCTGAACCCCAGGTCTGTGGAATGGCCAAACGAAACATATCCCGCCGCAATGACGGATCTGCCTGTGCACAGAAAACCCTGGTCCGATGCCGGCAGGATCGAGAACAGGGTCCCGAGCGGAGCGCCTGTTCCGATACTGCCGGACCCGTCGATGGGGTCGATGGCAACGTCGAGCGTGCCTTCCGGATTGAGAAGAATAATCTCTTCGGCTTCTTCCGAAAGAAGCTGGCGGACACCCGCTGCCCGCAACACCTCGACCATGTGAAGATGGGCACCGACGTCGAGTGCCTTCTGCTTGTCGCCACTTTCATTGGTGCCGACGACCTCGCCGGGGTCCCCCGGCAACCGGCCTGCGGCAAGCCTGTCTGCCAGAACGCCGGTCGCATCCGCAATGGCCTGAAGAACGGCGGCGGTATCGCTCGCCCCATGCTGTCTTGCCAGATACGCTTGCAGCGTTTCGGCATTCACGTCCGTATCGTTCGGAAGTCTCAGCATGGTCTCATCATTCCTCAGGTCAGCAATTTCGATCAGACCGCATGATACTTCGAATCGACGGCATTGATCGCGTCAACATTGCTAGCAGAACGACCGTTGACGTCGAATGTTTCCTTCAGGAAGGCGTCGGCGATGGATTTGGCGAGTTCGGGGCCAACCACACGCGCGCCCATGGTGATGATCTGGGCATTGTTGGAAAGGGCTGCCCTCTCGGCGGAGTAGGTGTCGTGGGTCAGTGCGGCGCGAATGCCCGGCACCTTGTTGGCGGCAATGCACACTCCGATACCGGTTCCGCATACCAGGATCGCCCGGTCGTAGGCACCGGAGATCACCTGGCTGGCAACACGCTCGGACAGATTGGCATAAAACGCATCCGGCCCTTCGGGCGTTCTGGAGATCTCGTCGACCTCGAAACGATCCTTCAGGTAGTCCGCCAGCAGTTTCGCAAGGCCTTCGCCTGCACTGTCGCCCGCAATTGCAAGTTTCATGTCAAACCTCTCCGAGTTTCGACGAGCACCTGGCGAGAATGTCGAGATAACCCTCGACTTCCCAGGCGGATCGCCCGATGAACAGCCCGTCCACATGAGGACAGGAAATGAGCTCTTCGCAGTTTCCGGGATTGACCGACCCGCCATAGAGGCAGGGGATACGCCGGTTGAGAACGTCCTCGGCAACGGCAATGATCTCCGCCTGGCGAGCGTCGGCATAGTCCGACGTTGCCGGCACACCATTGACGCCGATTGCCCAGACCGGTTCATAGGCAAGCAGGATCTCGGCCTGTTTCTGCCCATCGGACAGATTGCCAAGAGCCGCGCGAACCTGCGCCTCGAGCACCGCCTTTGCCTGTCCGGCCTCTTTTTCCGCCAGCGTTTCACCGATGCAGATCAACGGAACGAGCCCGTGACGCACGGCCGCTTCGGTCTTCAGGCCCACGGTCTCATCGGTTTCACCGAAAAAACTGCGCCGTTCGGAATGCCCAAGTTCGACAATGTCGAGACCGCAATCGGTCAGCATGAGCGGCGAGACTTCTCCCGTCCACGCGCCTGCATCTTCCCAGTGCATGTTCTGCGCGCCGACCTTCACCGATGTGCCTGCGAGCATCGCCTTCACTTCGCGCACCGCGGTGAAGGGAGGGATGACAAACCGCTGGATCCGGGGATCCCGATCCGCGTCGGACGTGACAAGCCCGTCCGCAAACCGTCTGGCATCCGCCAGCAGCTTGTTCATTTTCCAGCTCGTACCGACCCATTTTCCGGTGAGGGCAGCCATTCGCTCAGTCCTTTGCGATCATCAGCTTGAGCCCCGCAGCCTCGATTTCCTTCGCCGCATCTCCGGCCGGCTGGTCATCCGTGATGATCCAGTCGAACCGATCCAGATCGGCGAGGGTATGAAGTGCGGTGCGTCCGAAACGCGTGTGATTGACGAGCAGGCAGCGCCGAGACGCGGCACCCATCATCTTTTGCTTGGAACGAACGACGTTGTCGTCCATGTGAAAGGCCTTCAGGTCCGCTACGGCCGGGGTCGACACGAAAGCGATATCCGCGCGCAACTGCGACAGCGCCGCTTCGGTAACGACGCCGAAAAAGCCGTTGAACTTGGCCGAATAGACGCCGCCGAGGCCCAATAGGGTTATGCCGGGCTCATCCCGCAAACCATCGAGAATGGCGGCGTTGTTGGTGATGACCGTCAGCGGCCGCTTTTCCGGCAGCATTGAACCGAGCACTGCGGCCATCGAACCGTCGTTGATCATCACGGTCATGCCGGGTTCGATCAGCTCGAGCGCCGCACGGGCCATCCGCTCCTTCGCGGCCGCGTCCTGGCGGGCCCGGATGCGGAAGTCGCTTTCGAACTGCGTTCCTGAATCCGCAGTGGCACCTCCGCGCACCTTGCGCAGCACGCCGGCCTGTTCGAGCTCGTCCAGATCCCGGTGAATTGTCATTTTCGAGACGGCAAATCGCTCCGCAAGGTCGTCGAGATCGACTTCCCTGTGCTCCACGAGCAGATCCATGATCGCCTGTCTTCGTTCTTCGCGTTTCACGCAAATCCTCCTCGTCCGGCGTTCACCGGATACTTGATACCTAACATCACAAAATCACAAAATCAAAGTTATTTTGTGATTTTGTGATTTATTTTTGTGACATCCTCCGCTACGCCTATGCCGTAAGCGCAGAGGAGGACCTCATGACTACAGACACATTTCTATCGTCGAAAGCAGCCCTGGACCCGGAAAATTTCAAACTCGCCAACTGTATTCGGGCGTTGTCCATAGATGCCGTCGAGGCAGCCGCTTCCGGACATCCGGGCGCGCCCATGGGTCTCGCGGATGCAGCGACCGTGCTGTTTCGCAAACACCTGAAGTTTGACGCGAAAACGCCGGACTGGCCGGACAGGGACCGTTTTGTGCTGTCAAACGGTCATGCCTCCATGCTCCTCTACAGCCTGCTGCACCTGTGCGGCTATGAAGACATGACGATCGAGGAGATCCGAAATTTCCGGCAGTGGGGCTCGATAACCGCAGGTCATCCCGAGCATGGTCACGCCAAAGGCGTCGAAACCACCACCGGCCCTCTTGGCCAGGGGATTGCGACCGCCGTCGGCATGGCCTTGGCCGAACGGCGTCTTGCAGATGAGTTCGGTGATGATCTCGTAAATCACAATACTTATGTGATCGTCGGTGACGGCTGCCTTCAGGAAGGCATTGGTCAGGAAGCGATCAGCCTTGCCGGTCATCTGGGCCTTGGCAAACTGATCGTACTCTACGACGACAATTCCATCACCATCGACGGCCCAACCAGCGTTTCCTTTTCCGAGGATGTTCCGGCCCGCTTCGCAGCCTGTGGCTGGCATGTGCAAACGTGCGACGGACATGACGGTTCTGCAGTCGACGCCGCACTGACCGCAGCCAAGGCAGCCACCGAAAAACCCTCGATGATCGCCCTGAAAACGGTGATCGGCTTTGGCTCCCCCAACAAGGCGGGCACCGCCGGTGTACATGGCGCGGCGCTTGGCAAGGACGAAGCGGACGCGACCAAGAAAGCTCTCGGATGGACGGCTCCTGCTTTCACCATTCCGGATGATCTCGCCGACAGCTGGAAAAAGATCGGCACACGTGGCCAGGACAGCCGCGAGGCCTGGGAAGGCCGGCTGGCAGGTGCGCCTGAAGACAAGCGCCGCGAATTCGAAAGACGCGTGAGCGGCACCTTGCCGGCAGGCTATGAGGCAGCGGTCTCCAGTGCGCGTGACAGCCTCTTTTCAGAGCCCAGGTCCGCGGCCACCCGCAAGGCAAGCCAGATGGCCCTGGAAGCCCTTGCCCCGGCCCTGCCGGAAATGATCGGGGGATCAGCCGATCTGACCGGGTCGAACCTGACCCGCGTTCCTGCGGTCAACAGCCAGTTTTCGCGGGAAGCGTCCGGCCGTTATATCGGTTACGGAGTTCGTGAATTTGCCATGGCGGCAGCCATGAACGGACTCGCGCTGCATGGCGGCTTTCTGCCCTACGGCGGCACTTTCCTTGTCTTTTCCGACTATGCAAGGAACGCCATTCGCCTCTCGGCCCTGATGGGGCTGCGCTCCATCTATGTCATGACACATGATTCCATCGGTCTTGGCGAAGACGGCCCGACCCATCAGCCGGTCGAACATCTCCTCTCGCTGAGGGCAATCCCCAACCTGACGGTGTTCCGACCCGCAGACACGGTCGAAACGCTGGAAGCCTGGGACTGTGCCATTCGCTCCAAGAATGCACCGAGCCTTCTGGCCCTTTCCCGTCAGGCTGTCCCGCAACTGCGCCTGGAGCGGACAGAAGAAAACCTGACGGCACGCGGTGCCTATGTCATCCGCCAGTTCGGAGAAGGCCGCGACATCACGCTGATCGCGACCGGAACCGAAGTCGCACTGGCGGTCGAGGCAGCAGAGGGCCTGGCAGCCGATGGACTGGCCGTTGCGGTCGTATCGATGCCGTCGTGGGAACTGTTCGACGCCCAGCCGGACGCTTACCGCGCCGAAGTTCTCGGTACCGCCCCGCGCATTGCCATCGAGGCCGCGGGAAAACTTGGCTGGGCCCGTTATGTCGGCAGTGAAGACAATGTCATCGGCCTGAGAGGCTTCGGAGCTTCTGCGCCGGCCGAACGCCTCTACGAGGAATTCGGCATCACGACAAAAGGGATTGCCCGCATGGCGAAGTCTCTGGCCGGCTGATCAAGCCGTCTGCGCATCCTGACCGGTCACTCTCCGGTCAGGGCATGCGCGGTGGTCTCGTCGGTGATGAGGCCACGCAGGCGCCCGCTGCGCAAGATGGCGCGAATGGCCTCGATCTTTTCAGGGCCACCTGCAATCGCGATGATCTGACTGTCGGCCCGTTCATCCAGAGTGGCCGCAAGCGTGCGGGCGGTCAGGGTCGTTTCCAGTGTCCGTCCACTGGCATCGAAGAAATGGCCGAGCATTTCACCGACACCGCCACCGGCCTTGATTTCCTGGATCTCACTGAGTTCGATCATGCCGGACGAGACCAGCTGCGCCTGCGGCTCGACGGTGCCAATCCCGACGAGCTTGATATCGGCTGCGTTCGCCATGTCGAACACGTCCTGAACCCCGCGCTGCGCGAGCAGCACCTCCCGGTCTTCCGACGAATTGGCAAAGAAGGGCACCGGCATGACAAAGGCGCTCGCCGCCGTCTTTTCGGCCAGGCGATGCATGACGTCGTATGGATTGGCGGAAAAGTTGCGGGTCAATCCGCCGAGCAGGGAAACGAACTGGACACCGCCTGCATCCATGCGGCTCATAAGACGAACAGCGTTGGAAAGCGTCCGGCCATGGCCAAGGCCAATGACCTTGTGCTCCTTGCGCTCGATTTCCCGGCGGATGAAATCCGCACCGGCCTGGCCCAGAGCCCGCAGCGGCATGCCGGGCTCGCCCAGATCCGGTGCGACATCACAGAATTCGAGGCCGAAGCGGTCGCAGAGGCTGTCTTCCAGCTCGACGCATTCGATGATCGCGCCATCAATGGAGACCTTCACCACCCCTTCGGCAGCCGCCTTTGCGATCAGCCGGTGCGCCTTGACCGAGGCAACCCCGAGCCGCTTTGCCACGGCCGCCTGTGTCAGCCCACCGGCGTAATGCAGCCAGGCAGCCCGCGTCGCGAGCGATTCCTCCGGGTCGATATCCCTCACCTTGCGTACCTTCCCAATATTTCGCAATGCCGCTTGCAGCCGCCAGCCGAACCGCGACGGTCACCTGATTTCAATAGCTTAGATATCGGGGCCTTGCTACCGCAAGCCCGTTGGCAAATAGCCGAAGACGCGATCAGCTAGATGTTGAGATCCTGCTGGCCCGTATCGATATGAGGTGCCCAGAAAGCAACACTCTCGGCGATCTGCGGAATGACCTGGCGGTCATTTGGCTCGCGCTCCTTGAAGCTGAGTTCCAGGCAGATCTCATTGTCCTCGGCGCCGCCTTTCGCCAAAGCTTCCAGAAGCGGCTCGGGATGGATCTGGCCACGGGCGTTGAATTCCGCCGTGAAGGGTCGATGGCCGCTCTTGTCCAGAAGGCTCTGCTTGATGTGAATGATCGGCGATACCCGGGGAACGGCTTCGGCCCAGGCAAAGGGGTTGAAATCGTCCGGATTTGAGCTGGTCACGTCACCGTGGTCGATATCGGCCATCATCCACATCGGAATGGCCATCGGAGTGGCCGAAATTCGCTCCTGAAGGGCAAGGCAGGTCGCTATGGTCTCGCCGAATTCCCGGCCAATGCTCATCGGCTCCCAGAAAACATATTCCAGGCCCGCCCCCTTCGCGTGCTCGGCAACCTCTGCCCAGCAATCGATGGCGATCCTGATCAGGTCGCCCCGCCGGACCGGATCGTCGTAATCCTTGTAGGTGAATATCGCGAACTGGGTGCCGACGGAAACGCCTCCGAGATCGCCGATGATGTCGGCGAAGGTCTTGAACCAGTCTACATAATAACGCCGCACATCGGCATCGGGATGGCCGAAATGATTGAGGCGACCATAGGGCCCCGTCATGCCGCTGGTCACCTGCACCCCAGTCCTGGCAAGTGACGCCGACATCTCGCGCGTCAACCGCCGGATAAGGGGCGCCGGCCAGCTGGGGTTGATGAACTCGTGCGTCAACTGCAGGTCGCGGATCTTCAGGTCGTGAGCGACCGTCTCGATCAGATCCGCGGGATCCGCGTAGCGATTGACCAGCGGGTTTGTGTTGAGCGAAAGCGTCAGGGGCATGAAGTGTCCAGTCGTCGGGGGAAATGGCAGGCGTCCGAGCCGGATATCAGGCGGCGCGTGCGGCGTATTCGGCGTTGAACCAGCTTGAAAAGGCCGCTTTTTCATCCGCGCTCAGGTGCAAGCCGTGTTTGGTCCGCCGGGTCAGGATGTCATCAGCGGTCTGCGCCCATTCCTCGTTGACGAGATGGCGCACCTCGGCCTCATAGAGTTGCGCGCCGAAGTGTCTGCCAAGCCCGTCCAGTGCGGTGGCCGAGCCGACTATCCGGCTGGTCCTTGCCCCATAGCAGCGCCCGTAGTGTTTCAAAAGGGCGCGCGACATCCACGGATAAGCCTCCCGCATCGTTTCCGAAAAGCTCTCGAAATCAGCGTTCGGAATTTCGCCGCCAGGCAACGTGGCGGTTTCCGTCCAGTCGCCGCCCATCTGCGGGAAGATCCGGTCAAGCTTGTGCATCGCGCGCTCGGCCAGCTCGCGGAAAGTCGTGATCTTGCCGCCGAAGACATTCAGAAGCGGGACATTGTCCGTCATGTCGAGATCGAACACATAGTCGCGCGTTACGGCGGACGGATTGCCCTTGCCGTCGTCGAACAATGGACGCACACCCGAGAAGGACGTCAGGACATCCGACCGGCGCAGCTTTGCCTTGAAGTACCTGTTCACGGCCTTGATCAGATATTCGATCTCGAATTCTTCGGCCTGCACGTCCTCGGCCCGGCCTTCATAAGCGATATCCGTGGTTCCGATCAGGGCCTTGTCGCCCTCATAGGGGTTTATGAAGATCACCCGTTTGTCGTCGTTCTGAACCAGATAGGCCTGTTGTCCCTGCCAGAACTTCGGCACGACGATATGGCTTCCCTTGACCAGCCGCACGTTCCGGCTGGAATTCGATCCGGCTACGTTCAAGATGACATCGGATACCCAGGGACCTGCCGCGTTGACGATGCATCTGGCCCGAACTGTTGACGTTTCGCCGGTTTCGCTGTTGCGCAATGTTGCCAGCCAGACGCCGTTGTCGCGGCGCGCGCTGGCAACAGCCGTACGCGTGAGAATCCGGGCCCCTTTCTCGAAGGCATCCAATGCGTTGATGACAACAAGGCGGGCATCGTCGACCCAGCAGTCGGAATATTCGAAACCGCGCTTGTAACTGTCGAGGATCGGCGCGCCTTCCGGATCCCTGTGCAGATCGAGCGTCCGGGTGCCCGGCAGCTTCTTGCGGCCTCCCAGGTGATCGTAGAGAAACAGGCCGAGACGCACGAGCCAGGCCGGGCGGTCTGCCGGGCTGTGTGGCAGCACGAAGCGCATGGGCCAGATGATATGGCTGGCGGAATTCATGAGCACTTCCCGCTCGATCAGGGCTTCGCGCACCAGCCGGAATTCATAATATTCCAGATACCGCAGACCACCGTGAACCAGCTTGCCCGACCGGGATGACGTTCCTTGCGCAAGGTCGTCCTTTTCGCAGAGCCAGACGGACAATCCCCGGCCGGCAGCGTCGCGCGCAATGCCGGCGCCATTGATGCCGCCACCAATCACCAAAAGATCGATCGTCTGCGTTTCGCTCGTCATTTCATGCTCCTGTGGTGACACTGCTGGCAGTTTCCGTCTCGTCGCGGCTTTCGGTGCGCAGTTTCGCGAGCAGGTCCCATGTGCCTGCAAGATCCCTGCGAAGACCTGCAAAGACCGGGAAAATAGCCTCGTAGGACCGGACAAGGCCGGGATCGGGTGCTTCCGCCTGTCCAAGCAAGGGCGTGACCCACTCGCTGATGCAGCTGCGCATGTCCGGATAAACGCCGGTGGCAACCGCCGCCATCATTGCGGCACCCGCCGCTCCGGCCTCGTCCCGGGCCGAGACGCGAACCGGTGCGTTCACCGCGGCTGCCAGTATCTGACGCAGTGCCGGGGAGCGTGCCGCGCCTCCGGTCAACCGAAGTTCGGAAGGAAGTGCTCCCATTGCGGCGTAGCAATCACGGGCAGCCATACCGAGACCTTCCGCCACCGCGCGCACCAGATCCGCGTAGCCATTTGCGGCGGAAAGCCCAGTAAATCCGGCGCGGGCGTTGGCATTGACGAAGGGGCCGCGTTCGCCGGCTTCAGAGATGTAGGGGTGATAGAGGATGGAGCCCGGCTTGCCGGCGGCAAGCCAGCCCTCGATGTGGGACACCAGATCGCGGTGAGAGACATCCTGTCCCATGCCGCGCATCACGTCCGCGGCAATGTTGAGAACCCAGTCGAGATTGAGGGTGGCCGCCATGTTGGTCTGCACCTGGGTAACGATGCCCGGCACCGGCAACGCAATCACATAACCTGTGCCTTCAGCATTGAGGTGCACTTCTTCGGCTGGCTTGGCATGCATGTGCACACCGGTGGAGCCAATCGTCGAACAGGCGGCATCCGCCTCGCCCGTGTAGACACCGGCGCCAAGTGCTGTCATCACCATGTCGACGTAGCCGAGCGAAACCGGTGTCCCTGCCCGAAGGCCCGTCACCTTCGCGGCCGCACCGCTCAGCCCGTGGGTCGTTTCCGTTCCCTCGACGATCTCCGGCAGCAGATGCCGCCGGTGCCTGAGGCCGAGTGCTTCGATAGCCACATCATTATATTGCCGGGTCCGGAAGTTGCCGAAGGTGAAACTAGCCTCGGACGGGTCCGTTGCCTGGACGCCCGTGAGGTTCAGGTAGAGCCAGTCCTTGCAATGAAGCGCGACTTCCGCACGGTCCAGGCTTGCCGGATCAAACCGGTCCATATGTGCAAGCTGGGCGCCTTGCTGACAGGTATTCAGCCCTGTTCCCGTTGCCTCGAACCGGGCCCGGTTCAGCGCATTTCCTTCCAGCCGGCTGACAGTAGGTGCGGCACGGGCATCAAGCCAAAGCCAGGCGTCACCGACCGGAACATTGTCCCGCCCCACCAGCCAGGTTCCGTCTCCCTGCGCGGTCACGCCGATCGCGACAGTGCGCCCGCTCAGGCCATCGACCAGATTACCAAGCTGTTTCAGGGCTGTGACACAGTCCTGCCAGGTTCGGCTCATGCACTGGGTCGCGGCACCTCCGGCGCCGGTGTCATAGGCATTCGTGACCGAAGCCACCGCAATCTGGGTGCCTGAAAGGTCGAACGCCACCGCTTTCACCACGGACGTGCCGGAGTCGATTCCGATAAGAATGTCGCCCTTATGCATGATGGCGTCCACCGCCCAAGCCATGCTCAAGAGCCGCTATTTCGGCTTGCATTTCATTCCTCCCAGAAAGCTTCAACTGACCGGACTCTCGCAGATCCTGACTGTTTGCACAGCCCTGCATGCGCCGTTCGGGACGAAGCTTCTGCAGTCTATATATAACACTATTATCTCATATGCATGTATTTTTTTACTGACAAAGTAATTTATTTCATCTAGGGTGATTGTCATTGGGAGGCATGCAGCAGGCATTTCTCCCGGTGCGAGGGTGGGAGCAGCGTTCGCAGGAACGGGACCCTCAAACGAAAAAGCCGCGCAAGCGCGGACTGGGAGGAGAGCAATGGTTTTCACGTTAGAAATGGCGGCCGCCCGGAAGCGCATCGCGGATCAATGCCGCACGCAGCACCGGGCATTTGCACATCCAGTTGCGCATAGCCGCTAAGAACGTGCTGAACGGGCGCGGTTAACGGGCGTCCGACACATCCAGCTCCTGACACGAGAAGAACATGCCGGCCGCAAGCCTTGTCGCGGCCGAACAAGAATTGCATGCCGGAGGAAGATATGGCCAAGGTCGAAACAGCAGTCGGCGGCGCCTCAATCGTGAAGCCCAGCTATGGAAAGTGGATCGCGGTCGCGATCGCCGCTGTAGTGGCCGGCGCCATAGTCCTGGATACCAAGGTCGTGCGTGTCGGCTCCGAGAGCGACATTCGGCAACAGGCTTTTTCACCTGACGTCTACGGCGTGGACACTTTCCCGCGTATTCGCGACTTCGTTGCACAAAAGGCCGTCGAAGCTAGCGAGATCGGAGCCCTGGCGCTTTCCGACAAAGCAAAGCTGGCCGAAACCTACGGCACGGCTTCGTCTACCGGCTCGATCATTCCGGTGAAGTTCGAAGGTGTCGTCGGCGAAGGAAAGTCGGGACTTTACAACGTCACGATCGACGGTGTGCCGTCGGAAATCCGGGTTCGCGTCCAGACGGGTCCTGCCATCAACGGCACGGATCTTCGCGATGTTCCGGGGGATATCGCCTTCGGCGATTTCAAGAACCAGATCGAGTATCAGAACGCCGCTTCCGCCATCAACCGGGCAATGAAGCAGGTGGTGCTTGAAGGCCTCGACACGAGCGCCCTCACCGGCAAGACCATTCAGGTCACCGGCGCGTTCCGCCTGATCAATCCCAAGAACTGGCTGGTAACACCGACGGAGGTCACCGTTCGATGAACGCGATCCATCCCGTTGCCGCAGTGGAAGACGAAGTCGTGCTCGCCGCGCGTAATGTCGCCAAGTCCTACGGTGCGATCCAGGCTCTGAAGGGCGTCAACTTCGACATTCACCGTGGCCAGGTCACCACCCTTTTCGGTGAAAACGGCGCCGGCAAGTCGACCTTGATGCGCATCCTGTCCGGCATCACGACGCCGACGACGGGTGAAATCATCCTGGATGGCGCACCGATCACCTTTGCCTCGGCTACCGAAGCCCGGGACAGAGGCATCTCCATCATCCACCAGGAGCTGAGCCTGGCGCCGAACCTTTCCGTGCGGGACAACATCTTCATGGGCCGTGAAATTCGCGGACCGATGGGGGTCGACTTCGCGGAGGAAGAACGCCAGACGCGAGCGCTGATGGTGGAGCTGGAAGAGGATATCGACCCGCTGACGCCGGTTGAGGATCTGCGCCTCGGCCAGCAGCAAATCGTCGAAATTGCCCGTGCGCTTTCATATGACAGCCGCATCCTGATCATGGACGAGCCAACCTCTGCCCTGTCCGCCTCGGAAGTGGAAGTGCTGTTCAAGGTCATTCGCGATCTGACGAGCCGCGGCGTTTCCATCGTCTATATTTCCCATCACCTGGAAGAAGCGCTCCAGATCACCGATCACGCGGTTGTTCTGCGGGACGGCGTGATGACCGCCTATGCGCCACGCAGCGACATCGACCTGGAATGGATCGTCCGCAACATGGTGGGCGAGAACTATGATCTAGGCTCACCACCGACCGGTTACGAATTTGGCGAAACCGCCCTTTCCATTCGCAATCTGACCGTCGCCGACCCGTCAGGCGCGGATTACAACGTGGTCGACGACCTGTCGCTTGACGTGAAAGCCGGCGAGATCGTCTGCATCTACGGATTGATGGGCGCCGGACGCACCGAACTTCTGGAAACCGTCGCCGGGCGGTTGAAGCAGGAGACGGGAGACATCCTCCTGAACGGCGGCAATGTCTCGCCCCTCTCTATCGGCCAGAGAATTGCCAACGGTCTCGCGCTTGTACCCGAGGATCGGCAGAAGGACGGCCTCGTCCAGACAATGACGGTCGGCCAGAACCTGTCGCTTGCCTCCATCATGGATTTCACGCGCGGCATCTTCACGTCCAGAAAGCTGGAATCCGATCTCATCGAAACCAGCATCCGCAAGGTCACCGTCAAGACCTCCGGACCGGACGCGGCGATTGGCTCGCTGTCTGGCGGCAACCAGCAGAAGGTCGTGATCGGCAAGATCCTGGCCACCGAGCCGAAGGTGATCATGCTCGACGAGCCAAGCCGCGGCATCGATATCGGCGCCAAGGCGGAAGTGTTCCGGCTCTTGGCCGAACGTGCCCGCGAAGGTCTGGCCGTCATCTACTCGACCTCGGAAGTCGGCGAATGCCTGTCCATCGCCCACCGCATCATCGTCATGCACCGGGGCCGGATCTCGGCGGAATTCGATTCAACCATCAGCAAGGAAAAGATCATGGCCGCCTCCGGCGAAGCCGTGGTCGCCTGACGGAGATCAGATCATGAGCGTTACGAGCGCCAACACGCAACCGGTCGCCAAGAACCGCCAGTCCCGCGAGCACAATATAGGACGGCTCCTTCTCGAAGGCCGCGCTTTCTTCGCCCTTATCGCGATCATTGCCGTTTTCTCGTTCCTGTCGCCGCATTATTTCACGGTCGGGAACTTCCTGATCATGTCCTCGCATGTGGCGATCTACGGCATTCTGGCCATCGGCATGCTGCTGGTGATCCTGAACGGCGGCATCGACCTTTCGGTCGGCTCCATTCTGGCCCTGTCCGGTGTCATTGCCGGCTTCCAGATGCAGGGCATCGTTCTGGATGCCTTCGGCGTCATCGTCTATCCGCCGGTCTGGGCGGTGGTCGTCATTACTTGTGTCGTCGGGGCGCTGGTTGGCGCGGTCAACGGGATCCTGATCGCCTGGTTCCGCGTTCCGGCTTTCGTGGCAACGCTCGGCGTCATGTATGTCGCCCGCGGCATCGCCCTGTTGATGACCAACGGCCTCACCTACAACAACCTGTCAGGCGATCCTTCGCTTGGAAACACCGGTTTCGACTGGCTTGGTTTCAACCGTCTGTTCGGCGTACCGATCAGTGTTCTGGTGCTGGCGGCACTTGCGATCGTTGCCGGCCTGATGCTCAGCCGTTCCGCCTTCGGTCGCTGGCTCTACGCTTCCGGCGGCAATGCCCACGCGGCCGATCTTTCCGGCGTCCCCGTCAAGAAGGTGCAGGTGTCGGTCTATACGCTCTCCGGCATTCTTGCGGCCAT
This sequence comes from Labrenzia sp. C1B70, assembly GCF_000475395.1. Taxonomy (NCBI): domain Bacteria; kingdom Pseudomonadati; phylum Pseudomonadota; class Alphaproteobacteria; order Hyphomicrobiales; family Stappiaceae; genus Labrenzia; species Labrenzia sp. C1B70. Next base: position 188,043 of record NZ_AXCE01000003.1, read on the forward strand.
CGCAGGTCTTGTTCTCTCGTCCCAGCTGACATCCGCTGGCCCGACCGCGGGAACGACCTACGAGCTGACCGCAATTGCTGCTGTGGTGATCGGCGGTGCAGCCCTGACCGGTGGCCGAGGCACCGTCCGAGGCACCATGCTGGGTGCCTTCGTCATCGGCTTCCTGTCCGACGGCCTCGTGATCATCGGCGTCTCGTCCTACTGGCAGACCGTCTTCACCGGTGCCGTGATCGTGCTCGCCGTCCTGATGAACTCCATCCAATACGGCAGCGCGCGGAAGAAATAGCCACTGCCTCGAACAGATTTCGCCGCTCCCGGAGGACTTAGGGAGCGGGAATACCCGCCAATTGGCGACCCCCATTCACGCTAAGGGAGGAATACTCGATGTTGAAATTTACCAGACGGACCCTGCTTGCCGCTGCCGCCGTCCTGCCGATGATTGCAAGCCCGGCTCTTGCCGACGGCCTGATCTCGATCATCGTCAACGACCCGGCCAACCCCTACTGGTACACCGAAGGCCATGTTGCAAAGGCGACTGCGGAAGAGCTCGGTTACGAGGCACAGGTCAGCGCCCATAAAGGTGACACCAACACCGAAAGCACCCTGATCGACACCGCGATCACCAACCAGTCCAAGGCAATCATTCTCGACCCGGCCAATGCAGACGGTTCTGTTGGCGCGGTGAAGAAGGCCGTGGCCGCCGGCATTCCGGTGTTCCTCATCAACGCTGAAATCAACCAGGAAGGCCTTGCCCAGGCACAGCTCGTTTCCAACAACGCCCAGGGCGCTGCAATCGGTGCGCAGCAGTGGGTGGAAGCGGTTGGTGAAGAGGGCAAATACGTCGAGCTTTTCGGTGCGCCGTCCGACAACAACGCAGCAACCCGTTCCAACGGTTTCGAAACCGTGCTGACCCAGTACCCGGATCTGGAAAAGGCAGCACAGGAAGTCGCCAACTGGGACCGTACCCAGGGCTATCAGAAGATGCAGTCCATGCTTCAGGCCAATCCGGACATCATCGGCGTCATTTCCGGCAACGATGAAATGGCTCTCGGCGCCATCGCTGCCTTGAAGGAAGCCGGCAAGCTTGACCAGGTGAAAGTCGGTGGCTTTGACGGTTCGCCGGACGCGGTTGCTGCCATCCGTGCTGGCGAACTTCAGTACACCGTGCTGCAGCCGGTTGCTGTCTTCTCCGCTGAAGCAATCCGCCAGGCCGACAAGTACATCAAGACCGGCTCCACCGGCGCGGAAAGCGAAAAGCAGCTCTTCGATTGCGTGCTGATCACGGCCGACAACGTCGACAAGGTCACGGCAGCCTTCACCCTGACCCAATAATACCTCCCCACCTGACGGAGGCATCGCAAGGTGCCTCCGCTTTTTTCCGGGCAACCGGACCGCAACGCTGCCACTTTGCCAAATTCAGACTTTGACGTTAAGTGAAGCTGATCGAGCAGCAGCAGAAGCGACACAGCGTGGCATCGGACAACACCAGTTCCCCCGGAAACCGGGCCAACCTTCCCACCGACAGCCGACAGGCGCGCCAGATTGCGCGCAGGCGTTTGATCGCCGACTACGTCAACAGCCGCCAGAGTGCGCGCATCGACGAGATTTCGAAACGCTTCGGCATCAGCCTGATGACGGTCCATCGCGATATCGACACGCTGGTCGAGGACGGGCTTGTCTCGAAGTCCCGCGGTGTGATCACCTCCAGAACCAGTGCTGCTGGTTTAGCTGAACCGGCTGATACCACGGCAACTGACGCCGGCGACTATCAGGCGATCGCAGCGGCCGCTGCAGATTTGATCCAACCCGGCCAGACCGTTTTTCTCGCAGGCTCCCCGATCCTGAGGCACACAGCCAGGTACCTCGCCAGCAAGGTGCCGCTCACCATCGTGACCAACTCCCTCGATCTGATGAACGATTTCCGCGAACTTCCCGATATTTCTCTCATCGGGCTCGGCGGGACTTTCAAATCCTGGTCTGGCTGTTTCCACGGTCCGCAAACAATCCGCGAAATCAATGACATCGATGCGGATGCGGCGATTGTCTCTGCGGATGCGATCTTCGAGGAAAAGACCTTCTACGAGACAGAAGAAGACCTGGCCGTTCGGAATGCGATGCAGGAAAAGGCCAAGCGGATCATCCTGGTTGCCAGCCATGGGATGTTCGACAAGAAGGCCTTTTACGGTGGCAACGATCTTCGTGACTATGACGCGGTTGTCGTGAATTCCGCCGTTCCCCCGCTGCTTGTCGACCGAATGCTGTCCAGAAAAATCGACGTCCGGCTTGCCTGAGATCCTCTCGACAATTCTTGTCTCCAGACAATCGTAACATTGTCGTCTTTTGTTGCAACGAAATGACAAATGTTACTTAATGTTGCCAAAAGTCAGATTCACTAATCGGCGGATTGGACTATCGGCCGAAATCGTGCAATTCAGATCGGCAACAAAGGGGGAGCGGTCATGACAATGGAACCGTCTCGAGAGGTCAATCGCCGCGTACCTGCGGAGTTTGACGATGTCGTCGTCTGGGCAGCCTGGCTCTATTACGAAGAATCGCTCAACCAGAGCGACATTGCCGGCATCATCGGTGTCTCGCGCGCAACCATCGTGAACTATCTTCAGGAAGCACGAGAGCGGGGTGTCGTTCGCATCGCCATGGATGCGGGCGTCATGGCACGTTCCGATCTCTCACGGGAGATATGCGAACGCTTTGGCCTCAGCGAAACGCTGGTGGTGCAGCATCAACCCGGCGCGGATGCCCAGACACGGCTATTGACCCTTGGTGCAGCCGGTGCGCGCCAGCTGGAGCGGATGATCGACCCCGGTGAGATACTCTGTGTTTCCTGGGGCAAGACTGTTCTTGCGGTTGCCGACGCGTTGAAACCCATGAGCGACGTCGACGGGGTCACGGTGGTTCAGGTGACAGGAGCCGCTACCAGCAAGCGCGACTTTTCCGCCGAACTCTGCACCGCAATCATGGCCCGTAAGCTTGGTGCGATCAGCATGAACCTGAATGCACCCGCAGTTCTGTCCAGCGCAGACCTATGCCAGGCGCTGCGACGTGAACCTGCCCTCGAACGCCAGTTCGACATGATCCGGCAAGCCCGTACGATCGTTTTCGGGCTCGGCGGCCTTGGTCCGGAAAGCACCATCCGCTTTGCCGACATCGCGACGGACGAGGAAATCGACGCTTACGGTGAAGACGGTGCGAAAGCCGTTCTGATCTGCCGGTTCCTCGATGAGGAGGGCAATCAGATCACGCGGGAATTCGACAAGCGCATGATGGGGATCGAACTCGACGAACTGCGCGCCATTCCACGCCGGCTTTGCGTGGCAGGCGGATTGTCAAAGCTCGAGGCAATCCGCGCAACGCTGAAGGGTGGCTATGCAACCCATTTTGTCACCGACCTGGAAACGGCGCGGGCCCTCCTCAAGGGCTGAGGCCCGCGCGTTCTGTTGGTCAGGCAAGAACCTTTGCCGAATTCATGAAGTTGACGGTGTCCTCGAAGCTCTTGATGCCCGCGTCAGACCCGAGCCCCGTCGCCACAAGCGCCGCCGAGGCCTGCGCAAAGTTCAGCGCAGTCTTCAGATCCATCTTGTGATGAAGGGCCGTGATGAACCCGGCATCGAAGGCGTCGCCGCAACCGGTCGTATCCACGACGGAAATCTCGAACGCAGGCTGGCGGACAAACTCGCCCTTGTGATCCATGAAGCAGACGCCGTCACCGCCGAGCGTGAAGACACACTGCTTGACGCCGCGATCCAGGAAAAAACGTCCTGCTTCCTGGATGTCGTCTGCACCGGAAATCAGACGGGCTTCTTCGATCGACGGCATGAAATAATCGACATGCGGAAGCAGCGGCAGGAGCAGGTCGATTGTGTTTTCGTTGGCTCCCAGCAAATCGAAGGTGACCATGCGGCCACGTTTCTTGGCTTCCGCCAGAAGTCTCGCGCTCGGCTCGCCGTCCAGTTTGGCCAGCAGTCCGGTTCCACCCAGGTGAATGATTGACGGCGCCAGCACGGCATCAAGCATGTCGGCGGGGACATCGAAATGATCGGACGCGCCGCGCTGGTGCAGGGCCGGACGGTCACCGTTACGGCGCACGTTCAGGATGGTTGCCGACGTCGGTACGCCCTCGAGCCGCTGCATCAGGCTGGTGTCGACCTTGAACCGGTTGAGCGTTGACAGCACGAAGTCGGCCTTTTCATCGTCGCCGACGGCTCCGACGGCCAGGCAGTTCAGCCCGAGTTTCGCCAGATCGATCACCGTACCGCCTGCGGTACCGGCAACGGTCAACCGAATTTCGTCGATGAACTCGACGTTACCGCCCTCGGGGATCGCATCGACTGGCCGACCGAGAACGTCAAGAATGTAAAGGCCTATGACAGCAGCATCGTGGCTCATTTTTCCTCCCGGGAAAGTATGTTTCAGGCGCGGTTGCGCAATGCGAAGATCGTGCCCGCCAGCAGGATGAAGGCGCCGATGATGGCGAGCTGAAGCGTGCTGGGGATACCGATGAAGACAAGAACGTTGCTGACCAGCGTGATCAGGACAACGCCGAGCAGTGTGCCGACCACGGTTCCCGAACCGCCGGTGATCTTGGCGCCGCCGAGCACCACTGCCGCGATGATTTCCAGTTCCATGCCTGCAAGGTCGAACGGGTTGGCAAGCCGGTTCGAAGCGACATGCACGATACCAGCGACACCAGCCAGAAGGCCGGCCCAGCCGAAGACGAACAACCTGACATAGAACAGATTGAACCCGAGGCGCTCGGCAATACCCGGATTGCCGCCAGCCGCGAAGATCGCCCGTCCCATGAGCGTTCTTTCGAGGATGAACCAGGTCGCAAATGCCGCGGCCACCAGCACCAGCACTGTTGCCGGCAGGGTCGAGATCACACCATTGGTGCCATGCCACGTGATCAGCGAGGCTTTCCCGAAGCCATCCATCGCGGCCGGAATATTCATGAACAGGGCCGTTCCGATGAACGTCAGCAGGAAACTGCGAATGAAGTACTGGGTGCCGATGGTGACGATCAGCGAAGGCGTGCGCAGCGCATGGACCAGAAGCCCGTTGACCACGCCGAAAGCAGCTCCTCCGGCGGCGGCCAGCGGTAGGATCACCCAGATCGGCATGCCCGGAAACACATTCGTGACCAGCATGGTCAGCGCGTACATGACGAAGGCTGCTATCGCGGTAAACGATACATCGATCCCGCCGGCGGCAAGAACGGCAAGCACGCCCATCGCAAAGATGCCGCGGACCACCGAGGCTCGCAGAATGTCGAAGAGATTGTTGACCGCCAGAAAGTCCGGATTGGCAATCGCAACGCCGATCACCGTCAGGATGACGAGTGCAAGCGTGAACAGCTCCGGTCTGCGGCCCATCAGATCCCAGATGCGCTTGAACACGCCGGGTCCGCTGTTGGTAAGGGTCATGTCGGTCACTGTGCGGCTTCCTCGTCCATGTTCGCCGACGCTTCCGACGTCGGGCCTGCAGCCATTGTCTGGTAGATCCCGTCTTCATCGACCTCTTCGGCCGCATAGTCGGCGACGATCCCGCCCTGTCGCATGACGAGAATGCGGTCGCAGTTCTGCAGCAGCTCGGGAAGGTCATCGGAAATGATCACGACAGCCATGCCGTCGTCCGCCAGACGCTGAATGATACGGAAGATCGTGTCCTTCGAGCCAACATCGACGCCGACCGTCGGGCCGTGCAGCACAAGAAGGCGTGGTTCGATGGTGAGCCAGCGTCCGATCAGAACCCGTTGCTGGTTACCGCCCGAAAGCGATTGCACCGGCACCGTGACATCGGGCGCGACCACCTGAAGATCAGTGATCTGGTCTTCGGAGAGCTTGCGCGCCTTGCGCTGGCTGATCATTCCGAAGAAGTTGCGCAGCCTGTTCAGCACCGGCAGCGTGACGTTGTCCTGAATGGATTTCTCCAGGAAGAGGCCTTCGGTCAGGCGATCTTCGGGAACATAGCCGACGCCTTCCCTGATGGCCTCAGCCGGTGAGCGCAGGGCAACCGACCGGCCGTCCAGACGGATCGTGCCGCGTTCTGCCGGGACGACACCGGAAAGCGCGAGGGCCAGCTCGTTGCGGCCGGAATCCAGAAGGCCGGTCACACCCAGAATTTCACCCTTGCGCACCGTGAACGACAGGTTCTTGAAGGCACGTCCCTGGCTCAGTCCTTCGACCTGAAGCAGCGTATCGCCGATTTTCGGCTCGGTACGATACCGGGCCTCGGAAATCTCGCGACCGGTCATCAGATGACCTATTTCGGCCTTGTTGGTGGTGGTCACGTCGCGCTCGGCGACCTTCTGGCCGTCACGCATGATGATGGCGTGTCCACCAAGCGACTTCACCTCGTCGAGCTTGTGCGTCACGAACAGGACCGTCACGCCCTTGTCCAAAAGCTTCCGGACCACGGAAAGCAGGTAGTTCACTTCCTGCCGGGTGAGCGAAGTGGTCGGCTCATCCATGATGACGAGCCGTGCCTCTGCGGCAATGGCGCGGGCAATCGCGACCAGCTGCCGGGTTGCAAGAGGAAGCGTGTCAATTCTGCGCGTCAGGAAGGCACGGTCCGTCGGCAGATGAACCTGCTCGAGAGCCTTGGCCGCGGTTTCGTAAAGCGCCCCCAGCTTCAGCCTCCGGGCGAGACTGCCATCTGCTTCCACGAGCTGACCTGTCAGGGCGACATTTTCGGCAACCGACAGATTGGGGAGCAGGGAAAGGTCCTGATAGACGGTCTCGATGCCCGCACGCAGGGCACCGATGGCACCGAGATCGCCTGCGACCTCGCCTTCGGTCTGCACGCCATCGATGAAGATCTGTCCCGATGTCGCCGGTTGGGCGCCAGAGATGATCTTGATCAACGTGGACTTGCCGCAGCCGTTTTCACCCATGAGATGGTAGATCTGTCCGGCATGAAGCGTGACGCTGACATCCTTCAGCGCCTGCACGCCGCCGAACGACTTGCGCACATTGCGGATCTCTAGAAAAGGCGCCGTGTCTGTCTTTTGAGACTGAGCGGGCTGGGGCTGCATGGTGACGTCCTGTGAATTCGATAGGTTCGGGGACGCGGTGTTCCCGCGCCCCCTGTTTTGCAGTCGTGTGTCAGAGCATCAGAACGGGTATTCGCCGTAGTTTTCCTTGCCGACATCAACCCAGGCCTGACCCTGAATGATGATGCCCTTGCCCGGACCCTGGCTCACCTTGACTGAGTTGTAGCCCTGCACGCCGAGGTCGGCGCCATCGGTGATTTCTTCGCCGTTGAGGATCTTTTCCGAAACGACGTTCATCACGTAGCCGGCATCCTTCGGATCCCAGAAGTAGATCCGGTCGACAGCACCGGTCTCCAGGTAAGGTCCGGTGTCCTTGGGCAGACCCAGGCCGAAGACACAGGTCTGATCAGACCGGCCAGCTTCCTCGATCGCACGGCCGATGCCGATGACGTCGATTGCGGAGGAACCCTGGAATCCCTTGATGTCCGGATAGGCGCGCAGGATTTCCTTGGCCTTCTCATATGCCTTGTTGGCATCGTTGAAGGATTCGTTTTTCGCAGCAACCAGTTCCATGCCCGGATACTTGGCTTCCGCGTTGGCCGCACCGGCATCAACCCACTGGTTGTGCGTCAGGCTGCCGAGCGAGCCGACGAAGGTCGTCCACTTGCCTTCACCGCCCATGCATTCGGCCAGACCTTCGTTGATCTTGGTGCCAAATGCCGCGTTGTCGAAAGCTTCGATGTCGGCATCCGCGTTGACGATGCTGTCACCTTCATGGGCGATGACCTTGATGCCACGGCCCTGTGCACGGCGCAGCACGCCTTCCAGTGCGGACGGATCCATCGGCACTACCGCGATCGCGGAAACGCCCTTGGCAACCAGATCCTCGATGATGCGCGCCTGCTGAGCGGCATCGGCCTGTGCCGGACCGATCTGGGTGGCGTCGATAGCCTCCTTGTCCGCATTGAAGGCATCGACGCCTTCGTTCATGCGGATGAACCAGTTTTCGCCGGTAACCTTCACGACCGTCGTGATGGTCTGCTCGTCTGCAGCCAAAGCCGGGCCGGCAAGTATAGTGCTCAGGACGAGCGCGCTTCCAGCCAGTTTCTTGACTGATTTCATAGTCTTTCCTCCACGGTTTTTTAAAAGGGCTGTTCATTCTTGCGCCGCCCGGGATGCCCTCAGGCCCGCGGCGCATCCGTTCATTGCCTTGATGGCAACCAGATGCTGAAGTTCACGCGAGCCGAGGCCAGCAGGGCGAGCAGAAGGACACCCCAGGCAAGGTCGCGGAAGAAGTTCGAGATTCCGAGAAAGTTGAACAGGCTCGACAGGATCTGCAGCGCCGTTGCCGCAAGAAGAACGCACAGCACCTTGCCGTATCCGCCTTCCGGCTTCACGCCACCCAAAACCGCAATCAGGATCGCGATGAGGACATAGGAGCTGCCGTAATCCCATTTGACGGACAGATTGCGTGAAGCGATGACGACACCCGCGATAGAGGCCAGAATTCCGCAGATCGTATAGGTGATCACGATCATGCGGCGGGCCGGAATACCGCCATAGTGAGCGGCCTTGGCATTCGACCCGAGCAGCATCAGCTTCACGCCGAAGGGCGTATAACGCAGGACATAGGCAATCAGCGCGGCCACCACGACAAACAGCGTGAAGCACAGGGGAACGCCGAGAACGGGCAGGTTTCCGAAGCTGTCGAGCGGCGGAATATATCCGAGGCTGAGCGCCGATCCGTTGGTCAGCCAGACGGCGACACCGGTGAACAGCAGCTGGGTGCCGAGTGTCGCGATCAGCGGCGTCAGACCGGCAAAGGCGATGACTATTCCATTCAGAAGACCACCGACGAGACCGACCGCAATTGCAACGCCGGCGAACGTCCAGGAGAACAGCAGCGGATCGTCACCCGGCACGATAAGCGCACGAACGACCAGAAACGAAACGATGCCGGAAAGATTGGCCAAGGCGATGCCGGAAAGATCGATGCCGCCGTTCCCGGAGATCATGGCCAGGGTCACGCCAAGCGCCAGCAGGCCGAGCTCCGGTACCTGGGCAGCCATGATCTGCAGGTTATAGCTGTCGATAAAATTGGCACCTGCAAGCAGGGCACCGGTGACCAGCACGATCACATTGATCAGCGCCAAAAACACCGTCTGTCGGTCAGCTCTAGGCAACAATCTTTCCTCCCAGGGGCCGGAGCGTTTGCACCCCGGATCGTTAATTGTATTTAGACAAGGGTATCTGACAAATGTCAATCACTCTGATTCAAGGTTTGACAATTCACCTTTAACCCATTGTCTTTTCGTCACTTTCCACCCTTCTGCTCACCGAGTTCCGTCAGTGCAGGAGTGTGGCAGGGATGGTCGAGAAGGGTGATAAGCTCGTCGTCCAGCTTCATCAGCGAGAGCGACACTCCCTTCATGTCCAGCGAGGTGAAATACGGTCCGACGAAGGTGCGGTGAACGCCGATGCCATGCGCCTTCAGACGCTGGCGAACGCGGCGTGCCAGAATGTAGAGTTCCATCGTCTGGGTGCCGCCGAGCGAGTTGATGAGCAGCGCCACGCGATCGCCGCGCACCGGTGCCATCTCGCTCAGAATGCGGTCCAGAAGCAGATCCGCGGCATCATCCGCCTTGACGATCTTCTGCCGCATCACACCGGGTTCACCGTGGATGCCAACCCCGATCTCCATCTCGTCCGGACCGACCTCGTAACTCGGCTGACGGGTATCGGGCAGCCTTACCGGCTCCAGGGCCAGACCCATCGTGTAGGTACAGTCGGCCGCGCGCCGCGCAACGATTTCGCAGGCCTCGAGCGAGGCATTGAGATCTGCCGCAGCCCCCGCGATCTTGAAAACGAAGACGTTGCCGGCAACACCCCGGCGCGACCCGCGGGCATCCGGTGGTGACGAGGCGATGTCGTCTGTCGTCACAACCTGACGAACACGAATTCCCTCCGCCGCTGCCATTTCGGCAGCCATGTCGAAGTTCATGACGTCACCGGAGAAGTTTCCGTAGATATAAAGAAGCCCGGCATCGCCATGAACTGCACGGCTCGCAGCCAGAATCGGATCAGGCGGCGGCGCGGCAAAGATGTTGCCCATGACGGCAGCATCAGCGCAGCCCTGGCCGACATAACCCCAGAACCCGGGGTCATGGCCCGAACCGCCCCCTATGACGATGCCGACCTTTCCGGACCTCGGCCCGTTCCGCGCCATCACGGCACGATGGGTCCCGGGCACCTTGGCAAGCAAGGGTTCATGCGCCAGCAGAAGACCGTCGATACTCTCGTCGACAATGTCCCGTGCTTCGTTGATCAGTTTCTTGTCGCCGCCGTGATGGACGCGCGGTGCAGCCCCGTCGACAACAGGGGCCGGGACTTGCGAACGCCGCTTCGGCTCCTGCCAGCCATCCGCCGTGAGCACACCCCTTGCACTGGCCGCATCGGTGATCAGCACGTTGACGTATCCGCCGCGCAGCGCAGCAAGGATCGCCGAAACCTTTTCAATGCCGCCGGCAACGGCAATGCGCTGCGGGATTGCCCGCAACGCTGCAAGATCAAGGCCGATCGTCCGATCGTTGACCGGACCGATGACCGGTTCCCCGCGTGCCGAGATGAAGCGCCCGCTGACGCTGCCGACCGCGTCCTGATAATGCGCTTGCTGGTCGACCCCGTCGAGAAAGCCGCTTGTGTGAATTGTGCTTTCCGGGCGCATCGACGAAATGCCCATCACGATGCGATTGGCTTCCGAAAGAACAACCATCTGCTCGGACAAGACGGTTTCGGCCAGCAGCCGTTCGCGCATTTCCGGCGAAGATACGATGGCAGGTGCCGACAAGGGCACCCAACGAGCCCCAAGCGCTTCGGCAAGGCGGGCGGCGCAGGCCTCCGGGGTCCAGGGTATACGCGCGGTCGTGCTGCCGGACGCCTGAACGACGCGAATGTCGGCAAGGCCCGGATGGTGCAATTCCTCGGCAAGGGACAGAACAGACCGGCCCCAGGCCACTGCAATCGTATCGCCGGCGCGCACCAGCCTCTTGAGCACCTGCGCACCTGCAGCGCCGAGCCGTTCGAACAGCGAACGATCACCGCCTTCGCTGGGGATGACCAGGCAATCCTGCAGGTTGAAGCGGTCCTTCATGGCCTTTGCGATCATGACCGAACGGAAACGATCCGGTTCGATCTCGATATTGACCAGCCCACGCGTGCGCGCATCGGCCAGATAGGTATTTACCGACGCCCGGGAAAGCCCCATGAGGTTGGCGATGTCCGCCTGGGTCATGCCGTCTTCGTAATAAAGCCAGGCAGCCCACAGCAGCGGATCGTCACCGAACCGCATCGGCATTTCACTCAGGACGGCCTTGTCGGGTTTCCCGCCGGAACGCTTCACCATCAGCTTGCCTCCCCTTGCAGGAGGTTCGCGAGACCCTCGCGCAATGCGGCAATGATGATGACTGCGGAGGCGGCTCCCGGGTCGACATGCCCGAGGGATCTTTCACCCAATCTTGCGGCCCGGCCGACGGAGGCGACCATGGCGCGCGTGGCTTCTCGCCCTTCGCTCGCCGCCTCCAGCGCGGCATCGAGGCAAGCAACCGGGCCTGCCCCGTTCTGCTGTGCTTCTGTTACGGCACGCGCAGCCGGCCCCCAGGCGTCCAGCATAGTCTTGTCGCCAGGGGTCGCCTTGCCCCGTTGTGCAATCCCGTCGCAGAAGCAGACGACCATCTCCGGGAGACGATCCACCGGAATATCCTGCTGCGCATCAAAGGCCTGACCAGCCCGAAGGAAGGCACTGGCATAGAGCGGGCCGGTTGTCGCACCAACGGCATTCAGGAACGAGCGTCCTGCAATCGGCAACAGGGCACCGGCCTTCACGTCCTGGTTTGCAGCCTCAACGCATGCGGTAACGACCGCGGCAAATCCGCGTGCCATGGTGTTCCCATGGTCGGCATCACCGATGGCGCCATCCAGGGCACCAAGTTCGGCACTTGCTTCGTCGATCCGCATCGAGACGATGCGGAGCAATTCGGTCATTTGCGTTGCGTTGAGGTTTGTCATGGTTCGTCTGCTGCTCCGTTTAGCCCAGCCTCTTTTCAAGTGAGTCGGCCAGTGCCACCAGGATAAGGCAGCAGGATGTCGCGCCTGCGTCCAGCACACCGCGCGATCGTTCGCCCAGACGGCTGGCACGTCCGATCTTCGCGACCAGATCGATCGTGCTGTCACGTCCCTGTTCTGCGGCCTTGCGCATGGCGGCAAGGGCAGCAACGAACCCTTGCGATTTCGCACCGTCAAAGGCTTCGACCGCCGGAACAAGCGTGTCGATCAGTGTCTTGTCGCCGACCTTTGCCGAGCCGGTCCGGCGAACGCCATCAAGCGCGGCATTGAGAACGGCCGAGAACCCGTCGGCATCGATGGCGGGGCGCCCCTGAACGGTCGTTGCCATTTCCTGGAACATGAAGCCGTACAATGGCCCCATGGATCCGCCGATCTCGCTCATCAGGACATCGGACAGAACGCTCATCGCCTCATCAAGTGAAAGGGACTTGCCGGAAATACGCTCCGCGGCACGACCAAACCCCTTGGCCATGTTGATCCCGTGATCACCATCCCCTATCAGACCGTCGATTTCGGAAAGATAGGCCTTGTTCGCGACGATCACCTCGGCAACTTCCGCCACGATCTCCTGAGATCCCGCAACAGGCACAGAAGGTCCCTCGATGGTGACATCCTTTGCGACGGTGGACCGCGCTTCTTTTCGACTTCCCCGTGACCTGTGGGTCGGAGCGCCTTCGGTAACTTCCGGTGCTTCGACCTTGCCGGTCGACATGCCCGGTGCCTCGGCGGCCATGTCCAGCAACTCTTTCAGCTCACTGTCGAGCGCCATGACCGTCAAGGTCGCACCGATCATTTCCAGGGAGGTGAAGTAGTTGCCGACAAACGCCTTGTGCACACGAATGCCCTGCGCCTGGAGACGTGTCTCGATGCGGTTGTAGAGGACATAAAGCTCGTTCACGGGCGTGGCACCGAGACCCGAAACAAGCACGGCGACTTCCGCTCCGTCCTCAAGTCCGTGATCATCGAGAACGATCTTCAGCATGTCGTCGGCCACGGCATCGGCAGAAGCGAGCTTTTCAACACGAACACCGGGTTCGCCGTGGTGACCTATGCCCACTTCCATCGTACCGGCTTCGATCGAAAAGTTGGGATGACCCACAGCGGGCAAGGTGCAGGGCCCGAGACCCACACCAACGGACCGGCAGGCATCGATTGCCTTTTGCGCGGCCGCCTGCACTTCCGTCAATGACCCTCCGAGCGCAGCCTTCGCTCCGCCGATCTTCCACATGAAGATTTCTCCGGCGACACCCCGGCGCTTTTCCCGCTCGGCAAGCGGAGCAGAGCAGACGTCGTCGTTGGCAACTACCGTAACGACCTCGATGCCGTCGGGAGCCACCATTTCCTTGGCCATTTTCACGTTCATGTTGTCGCCGGCATAATTGCCGTAGAGGACGGCAACACCCTTGCCACCATCGGCGGCGCGGATCGCATCGGCAAAGCTCTTGGCGGTCGGTGAGGAGAACAGCTCGCCAACAGCGGTGGCGTCGACAAGGTTCCGGCCGGTATAGCCGATAAAGGCCGGCTCGTGACCCGATCCACCACCAGTGACGATACCCACACGACCTGGCCGCGGCGCTGTGGTGGACACGACAACACGGTCGTTTTCCGGATCCAGCCGGACAAGGTCGCTATGCGCCCTCACGAAGCCGGCAACGGTCTCGTCCACGAGGTTGTCTGGGTCGTTGATAAATCTCTGCATTCTCTTTCCGCTTGAAAAAACGTCACAGAAGGGCTCAGCCCCGGAAGCCATGCGCGAGACGCCTTTGAACAAAGGTCCGCGCTCGGTCAACCGAAGTTTCCGAGACAAGAGTGACGCTGATTAGCTCCTCCCTGAGCCGCCCTGAACGTGCAGGTCCGGTCTTGATGGGCTCTATGCTTCATCCGTATTTTGTCATTTGTCAAGCAAGAGTCGAATAATATCAAAAATCGACATTTTCCGTGTCGAAACGCTGTCGTCCAGCGACGCTACAGCATTGCAGCCGCAATCCCGGCCAGGGCCGGAACCGCGCTCCCACTACCTAAGGTTTCGGTATCTGCACTTGTTTGGAGAACGAATTTCGATGCCGTCAACTTGACCTGGCTCGGTCCAAATCGACAGAACGGCGGATAGTAACCCATGAATCTAAGGCACTGATCTAAATGAGCATTCAGACATGCCCTTTGGCTGCTCTTATCGATGCAGGGAAGCGAAGGCCTTGCAGATGCTCACAGCGTCGATCGCCCTTCGCCACCCCTCGAACGCCCGACGGCACAAATTGGCACTTTCTAGTTATGAGGGTAAAATTCACCCGGATGCGGAAGGTCGAAAATCTGCCTTGGCCGGACCACTTCTTCCAAGGGTCCGGCTAATGAAGAAGGTCAGTCCGATCAGTCCCGTCATGAGTGCCAGCCAGAATAGGGAGCGTTCAGCGTGGTTGCCGATCTGGCTGAGCTGATAGGCGATCGTGGCACCGGAATAGGCGACAAACGTTGTCCATGCCGCAGCAAAGACGGCCCAACCGGCACCGATCTCCCGAGCAATCGCAGAAAGGGTCGCAACGCAGGGGATGTAGAGCAATACCGCCAGCATGTAGGCAAATGCAGCGCTCTGGCTGCCGAAGTACCTGGACATTTCGGCAAAGACGGCTGGCTGGACGTTCTGTTCGCCTGCGGCGGCTTCGAAACTGGATATGTCACCGACATCCAGTCCAAGCGGATCAAGCAGGGCATCCGCCAGGCCGAGCAGGGATTCGCCCAGGGCAAGCACCGTGGCTTGTGCGGTTTCCATCGGATTGGGAACCACTTCAGCTGTCGTTTCGCCGGAGGCGTAGAGAGCCTGCAGGGTCCCCACCACGGTTTCCTTTGCGAACATGCCGGTGAAAAGACCGACCGCTGCCGGCCAGTTGTCGGCACTGACGCCCATGGGTTCAAGAACGGGCGTAACCTGCCGGGCTGTGAGCGCCAGTATGGAGGTGCCATTGTCCTCATTGCCGAAGCTGCCATCGGGGCCGACGGAATTCAGAAACGACAGCAGCGCAACCACGATCACGATGGTTTTTCCAGCCTCGGCAACAAATTGCCGGATCCGGGCCCAGCAGAGCCGCAGGACCCTGGAAAGTGGTGGCATCTGGTAGATCGGCAGTTCGATTGCCAGAGGCCGGGGTCGCTGCAAGGTCAGCCGGGGAGCCAGCATCCAGCCGGTGAATAGCGCTGCCGCGATGCCGATCAGATAAAGTGCGAAAACGACATTCTGGCCCCCAACCGGGAAGAAAGCAGCGGCGAACAGCGCATAGACCGGAAGGCGCGCCCCGCAGGACATGAAGGGTGCCATCATCGAGGTCAAAATGCGCTCGGCGCGCGTGTCGAGTGTTCGCGTTGCCAGGACCGCCGGAATTGTGCATCCGAAGCCGAGCACGAGCGGCAGGAAGGCGCGGCCCGACAGTCCCAGACGACGCATCACACGGTCCGCGACCACGGCTGCGCGGGTCATGTATCCGCTTTCCTCCAGAAAGATCTGGCACAGGAACAGGAACCCGACCACCGGCACGAAGGTCCCGACCGTCTGAATGCCGGTACCGATCGCGCTGACGGCAATATCGAGAACCGTGCCGGACAGCCCGAGCTGATGGAATACGAGCGCTGGTGTATCGACAAAGGCAGCCTGACCGAGGCCATCGAACAGATCGATGAAAACGCCGGACACATTGATCGTCAGGAAGAACAGGAGATACATCACGCCAAGAAACAGCACCGGGCCGAACCATGGCGAAAGAGCGATCCGGTCGAACCTGTCGGACAGAAATCTGCGACCTGCAGGGGGCGGCATATCTATGCGGCGCGCCAGAAGGGTTGCCTGTGCGAGGGGCGCGTCCGCCAGATACTGGTCGAGCGGCACGCCTTCCACAGGTCCGGCCTCCTCGATCAAACGGTCACGGATTTCAAGAAGGTCTTGTCTCGCGCGTTTTTCCGTCAGCCAATCCCGTTCCATCAACCGGCGCGATGCGGCAACGGTGTTGGCGTTTTCATATTCGGGCCTGCCGTCCAGTACCCGTTGCAACGCCTCCAAGGCATCGCAGACCTTGCCGGGCAAGGATGTCTGCTGAGGAGAGGAAACGTGCTGCCGATCTTGCAGGCAACGTGCAAGCTGGTCATGGAGCTGATCGAGCCCTGAAAGGGTTCTGCCGGAAACGGCAACCACTGGAACATTCAATTGTTCGCTCAGAACCCGCGCGGCTGCGTCCACGGCAGCCGACGTCCAGCAGTCGGCCTTCGTCAGAACCGCCACAACCGGCACGCCGTTTCCACGGGCCTGCAGCAACATGGACAATCCGCGATGCGGCGCGGACAGATCCACTGCAACAATCAGGGAATCGTGCGCTACGTTGACGAGCGCGTCTCTGGCAACCCTTTCATCTATCCGTTCCGCCTGGGGAGCGGACAGGCTCGAGATTCCCGGCAGATCGACGAATTCTACGGTCAGACCCTTGATGACAGCCGTTCCGCTCTTTCGATCGACGGTCACGCCGGGCCAGTTGCCGATCGTTTGCCGGGCGCCGGTGAGCATGTTGAACAGCGTGGACTTGCCCGAATTGGCAGGGCCGAGCAGGAACACCCGGTACTGCGCCGGCGCACAGGGCAGAAGGTCTCGCCGAACGCAACCGGGTGCGGCACAACTGGAACAGCCCATCAGACGTCCCTCCCCCGGAAAACGTGTTCTTGTCCCTGTTTCTTCTGACGATTGCTGTCGCAACCGCAGCCACAGTCACAAGGAGAGAGATGGACCGACAAGGCCAGATCCACGCCGATGGCGGCGCGAATGTCACCACATGCCACGATGCGCGGCCGCAAACCGTTGCCGCGAAGAAGATTGATGACCGTGTCGGGTGCAAGCCCGGCCGCAAGAAGTTCCATGCGCGAGTGGCGTGTCTCGCCCAGGCAGACAACATGATACGCCTTGCCCGGCACGGCATGCGCAAGCGTCAGAACATCCGCGCCATCGGCCGTTGGCGGCGACGTTATTTGTCCACTTTCGGTTTGAAGGATTGGTTCAGACATTGGCAGGGCCCTTCTTGTTCCGAATAAGGGCGTAGCACCGGGAGAACCCGACCCAATTGACCATAGTCAAGTCTGACAGGGGGCCGGTCGCGGCGAAAGATCACAGATCGACCGGCAAAGGGCTGCCGGAGATCTAATTTCAGGCTGGTTCACCAGTCCATCGCCGCAGGCTGTCTCCCGGATCGATCCCCGCCGTTGCGAGCGTGCGGACAGCAATCTGCCGGGTCATTTCCTCTATTGTTGAAAGGCCCAGATAAAACGGAGGCACCGGCGGTGCGACGATCGCACCCATGCGGGTAACCTTGAGCATCGCCTCCAGGTGCCCTTCGTGGAGCGGGGCTTCACGAGCCAGCAGGACAAGCTGCCTGCGTTCCTTTAGCGTGACATCTGCAGCACGCGCCAGCAGTCCCTCCCCCGTGCCGTAGGCGATGGCAGCGAGGCTGCGCATGGAACAGGGCGCGACGATCATGGCATCCATCTGAAAGGAGCCGCTGGATATGGGTGCGGCGACATCCGAAGCGGCATATTCTTGCGTCGCGAGATCGTGGATTTCCCGGCGGGCCGCATCGCCCAACTCAAGCTGTATCGTCCGTTCCGCCGCAGCGCTCACCGTGGTGAAGGTGTCGAGCTTGAGTGCCTTGCACAACCGCAGAATTTCAAGTGCAATTGCCGCACCCGACGCCCCTGAAATGCCGATTACAAGTCGTTTGCGCCGGCTCATGGGTGCACCTCGGCCGCAGGTGTCCGGCACAGCTGCGCGAAGAGGCTGTCAGCTCGCGTTTCCATCTCCGCCGGCATGGTCAGTTTCTCCGCAAACGTACGTGCCGTCTCTGCGCCTGTCTTGATCGTCGCATCAATGCCGAGCTTGCCACCCAGTCCCTCACGCGGACTGGCAAAGTCCAGTTGATCGACCGGTGTTCCGGTCAGGACGAGCAGGTCGCGCTCCGGGTCGGACCGTGTCGCGACAGCCCACATGACATCGTCCCAGTTCCGGATGTCGATGTCCTGATCGACAACGATCGCGTATTTGGTCATCGAGAACTGCGGCAAGAGTGACCAGAAGCCCATCATCGCCCTCCGTGCCTGACCGGGATAGGTCTTGGCGATCTGAAGGACCGCCACTCTGTAGGAGCAGGTCGCAGGGGGCAGATGGACATCGACAATTTCCGGAATGGCCTGTTGCAGCAGCGGGCGGAAGAGACCCGTCATGGCCTCGCCGATAACAGAGGGTTCGTCGGGTGCCCTGCCTGTGAAGGTCGACAGATAGACGCAGTCCCGGCGCATCTTCATGGCCTTCAGCCGGAACACAGGATAATCGGCGGCTTCGTTGTAGTACCCCGTGTGATCGCCGAAAGGTCCTTCCAGCGCCGTCTCTCCCGGCTGGACTTCCCCTTCCAGGACAATCTCGGAACTCGCCGGGACATGAAGATCGATCGTATCGCAGGGAGCAAGCTTTGATGGCGTGCCGTTGAAGATGCCGGCCAGCGCCAGTTCACTCACGTTTGCCGGAGCCGGGATAACAGACGCCAGCAAGGTTGCCGGATCACAGCCGATTACCACGGCAACAGGCATTACCTCGCCTGACTGCTGCCACTGGCGGTAATGCTGGGCACCGCCTCGAAACGGCAGCCAGCGCAGGATTGCCCTGTCCTTGTCCAGCACCTGGATCCGGTAGATGCCGAGATTGTAGCTCCTGGGGTCGTCCCTGCCGGGGCTACGGGTGACGACCATTCCCCAGGTGATCAGTGGTCCCGCATCGCCCGGCCAGCAGGTCTGGACCGGAAGCTGCGAGAGATCCGGCTCAACCCGCTGGAGTTCCTTGGGAACGCCAGTCATCTTCGGCCTTGAATTAAGCCCTGCCTTTGCCATCGGGATCAGGGTGCCAGCCTCCCGCCAGGAAGCAGGCGGCTGCGGACTGCGCAAGCTGGCCAGAAACTGTCCGAGGTCGGGCAGGTTTTCGGGGTGAAGACCCAGTCCGTTCGCAACGCGCTTCGAGGTGCCGAAGAGATTGATCAGAAGGGGTGCGGCAAAACCGCCCCGGTCTGCCCGGACTGGATTGGAAACGAGGACCGCGGGACCGGCACTCCCGATCACCTTCTGATGCAACGCGGTCGCTTCAAGATGAACATCCACGGGGGTGCTCAGGGTCTTCAGATCGTCTTCACGACCCAGAAATTCCAGGAATTTCCGCAAGTCGGGAAAGGGAGGCAGGTCGCGACCGGTCTTTTGCATCGTGGTTCCAGCAAGACATGCGCGTGTGGCAACACGCTGCTCAGAGTGTCCGGCGATATCGGCAGAACGACCGATGCCCGCCTTGATAATTGTCAAGTTGGCAAGGGGCGATGCCGGTCTAGGCTCCGCTCACAGAAAGTGAGATCCGGATGCAAACACACCCCTCTTCGGAAAGCCTGCCACCACTCGTTTCCTCCCTTGTTTCGCCCCTGCCGAAACCTCCAATGGAAGCGCTGTTGTCCACCCTCACGAAACGCCTTGTCGCACGCCGGCCGGATCTGATCCGCAGGCTCGGCGACGTTGTCCAGGTGCCGATCGCGATCGTTCCGGACGATTTGCCCCACGCCTTTCTTCTGTCACTGGATCCGGACAACTCCAGGGTCCGGATCTGTGACAAGAGCCGGATCGGCGATGCCAGGGCGATCGTGCGCGCTCCCTTTCTGGTGCTGCTGGGACTGCTGGACGGTACCTATGATGGCGACGCCCTGTTCTTCAGCCGTGATCTTCGTATCGAAGGCAGGACAGAGCACGTGTTGGCCCTGCGCAACACGCTGGAAGAGGCAGATCTCACCCCGGGCGAATTCTTCGGCCTGAGCGGACAATCGGCCGACTGGGTGAACACCATCAGCGACAAGCTGCTGGGCCAGGTTCGTGCCTTTGCGCAAAAATCCGCCCAGGCTGACTGTTCCCGGCAGAAACTCTCATGAAATCACCTGAAGCAAAGGCGATGGAACTGGTTTGCCCGGCAGGAACGCCTGCCGCGTTACGCGCGGCCGCGGAAGCTGGGGCCGACGCGATCTATTGCGGTTTTGCAAACGAGACCAACGCGCGCAACTTTCCCGGGCTGAACTTCTCGCCGGAAGAGCTGGCGGAGGGTGTTGCCTTTGCCCACCGCAAGGGGTCCAAGGTGCTGGTCGCGATCAACACGTTTGCCCGGGCCGGAGATGTCGGTCTGTGGCGAGAGGCCGTTGATACGGCTGCGCAATGCAGGGCCGACGCCGTCATTGCCGCAGATCTTGCCGTTCTCGATCATGCGGCAAGCAACCATCCTGATCTGAGGCTTCATCTGTCCGTGCAGGCGGCCGCCAACACGCCCGAGGCGATCCGGTTCTATACGGACACTTTCGGGGTGAAGCGCGTCGTCCTGCCCAGGGTGCTGTCGGTGCCTGAAATCGCGAGCCTGAACAAGGAAATCGACGTTGAAACCGAGGTCTTCGTTTTCGGCGGGCTCTGCGTGATGACAGAGGGCAGATGTTCGCTTTCCTCCTACGCCACGGGCAAGTCGCCGAACCTGACCGGTGTGTGTTCGCCGCCGGAACATGTCGACTACACCGAAGACGCCGACGGCAAACTTCAGGCCCGGCTCGGCGGGTTCACAATCGACAGTTTCGAGCAAGGCCAGGCAGCCGGTTATCCGACGCTCTGCAAGGGCCAGTTCACCGCGGAAGGCAAGACCGGCTACCTGTTCGAGGACCCGGTTTCCCTCAATGCCTTCGAGCTTCTCGGAGACCTTTCCAAGGCAGGTGTCACAGCGCTGAAAATCGAAGGTCGCCAACGCGGCAAGGCCTATATCGCGGGCGTCGTCGGCGCGTTTCGAAAGGCTGTCGACAGTCTTTCAGACGGCGGCGACCCCGGCCCGGCCATCGGCGCCTTGAAAGCCTTTTCGGAAGGCGGCCGTCAGACCGCAGGCTCCTACAAGAAAACATGGCGATAAAAGATGCCGGACCATCCGAAAATTGAACTTGCGCTCGGGCCCTGTTTCTTCAACTGGTCTGCAGAGCGGCTTGTCGACTTCTACCGCGGCATCGCCGAGGAAGCGGACATCGACCGCGTGTATCTGGGTGAAGTCGTGTGCGGCAAGCGCATGCCGTTCACCGACGCGATCTGGCCGGACATCATGGAGATGCTGACCAAGGCCGGTAAACAGGTGGTCCTGTCGGGGCTTGCGCAACCCGTCAACAAGCGGGAACGGGAGATCCTGCGGCAGCAGGCCGGTTATGACATGCCGATAGAGATCAACGATCTGTCAATGGTCCCGGGCCGCGCTGGCCAGGAATTCACGGCAGGCCAGTTTCTGAATGTCTACAACGAAGCCAGCCTCAGACTGCTTGCCGACAGAGGAGCCACGGCCTGGTGTCCTCCGGTCGAACTGCCTCTTGTTTCGATCCAGAAAATCGCCGCGCTCGTGCCGGAGGTGGACATTGAACTCTTTGCGTTCGGCAGGCTTCCACTCGCACTCTCGTCCCGTTGCTATCATGCAAGGGCACATGGGCTGCGCAAGGACGCCTGTCAGTTTGTCTGTGATCGCGACCCGGACGGAATGAACATCGCCACACTGGACGATCGCAGGTTCCTGGCGGCAAACGGAATTCAGACCCTGTCGGATGCCGTTCATGTTGCGGGCGTAACCAGCGGACAATTGCAGGCAGCGGGTATCCGCCGGCTACGCCTGTCTCCTCATTCGCTGGACATGGTGAAGGTCGCCGGCACATTCAGGCGTTTTCTGGATGGCGAGCTGACATGTGAAGACTTGAATGCAGAGCTCGCAGGCCAAGGCCTGCCCGGCCCTGTCTGCAACGCCTATCTCGCAGGAGATGCAGGATGGAAGACAGCAACACTCCCGGCCTGAGACCGGACACCGAAGCGCGAAGCGAACAATTTCCGGATGTCATCGAGCAGATCCACCGTGAACTGCAACGCCTGGACATGCCCTGTACGTGCAAGGAACAACTGGACCGGACGATCGTCGCCATAGAAACCTGGAGAACCCTCAAGCTGCAGAGGGACCTGACCGGCAATATCGAGACCGAGTATGCACAGATGGCGTCCGGCATATCCTTTCTGAGCGACCTGTCGCTCCTCAGCGGCAAGCCGCTGTCACCGCAGGAGATGCTCGATCATGCCGAAAGCCTCAAGTTTCTGGCGGATATGGCGGATCGGTGTGCCCGGCGGCTGACGGAACTGGCCAGAATTTCCGGCAAGACCTGAAGACTGCTGCCTTACGGCATCAGCGTTGCCACGGGATCGACACCTGCAAACAAGGGGTGCGCGACAGCCAGGACGATGTAGAGCACAAACCCTGCCGTTGCCCTGATCAGGATTGCTTGCCAGTCGACCGGCGCCACGCTGGACGAACGCTTCATGTCGGCAAGCAGGCAATTCCAGGTATTGCCCATTTCCCTTTGTTTGCGCCGATCGATCAGTTTCATGCCCGCCAGAGAGAAAACCGCAAACGTTCCGAACAGGATGACGTGTGCCAGGTCTCCGTTCGGAACAACATGCGCCACTGACCACAGAAACGCAGCCACCAGGATCGGGTGACGCATCAGGCCGACGATGCCTGGACGCTCGGGATCGAACCGATTGTTGCGCCGCCCGCCGAAGGAAAACGGGTTTGGTGCGCCGATCCCGAAGGCGAGGATCAGGCAGACGGGCAGCATCATCAGTACGGGTACATAGGTCTGCCAGGGCTCCCAGGGCCAAAGCGCAATGTATGGCGCATCACGGGCTGCCACAATCAGCCACCACAGGATCCCCAGTGAAAGCAGCGAATAGCCGAGTGAAAACCCGCGCGGTGAGAGGAAGGCGACCAGAAGCGGACGAAGCGGCGGCCTGACCAGAACCATGTGGGAGGCGAAGAAGACCAGGAAGGCCGCGATAAAATTGAGCCAGTTGAGGCTGAGCATGGCAGGGGCGCTCTCTACAGGAACACGTTTCCGGAACCTCGCAGCTCCGTCGATATACATGACTCTTATAGTCATGAATCCAATCCGACTTGACGATGGTCAAGACACTTGCAGACCCGTCTTGGGATCATGAGCCAAGGGCCCTTCGGCCTGTTTCATATTCAGCTGCATTTGCCGGCCTGCCGGCAGAAACACCCTGAAAGGCAAGCTCATGATGGCAACTCATCGTTTTGGGGCATTGGGCAGCCCTACCCGGATCCCGACAGTGTTGACCGCCGGGTTCAGGTTCTTTTTCCTCTCCGCAGGCATTTTTTCGGTATTTGCCATGCTCGCCTGGACAGTCTGGCTCGGTGTGCACGCCGCCGGAGGCACCTTTATCTCCACACCCATGGCCATGGCACCGCACCTCTGGCACGCGCATGAAATGGTTTTCGGCTATACGGCTGCCGTTATTGCAGGGTTCTTCGTGACAGCGGTGCCCAACTGGACCGGAACGAAGGAAGCCGGTTCGCTGTTTGTCATTGCCAGTGGCACGGTCTGGCTTGCCGGACGGTTTGCGATCTGGTTTTCCAACAGCATCGACCCGGTGATCGTTGCCGCGGTAGACCTTGCGTTTGTCCCGGTCCTCTCCACCGCCGTACTCGGGCGCCTTGCTCGCAAATCCCAGGCCCGGAACATGGTGTTCCTGGCCCTGCTGACGGCTCTCCTCACCGGCAATCTGATGATGCATCTGGAGTGGATCGGCTGGACCGACGACACCGCCCAGGCCGGTGTTCGGATGGGAATATTCACCAGTACGGCCATGATCGCGATTATCGGTGGCCGGGTCGTGCCGGCGTTCACGCGCAACGCCCTGCTTCGGGCGGGCTATCAAGGGTCCCTGCCCGTGTCGCGTGTCTGGCTGGACCGGGCAGGTATCCTGCTTGTGCTGCTGACAGCTCTCGCATTCCTGCCGTTTGTGCCTGAGGTGTTGCGTGGTGGGCTTTGCCTGGCGGCCGGGCTGGTCACGCTATTACGTCTTGCCGGTTGGCAAGGCTGGGCGGCGCGAAGGGAACCGATCCTCTGGATCCTGCATGCCGCGTATCTACTGCTTGGGTCCGGGTACCTGGTTTACGGTGTGACTTTACTGACCGGCGAATACTCCGAAACGGCTGCCCTGCATTTGCTTGCTGCCGGAGCAATCGGCAGCATGACACTTGCAATGATGACGCGCGCCTCGCTCGGTCACGCGGGTTTGCCGTTGAAGGTGTCGAGGCCGATCGTGCTCGCCTATGTGCTTCTGATCGCCGCCGCGTTGGTGCGAAGTTTCGGGCTCAGCGCCCTCGGCTATTTCGAAACCATGCTGCTGTCGGGCAGTTTGTGGATCATGGCCTTCGCTTTGTATGTCGGGGTCTATTTCCCGATCCTGACAACACCTCGAATACGAAAATAACAATATTTATCAAGGCGCTCGCCACAGGTGAGCGCCTTTTTTTCATCTCCTGAAAAATCAATTTCGACACGCTTGACTATCGTCAAGAAGTTCCAGGCCACGAAGGCCGACAACTAGCCCCAAGAGAAAACACACGACTTCTTGGAGCGCGTCTCGTGGGTCATCCCCGTCACATTTTTCTGTTCGCCTTCCTGAGCATTGCTGTTGCCCTGGGTCTGGTGGGAATCGCACCGGTCAAGGCAGATGAAGCGCTGGTCCAGCATTACCTCGACAAGGTAGTGCCGGGCGAACTCGTGCCGGGGGCCGAAACTTTCGGCCCGCTGAAGAACGATGTTCCGGTCGTGCCTGCCCTGAAAGGCAAAGACACGCTCGGCTGGGTTTACCTGACTTCGGATTTCGTCTCCACAACGGGCTATTCCGGCAAACCGATCCACACTCTTGTCGGGGTCGACAAGGACGCCGTCATCACGGGTGTCCGACTGGTCAAACACTCCGAACCGATTGTCCTGATCGGAATTCCGGACAAGAAAATCCGTGCGGTCACGGAAGGCTATGCAGGTCTCGACCTGAAGGCGGAAGCCGCCAGTGGTGGCTCGGCACACGATCTCGACATCATATCCGGCGCGACCGTGACCATCATGGTCATCGACGATTCCATCATCCGTTCGGGCCTGAAGGTTGCACGGACCCTGGGTCTGGGTGGTCTTGCTTCCGAAGTTGCGGAGAGTGGCCCGCAAAGGGAAGTCGATACCGGCAAGAAAGACATCAGTGACTGGATGACGTTGACCGGTGATGGCTCGGTACGGCGCCTCTCCCTGGATGTTGCTCAGATCAACGAATCCTTTGTGAGCCAGGGTGACAAACGTGCGGTCGACAGGCCTGAAAAAGGCCCGGAAACCGGCACTTTCATCGACCTCTACCTCGCTCTTGCAGATGTACCTTCAATCGGCCTGTCGCTGTTGGGCGAAGCGGAATATGCCAACCTGATGGCACGGCTGAACGACGGCGACCACGCCATTCTTGTGGCCGGCCGGGGACGCTATTCCTTCAAGGGGTCCGGTTATGTGCGGGGCGGGATCTTTGACCGGATCCAGCTCATCCAGGACGATATCTCGGTTCGTTTCCATGATCGCCAGCACAACCGCGTCGGCACGATCGTCGCGGAAGGTGCCCCGGCCTTTTCCGAAATGGACCTTTTCATCATTCCGGCAGACTCAGGTTTCGATCCTGCCAAGGAATTCCGGCTGCAGCTGCTCGTGCAGCGCCCGGTCGGGCCGATCGAAAAGGTGTTCCTGACGTTCGACCTCGGCTACCGCCTGCCCGACAGTTATCTGAAGACCGTTGCACCAGCCGCAGCGCCTGCCGCAGCTTCGGGTCAATCCAGCGGAGCCATCGCGGAAAAGGACACAGGTGTCCAGGCCCTCTGGAAACGGATCTGGAATGACCGCAAGACGGACGTTCTGATCCTTGGCGCTGCCATCGCCGTGCTCACGCTGGTGTTCTTCTTCCAGATGCAGGTGACCCGTAACGAGCGTTTCACCTTCTGGTTCCGCATCGGCTTCCTCACCTTCACGCTGGTCTGGCTCGGCTGGATGGAAAACGCCCAGCTGTCAGTGGTCAACGTGCTGGCCTTCTTCTCCGCCCTCACGAGCGACTTCAGCTGGGACGCCTTCCTCATGGATCCGCTGGTGTTCCTGCTGTGGTTCTCCGTGGCTGCTGCCCTTCTGTTCTGGGGACGCGGCGCCTATTGCGGCTGGCTGTGCCCCTTCGGCGCGCTGCAGGAGCTGACCAACCGTATCGCCAAGCTGTGCCGTATCCCGCAGATCGAAGTGCCGTGGGGTCTGCATGAGCGCCTGTGGCCGGTGAAATACATCATCTTCCTGGGTCTGTTCGGACTGTCGCTCTATTCACTCGATGTGGCCGAACACTATGCCGAGGTCGAACCCTTCAAGACGGCCATCATCCTGAAGTTCCAGCGCGCCTGGCCCTTCGTCCTGTTCGCAGTGGCCCTGCTGGCAGCCGGCCTGTTCATCGAGCGGTTCTACTGCCGGTATCTGTGCCCGCTCGGCGCAGCCCTCGCGATCCCTGCACGGCTGCGGATGTTCGACTGGCTGAAGCGGTACCGCGAGTGCGGCAACCCCTGCAACCGCTGCGCCAAGGAGTGCATGGTCCAGGCCATCCATCCCGAAGGCCACATCAATCCCAACGAGTGCCTGAACTGCCTGCACTGCCAGGTTCTGTATCAGCACGACCAGAAATGTCCCGTTTGCATCAAGAAGCTCGCGAAAAGACGGCGGTTCGAGGTGCAGACCGGTCTCGTCAAGCCGGACACAAAAGCCAAGGCGGAAACGCCGGTGCCGGCCAAATAACCTTCAAAAGGCAACCTAAGGAGATCAGCCATGAAGGACACTCAAGAACAGCGCGGCGTATCCCGCCGGGATCTGTTGGGCGGATCAGCCAAGACCGCCATCGTCGCCGGAATGGGCGCAGTCGCCCTCAGCAGTGCAGACCTTGCATATGCGCAGGGAGACGGACAGAAGTTCGAACTCGCACCGGGTGAACTCGACGAATATTACGGCTTCTGGTCGTCCGGCCAAAGCGGCGAGTTGCGCATTCTCGGTTTCCCGTCCATGCGCGAACTGATGCGTGTTCCGGTGTTCAACCGTTGCTCGGCAACCGGTTGGGGTCAGACCAACGAGTCCCTCAAGATCCTGACGGAAGGTCTGCTGCCGGAAACCAAGGCGTATCTCGCGGCACAGGGCAAGGTCACCTATGACAACGGCGATCTGCACCATCCGCATATGTCCTTCACCGACGGCACCTACGACGGTCGTTACATCTTCGCCAACGACAAGGCGAACACGCGCGTGGCTCGCATCGATTGCACCACGATGAAGTGCGACAAGATCATCGAGATCCCGAACGCACACGACATCCACGGCATGCGGCCGCAGAAATATCCGCGCACCGGCTATGTCTTCGCAAATGGCGAGCATGAAGCACCGCTGGTCAACGACGGCAAGATTCTTGACGATCCGTCCCAGTATTCCTGCCTGTTCACCGCCATCGACGGTGACGAGATGAAGGTCGCCTGGCAGGTGATCGTATCGGGCAACCTCGATAACTGCGACGCCGACTACCAGGGCAAATACGCCTTTTCGACCAGCTACAACTCGGAAATGGGCATGAACCTTGCCGAAATGACCGAGAGCGAACTGGACCAT
The DNA here is from genome assembly GCF_000475395.1 of Labrenzia sp. C1B70. Lineage (NCBI taxonomy): Bacteria > Pseudomonadati > Pseudomonadota > Alphaproteobacteria > Hyphomicrobiales > Stappiaceae > Labrenzia > Labrenzia sp. C1B70. Next base: position 215,778 of record NZ_AXCE01000003.1, read on the forward strand.
TGCGTCGTCTTCAACATCAAGGCGATCGAGGAAGCCGTCGCTGCGGGCAACTACCGGGAACTCAACGGTGTACCGATCGTCGACGGCCGGAAAGAAGCCAATTCCCAGTTCACCCGCTATATCCCGGTTCCGAACAGCCCGCACGGCTGCAACGCGGCACCGGACAAGAAGCACATCGTCATCAATGGCAAGCTGTCGCCCACCTGCACGGTGATCGACGTGACCAAGGTCGACGCGCTCTTCTCTGACAATGCCGATCCACGCTCGGCTGTTGTCGCCGAACCTCAGCTCGGCCTTGGCCCGCTCCACACGGCTTTCGACGGCAAGGGCAACGCGTTCACCACCCTGTTCCTCGACAGCCAGATCGTGAAATGGAACGTCGACAAGGCCATCCGCGCCTATGCGGGCGAAGAAGTCGATCCGATCATCTCGAAGGTCGATGTGCATTATCAGCCGGGCCACAACTCCACGTCCATGGGTGAAACCGCGGAAGCGGACGGCAAATGGCTGATCTCGATGAACAAGTTCTCCAAGGACCGGTTCCTGAACGTCGGTCCGCTGAAACCGGAGAACGAACAGCTCATCGACATTTCCACCGACGACATGAAGGTGGTTCACGACGGGCCGACGTTCGCCGAGCCGCATGACAGCATCATCGTGCATGCGTCGAAGCTGAATCCGGCAACTGTCTGGGATCGCAACCATCCCTGGTTTGACGATGCCAAGAAACAGGCTGCCGCCGACGGCGTCGAGCTGGAATATGCCGCGGATGTCATCCGCGACGGCAACAAGGTGCGTGTCTACATGCACTCGGTCGCGCCGACATTCAGCCTCGAGAAGTTCACGGTAAAGCAGGGCGACGAAGTCACCATCTACGTCACCAACATCGATGATATCGATGACCTGACCCATGGCTTCTGCCTGTCCAACTATGGCATCGCCATGGAAGTTGGTCCGCAGGCGACCGCGTCGGTCACCTTTGTTGCCGAACGCCCGGGCGTCCATTGGTACTATTGCCAGTGGTTCTGCCATGCGCTGCACATGGAAATGCGCGGCCGGATGTTCGTGGAACCGAGGAACGCCTAAGCCATGCACCGCGCCTTTTTCAGATCACTGGCCCTTTCCACCGCTGCTGTGGCGAGCCTGACCGTCTGCGGTCCGCTACAGGCGGAAGAATGGCAGGTACCAGCCGAAAAGGGCGCCTTGCAGCAGGTTCTTCAACAAGCGCAGGCCGGGGACATTCTCCGGCTTGCACCCGGCAAGCATGAGGGCCCCGTGGTTCTCGACAAACCTTTGACGCTGAGTGGAGCAGGCAAGGCCGGCATTGCCGGCAACGGCACAGGTAGCGTTGTCACCATCAACGCACCGGACAGTGTCGTGGAAGGGTTGGAACTGACCGGTTCCGGCCTCTCGCAGGACACGCTGGATGCGGGCGTCAAGCTGTCCAAGACCGCGCATCGTGCCACCGTGCGTGACAACCGGATCCTCGACAACCTGACAGGCGTCGATGTTCACGGTGCGCACAACGCAACAGTTTCGAACAATCTCATCGAAGGCCGCCAGGACCTGCGCATGAACGAGCGCGGCAACGGCATCTACGTCTGGAACGCGCCTGATCTTCTGGCGGAATACAACACGATCCGCTACGGCCGCGACGGCATCTTCGTCAACACCAGTCCCAAGGACACGTTCCGCAACAACCGGTTCGAAGACCTGCGTTTTGCCGTTCACTACATGCACGGCAACAACGGTGTCATCGAGAACAACGTTTCTGAAGGCAACGACATCGGCTACGCGCTGATGTTTTCCGACCGGCTGAAGGTACGCAACAACGTCTCGATCCGCGACCGCAATCACGGCCTCATGCTCAACTATGCCAATCACGCCGAGATTTCCGGCAACCAGGTTGAAGGCGGCGGCGAGAAGTGCCTGTTCATGTACAACGCCAACAAGAACACGGTGACAGACAACAGCTTCGAAGGCTGCCCCATCGGCGTTCACTTCACCGCGGGTTCTGCGAATAACGCCTTCAAGGGCAATGCCTTCATCGCCAACAAGACCCAGGTGAAATATGTCGGCAGCCGTCAGCTTGACTGGAGCACGGACGGGCGCGGCAACTACTGGAGCGACCACCCGGCCTTCGACATGAACGGCGACGGCATTGCCGACACCGCCTACCGGCCCAACGACATGGTCGACCAGGTCCTCTGGACCCAACCTTCCGCCAAGCTTCTGGTCGGCAGTCCAGCCGTTCAGCTGCTGCGGTGGACCCAATCTCAATTTCCGGCGCTGCTGCCAGGCGGCATCGTCGATAACGCCCCATTGATGCATCCGCCGGTGCGGGCGACACCGAATTCGGGAGTTCAAGGATGACCGAAACGTCCCTTTCTGCACCGACCCTCCGCGTGGACGGCGTCTGCAAGACCTTTTCCGGGCACAAGGCCGTCGATGAAGTGTCTTTTTCGCTGAACGCAGGTGAACGGGTTGCCATGCTCGGGCACAACGGCGCCGGCAAGACCACACTGTTCAAGATCGTGCTCGGGTTTCTGAAGCGCGACCATGGAGACGTCGCCGTCATGGGAGCTGCCCCCGGCAGTCACGATGCCCGTGTCGGCACGGCCTATCTGCCGGAATCAGTCGCCTTTCCCGCCTCGCTCACCGGCAAGGAAGTGCTGACCTTCTACGCGAGACTGAAAGGCGAAAGCCCGGCCAGGGCCTTGCCGCTGCTCGAAAGGGTTGGCCTGGCGGAGGCTGCAAAACGGCGGGTCGGCACCTATTCCAAGGGCATGCGTCAACGCCTTGGTCTCGCCCAGGCTCTTGTCGGGAGACCTAGGTTGATCCTGCTCGACGAACCGACGACAGGCCTCGATCCGATCTCGCGGCAGACGGTCTATGAACTGATCGGTGAAATCGCCGGTCAGGGAACGACGGTGCTGCTGTCGTCTCACGCCCTTACCGAACTGGAGGCCCGGACAGACCGGATCCTGATCCTGTCGAAAGGCCGGCTCGTCGCGGACGATGTGTTGAGCCGCCTGCGCGCCCAGGCCGGGTTGCCGATCAGGCTGAAGGTCTGGACCAGGCCCGAAGATCTTGCCCATGTCTCCGAAAGCCTCGGCGGCGGGCAGATGAACGGACGTTCGGTCGAATTCAACTGCAACGCGGACGATAAGGTCAAAGCCCTTTCGGCAATCAGCGCACTCGGCAACCTGGTTGAGGATGTCGATGTGCACGCGCCGAGCCTCGACGACGTCTACCGGTATTTTTCCAGCACTGCTGGCAAGGAGGCCTGAGCCATGTTCTCCAGAATCCTCACCGTAGCAGGACAAGAAATCCGAATTGGAATCCGCAACAGGTGGATCCTGCTTGCAGCGATGATCCTCGCCGTGTTCTCGCTGGCGCTCGCCCTGCTCGGCTCGGCACCAGCGGGAACGCTCGGCGTCGACCGCCTGACCATTACCGTTGCCTCTCTGGCCAGTCTGTCGGTCTATCTCGTGCCGCTCATCGCCCTGCTGCTCGCATTCGACGCCATCTGCGGCGAGATCGAACGCGGTACTTTGCTGATGACGCTGTCCTGCCCGATCTCCCGTGTCGAATTCCTGATCGGCAAGGCCGTCGGCCATACGCTGGTTCTGGCATTCGCACTGGTTGTCGGCTACGGTCTGACCGCCGGGTTGCTTGTGGCAGCGGGTTTCGGCTCCCTCTCGGGCCTTGCGGATTTTGCGCGTCTGATCGCAACCTCGATCCTGCTCGGCGTCTGCTTTCTCGCCACGGGCTACGTTCTGAGTTCACTGACACGCCAGTCGCGCACTGCGGCGGCGGCTTCGGTTGCCGTGTGGCTTATACTGGTCGTCCTGTATGACCTTGCGCTGCTTGGCGCGCTGGTCGCAAACCCAAGCGGTGTCTTCGCGTCCGACGTTTTCCCCTACGCCATCCTGCTCAACCCTGCCGACGCCTTCCGCCTGTTCAACCTGGCCGCCCTCGGCGCAAGTGATCTTGTAGGCGGCATGGCCGGGGTGGCAGACACGCTGCCCTTCGACCCCTTGCTTGCCCTTGGCTCCCTGGCCGCATTTGCCGGCCTGGCCATGGCCAGCTCCGCTCTTCTGATAAAAAGGATTGCGCCATGAAACGCGCGCTCATTTCCATCTTCATGCTCGGGTTCCTGGCTGCCTGCCAGGAAGAGGTTCAGATTGCCAAACCCGATGCCGTGCATCTGACACCGGAGGCGGCTGGTCACTACTGCCAGATGACCGTTCTGGAACATGACGGCCCCAAGGCGCAGATCCATCTGGCAGGAAATCCCAATCCGCTCTGGTTCACACAGGTCCGCGATGCGGTTGCCTTCCTGCGTTCTCCCGAAGAGCCGAAGGATATTGCTGCCGTTTATGTCAATGACATGGAGCGCGCAGAAAGCTGGACCCAGCCCGGTACCGACAACTGGATCGATCTGGATGGGGCCTGGTTCGTCATCGGCAGCGACGTGGCAGGCGGCATGGGCGCCCCGGAAGCAATTCCCTTTGGCACGCGGGCCGGAGCGGACGCCTTCGCACGGGACAACAAGGGCCGCGTCGTCCGCGCTGAAGACATCCCGACCGACTACGTTCTGGGAGCCGTCGATGTATCCGCCGCCACCTCGGTTCCCATGTCTGCAAAACACGGGGCTGCGCAATGACACATGCAACCATCAATCAACCACCCATGAACCGCAGGCGCTTCCTGCGGATCTGCGCCGCCGGTGTTGCTGGCCTTGCATTGCCCGCAGGCGCCGCAATGGCAGGTGGACAGGCCCAATTGTACCGCTGGCGCGGCATTGCGCTCGGGGCTGGGGCCGAGATCGATATCCTGCATGAAAGCGCAAGCGAAGCGAAACGCCTGTTCACCAGGGTGGAAGCGGAAATCCGCAGGCTGGAAGCGATCTTCAGTCTCTACCAACCGGACAGCGAGCTGGTCCGGCTGAATGCCAACGGACGGCTTTCGGCGCCTTCATTGGAAATGGTCGATCTGCTCAGCCTGTGCGACAGGCTACACGCCGCGACTGAAGGAGCCTTCGACCCGACCATTCAACCTTTGTGGGCCTATTACGCCAGGCAGGCATCCGGCGACACCGGAGAAGATCTTGCAACTGCCCGAAGCCGCACAGGCTTCAGACACGTCGTTTATGGCCCGAGCGAGATCCGCTTTGCGCAAAAAGGCATGTCCATGTCCTTCAACGGCATTGCCCAAGGCTACATCACGGACAGGGTGACGGCCCTGCTAGCCGCGAAGGGATGCACGAACATGGTTGTCGACCTCGGTGAGATCGTCACCAGAGGCGGGCCGGATGAAGAACCTGCTCTCGACGCAGGCGCTCACCGTGGCTGGCCAGTGACCTTGCAGCCAGTGGCCGAAAGCGCAGAGGCGAAGACCAGGATCAGATTGACGAACGCCGCAGTCGCCAGTTCCGCGCGGCTCGGAACGACGTTCGATCAGGCCGGCCGGCGCTCCCACATCATCGATCCGCGAACCGGCCTGCCGGTTGCGGGTGCAGTAGATGGCGCCAGCGTCATAGCTCCGGCCGCAGCTCTCGCCGATGGCCTGTCCACAGCTGCATTGGTACTTGAAGAGAACCGCCTTGGCAAAGCCCTTACCGACTTTACGGCAACCAGCGCCTTCGTGGTGCGCCGCGATGGTTCGACAGGGTGGCTGAGGGCTTGAGGAAAGCGTCTGTCAGCGGATTACGGCGCGCAGGGTGGTCGAGGTAACGATCGCCCAGAAGCCCGTTCTGAAGATCAATGCCACGAGAGTGCGCGTTTCATGAGGCCCGCCCTGGGACACATACACAAGGAATGCACATAAGACGATCGCGGTCCCGATCAGAATCGCGATGGCCATCCAGCGAGCCCACCCTCTGGCGAACAAGAGCCCGATGCCGGTCATTACATATGCAAAGCCCGCCAGGAAATTGAACCACAGGACAAACGAGACGACGTTGCCAGCCAGTCTGGATAGCTGATCGCCACCAAAGAGAACCGTTCCACCGCTCACGACTGTCATGACACCGAAAACAGCGGCGGCGGCACCAGCCATGCGCAGGCCAGTTCCTCGACGCAGGTCCCTTTGTATCAACATGGTCTGTTTCCCGTTTACGAGGCTATCAATCTGCCGGTGGCAGTTTTCCATCTGCTTCGTCCATCAGTCGCCGCACCCACTTTGCTGCAAGCCATGTCGCCGGGATGCCGAGTGGCAAGCTGATCCAGATCGACACGATCGGCGACAGGGCCGGCAAGCCGATGGCCTGCCCCATCAGGCTGAGCATGAAGAGATTGATGGCAACGGCAGCGGCCGTGAACGGGTAAAGCACGATCGCAAGTTTGCGCACCGGCCAGCCGGTTTCGATCCGGGTCACGCCGCCAGTTCCTTCCGATTGGCGCTCTCCAGCGCGCAGGCAATGAGTTTGGGTACGAAAGGCGCCTCGATCAGCGGAGCAAGGCGCAGTCCCTCGAACCCAGCCTTGTCGAGAGCTTCCGGAATGTCCTGGGTCACATGGTGCCCGTTTCCGGCAAACAGGGGCAACAAGACCGTTCTCATGCCGCAACTTGTAGCCGTTTGTTCCAGGAAGGGTGCTTCTTCCAGGAAGCCCAGCCGGATCGGTCTTTCCGGCAACCATTCGGCAAGACCAGCGGCAAAGCGGACGGTGCTTTGCGCGGTCGACCGGCAGGTAGCCGACCCATGGGCTGCCAGCAGCAGTTCGTAGCCGGACGCATTCCAGTGAGTTCTTTCAGCCGTCATTTCCAGAAAATGCGCCGTCAACCGTGGCAACTCGGGATGAATACCGAGGGCAGGCAGCTGCCGGGCGCCCGTCCCTTTCAGCCTGCCTGTCAGAGCGGTCTGCGTGAACCAGCCTTCGGCCATGAAAACCGGAAAAACAAGCGGTTCAGGCCCGGCAAGGCCCAGGGCCCGATCAAGAGCGCCAGGCGCGGCCAGCGTGGCCGAGCGGATGGACCAGCCGGGCAGGAATTCGCGGACCTGCTGCGCAAGTGCGCGCAAATACGCTTCACCTGCCTGCGGGTGCGACGGCTGGCCATGCGAGACGAGGATCGCCTCAATGGCTCGTTCCTTCCGAAAAGGTGATCTTGTTCCAGACATTGTACTTCCCCGAAGGTTTTCGCATGGGCAGGCGCCGGATCTCTTCCAGCGTGCTGGCGTCGTAGACAATCACCGCACCGTCGTCCTCCCAGACGGAGACAAGGGCATAGCGGCCATCTTTCGTGAATTCGACATGGGCAACCGTCGCGCCTTCGACGGGCTTCAAGGTCTTGACGATTTCCAGGCTTTCCTTGTCGATCACATGAATTTCGTCCTTGTTCGGACCGAAGAAGACATCGGCCCAGAAATAGGGCGTGTTCTCGTGACTGCGCAGGAAGAAGCCGGGACCGTCGGTCTTGATCGTCGCGATCTGCTTCCAGGTTTCGGTGTCGATGACCGACAGCTTGCCTTCTTTCAGATGCGGGGTCGCCATGACCCTGCGGCCATCCCGCTCCCAGCTGATACCGGACCCGAGATGCGGCATGCCTTCCAACGGCAGTTCAGCGATTTCACGGCCGACATTCAGGTTGACCACGACACCGCGCGCGCCGTCGCGCGACGCTCCGACGAGATGCCGGTAGTCGTCATCGAAAAAGAAATCGTCAAGCGGTTCCGCCGTCAGGATCCGGCGGCGGGCGAAGAGACCGACGGACGAAGGCAATGCTTCGACCATGCCTTTTTCCCGGCTGTGCACGAAGCCTTCGTAGACCGGGTCGGCTTCCGGATCGGTCGCTACTTCCCAGATTTCCGGAGCATCCTTCAAGGCAAGGATGAAGCTCTTGCGGTTGGGAGCCTGATAGACCGCCGAAACGCGACTGGCCGTACCGTCCTTGGCCGTCACATCCATCACGGTTGCGACCGAAAGGTCCTCGGTCGACAGGATCGTCAGCGTCATCGGCAGATAGTTGGCAACCGCCAGCCACTTGCCGTCATGGCTCATGGCAATGTTGCGGCTGTTGAGCCCTGCCCGCACCCGGCCGACTTCCTGAAGCGCGTAGAGATCGTATTTCTGGACCCAGCCGTCGCGCGACATGATGAAGACATAGCGCCCGTCCGGCGAGAATTTCGGCCCGCCATGGACCGCAAACGGCGTTGCGAACCTGTCGAGTGTCTCGAAGGTATCGCCGTCAAGAACACTCACGTGATGATCACCTGTTTCGACGACAAGGGTGATGTTCATCGGATCGGACTGCCAGACCGGCTTTTCGACCGGCTGATAGTCCTCATTGATCACCTGGCTGGCGGCGATGTCCGTTTCGGTCCAGTCCGGAACGTCACTCAGTGGCTCCTTCAGGAAAGCGGCCAGGGCCTCGATCTGATCGGCACCTAGAATATCGGCGAATGCCGGCATCTGCGTCGCCTTGCGGCCGTCTCGAATGACAGCATCCAGATCCGGACCGCGCATGCGGCCGAGGGTCTCCGGGATCAGTGCCGGTCCGACACCACCAAGACGGCCTGCTCCATGGCAGTCCTGGCAGTTGTCTGCATAGTCCTGCGCGGGGCCTGCAACCGAAAGCGAGGTCATCAGAAGGAGTGCGCTAAGCGAAGCGGTGAGCCGGATCATGGCGTTTTCCTCGGAACGGGGTCACGGCCAGGCGCTCGCCGCCAGGGCCGGCAAGCCCGATTTCGTCGTCGTTGAGATAACAGGCAGGGTCTTCGGCCCAGGGATCGCCAGTCAGTTGCAGTGCGCGGATACGGGTATTGCCGCCGCACACGTCCTTGAAGGCACAGGCACCGCAGCGCCCCTTGAGCGGTCTTGGCCTTGTTCTGAGCCCGGCCAGCATGGGGTCTTCACCGGTCCAGAGTTCGGAAAACGGAACGGATTTCACGCTGCCGATGGTGTAGTCGGACCAGTAGGTATCCGGATGCACATTGCCGAGGGTGTCGATGTTGGCGACACCGAGACCGGAGGAATTGCCTCCCCAGGCCGCGAGATGACCGCGCACATGGGCTGCCGTTTCCGGACCAAAGATCCGCTGTACCCATTCCAGAAAGTAAACCGCGTCGGCATCATTGTTGCCGGTTACGATATCGAGTGGCCGGCCACCGCTGACACCTTGCCATGCGCGGTCCATCAGAATGTCCATTGCCCATCTGGAGCGCTTGTGCTCGGCATCTTCGCCGCGGTGCTTGTCGCCCCTGCCGGCATAGACGAGATGGGACAGATAGAACTTGTCGACACCTTCATCGTCGCACAGACGCAGAAGATCCGGCAGGCTTTCGTGGTTGCCCTCGGTCAGGGTGAAGCGCAGCCCGACCTTGATGCCGCGTGACTTGCATTCGCGAACGCCCCGCAGGGCAGATTGGAAAGCTCCCTCGACGCCACGAAACCAGTCGTTCGTGGACCCGATCCCGTCAATGGAAATGCCCACATAATCGAAACCGATCTCGGCCACCTTGTCGGCAGTCTCGCCATGCAGCCTGGTGCCGTTGGTCGACAGAGCCAGCATGCGCACAAGGCTTCTGGCGCGCCCGGCAATCTCAAAGAGGTCTTTCCGGTCCAGCGGTTCGCCCCCGGACAGGATCAGGGCGGGAATGCCGAAGTGTCCAAGATCCTCCAGGGTCGCCATGGCCTGGTCGTGGGTCAGCTCGCCCGGAAAATCGACGTCCGCCGACACAGTGTAGCAATGCCGGCATTTCAGGTTACAGCGCCGGGTCAGGTTCCAGATCACCACCGGTTTGACCGCACCGGTGCCGCGGCGTGTCCTGACAGGTGTCGGCTCCACGATCTGGTGCATGTATTCCGAGAGGCGGAACATCGTTCAGCCCTCCTTGCCGCGTAGGCGCATGCCGGTCTTTTTCAGGATGCGCGTTGAAAACAGGATGTCGCCGGCACGGCAGGCCTTGCCCAGCAGACTGGAAATCTCCGCCCGCTTTGCAATAACTTCCTCGCGGGTTTCTCCATGAACCATGGCAAAGAGGTTGTAAGGCCAGTCGGGCAGCGCTCGCGGACGGCGGTAACAATGCGTGACGAACGGCAGGGCGCCGACCTTTTCGCCAAGACTGTCGACCACTGCGTCATCGACATCCCAGACGGTCATTCCGTTGGCTGTCATGCCGAGTCGGTAATGATTTGGGGCGGCCCCGATACGCCGGATGACACCTTGCGCCTTCAGCTGCTTCAGGCGGTCGATCAGCTCCGCTTCGCTCAGTCCCAGGCTTTCCGCAACCACGGCAAAGGGTCTGGTGACCAGAGGCAATCCGGCCTGTGTGGCCTCGACGATCGTTCGGTCCTGTGGGGTCAAGGTCATGCGTTCACCCGAAAGCCTATGAAAAACTCGCGTTCCTTCGGAAACAGCAGCACCGGCAAGCCTGTGTCGCGTTCGATTGCTTCGGCAGTTGCCGAAATTGCGGCCTGACTTTCCGTTGCCAGGACGAACCACATGTTGAGCTTGTGGTCCCGTTCATAGTTATGGGCGACTTCGGGGTAGGCATTGACTTTGGTTAAGACGTCTTCGAAACGCTCTGGCGGTACCGCGATGGCGCAAAGGCAAAAGGCACCGCCAAGGGCTTCCGCATCGAAGAAGGGTCCGAACCGCGTCAGCAGGCCGTCGTCGCGCAAGGTCCGGATGTGCCCGGCAACCTCTTCTTCACTCAGGCCCAGTTCCTGCGCCAATTCCTGAAAGGGATGCGGAACCAGCGGCAGATCGTCCTGCAGACGATTGATCAAGGTCCGTTCAAGAGGAGACAGTTTCCGGGTCATGCCGCAACTCCCTGACGAGAGATCAGCGCCCCGGTCTGCTTGAAGCAACGGGTGGAAAAGAGAACGTCGTGTCTGACGCCCGCCACTTCCGGCAGGCGCGATGCCTGAATGAGAACATCCAGTGCCTGCGACCGGCTCCGGCCGTGAATCATGCAGTAAAGCCGATAGGGCCACACGCCTGCCACGGGCCTGCGTTCGTAACACAGGGTCACCCCCGGATGCGCGGCAAGCGCCGGGCCCGCCGAGGCGATCCTTTCCGGTTCGATATCCCAGACAACCATGGCGTTCGCGCGCCAACCAAGGGCGCGATGACGTACAATCACGCCGAAGCGGGAAATGATACCGGCGTCAAGCAACCTTCCAATCCGTTCCAGAACGTCCTCTTCCGTTCGGCCGAGGTGTTCTGCGATACGCAGGTAGGGACGCTGTATGATCGGTAGTCCTGTGGTCAGAGCCTGCAGGAGGTCATCGTCTCCCTCCTGCAGTCGCTCCAACCGGACCGGCCGGGGCACTGGTGGCCGGCCCAGGCCGCCGTTCAAGCTGAAGCCTAGGTCTATATTGAACGGACGGATGATCGGGAGATCCAGTACGGCAAGCTGTGTCTGGTCTCGAATTGTGTCCAGAACCCCGTTGACATGCTCCCGGTCCGGGCCGGTGGCAACGAACCAGAGGTTCCGGTAATTCTCCCGTAGGTAGGAATGATTTATGCCCGGCTGAGCACCGACGATCCCGGCAACGGCCTCGATGCGATCGTGTGGCACCGACATGGCCGCCAATGTGCTTGCCGAAACCGTGTTGGGTGCACAGGTGGCACCAACGCGGGTGATCCGGCCGGTCGCAGCCATATCCTGCAGCCGCCCGATAGCGTCACCTTCGGAGCAGTTCGTTCCCGCTGCAATGATTTCGAAAGGTCTCGGCACCAACGGGAAGTCCCGTTGCCAGTTGTCGAGCAGGGTCAGGTCAATGGGATCGATGAGGCTTGTCATGGCTCACAACCCCGTCCTGTGTGCCCGGGCTGTAAAGAAGATGCCGGATGGGCTTTCGGCGTCGATTTCGCCTGTCTTCTCGAAGGTCCGGGTGTCGTAGATCATGACCTTGCCGGCATCGCGCACGGAAACCCAGACCTCGTTACCGCGTGGCGTGAATTCCATGTGCAGTACGGCAGGGCCGGGTTTGAACTCGTGAACGACCTGCTTTGTGACCGTATCGATCACCTGGATGGTGTCATTGAGCGGATGTGCGAAGTTTACCCAGACCTGGCGGCCATCAGGCCGCGCCATGGCAAAGACCGGCTGACCATGGGTACTGGTGCGTCCGGTTTCGGCGAGCGTTTCACCATCGACCCACAGAACCTCGTGGTGCCCGACGGCAGGCAGGACAAACTCCTGGCCCGCGCGTGCCCAGCCTTCCAGATGCGGCATCTTGTAGACCGGTAGCTCCGCTTCCCCGCGGCCATATCCGGGCAAAACGCGAATTGGTTCGGGATCTTCCTGCCACAGGTCGAGCGCGGTCAATCCGTCTTCGCCAAACAGGCCTGTGATGTAGAGACGGCCGTCACCGGTGATCAGGGCGTCATAGGGGTTGGTGCCCATGCCGGTAACCCTGGTGATCTTCGGTTCCTCCGAATTGAGGTCCGCGATCCAGGTTTCGCCTGCATCCCACAAAGTGAAGACAAAGCGTTTGCCGGGCGCATCGACAAGACCGATTGTCTTCGACCCGGTCGGAATATCTGCAACCATCTCCAACGTCTGAGCGTCGAAGATACGCACACCGCCGGGCTCATAGTTGGAAACCGCGACCAGTGAACCGTCGTCCGAGATGGCTCCGCCGATGGCGTTTCCGGATTGAATCACCCGCTTGGCTATCCGTTTCTCGACAAGGTCGACCTTGGAAAGGCCGCCATCGCGGCCGAAGACATAGGCGAAACGTTCGTCCGGTGAATAGACCAGGCTTGCATGGGAAAGGTCGCCAAGCCCTTCTATCCGTGCCAGGGATGCACGGTCGGACTGATCGACCAGCAACAGAGACCCGCTCGCCCGTTCAACCACAAGACCGAGATCGCCGGTGGCAACGACCGACTGCGCCTGGACAGTGCCGGTCAAGATGGCTGCCAGAACGGCTCCATATAGCCACTTCATTTCGTGTCTCCCTTCAAAAGATATTCGGCAATTTTCCTCGCGTCGGCCTCGCTCAGGATCGGACGCCAGGGAGGCATTGCCGTTTTCGGGATGCCGTCCAGAACCACCGTGGACAGGGTGTCGATATCGTAATGACCGAGGGCATCCGGCCGGATGTCCGGTCCAAGGCCACCTTTCAGTGTCATGCCGTGACACGAGCCGCAGTCCTGTCGCACCAGGTTGACCAATGCCGCAGGCGTTTCCTGTTCCTCGGCAAGCGCGAGGCTTGTGATGGCCAGGAGACAGAAGGCAATGGTGAGCAGCGTCTTAAGCATGGACCAGCCTTCCGGCTGTGCCGCTGTCCACGGCACTGAGCATGGCGTCCAGGGTGGCTGCCGGCCATTCGGCACTCAGGGTCACGACCTTGCCGACAACAAACAGCACCGGCGCCTTGAACCTGGCGTCGCGGATATCGATCGCGATCCTGTCGAGTTCCGAATAAAGCCTGGTTTCACGCGGTGTCGTCGCGTTTGCGATGGCAAGTACAGGGGTTGTCCCGCTCAGTCCTTCGGCAATCAGGCGCAGGGCAATCTGCCCGATGTTGGCAACCCCCATGTAGACGACCAGCGTGGTGTCCTCGCAGGCGAGACTTTTCCAATCGAGGTCGAGAACGCCGTTTGCCTGCCGGTGTCCGGTCACATAGCGGACGCCGGTTGCCAGACCACGATGGGTGAGCGGCACACCTGTTACGCAGGCAGCCCCCTGGGCAGCGGTAATGCCGGGCGCATATTCGACCGCGATGCCGCGTGACAAAAGATGTTCGGCTTCTTCCGAACCGCGACCGAAGATCAGTGGATCGCCGCCTTTCAGGCGGGCGACGGTCAAGCCTTCCAGCGCCAGTTCTTCAAGGATCTCGTTGATCCTCTCCTGAGGAACGGGATGATTGTCGGGCGATTTTCCAACAGGCACCTGCAGGGCACCGGACGGAGCCAACGACAGGATTTCAGGTGAAACCAGACGATCGAAAACGACCGCATCCGCTTCCTGGAGCATTCGCAGGGCCTTGAGCGTCAGAAGCTCCGGGTCTCCGGGTCCCGCACCGATCAGATAGACCTTCCCTGACTGTTTCATCGTTTGCTCCTGCAGGCGGCATGGAAGAAAGAAACGGGAGAGGCGGAATTCCGCCTCTCCCGGCGGGACGTCAGTAGACGTCGGCGCGCGTGTTGAAGACGTTGAACTTGCCGGTCGGAGTGATCAGCCGTTCGTCCTTGATGACGTGCTTCAGCTCGAGCGTCTTGTCGTCGACGACGACGATCGCGCTTTCCTTGTCCTTGGCGTTCCAGACGGAGAACCAGATTTCCTCACCCGCCTGGTCGAATTCGCCCTGAACGACACGCGGCTGGCCCTCGCCAACATCCGCCCATTCGACAATCGGCAGAACCTTGTATTCAGGTTCTTCCTGGGTCAGGTCGTCGACGTTGAACACTGCGATCGCGCCCGAGACTTCCGCGTCCGGGTTCAAAGGTGCATCCACGTAGAGATGGTTCGACTTCGGATGGGACTTGACGAAGAGCGAGCCACCGCCCAGACCATAGAGGGTCTGCACGACCTTCCAGGCACTGTCCGGATGGCCTTCCGGATCCGTCCCGATCAGGGCGACGGTTTCGTCGCCGAGGTGCGAAGTGACCCAGACCGGTCCGTATTTCGGGTGGATCAGGTTGGCACCACGCCCCGGATGAGGTGTCTGACCACCCGTTTCAAGCAAGGCAGTCAGCTTGCCTTCCTTGGTGTCGACGACCGCGACCTTGCCGCGGGCATTGGCAGCCACGAGGAAGTAACGCTTGGTGCTGTCGAACCCGCCATCATGCAGGAAGCGTTCGGCTTCGATCTCGGTCGTCTTCAGGTTCTTGATGTCCGAGTAATCGACCAGCAGGATCTTGCCGGTTTCCTTCACGTTGACGATGAATTCCGGATTGTAGTGCGATGCCACGATGGAGGCGACGCGCGGCTCGGGATGATAGGTCTGGTCGTCGTAGACCATGCCACGGGTCGACTTGATCTTGAGCGGCTCCAGCGTGTCGCCATCCATGATCACATATTGCGGCGGCCAGTAGGAGCCGGCGATCGCATACTTGTCTTCCCATCCCTTCATTTTCGATGTTTCGATGGAGCGGGCCTCGGTGCCGACCTTGATCTGCGCCACTGTTGCCGGTTCTTCCATCCAAAGGTCGATCATGTTCACAAGCGCATCGCGCCCGATCACGTAGAGATAGCGGCCGGAGGCGGAAATACGCGAAATGTGAACCGCGTAACCGGTGTTGATCACCGCATGGATGGCATAGGTTTCACCGTCGATAAGGGCGACCTGGCCGCTGTCACGCAGGGTGACCGAGAAGAGGTTGTCGATGTCGATATCGTTCAACTTTTCTTTCGGACGGTCTTCCGGTGCAACCAGCACCTTCCAGCTCTTGCGCATTTCGTCCATGCCGAACTCTGGCGGTGACGCCGGTTCCAGCAGGATGTAGCGCGCCATCATGTCGACCTGTTCCTCGGTCAATTCACCCGAGGTCCCCCAGTTCGGCATGCCGGCGGGCGATCCGTAGGTGATGAAGTCGCGCAGATACTCGTAGCCGTTTTCTCGGGTGATATCCGTGGTCAGCGGCTTGCCGGTCGCGCCCTTGCGCAGCACGCCGTGGCAACCGGCGCAGCGTTCGAAATAGATCTGGTTTGCATTTTGATATTCTTCAGGCGTCATCACGGGATCGCCTTCCTTGCGCCCCGGAATCTCGACCTTCAGCTGGCCGAGAGTTGACATGCTAGGCTCATAGGCAGCTGAAGGACCACTGCCGTGGTCCGCCGGCTTGTCTTGGGCAGAAACGCCGACTGCCGACAATCCGAGTGTGAAAGCCACACTCATCAGCAGCGCATTTCTCCGAATGGCTCGTGTCGAGATCATGATTAGTCTCCGTTCGACTGGTGAGGCAATCGGACGGTGCGCGCAGGCAGGGTCTGCTTCCTTGACTTTCGTTAACTTGAAATTTTCAGGCAGGTTTGTTCAGCCATGTCCGTCGGGAAAACCGGCAAGACACGATCCTCATAAGCGTTTGTCTTTATTGAAATAATTACGAGTTTACCGCCTGCAAAACGACACAATTGTCGCAGGGGAGCATGCACTTCACGGCAACATCGGCGAACGCGTCGATCCCATTGCAATGAATTTCACTGTCTTCGGCACCGCTTTCCGGTCCACTTGACTTTGGTTAAGGAAATGCGGCTGCGCGCTGGCACCCTCCCGGCAGGATCAACTCCGGGGAAAGGAGCGCGCTATGCGCGAAGTCATGACCAAAAGCATGGCCCGAAACATATTCTATGGCGGGTCGCTTTTTTTCATCATCATCTTTGTGGGGCTGTCGGCGCACAGCCACCTTTACATCACCAGCACATCGACGAATGCGGAAACGCTGACCGAAAGCGTTGCCGCAGGCAAACGGGTCTGGGAGGACAAGGCCTGCATCAACTGTCACACGATCCTCGGCGAGGGTGCGTATTTCGCCCCCGAAGTCGGCAACGTGATGACCCGTTGGGGTGTGCTGGACGATCCTGACCTGGCATTCGAGACCCTCAAGGGCTGGATGGAATCCCAGCCTTCCGGCATCGAAGGCCGCCGACAGATGCCGCAGTTCCACCTGACGGACGAAGAGATCCGCGATCTCTCGAACTTCCTGATCTGGACAGACAAGATCGACGCCCAGGACTGGCCGCCGAACGACGCCGGCTGATTTTGAACGCTGAGGAAACCCAAGATGAAATACCAATCTCAAAAGGTTGCGCTGGCGTATTTCGCCGTGGCGCTCGGCCTGTTCGCCGTCCAGGTTCTGGGCGGGTTGCTCGCCGGCTACATCTATGTGGCGCCGAACTTTCTGTCGGAGCTGCTTCCCTTCAACATCGTGCGGATGCTGCACACAAACAGCCTGATCGTCTGGCTGCTGCTCGGCTTCATGGGCTCCGCCTACTTCCTGATCCCGGAAGAAGCGGAACGGGAAATCCATTCCACCAAGCTCGCCTATCTGCAGCTTATCATTCTGGTGGTCGGCACATTGGGTGTGGTTCTCACCTATGTCTTCAACCTGTTTGAAGGCAACTGGCTGCTGGGCAAGGAAGGCCGCGAGTTCATCGAACAGCCCAAATGGGTCAAGGTGGGCATCGTTGTTGCCGCCCTCATCTTCCTGTTCAACATCACCATGACAGTGCTGAAGGGCAAGAAGACCGCGATCACCAACATCCTGCTTCTGGGCCTGTGGGGCCTGGCGCTCCTGTTCCTGTTCAGCTTCTACAATCCAAGCAACCTCTCGCTCGACAAGCAGTACTGGTGGAACGTCGTGCACCTGTGGGTCGAAGGTGTCTGGGAACTGATCATGGCCTCGGTCCTCGCCTACCTGATGCTGAAGCTGACCGGCGTCGACCGCGAAGTCATCGAAAAATGGCTCTACGTCATCGTTGCCGCCGCACTGTTCTCCGGCATCCTGGGCACCGGCCACCATTACTACTGGATCGGGACACCCGGATACTGGCAGTGGATCGGCTCGATCTTCTCCTCGCTGGAGGTGATCCCCTTCTTTGCCATGATGGCCTTTGCCTTCGTGATGGTGTGGAAAGGCCGGCGGGACCACCCCAACAAGGCCGCGCTGCTGTGGTCGCTCGGTTGCGCAACGCTTGCCTTCTTCGGTGCCGGCGTTTGGGGCTTCCTGCACACCCTGCATGGCGTGAACTACTACACCCACGGCACGCAGATCACCGCTGCCCACGGACACCTGGCCTTCTTCGGTGCCTATGTTTCCCTGAACCTGGCGATCATCACCTACGCCATGCCGCTTCTGCGCGGCCGGGATCCCTACAACCAGGTGCTCAACATGGCGTCCTTCTGGCTGATGGCTGGTGGCATGTCCTTCATGACCTTCGTGCTGACGTTCGCCGGAACGGTGCAAACCCACCTGCAGCGTGTCATGGGCGAATACTACATGGACGTTCAGGACCAGTTGGCCGTGTTCTACTGGATGCGCTTCGGGGCCGGTGCTGCCTTCGTCCTCGGCGCCATCCTGTTCATCTACGCAGTTGCAGTGCCACGCCGCGAAGTCATCCAGCCCGGTGAAGCAGCCGGCGCCCCGGCGGAGTGATGGATATGGACGCTACAGTCTCCATGGAAAAGGGGGCGGCATCTGCCCCCTTCTACCTCGCGCAAGGCGACGAATGCGATGTCTTCGAAGCCGCGCACCGGAACGGCCTGCCGGTTCTGCTGAAAGGGCCGACCGGCTGCGGCAAGACCCGGTTCGTCGCCCATATGGCAGCAAGGCTCGGCCGCAAGCTTTACACGGTCGCCTGTCATGACGACCTTGCCGCCGCCGACCTGATCGGCCGGTATCTTCTCAAGGGCGGCGAGACCGTCTGGGTGGACGGACCGCTGACACGGGCCGTTAGGGAAGGCGCAATCTGCTATCTCGACGAGGTTGTGGAAGCGCGCAAGGATGTGACGGTCGTCCTTCATCCCCTCACCGATGATCGCAGGACCCTGCCGATCGACAGAACCGGAGAAGAGCTGATGGCCTCACCCGGCTTCATGGTCGTTGCATCCTACAACCCCGGTTACCAGAACATCCTGAAGACCCTGAAACCATCCACCCGCCAGCGGTTCCTGTCGCTTGAATTCGATTTCCCGCCGGCGGATCTGGAAACAGAGGTCGTTTGCGAGGAAAGCGGCCTCGATCACGACCGGACCGCCTCGCTGGTGCGCCTGGCCGGGAAACTCAGGGCACTGAAAGGCCAGGATCTCGAAGAAGGCGTGTCGACCCGTCTGGTCGTCTATGCGGCAACGCTGATTGCCCAGGGAATGCCAGTCGGACGGGCGATCGAAGCTGCAATGATCGAACCGCTGACCGACGATGAAGACGTGAAACGCGGGCTCCTTGATCTTGTCACGGCCGTGTTTGGGTGAGGCCAGACCGATGGGCAAGATCGACATCGAGCCATGGGAACCCGAGGAAACTGTCGGGAAACTGTGGCACGCGTTTGCAAGCCGCCTGGGTGCACCCGAGGTGCATCATGGAGCCGCGGTCGGCCTCGATGAGGTCGGCGGGCGGCTTGCTGTCCTTTTCCGGGGATTGGGCGGAGCTCACAGTGTCGAGCTCCGTCCGGTCGCCCAGGAGGTTTCCCGCCATCGCCTCGGATTTCTGAGGCGGCTCGGCACGGAAGCCGAAACCGTGACACGGACCAGCTTCGACGGCGAAATCCTGAGATTGCCGGCCAGTCTTGCGGTGTTCCCGCAGCGGGAGGCAAATGCAGCACTCTATGTCTGGCTGACGGCCCTTGCGGCCCATGCACCAACCCATATCGCCGAAACGGATCCGCTCCGCACCGATCTTCAAGCGCTCAGGGCGATTTCCGCGATGGTGCGGGACACGCTCGAACACGCTCCCGGCTTGCGGGATCTTTACAGCGCACTCTGCCAGCAGGTGCTGGCAGCAAGACCTCAGGCCCCGCTGCCGGACATGGAAGCAAGGGTCGACAGGCTTGTGCGTCAAATGCTGGGAGACCCCGCACTTCCTCCCCGCGATGTCCTGGTACTTCAGGAGCGGGTTGACCGGAATTCGTTCGAGGAAATAACTGCCCCGCGCGGGTACCGCCCTTTCCGGCCTGTGCCGCTTTGGCCGGATCTCAGAGAGGTCGTGTTTTCAGCGGGAGACGAAGTCGACAGCCGCGAGACAGACGGCCCACCCGAGGAAGCGACCGGCAAGACCGTGCGCGCCCGCAGACGCAAGGCAGATCAGGCGGAACGCAAGGACAGCCTGATCCTCCACAAGTTTGAAGCCATTCTGAGTTGGGCGGAGTTTCTCAATCTCAATCGGCGTGTCGATGACGACGACCACGACAGCGCCAAGAAAGCGGCAGACGATCAGGAGGAGATCGGCCTTGGGCAAATCTCCAAGGCACCGGCAACCCGTCTGAAGCTGCATCTTGATCTCGCCCCGGAAGATGTCGACCGCGAAAGACTGTCCGGACGGCATCTCTACCCGGAATGGGACACGCGCAGCGGCCGCTATCTGGCAGACCACGTCTGCGTTCTGACCAGCACCGCGGAAGCGGATCCTGAAAAGGGATCTGCCGGCATGGACGAGCGGGCCAAACGGCGCATCCGCTCGGTGAAGAAGCAGTTCGAGGCCCTCCGCCCGGGCCGGGTGACAACACGTGGACACCTGGAAGGCGACGGACTGGATCTTGATGCAGCCGTGCGCTCTGAAGCCGAACGGATTGCAGGCGGCACCGGCTCGGAACGAATCTGGCTGCAGACCCGTCCGGAAGCGCGTGATCTTGCGGTTTCCATCCTGCTCGACGTTTCCCGCTCGACCGAGAGCGCCGTCACCGGACGCGCCGTGATCGATATCGAACGGGAAGCCCTGACAGCTTTGGCCTGGGGTCTGAACGCCTGCGGCGATGATTTCGCCATCACTGCCTTTTCATCCCTGAAACGGCAGCGGGTGTACCTGCAGTCCTGCAAGGGATTCCATGAACCGATGAGTGCCCTTGTCGAACAGAGGATCGGAACGCTGCGTCCCGGCTTCTACACCCGTCTGGGCGCAGCTATTCGTCATGTATCCGCCGACCTGGCAGCGCAGTCGCGCAAACGAAAGCTTCTTCTGGTGATCACGGACGGCAAGCCGAACGATCTTGATCACTACGAGGGGCGGCACGGCATCGAAGACACCAGGATGGCAGTTCGGGAGGCCCGGCGGGCAGGCCAATCCGTCTTTGGTGTCACCATCGACAAGTCGGCCAAGTCCTGGTTTCCGCGGCTGTTTGGTCAAGGCGGCTTTGCCGTGATCCCGCATCCCGATCGGCTGACACAGGCCTTGCCGCAGATCTACCGCCAGATTGTCGGAGGCTAGAGCCGCTGATGCACGCTCCGTCACCGAAGCCGGAACAAGACGGCGACGCCGGCATCCTCGACGAGTTGCCCGGAGAACTGATGATGTGGGTGCTCATCGTCAGTGAACTGCTGGTGTTCGGTGCCGGTCTTGCCGCCTTCATGGGCGTGCGAATATCCGATCCGGCAGGATTTGCTGCCGCAAGAGCTCATCTCGACCCGGCGCTTGCGGGCATCAATACGATCGTTCTGATCACCAGTGGTTTTCTGGCGGCCAGAAGCCTGGAGCTTCGGCTTGCGATGAAACGCACCGCGGCGCGTTTTCACCTGATTGGTGCCATGGCCCTCGGCGGCTTGTTCCTCGCCATCAAGATACAGGAATATACGGTCAAGATAGAGCAAGGGATCTCCACGGAGACCCACCCCTTCTTCACCTTCTACTACCTGCTCACCGGATTTCACGCGGCTCATGTGCTTGCCGGTATCGTTGTGCTGGGTCTGGTTGCCTGGAAAGACGAACCACGTACCATCGAAACAGGCACCGCCTTCTGGCATATGGTCGATCTCATCTGGGTTCTGCTGTTTCCGGTGATCTATGTCCTGGGATAGCGAACGATGACCCTTCCCTCCGTCACGCTTGCGTGGATTGCGCTATTGGGCCTGTCGGCCGCTACCGTTCTGGTGACTACAGGCGGAACCGGTCATTTCAGTCCGGCTCTTTTCGGCGGACTGCTGTTGCTGCTGGCCTTCATCAAGGCACGGATCATACTGTCCCGATATCTCGGGTTGTGGCAGGCGCCTGCCTGGCTGTCAGGCTTCAGCTGGGTGATCGGGTTCTTTTGCCTGCTGTTGCTGGTGCTTTACGTGGCACCGGGGCTCAGTCCCTGAACGCTTCGGCAAGCTGCTTTGGAAGATCGAATTCGGCAAGCACCCGGGCCCGTCCCTCCTCTGACATCTTCCGTGCCGTTTTCTGCACGATATCGAGCACCTTGCTGTCCTCGTGTTTGGCGGCAAATGGCGCGAAATACCATTTCAGGAACACAAAACAGATCACGTTTTCCAGCGCCTGCACGTCCGCGTCCCGCTTGAGGCCTTCCTTGCGCAGCATCTTCGCCGCCGCCTCGATCTCCTCCGGTGAATAGCCCGCGCTGGCCATGATTTCACCGACCCGGTCCGCGTGATGACGGGCCTGATCCCGGCGCCAGGCGTGATAGCCGGCCTTGCCGTCCGGGTAGGACTGGCGCGGAGTGATCCAGCGCTCGATGTGCTGGCCACTGGCCGCAATCTTCAACGGATCGGTCGCCTCCGGGTAGAGCCGTTCCAGCTCTTCGCTCATCCGTTGCCCATATAGAAGAGCCGCAGGCTTGCCGTCTTCCTGGTTGGGGTCAGCGGCGTTCGCGGTGTCGATGGCCGTCAAGGCAATGTCCAGTTTCATCATGGTCACCCCTTGGTCCAGGCATCCACCGGATCTTCTTCGGAGAAGGCCCGAAGCCGTTCAATATCCTTGATTTCCGCATGATTTCGATTGATGCGGACCCCCGCAGATTTCAACCGCGCAAAAGACCGCGACAGGCTTTCCGGCTTCATGCCGAGACGGCCGGCGATCAGGAACTTGTCGTAAGGCAGGGTTACCTCGCAGCTACCGCTTTCCTGCTCGCACAACTCCAGCAAGAACTCGGCAACCCTTTGCGGTCCGGTTTGCGCCTTCAACTGTTCCAGCTGCGAAACGAGGGAATGCAGGTGAATGAAGGTCGATGCCACAACCGACACGGCAATGTCCGGGTCCTTGCGCATGGCTTCCAGGATGGCCGTGCTGGGTATGCGCATCACTTCGCAGGCGGTTACCGCTTCCGCCGAAACCGGATAGGCAAGCCCGCGGAACGCGACCGCTTCACCGAAGCTTTCGCCCTTGGCAAAGACATTCACGACCGCTTCGCCTCCGTTGGGCGCGATCCGGTAAAGCTTGACCCAGCCGTCCATGACGATGTGGATTGCCTGGGCTGTCTCACCATGCAGGAACAACGTCTCACCGCGGTCATATGTCCGCCAGCTCGACATGCCGAGCACCATGTCTCGGATCTCCTGCGGGAAGCTTTTCAGAAGCAGGGAGTTCTGGGCAATTTTCCGCTGGCGGTCGGTCGGCATCGATGAAGGTCCTGGGCAAGTGATATGGAAGAACGTCTAGCCCGACCTGGTGACTTTGCACAATAGCAAGCGCGGACCATCGACGGATTCTTGCCTTTCTTGACTATTGTCATTCAGCCTGCCCCGCCCCGCAACTAGCGTCTACCGGACACTTGAGAAAGCGGGGACGTCATGGACTATCAAGCCTTTTTCAAAAGCCGTCTTGCAGACCTGAAGCATGATGGAAACTACCGCGTCTTCATCGACCTTCAGCGTAAACGCGGCAATTTTCCGGAAGCGAAGTGGACCAGCGGAGAGAGCACCAAAGATGTCGCCATCTGGTGCTCGAACGATTACCTCGGCATGGGGCAGCACCCTAAGGTTCTGGCAGCCCTGCACGAGGCGGTCGACCGCTGCGGAGCCGGGGCAGGCGGAACCAGAAACATTTCCGGCACGACACACGATCACGTGCTGCTGGAAGCCGAACTCGCCGATCTGCATGGCAAGGAAGCCGCCCTGGTGTTTACATCCGGTTACGTCTCCAACTGGGCGGCGCTCGGTACGCTCGCCTCGCAGATCCCCGACTGCATCGTTTTTTCCGACAGCCTGAACCACGCCTCGATGATCGAGGGAATACGCCACTCGCGCGCCGAAAAGGTGATCTGGAAACACAACGACCTGGAAGACCTGGAAGCCAAATTGCGGGCTGCCGACCCGGCAAAGCCGAAGCTGATCGCCTTTGAAAGCGTCTACTCCATGGATGGAGATATCGCTCCGATTTCGCAGATCTGCGATCTTGCCGACCGATTTGGCGCCATGACCTACTTGGACGAGGTCCATGCCGTTGGCCTTTATGGGCCGCGCGGTGGCGGTATCGCAGAGCAGGAAGGCGTGATGGACCGCCTGACCGTCATCGAAGGCACCCTTGGCAAGGCCTTTGGCGTTGTCGGAGGATATATCGCAGCGTCTGTCGAACTTTGCGATTTCGTGCGCAGTTTTGCCAGCGGCTTCATCTTCACCACAGCCCTTCCCCCTGCCATCGCGGCGGCCGCAACGGCGTCCATCAGACATCTGAAGGAAAGTTCGGTGGAACGGGATACCCACAAGGCCATCGTCGCCAAGGTTCGGCGGCGTCTCGATACGCTCGGCATTCCACATGTCGACAATCCCAGCCACATCATACCGGTGATCGTCGGCAATCCGGCCAAGTGCAAATTCCTGTCGGACACGCTCCTGGAGGAATTCGGCATCTACATCCAGCCGATCAACTACCCGACCGTTCCAAAGGGAACCGAGAGGCTGCGGATTACCCCGTCGCCGGTTCACACATCCGGGGATGTCGACCGACTGGTCTGCGCGCTTCATTCGCTTTGGTCGCAATGCCAGCTGGCAAGACAGCCCGTTGCCGCCGAATAGCCGGAGGCTCGCTTGACGGATGTCAAGGATGTGAAAGGCGATCACCGGCTTTCTGGCCTCGCACCCTCACCATGACCTCGTCCGTCCGACAATGAGGCCTGGGGACGGACCGGTCAGGCCGGGCAAACAAGGTTTGCCCGGCCACCATGAAAACCCACCGCGGCCGTCCGCCGGCCGTATCGTCGGCAATGTGCCGGCAACAGGAAAGGAAACATCATGAGAAAGACACTCACCTGCCTTGTCACGCTTGCGGGTCTCTTCGCAGCGGCTCCTGCCTGGGCTGACGGCGACGCTGCTGCAGGCGAAAAGATCTTCAAGAAATGCCAGGCCTGCCATGCTGTCGGCGACGGCGCCAAGAACAAGGTTGGCCCGGCGCTCAACGGGATTGTCGGCGCACCAGCAGGCCAGGTCGAAGGCTACAAGTATTCCGCCAGCATGACCGAAAAGGCTGACGGCGGACTGGTCTGGGACGAAGAAACCCTGACGGCTTATCTGCACAAGCCAAAGGAAGTCGTCCCCAAGACAAAGATGTCCTTCGCCGGGCTGCGCAAGGACGAGGAAATTGAGAACGTCATCGCCTACCTGAAGACGTTTCAATAAGCGGACTGCAACGGGCACACCGGGCTCGCGCCGTTAACTCAGGCGCGGTCCGGTCGTGGCCTACCCGTCGGTAATTCCTGGGCTCAAAGGCCAGGCACACTTGGCGCACCGGCCACGGTTACCTGGCGTTCCCCCAGGCTTTCCGAAAGCCGTTGGGTGATGGTTTTCATCACGTCGGGAGCGTTTCTGTCGACGCCATAGACAAACCCCGGAAAGTCGAGCGGCTTCTGGATTGTCCAGATGGCTTCATGCTGGTCTGCCGACAGGATCCGGGCCGGGTCACCGACAGCGACCCATCCGATCGGAACGGTCGATCCGGGTTCCAGCCGCGTGCGAAGGTGAACCGTGCCGTTGACGCGAACCTCCGACCCGTGCCCCACCTGCGCTCCATGGAAAACGGCAGCTCCGGTTGCGATGAAGACTTCATCCTCGATTTCCGCGCCGACAACATGAGTGTTCGGGCCGATCAGACAATGATCTCCGAT
The DNA here is from genome assembly GCF_000475395.1 of Labrenzia sp. C1B70. Taxonomy (NCBI): domain Bacteria; kingdom Pseudomonadati; phylum Pseudomonadota; class Alphaproteobacteria; order Hyphomicrobiales; family Stappiaceae; genus Labrenzia; species Labrenzia sp. C1B70. Next base: position 241,200 of record NZ_AXCE01000003.1, read on the forward strand.
TTTGCAATCGTGACGGGACGTTGCGCGGATCACGGCGTTTTCGAGCACGATACAGTTTCGGCCGATACGGATTGTGCTGCCGCCTTCCGCCACCAGCCGGGCGCCATTCATGATCCTGCTGCCCGCACAAATCCTGACATCGCCCGCAACCGTTGCGTCAGGCGCAACCCATGCATCCGGATCGATGTAAGGTGAGGCGTTTCCTTCAGACGTGCTCATAGCCGCTCCTGCGCTTTCTCGATTTCGCTGGCCTTGCAGCCAATCGGGCAAACATCGGCGCTGCACAGGTTATGCTCGCACAGCCGGCAAGTTGTTCTGGCAAAGGATCGCGATGTCGTTGCCTCTTCAAGAACCCTGTCCAGCAGGAAAACGAACCGGTTCCGGTCTGTCTCGGGCAAGGCGCCAAGCAAACCGTCCAAAGCGGCCAGCCGGCGCCGCTGCAACGCTTCGGCCTCATCGTGCCCGGCCTTTGTCAGGCTGAGCGGGGTGACGCGCCCTACCTGCTCGCCGCGCTTGATCAACGCCTGTCGTTCCAGCCCGTCTATCAACCTGACGGCAGTCGGTTGACTGACGCCGACGACCGTTGCAATTTCACTCGTCGTCAACCCAGGCTTGAAGTGAAGCATCGACAGAACGGCCGCAGCGCTTGGCGACAATGGTCCCAGCGCCGCATCTGTCCGGTCGCGGATCAAAGTGCCGAGGGCACCCAGTTTGTTGGCGTCCAATAATTGCATAGCCTATGCATATATTAATTTCTCTCCTTGTCAACGTCCATGTCCGCCTCCGCCAATACAAACTCTTCGCGCTCATAACGCTACGCAAGAACCGATGCGCTGGAACAAGAAACGCCTGAAAGGTGCTCCCAAGAGGTCTTCTCCTCCCGAAGAATTCAAAAAGGCAATACCTCGGAGGCTTCTTCTTGTGTCCACTCCGAAGGAATGTCGGACAGCTTGAAACGCAAACCTTGGATGCAATTTCGTGCCGAACGGAGTGTCAGCTGGCTGCTGTGACGTTTCGATAAAAACAGAGCCTTCCCGCTTTGTCTGTATTCGACGAACGAGTTGCGAATACACTTTCCGGGAAATTCTGAAACCTGACTATTCAGTACGTGTCTTGTTTCACAAGCCTGACAAAGTCTAGCGCCTCGATAAATTGACCTAGGTATTGCGATATCTGATGTAAATCATTTTCTTCACCCAATTCACATCAAGAATTATTCTTGAATTACTGCAAGCTTTGCATTGTCAAACTAAAGATTATTGCGTTCCTGGAGATCAATCGCGTTGACGAACTTTGCGATTAAAAGGTCTCAGGCCTCTCGGAAAAACTTTCGACATTCAAAGCTTTCCCTGCGTAGCGTTAATGGTGTAATATTTGTTAATATAGGGCGGATGGCTAATTATCATTTTTTTCTTCGCTCCTGTGCGGCAAGTTCACGTAGTGGGTTGGGCAACCTGACAGCACAGTGAGGGAAGTGGCATCGTCCGATCTGCGAGCATGGAGAGTGCTCGTAGAAAAATGCGCAAGACCACGTTTGGAATGGCAGCTATTGCAATTTGATTTTGGAAAGTTTCCTAAAAGAAAACGACATGAACACGGAAGGTTCTATTTCAATTTAGAAAATAACAAAGCTTAGGCAACACAAGAAGATCCCAAAACAAGTTGCTTCCTGATTGATAAAGAATGCCAACCATACGGTTGGTGGCAACGCTATATTTTTTTACAGTGTATTTCTCGGTGGATATTCTTTTTACAGCTCATCAAGGGCACGCGAAATTCACCTTCAGCGTAATACGTCCTGTAAATCTGTAGCCATAGATACTTCATACAAGGATAAATTTCGTTTCCAATTGAATATGGTGGGGTGACATGGGCAAGGTACATAGTAAATTTATCGGTCAATTATCCGTTGAAACGTTCCCGTCAAGACGTCAAGCCAGAATTACGCGGACGAATGGAAGGGGACACACCAAAACTGCAGCGGAAGGCACGCTTGATAAGGCCCGGCTTGATGGCTCTGCGTCGGCACTGACCCTCGGCAAGGGCATTCACCGGGGTATCGCCGCCCTGCATGAGTGCATGCGGAGGCATGGAGCGACCTCTGGAACCCGAAGCCTCGTCAAGCAAACCAGGACCTGCCCAACGGTCTTCCTTTCTTCAAATCATCACTAAAAGCCGATCCGAAGGGAAGCGTTACAATGACGCCAAAGCTTACCCGTATGGTCATCGTCGACGAGCATCAAGTGATGGTTGCTGGAGGCCCGGGCCACATCGCACAATCAGAGACTAATAGGCATCCGACATCGAAAGGCTTCACCAGCCCCGCAGCGAGAAAGGATCCGTAATGCGTGTTGTGTTTGTTCTTGCGGGCCTCGGAGCAGGCGGTGCTGAAAAAGTCGTCAACCTGCTGGCGCACCACCGCCTTGCCGCTGGCGACGATGTACATGTGATCGCCCTGAATGCGACCGATTCCACCTCTTATTTTTCCTATGACCCCAGGATTCAGGTCGAAGGACTAAGCCGTACCGGCAAAAATTCTCGGCATTTTGTCACCATGCAACGGGTAAAGGACCTACGCAGGCGCTTTGCAAGGATCAGACCAGATATGGTCGTCTCCTTCCTGACCAAGATCAACGTCATCACGGTCCTTGCGACCGCAGGTACCGGTACGCCGACGATCATATCCGAACGCAACAATTTTGATGTTCAGCAAATGAGCCGCTTCTGGCGCTGGTCTCGGCCGATGGCGGCCTTTGCAGCGACCAGTGTCGTCGTCATGACGGAGCGCGCACGTGCAAGACAACCCGCCCGCGTTCGCAAAAAAACCATCGTTATTCCAAATCCGGTCACGCCGCTGCCCCGCGCCATGCCGCGGCCCGATGCGGGCCGCAGGGTGGTCGCGGTAGGGCGGCTCGACCGGCAGAAAGGGTTTGATATCCTCATCGCCAGCTTTGCCCAGGTTGTGGAGCGCGTCCCTGATGCGGTGTTGACGATCTATGGCGAAGGGCCGGAGCGGTCCGCACTCGAAAAGCAGATTTCCGACCTCGGACTGCAGGAAGTCGTCCGTCTTTCGGGTGTCACGCAAGTTCCTGGCGAATGGGTATCACCCGGCGACGTATTTGCCCTGAGTTCCCGCTTCGAAGGTTTTGCGAATGTCGTCCTCGAGGCAATGTCGAGCGGGATGGCCGTTGTGTCCGTCGACTGCCCGTGGGGTCCCAGCGAAATCGTGCAGGACGGAACCACCGGTCTGCTCGTGCCGATGGGCAGCAAGGAGGCACTTGCTACGGCGATCACTCGGGTCCTTACCGACCCAGAGCTGCGCGGATCTTTTTGCGAGGCCGGCCCACCTTCGCTGGACCGCTTTTCCACGGCAACCGTCCTGGCCAAATGGGACGAGACAATTTCTCAAGCCGCAGGCCGTCCTCCTTTGACCGTTTTTGCCGATGCTTGACATGAGGTTCATTGGCACCAAAACGGCCGTGCATGCCGATTTCCGGTTTCACCTTATTGCCGTGCCGCCCTTGGGCGCGAAACAGGTCTCACACACCACAACGGTGAAAAGGCGCATGAGACGCCGGGGCATTGCCTATTTCGAGCGTCCAGGCGCTGGTTCCAGAATCGCACAATCGAGAACTTCCTGGCTCAACGCCCCCTCCCCGACAGCCCGTGACAGGACAAGTGCCCCGACCATGCCGGTGATCAGCCGAATTGCCTCACAGCGGGACTGGGCACTTTCGGCGCGGGTGTCGGTCAGCAGGGTGATGGATTTCTCAACGGCTTCACAAAAAGCATCCTGAAGACCCTTGCCGTGACGCGGGGCTTCGGCCGCCAACGCGGCATAAGCGCAACCTGCGTCACGCCGGTCGACATGTTCCCGGGATAGATACCAGCGTCGTAGAGCGTTCAAAGGGTCGTCCTGGTGTCCTTCAACAACGGATTGCCAGGCGACGAGATTTTCGTCCAGCGCCTGCTGCGTTGCTTCGGTGATAATGGCGTCCTTGTCGGCAAATTGCTTGTAGAAGCCACCCTGCGTCAGCCCGGCAGCTTTCATCAGTCCTGCGATACCGATCCCGTCGTAGCCGTGTTCCCGAAACTGTCTGCTCGCGGTTTTCACGACGTTCTCGCGGTTTCTGGCTGCCGTTTCCCTGCTGACACGCATTTCTACCTCCGTTGGCTCTTGGAATCGTAATTCGGATTACGATCCAAATCTATCCTTGATTTTATAAATTATGATCATAATCTAATTTTGAAAACCAACCAGGAGATACCCATGAGCGAAACCGATCCGATCGTTATCTGCGCCGCCAGACGCACACCGCTAGGCGCTTTCATGGGGGCCTTGAGCCCCGTAGCAGCTCCAAAACTCGCCGCGGCAGCGATTGAAGCAGCACTTGAGGATGCGGGAGCTGGGCGAGACTCGATCAGTGAAGTTCTGATGGGCTGCGTTCTTCCTGCCGGTCAGGGACAGGCTCCGGCCCGGCAGGCGGCTCGTGCAGCCGGTCTTTCCGACCACACGGGCGCAACCACACTCAACAAGGTTTGCGGCTCCGGCATGAAGGCGATCATGCTCGCACACGATCTCCTGATTTCCCGATCGGCAGACATCGTCGTTGCAGGTGGCATGGAATCGATGTCGAACGCACCCTTCCTGTTGCCGCAAATGCGCGTGGGTCGAAAGTTCGGCAGCAGCGAAGTACTTGACCACATGATGCGCGACGGCCTGGAGGATGCCTATGAGGCCGGCCGGCCGATGGGGTCTTTCGGAGAAGCAGCTGCGGAAAAATACGGTTTCACTCGCGCCGACCAGGACGCCTTTGCCCAGGAAACGCTCGTCCGTGCGCAAAAGGCTGTGACCGGCGGTGCCTTCCGGGATGAAATCGTCCCTCTTGAGGTCGCAGGCCGCAAAAGCACCGTCACTATCGAGGACGATGAAATCCCGGGACGGGTCGATCCGGAAAAAATCCCTAGGATTCGCCCGGCTTTTTCTGAAAACGGCACCATCACAGCTGCCAGTGCCTCGGCCAATGCGGACGGTGCCGCGGCACTGGTTCTCACCCGCAAGAGCTATGCGCAAGCCAACGGGCTGCCGGTGTTAGCAATCGTGCGTGGCCACGCGACCCATTCGCAGGACCCGGCCTGGTACACGACGGCGCCCATCCCGGCGATCCTCAAACTTCTGGATCGCACCGGCTGGTCTGCCGATGACGTCGACCTCTGGGAGATCAACGAAGCCTTCGCGGTGGTCGCAATGGCTGCCGCACATGACATCGGCGTTCCGCGCGAGAAGCTGAACGTCAACGGCGGCGCCTGCGCGCTCGGCCACCCGATCGGCGCGACCGGTGCCCGTCTGGTTGTCACGCTCATTCATGCCTTGAAAGCTCGTGGAGCCCAGCGTGGCGTTGCAGCGCTGTGCATCGGCGGCGGCGAAGCCACCGCGCTGGCCATCGAACTCTCCGCCTGAACACTTTGAAGCGCATAGAGCCAACGGCAGCGCATTCCCCCGCTTTCAAACTGACAAGAGACAATCTTCATGACCGAATTTGAAATCCACACGGCACAATCGGCGCCGGATCGCAGCAAACCCTTGCTCGAACAAACAAAGGCTGCTTTCGGCGTCGTGCCCAACCTCCATGCGGTCATGGCGGAAGCTCCGGGTCTGCTGGAAGGGTATCTGGTTCTTCACCGGCTTTTCCTGGAAAGCAGCTTCACGGACGAGGAAAAGACAGTTGTCTGGCAGTCGATAAACGTCGAACATGATTGCCACTACTGCGTCCCTTCCCACACCGGCATCTCAAAACGCATGGGCGTTGATGATGCGGTCTCGGACGCCTTGCGCAACGAAACGCCATTGCCGACGCCCAGGCTTGAGGCGCTTCGCCGGTTCACGCTGCAGATGGTTCGCGAGCGCGGATCGGCCGGCGACCGGCAGGTGGAGGCGTTTCTGGCTTCCGGTTTTACCAGCCGGCAGGTTCTCGAAGTCGTGCTTGCCATTTCCCAGAAGGTGATGAGCAATTACACCAACAAGCTGGCCGATACGCCGATCGAGCCGTATTTCGAGCAATTCGCCTGGCAACGCACGCCATCAGCAGAGCTGGTCAGCTGAGAAGGTGACGAGCAAAACCTATTCCTCGCTGTCGCCCGGCATACGGCGCCGGGAGACAGCGGATCATGCATATTACCGGTGCAAGTGAACGAGGTTGCCCTCTGCGTCTTCATCCGAGCTATGAACAAGATGCAGAAAAGGCCTGCCTTGCCGTCTGGCGGATATCGGACCTTGCAGCACATCCAAGCGAACACCACCCATGGCTTCGGGTTGGTAGGCAACCCCGATCACCGTCAGAGTCCTGCTCTGGCAGCCAAGGCCTGCAAGTTCCATGCTCTGCTTTTCCGACATGCCAAGCAAGGCCATTCCCGTTGTCGTCGTGATCGGCAAGGTCAGGCCGACAAGACTGTCGGCTTCATCGGGAATGACCACCCTTGTGTCGGGGGCATGATCGTCCACCTGAAAGGTCACGCGGCTGTTCATGGTGACGACGTTCACCGGGATCTCCGATGAGGGCACTACGTGGGCTTGCGCCAATTTCCGGCGCAGCAGGGAAACAAACGGCGTATTGGTTCGCGGGCATTGCGACACCATTCTGGTCAGGGTCGCGTAGTCCTTGTTGGTGAAGATAAACTGCTTTGGTTCGCGCATGCGGTGTCTCCTTCGGCCTCGCTTTGGCGAAGGCCGGTGTTGGAACTGGTTTCAGCTTCAAGACTGCTCCCCCTGTCCGGCGGTCTCGGGTGCGAGAGACCGGCAGGGGCTAAGTTCCTGCGAGAAGACTGCCTGCGTGATCCAGGAAACGGGGTTTGTGAAACGGCGAGTCGGAAGTCATGACTAACCGCGATCCGGGCTCTGCAGTTCCGGACCTCCACCGACGAGCGGTGGCTGGCTGACCGACACGACGGTTAGGCGATGCCGACGTCCGTCGTTTGCACACCAGGCGATCGACTGGCCCGCGGAAAGGCCAATGAGGGCGGTGCCGATGGGTGTCAGGATGGAAATCTTGCCGTTTGCAATATCCGCGTCACCCGGAAAGACCAGTTGCAGGGTCTTTTCGTCCGTATCGTCGGTTCGGAACCGGACGACGGAACCCATTCTCACACTATCGGCAGGCAACGCCCCGTCAGGGACGAGTCTGGCCCGGCTCAATTCGGCCAGGAGATCCTCCGTGACACTTGGCAATCGTGTTTCAAACGAGGACGCGAGGCCTTCCAGTCGTTCATAGTCGGTCGTGCCGATGACGATGTCAGGCTTCGAAGCAAAATCAGTCGGTTCGCGCATAAAGTCCCCCTTGCCAGGTGCCTTCAGGCACCAATGGACGGATCACGTCCGGGCGGCGGAGTTAAGTTTCAAGATGTGGTGATTTGTGCGCTTCGATGATTTCAACGGCAGGACCGGTTCCTGTTGCATCATCTCAAGTGTTTACCCCGAGGCTCGGGGCGCATGACAGCCGAGCCGGGGGCTACTCTCCCGCTTTGGGGATAGCTCTGAAATCTCGTTTGTAGCTGGTCGCGGCGGCTTTGTTCATGACGGGATAGTTGCGAAGAATTTCATGCAAAGTCAAGCCGCCCGCGCATGCTTTGGCTACACTGGCGGGCGGCAAGGAGAGTTGTCAGGTCTGAACCAGGAGTATCAAGCCGCTTCGGCCTGCTGCCGGTTAAGGATCTCCCGCACCTTACCGGCAATGGCCTTGCCCAGGTCGATGTTGTTCTGGGCAGTGAAATGAATGCCGTCGCAACCGTCAGTGGTGATGTGGTCAGCTGCGCTGAGGAAATCGACCTTCATGAAATCGGCCATGTTCCGGTATTGCTCGGCCAGCGCCGCCGACTTTTCGTGGGCCCCGCCAAACATGCCCTGGAAATAGGGATGCGGCATAGGCGTCAGGGGCGGCGGTGCAACGACAAGGCACTTTGGCGCCGGATAAGGCGTGCCGATGCCGCCACCACATGTCAGCACCTGTCCGACCAGCTTCGACATGCCATAGGCAATGTCATAGGGCGTGCGATTGAAGAACGGCTTGGTGTCGTTGGTTCCCAGAAGGATGATCGCCAGATCCAGCGGCAAATGGCTGGCCAGGGCCGACGGCAGGTACTGGCTGCCGTTCAGACGGGGATCGTTGGGATCATCGGCACTCGTCGTGCGGGCACTGAGGCCTTCTTCGATAATCCGGTACCCTTCGCCCAACTCGGCGGCCATTGCCCCCGTCCAGCGCTGTTCATAAGGGTAGCGCATTGTCGGAGCGCCTTCCACAACTGGGATCCATCCCCAGGTCAGCGAATCCCCAAAGCAAAGTATCGACTTTTCATTTGCCATTGTTTCCTCCTCAAATTTTACGGAAAGGCTCAATTGGATCTGGACGTTCTGATGCCGTAGAAGATGGCGGCGAGCAGGATGATCAGGCCCTGGGCAATGAGCTTGCCCGGGTCATCGATGCCGAAGGTGGTCATCACCACGAACAGGAGGGCGAAGGACAGGACCCCGAAGAACGGGCCCCAGACACCGCCTTCACCCCGGCCGAAAACGACCCCGCCGAGAATGGTTGCAGCCACTGCCAGGATAGGCAGATCGAGCCCAACCCGGACACTGCCGACCGCGATGGAGGCGGTTTGCACCAGGGCCGCAACCGCTGCGATGAAACCGGCCAGCGTATGGGCAAGAATGACGGTCCGCTCGACCGGTACCCCTGAAAAATGTGCGGCTTCCGGGTTCTCGCCGACCGAAGTGACATATCTGCCGAACACCGTCTTTGAGAGAAACAGCGCCATCACCACGGTCAGGGCGAACCAGAACAGCACCGGAACCGGGGCCGGGCCCCATTTGATGTTGTAGATGTCGTTCAGGTAGGACGGCACGTCGCCGGGTGGTTTGCCGCTTGAAAGATACTGCACGAACCCGACCAGGATGATGCTGACCGCCAGTGTGACGATAACCGCAGAAACCCGGCGCTTGCCGATCATCCAACCGTTGAAGAGGCCGATCGCGGTACCGGTTGCCAGACTAAGCCCGATGAAGAACGGCATCGACGCCCCGGGAAAGATCCCCGAGGAAATGAAGTAGTTGACCAACAGGATGATGCCACCGCCGGAAAGGTCGATGCTCTTCACGCGCATGACCAGCAACTGAGCCAGTACCAGCACGCCGAGCGGCGCGACCTGGCGAATGAAGATGCCCATGATATTGGCGTTGAGCATGTGCGGCCTGGCAATCCAGAGCGTGATCAGCAGGATGGCGAACACGTAGTATGCTGGCGGAACACGCAGCAGGCGCTGCAGGAAAGGATGCTTCACGATCGCAGACATGATCAAAGCCCTATCTTCTTGCGGGTCTGGAGCCCCACGACCAGGAGCAGGAGACCGCCCTTGATCGCGGTCTGGATGAAGGGCGACACGTTGGTGAGATTCATGCCGTTGGACAGGAGCGCCAGGACCAGTGCCCCGATCACTGTGCCCTGCAGGCTGCCGATACCGCCGGAGAGCTGTGTTCCGCCGACGGCGACGGCGGTAATCGCATCCAGTTCGAACAAGAGACCGACATTGGGATCGCCCGAAACAATCCGGCCGGCCAGGAAGACACCGGCAAGGGCCGCAAAACACGAACAGGCGACGTAGGCGAGCAGGATGTTGCGACGATCCGGAACGCCGAAATTGCGCGCAGCATCCGGCGTGCCGTTTGCAACTCCGCCGCCGATCGCAAACAGATGCAGGCCAAAGCGCGATCCATGCAGCAACTTCCAGGCCACCAGAACCACCGCGACACCCCAGAACACCGGCATCGGCACTCCGAGAAACGTGCCGCCGACCGACTGGATGACGATATCGGGCACGGTGCCTCCGGAGACCGGACGCAGGATGCGCGTGATGCCCAGAATGACATACTGCATTGCCAGCGTTGCGATGATCGGGTGGACATTCAGCCGGGTGATCACAAGGCCGTTGCTGAGGCCAACCAATACGGCGAACAGGAAAACCGCGGGTATCGTCACGTAGCCCGGCGCATCAAGCGCCAGAATGGCCGTCGTGAAGCTGATGAGGGAACCCACCGACAGATCGAGGCCGCCCACCACGACCACAAACATCTGGCCAATGGCCGTGATGACCAGCGGCATCGCCTGGGCAATCAGGTTGAAGAGGTTTTCAGAACCGAGGAACTGGTCGGTGCGAAGGCCGAGATAAATGCCGATGGCAATGGCGATCAGCAAGGGCAGCATCCACAAACCCTGCCGGCCTTTCGGCTGCGTCAATCTCGCGAGAAATGCTTGTGTCATGATCACTTCAATCTTGTGGGCAGGGTCAGGCGCTCAAGGCAGCGTTCAGGATCTGGTGCTCCGTTGCGGTCTCGGCGGGCAGCTCCGCGACAATGGCCTTGCCATGGACGACATAAATGCGGTCGCACAGGCCGATGAGCTCAATTGTCTCGCGGGAAAGAACCAGAACTGCGCCACCCTCGTCCGCAAAGCTGCGCAACAGCTTGTAGATTTCCGCCTTCGCCCCGATGTCGACACCCCGGGTCGGTTCTTCGATGAGCAGCAGATCAAGACCGGCCGCAAGGTAGCGCCCCAGGAGCACCTTCTGCTGGTTGCCACCCGAAAGCGTGCCGACCGGTGCGGATGGGCCGGACGCCTTGATGTTCATGCTGGCCATCGTCTCGGCAATCGCCTTGCGATAGTCGTGCGCGATGGAGAGTTCGCCATGCACGGAAGACAGACCGACGGCAATGTTGTGTGCGATGGAAAGTCCCAGGAAGAGACCCTCTTCCTTCCGGTCTTCGGGAACGAAGCCGACTTTCCTTGCTTGAAGCTGCCGGATGCCGGATGCTTTCGGCGCGGGGAGCGGCAAGGTCTTGCCCTTGATGGACGCGGTGCCTGTCGAAGCCGGGTAAAGCCCGGCGAGCGATCTCAGCAATTGCTGTTGTCCCTGCCCTTCCAGTCCAGCAAGGGCGACGATCTCGCCCTTGTTGACATGAAGGGACAGCGGTGTGCTGCCCGGATCGATCCTGAAGTCTTCAAGGTCGAGGACGGTTTCTGTTGACGCTTTTCCGCGTGCGGGAAAGAGGTCCTGCAGTTCGCGGCCGACCATCAGGGCAATGAGGCTGTCCGGCGTCATGCCGCTCAGGGGCCGCGTTGCGACCAGCTTGCCGTCCTTGAGAACCGTCACCGTGTCGCAGATGCCGAATATCTCGTCCATGCGGTGCGAAATATAGACAATCGCCTTGCCTTCATCGCGCAAGCGCCTGATCTGCGCATTCATCACCTCGACATCGGCTGCATTCAGCGCGGCTGTCGGTTCGTCCAGAATGAACACCGAGGCATCCGCCTTGATGCCATGGGCAATTTCAACGAACTGGCGCTCCGCAATCGACAGCTCGGAAACCAGAATATCGGGGTTCAACTCCAGCCCCAACGCGGCAAGGGCTTTGCGGGTTTCGCGCCGCATCCTTGCCCTGTCGACCATTCCGAACGCTGTAACCGGTTCCCTGCCGAGGAACATGTTTTCCGCAATCGTCAGGTTGGCAAGCAGAGAAAGCTCTTGAAACACGGTCGATATGCCTGCTTCAAGAGCTTCCCTCGGCGTCTCGAAACCAGCTTTCCGCCCCTCGCGGAAGATCTCCCCGCTGTCCGGCTGGTGGACACCGGCCAGGATCTTCATCAGCGTCGACTTGCCGGCACCGTTCTCACCCATCAGGGCATGGACCGTGCCGGGCATGAGCTTGAGTGACACACCGTCGACTGCTTTGCTTCCGCCGAACGATTTGGAAATGTTCGACATTTCAACGAGGCAAGTCATTGCCTTCTCCCCCGGATCATATTCTGGATCTTTGCTGTCGGTGACCAGCCGGTGCGCGGAACTGCAGCACCGGCTGGCCGTCCGGCCTCGGGAGGAGGCTATTTCTTGCCGTAAAGCTCCTGCAGCTTTTCCTCCGGCAGCTCGGTTGGCCACCAGACGTTGGCGGACAGGTCCTCGCGGTAATATTGCTTGGCCTTATCGACGTCCCAGCCTGCCGGGTTGTAGTCGTAGTGCTTCTTCAGCTCCTTGCCTTCCAGCAGGGCGACAGTGGCACGCACACCGGCAGCCCCCTGGGCAGGCGCGTATTCCGCAGACACGGATTTAAATCCGTCCCGGATCCACTGACCGAAAAAGCCGTTGTTGCCTTCGCCGGAAATCGGCGGAATTTCAGCGCCGAACTGCTTGAACACGTCAACACAAGCACGGGTCATGTCGGCACCGGAAGACCAGATTCCGTCGACAGACGGGTTGTTCAGATAAAGCGTCTCACACAGGTTCTTGGCCTTGTCGTACTGCCAGTCGCCATGTTCCTCGGCGATGACTTCGACATTCGTGCCTTCAAGAGACTGCAGCAAGCCGTTGTAACGGTTGGTGTCTTCCGGGTGTCCGGCGAGACCGCGCAGAACCCAGATCTTGCCGTCGGCGCCAACCTCGTTGACGAGCCAGTCGCCCATCACCTTGCCGAAGTGTTCGGCGCCGCCCTGGATCTCGGTCGTATAGGCATCGCTCTCGATACGGCCGGTGTGCAGGACAACCGGAATGCCGGCCGCCACGGCCTTGGCGATCGACGCATCTGCAGACGTTGACGTCACGGGCTGGACAATGATCGCATCGACGTTCTGTGCAACCAGATCCTCGATATCGGCCACCTGCTTTTTCTGGTCGAAACCGGCGTCGAGCAGGATGAATTTGGTGATGCAGTCGTTCTTGGCAGCAGCCGCTTCGGACTCATGTGCCACCTGAACGGTCCAGGTATTGGCGTTCACCCCAAAGTGGCTCATGCCGATGGTCCAGGGGCAATCCTTCTTGTATTTGTCCGCTTCGACAACCGGATTGTCGCCTTCCCTGGCCGTAACACCATCCATCAGAAACGTGTCTTGCGCGAATGCAGGGTATGACGAGATGGCGACCGCCAGACAGCCCGCCAGAGTGGCAGGTTTGAAATATGTCATCGAAATTCCTCCTCCAAGGTCAGGCTTTTGATCTGCTTGCAGGAAGACTGCCGAGCGCCTGACCTCGGCGAACAGCCTTCCTCTACGCACAGGTCAGCCGTTCCGGCAGCGACAACGGGTGCCGGCCGGCAGACAAGGCGATGCCGTTCGCCGAAACGCATTCCGGCGGCGGGTGAACGCAACTGCGATGGGTGGGACCTCCTCCCAGGTCCGTTAAAAATCACGGCAGGACTTGCCTGTCAATAGTTATTCATATTGAATGATTAATTGTAGAACTTGTCAGATCCCGCGAGCGATGCAATGTATGGCAACAGAGATTTCGGCCAACCTTCGGGACAACCGACTGTTTTCAATAACTAAATCAGGACGCTGCCAGCATGCGCACGATCTTGTGTTACGGCGACTCGAACACGCACGGACAAATTCCAGGGGGGACACCCCTGGATCGCTACACTCTGCTGCAGCGGTGGCCGGGTGTGCTTGCGCGTGAACTCGGCAAGGGCTGGCACATCATCGAGGAAGGCCTCAGCGGTCGGACAACGGTGCATGACGACCCCATCGAAGGCGCGCTGAAGAATGGCCGCACCTATCTGCGCCCCTGCCTCATGAGCCATGCTCCTCTGGACCTTGTCATCATAATGCTGGGCACGAACGACCTGAAGGCCCGGTTTGGCCAGCCGGCGTCGGAAGTGGCAATGGGCATCGGCTGCCTGATCCACGACATCAAGGAACTCTCGCCCGGCCCTGACGGAACGGTGCCCGAGATCATGGTGGTCTCGCCGCCGCCGATGCTGGACGACATCAAGGAATGGGAGAACATCTTCAAGGCCGCCCAGCAGAAGTCCCATGAACTTGCCCTTCAGTTCGAGATCATGTCGGATTCGCTTGAGGTGCATTTCTTCGACGCTGGGTCCGTCTCGACCTGTGATCCGCTGGACGGGTTCCACATCAACGCTCAGGCACATGAGAATCTCGGTGTCGCCCTAGCAAGGGAAGTGGAGGCGATCGGGTGGAAATGAGTTCGCTGCGTGCACAGCTGCCGGCAGGAATTTATCCGGCACGGCAACGGAGGGCCTTCCATGCCTGACATGAGATTTGCTCCACCCAATCCGCTGCGTATAGCCGACCGTGCGTCAGGCCTGAATGCCGTCAGTGTGCGAAGCTACAACGAGCGCCTGGTGCTTTCGCTGCTTCTGCAGAACTCCTCGACGACACGGCTGGAGATCGGCGAACAGACGGGCCTTTCGGCGCAGACCGTGTCCGTACTCGTCAGGTCTCTGGAGCAGGAAGGACTGGTGGCGAAGGGGGAAGCGCAAAAGGGCCGTGTCGGCCCGCCAACCGTGCCGCTTACCCTCAACCCCGAAGGCGCTTATTCCATCGGGATCAGCGTCGGCAACCGGCACACTGATATCGTTCTCATCGATTTTGTCGGCAAGATCCGCTTTCACAAGACCTTGCCCAATCCACAGCTTGCCCATGGCAGCAACCATTCGGAATTTCTGGAGACGATTGCGAGCGCGGTGAAGCTGCTGCCGGATGCGGAACGCGAACGCCTGGCTGGCGTCGGTCTTGCCCTGCCCCGCCGACTGTCGGGCGGCATGGACGAAGAAGCCTATTTCAAGGCCTTGCAGGCGGAGATCGAGGAACAGCTCGGCATTGCCGTTTTTGTCCAGAACGACATCACTGCAGCTGCCAGCGGTGAGAGCATGTTCGGCGCTGCCAAGACGCTTTCGGACTATATGTTCTTCTACCTCGGCGCCGACCTGCACGGCCGACTTGTCCTCAATCACCAGATCTACAACGGCAATTCCGAAGTCAGCTTCGATGTCGGCATTGCGGCACTGGAGAGGGACCTGTCGGCACAGGGCAAGGAAGTCGACCCGCTTTGGGACCGTTCGGGATCCTGGCCAGACTACGGTGATCTGGTGAGCGATTGGGAAGAACGGCTGATTGCCCAGATGCGCGCCTCCCTGCATGGGGTTGGCCAATTCGTGGAAATCGAAACAGTCATCCTGTCGTCTTATGCGCCTGAAAGCATTTGCCAGGACATCTGCCGGAAACTGGAAGCAGCAGCCCCGCAGATCAAGGCAATCGCAGGCAACATCGTGCCGGCGCCGAAGGCGATCGGCGCTGCCAGTCTGCCGTTCAGTTCCAGGTTCATGGTCAGCGGAAACTGACCCGCTGAAGTCTATACCCCCGACAACCGTCTGATCTTTTCCGCGGTCGGAAATTGCTTGATTTAAAATGTTCATAATAATAATAAACATAAAATCATTCGGGAGAGAGCCATGTCGACGTCAGCGATCGTTCAATTCGGGACCAGCCGTTTCCTGCAAGCGCATGCGGACCTATTCGTTTCCGAAGCCATTGCCGAAGGGCAGGACATCGGACCGATCACAGTGGTTCAAACCAGTGGCGACGCGTCCCGGGCACATCGCCTGAAGGCGCTTGCAGACCCTGCCGGCTACGAAGTCCGGATCAAGGGCATCGACAACGGCACCCTGGTGGACACAAGCAAGACCGTCAGCAGCATCAAACGTGCCTTGTCCTTGCCGGAAGACCTTGCCGAGGTCGCGAAAGCCGTGGCCGGCGAGGCAAGGATTATCCTCTCCAACACCGCTGATGCGGGCTATCGGCCAAGTGAGGCAGACAAGAGCACCGACTTTTCCATCGACATGTCCTATCCGGCCAAGCTGACGTGGTTCCTGTTCCAAAGGTTCGGCATTGGCGGCGCTCCGGTGCAGGTCATGCCGGCCGAACTCATTCCCGAAAACGGCAATGTTCTGAGAGATCTCGTCCTTTCCATTGCAGCTCTTTACCCGCCTGAATTTGCAGACTGGCTCCGCTCAAACGTGACCTGGGTGAATTCCCTGGTCGACAGGATCGTCTCCGAACCGCTGGAACCCGCCGGAGCTGTGGCCGAACCCTATGCGCTTTGGGCAATAGAGAAACAACCCGGCCTCATTCTGCCCTGCGTGCACCGATGCGTGCAGGTGGTCGAGGATCTGGAACAGGTCGAGACCCTGAAGCTTTTCATCCTGAACCTTGGACACACCTACCTGGTGTCACGATGGCTGGCTGCAGGCGGTTCGTCCCTGCAGTTTGTCCGGGAACTTATTGACAGTCCCGACTATGGCCCCGACCTTACAGATCTCTATCGACGCGAAGTCATCCCTGCCTTCGAGGCTCATGGCCGCAAGAACGAAGCGGAAGCCTACGCCGCCACGACAATCGACAGGTTCAAGAACCCGTTTCTGGACCACAAGCTTGCCGACATCGCACAGAACCACGGGGAAAAGATAGACCGACGTATTTCATCTTTCCTGTCCTGGGCACGGAAAGCCGACGCGTCACTTCAGATGCCCCGGCTGGATGCAGTGGCGGCTGGTGCCAAGGCAGCACGCTCATGAGGGCACTCAGACAGATCGGCAACACAAGTGTTCTGGTAACGGATATCTCCTTCGGAGCCTCCGCCATCGGAAACATGGGTCGGGCAGTGCCGGAACCAGAGGCAAACGAAGTTCTCCAGTCTGCCTGGGACGCCGGGATCCGGTACTTCGACACCGCACCTCATTATGGCCGTGGCCGGTCGGAAGAGCGGCTAGGCCGGTTCCTGAAATCCAGGCGGCGTGAAGACTACGTCCTGTCCACCAAGGTTGGGCGCGTACTGTCCCCTGGAACTCCCCTGAAGGAGGCCGACGGTTTTTTCGACCCGCTTCCGAACGCTGTTCACTACGACTATTCCGACGACGGCATTGAAGCGTCGCTGGAAGGCAGTTTCGAGCGGCTGCAGACGCGCCATGTCGATATCGTCTACATCCACGACATCGGCACCTACACCCATGGTGCTTCAAACGAAACACATATGCAGGACTTGCTGGCGACCGGGCTCGACCGGTTGCAAAGATTGAAAGACAGGGGAAAAATCCGCGCCTTCGGCCTCGGCGTGAATGAAACCCGGGTTTGTCTCGACCTTCTGAATGAGACCGACCTGGACGCCATCCTGCTTGCAGGACGCCTGACCCTGCTCGACCGGGAAGCCGAAGACCAGCTCGTCGGGCGGTGCCTGGAAAAAGGCACAAGCCTGGTTCTCGGCGGGATCTTCAATTCCGGAATTCTGGCAACGGGACCGGTTGAGGGCGCCTGGTTCGATTACGCACCCGCGCCAGCGGAAATCCTGGCAAAGGTGACCGCGCTCAAGGAACAGGCCACGACACTGGGACTTCCGCTTGCCAGCGCGGCCCTTCACTTCGCCCACAGCTATCCCGGTGTCGCCTCTGTTCTGCTCGGCACATCGAAGGCCTCATCCCTGAAGCGCAATCTCGACTGCCTCGCCGAAGCACCGCCCGCCAGCTTTTCAAGAGTGTTTGGCACCCCTGCGCAAGAGGGCCTTCAGGCGAACTTGTGAACCCGCAGCGACTGCAGAAGCGTTTCCTTCGATCTCCGCAAATGCTTTAGCGCTGCGGCTTCCGACCTTGCGCCGTCCTTGTCGAGCATCGCGTCGATCCATTCCAGATGCTCCTCGATCGCGGCCGCATTGCGTTCCAGCTCGTCGCGTTTGTCCCACATGTAGTGGTAGTTGAAGATCAGCTTGATGAGCTTCTGTGCCTCGAGAACAAACCGGTTTTTGACGACGCTGTTGACGGCTGAATGAAACTTTTCGTCCAGCAGGGAAAAGTCGTGATACCGCTCCTCAAGAACCGATTTCAGGTCCTCATGTTCGCGCTTCAAGGCCTTGAGCTTTTTCCAGATCTCGTGCTCGGGCGGAAGGGTTAGCAGCTGCCGGACCGCATTCAGCTCGAGAACCATTCGAAACTCTGACAGTTCAACCGCAAATTCCGACGTGAACCCAAGGAGCGACCAGCCTCCTCTTGGACGGCGCTCCACAAGACCGAGACGGCTCAGTCCGGCCAGAAATTCCTGAAGGTTGTGGACGGGAACACCGAATTGCCGCGACAGTTGCGCCACGTTGAGCGACGTCCCCGCCGGAACGTCGAAACGCAGGATCCATTCAAAGAACCTGTGCTCCAGTTCCTCCGTGGACAGGGAACTTTCGGCAGGAACCAGGCGGTGCTCCGCCTGAGGTTTCCGGATCAACGTCTTGGTACGGCCTTCCCAGCGAATGAGATTGTCGCTGTCCAGCTTTTGCAATGCGGTACGTACGATGGTTCTGCTGACTTCCATCTTGTCCGCAAGCGCGGTCTCGGCGGGCAACTCGTCGCCAATCGCCATGGTGCTGCAGATGTCCAGCAACCTGTTGTATGCGCGCCTGAATCGTTCGTCCGTTCTTGCCATGGCAGCAACCTAACATATCCAAAACGCTGAACAATTCCGATTGTTTGTATTAAAAAATAAAAAACTGTTGACGCGTCGCATTACCTGACCTCATATTGTTTTTAATAATTTTATTCAATATCCGGCCCGGGAGGATTTATGGCGGATCTTGATCGAGGCGCAGAGCCTGCTTCCTGGACCTTCAAACTGTCTGCCGGTTCCTTTCACAAGTTATCGGCGCTCCTGACCCTTGCCCTGCTGATCTTCGCGTTCTCCTTCGGAAACGCGGCCTTTTTCTCCATCAACAACGGCCTGACTGTGCTGCTGCAGACGTCCGTCATCGGCTTGCTGGGCATCGGGATGACGATGGTCATCATTACCGGCGGCATCGACCTGAGCGTCGGCTCTGTGCTTGCCCTTTCTGGAACCATCACCGGATTGAGCATCAAGGCAGGCGTGCCGGTCGGTCCCGCCATGGCGATCGGCGTGATGGCCGGCGCCGCTTGCGGTTTCGTCAACGGCTTCGTCATTAACAAAATGCGGATCACCCCGTTCGTGGCAACGCTCGGCATGATGCTGATCGCCCGAGGCGTTGCCCTCCAGCTGACGGGCGCAGCGCCGATTTCGCGTCTGGGCGAAAGTTTCGGTCTTCTGGGCAATGGCTCCTTGTTCCGCATCGTGGAGAAAACCGGCGGCATCTTCCCGAAAGTCGTCTTCCCCGGAATTCCCTATCCGGTCATTCTGCTCGCGGTTGTCGCGCTTGCCGCAGCCTATCTTCTCAGGCGCCGCCAGATCGGCCGGCATATCTATGCCACAGGCTCGAACGAGGAAGCCGCGCGTCTATCCGGTGTCCTGGTCGATCGCACCAAGATCTTTGCCTACGTCCTTTCAGGAGCTCTTGCAGGGCTCGCGGGCAACGTCCTGATGTCCCGTCTCGTGACGGTTCAGCCGAACGAAGGCGTCATGTACGAGCTCGACGCGATCGCCGCGGCCGTCATCGGCGGGGCTTCGCTCATGGGCGGCGTCGGTAATATTTCCGGAACGATGATCGGCGCAGCCATCATCGGCGTTCTGCGGAACGGCCTCAACATGGCTGGCGTGTCCGCATTCATCCAGCAAATCGTGATCGGCGTCATCGTCATTCTGGCGGTCTACGTCGATCAGATCAGAAACCGGCGCTGAGAAAGCCGGACGATTTCCAGAGCAACTTCAGACGGAGGAGAATGAAATGAAGAAGCTTTTGACCACAGCGATGATGGCAAGTGCCCTTGCGCTGTCCGCAGCAGCCGCGCAGGCCGGAGAAATTGCGGTCATCGTCAAGACGACGAATTCCAACTTCTGGCAGAACGTGAACAAGGGCGCCAGCGCAGCCATCGAAGGCCAGTCGGACCACACGATGACCTTCAACGGTCCGGCGTCGGAATCGGCCGTTGCAGATCAGGTCAGCCTTGTCGAGAACGCCATCAACCGCGGCGTATCCGGAATTGTCCTGGCACCATCCGATCCGGAAGCCCTGATCCCGGCGGTGAAGAAAGCGTATGAATCCGAAATTCCCGTCGTCATCATCGACTCCGGCCTCGCCGACAACGGCAAGGAATTTTACCAGTCATTCCTGTCGACCGATAACTGCGCTGCCGGTCAACTGGTTGCCGACAAGATGATTTCGGAAGTCGGGACTGAGGGCAAGGTTGCCGTGATGTCCTATGTCGCGGGTGTCGGCTCCGAACTTGGCCGCGTCGGCTGCTTCGTCAAGCGGATCGAGGATCAGTCCAAGATCGAGATCGTCGGCCCTTATTACTCCCAGTCCCAGATGGCAACCGCCTTGAACCAGACCACCGACGTTCTGGCGGCAAACCCGGATCTCGTCGGCATTTTCGGCGCGAACGAACCGACGGCCATCGGCATGGGCCGGGCCCTGGCACAAGCT
This sequence comes from Labrenzia sp. C1B70, assembly GCF_000475395.1. Lineage (NCBI taxonomy): Bacteria > Pseudomonadati > Pseudomonadota > Alphaproteobacteria > Hyphomicrobiales > Stappiaceae > Labrenzia > Labrenzia sp. C1B70. The sequence goes on from NZ_AXCE01000003.1 coordinate 261,399, forward strand.
GGCAAGGCGGGCAAGGTCACGGCAATCGGCTTTGACGGCAACACAGACCTTCAGGATTTCGTCCGCGACGGAACTCTGGCCGCGACCGCCGTTCAAGGCTCGTTCCAGATGGGCGAGATCGGCGTTCAGACCATTCTGAAGCTTTTGAACGGTGAACAGGTCCCGAACTTCATCGACACCGGCGTTGTCCTGGCGACCAAGGACAACATCGATCATCCGAGCGTTCAGAACGTCCTTTACTAACGCACCACAACGCGGCCGGAAGCCTTTCTGCTCAAAGGCTTCCGGTCTTTTCAATCGTCGATCGGGACACGGAATATGAAACCAGATGCACAATCCGCGGCACCGCTGGTGCAGATGGAGGCAATCGAAAAGCACTTTGGCGGCATAAGGGCGGTGAATGGTGTTTCTCTGGAGCTTTATCCAGGTGAAGTCGTTGGCGTTCTCGGCCACAACGGCGCCGGCAAATCGTGTCTGATGCGCATCCTGTCCGGGGCCATGATCCCCAATGAGGGGACAATCCGCGTCAATGGCGAAATCGCCGACATTCAATCGCCCCACGACGCCCGCGATCTGGGCATCGAAACCATCTACCAGACGCTTGCCCTTGCAGATCATCTGAACGCACCCGCAAACCTGTTTCTCGGCCGGGAACTGAAAACAAGGTTCGGAAATCTGGACGACAGCCGGATGATGGCCGAGGCGGTCCGTGTTCTGAAAAGGCTCAACCCGAACTTCAAGAACCTGAACGATCCGGTGTCGAGCCTCTCAGGCGGTCAGCGCCAGGTTGTTGCTATTGCCAGAGCGATCTATTTTGACGTCAAGATCCTGATCATGGACGAGCCGACAGCCGCTCTCGGCCCTTCGGAAACGGCCATGGTCGGTGCCTTGATCAGACAATTGCGCGAAGAAGGAATAGGCATCCTCCTGGTGAGCCACGACATGCATGACGTGTTCGAACTCTGCGATCGTGTCATAGTGATGAACAAGGGCCGTAAGGTCGGCTCGCACCGGATTGAAGACGTGACCAAGGATGATGTTCTCAGCCTTATCATCAAGGGCGACCTTCCTCACGACTGGGCTCCCAGGAGCCGGAAAGCCGTTCAATGAATATTGAAAAGACCAAATCACCGGCAGTGGCCCGATCAATGGAATGCGGAACCGTCATCGAACCGGGCGTCTTCAGGCTCGAAACGCGGGCCCTGCCCGAAGACGCGCCGGACGGCTGGGTGCTTGTGGACATCGAGGCCGTCGGCATTTGCGGCACCGACTACCACATTCTGGAAGGCAAGCACCCTTTCCTGGACTACCCGCGTGTCATCGGTCATGAGCTTAGCGGCAGGGTAGCGGAAAGTGTCGGCCCGTGGACTGCCGGGGAACTGGTGGTGGTCAACCCGTATCTTTCGTGCAACGCCTGCCGGGCCTGCATGAAGGGCAAACCGAACTGCTGCAGCAGCATCGAGGTTCTCGGTGTTCACCGGGATGGCGGAATGTGTTCCCGCATCGCCGTTCCCCAGCAAAATCTCTATCCGGCGACCGGCTTGACGGAACTTCAGGCGGCGATGGTGGAGTTTCTTGCAATCGGGGCCCATGCCGTTCGCCGGGCGGCGTTATCTGCCGACGACAGGGTTCTGGTCACCGGGGCCGGTCCCATCGGCATCGGCACAGCTCTCTTTGCCCGGCTTTCGGGAGCCGAAGTCCATCTTCTGGACATGAGCCAAACGCGGCTGGCCCAGGCGACGGAAAAATTCGGCTTCAAGAACACGCATCTCGTCGGAACCGACATTCTGTCAGGTCCGCTGCAAGACGGCTTCGACGTGATTTTCGATGCAACAGGCAATGCGGCCGCCATCGAAGCGGGCTTTCCTCTTCTTGCGCATGGCAGCCGCTATGTACTGGTGAGCGTCGTGAAGGAAACCATCAGCTTCAGCGATCCGGAGTTTCACAAGCGCGAAACCCAGATCATCGGCAGCAGAAACGCCACGAGAGAAGACTTCGAGACCGTCATGTCGGCAATTCGCTCAGACCGGATCGACACGGACGCGCTGTGCACGCTGACCGTGCGCCTTGAGGATCTTCCGGCGAAGATCAAGGAGCTGGCGACAGACAGGGAAGCCTTGATCAAGGCCATCGTGATCTTGTAGTAACGATCGGGTCTGCCAGTTGAAGATTTCTCAAGGCTTCTGTGCGGCGATCTTCTCAGATCGCCGATCTCGCATTGACCGCAATCTCATAAACGGACGTGGTTGCGGTGATCAGCAACCGGTTGCCGCGCACGCCACCGAAACACAGGTTGGAGACGACTTCCGGCACCAGGATCTTCCCGAGCCGGGTCCCGTCGGGGTGGAAACAGTGGATGCCGTCGGACGCCGAACTCCAAAGATTGCCGGCGATATCAACCCGCATTCCATCGGGAAGGCCCCGGTCAATCGTGGCAAAAACATCGTCCGACAGGATCCTGCCGGTGTCGTCCAGTTTGAAGGAGCGGATGACGGAGGGAACCCCGGCATCATGACTGGAGCCGGATTCTGCCACGTAGAGAACGCTCTCGTCCGCTGAAAAGGCCAGACCGTTCGGCTGGGTGAAGTCGGTGATCATTGCCTCGACCTCCCCCGTCGCCGGATCAACGCGGAAGACATTGCGGGCCACCTGCTCCGGCTCTGCCGTGTAGCCTTCATAATCGCTCAGGATGCCGTAGGTCGGATCGGAGAACCAGATCGCACCGGTCGACTGGACGATCACGTCATTCGGTGAATTGAGACGTTTTCCCTGGTAGCTGTCTGCAATCACGGTGCGGGTGCCGTCCAGCTCGGTCCGGGTAACGGAACGGGTTCCGTGCTGACAGGACACCAGCCTGCCCTGACGATCCCGGGTGTTGCCGTTGGAATAATCCGAAGGCTGGCGGTAGGTGCTGACCTGGCCATCGAGTGTCAGTCGCATCATCCGGTTTGCGGGAATATCGGAAAAAAACAGGTGCTGGTGATCGGCAAACCAGACGGGCCCTTCGGTCCATTCAAAGCCGGTCGCAAGTTGGCGCAGCCTAGCGTTCTTCTGGATCAGGTTCCTGAACCGGGGATCGTCGATCTGATAGGGAGAAGAGAAACTGTTCATGTGGGTCTGCCCTTTCCGGATGCGGCAGCGACGATGCCAATGATGATGGCGCCGGTCATGATCAGGCGCACGCCTGCTCCGAAGCCGTAGGAATTCAACATCGAAACGACCAGGAACATCAGCAGCGCCCCACCCCAGATGCCCGGGACATTCGAATTGCCGCCTGCAATGGAGCAGCCTCCGATCACGACGACGGCGATGGAAATCAGGAGATATTCCGTGCCCATGTTCAGCGCGGCACCTCCTGAAAAGCTCGCCAGAAGGTATCCGGTGACCGCGGCCAGGACGGCGGACGCGATATAGGTGACCGCGCGGACCGTCTCCACCGGGATCCCGCTTAGTCGGGCCGCGCGCGTGTTCTGCCCGAAGGCGGACACCCAGCGTCCGAAGATCGAGCGTTCCAGAACCACCCAGCTCAACAGCGCAATCAACACGCCGATGATCGTCAGGTTTGGCAGGCCGGCGATGGCACCGGTCGAAAAATCCGCGAGCGCCTCGGGCGGTTTGATCCTGAGGCCGCGGTTCCACCAGATCGCCAGCGACTGATAAAGGAACGATGCTGAAAGGGTCGCAATGATTGGCGGGATCCGCAAAAGCCGGATCAGCAGGTAATTGAATGTGCCCGCGCCGATACCAACTGCAAGCGCAACGGCAAGCCCCGGCAAGATGAGATTTGCAGCGCCGTCCATGAACTTGAGCGACAGCGTGCCGGCCAGGGTCATGGTCGCAGGGATAGACAGATCGACATTGCCCGGCCCCAGCGTAATGACGAACATCTGGCCAAGCCCGACAATGGCCGAGAAGGAGGCAAAGGTCAGCGCTGCGGAAAGAAGCTCCCCTCCGCCGCGCCCTTCCGTCAGCGAAAGGGTTGCGAAATAGGCGATAGCACTGGCCGCGAATGCCCAGAACCAGGGTCTTCTGGGGATGGCGAGAACTGTCGAAAGACGGGAGTTATCCATTTTCGGCTCCCTTCCATTTCCGGCTGCGGCGCGAAAAGATCAGCCGCACCGCAAGCACAAGGATGAGGATCGCGCCCTGGGCGCCTATCTGCCAGTCCGGCGACAGGCGCATGAACGAGAGGAAGCTTCCGGCGAGCGCGAGTGTCAACGCACCGAGAACCGCACCGACAGGCGAGACCCGGCCGCCCGTGAACTCTCCTCCCCCCAGGATCACTCCGGCGATGGAGAGCAACGTGTAGCGCAGCGCGATATTGGCATCGGCCGACGTTGTCAGTCCGACGAGGCAGATACCGGCCAGGACCCCGAAGAAGCCGGCAAGCGCATAGGCGCCCGCCTTCAGTTTCGTGACCGACCAGCCGGAGCGGGCGACCGCCTGGGCGTTGCCGCCGACGGCCCGCAGAAGCGTGCCTGTCGAGGATCGCATGATCAAAAGGTGCGTCAGACCGGCGATGAGGATGCAGGCCACCACCGCCATCGGCACCAGTGGGGGTTTGACGGTCATCACCGTCCGGATCCATGTCGGCGCCGCACCACCCGGCGATGGCAGCAGCAGAACCGCCAGGCCTCCCCAGACGAATGACATGCCGAGCGTGACCACAATCGCCGGAAGCTGGCGAATGTGAATGAGCGCGCCGATGGCCGCATAGGCGAGGATCGATGCCAGCAGGATAGCCGCACCGACGAGCGGCGCATCGTTCAGGAAGGTTGCCGTAACACAGGCGACGAAGCTGACGAACGTCCCGACCGACAGGTCGATGTCGTTGACCATGATGATCATCATCTGCGCGATGGTTGCCAATGCGATCGGCACCGCGAGATTGAAGAGCAGGTTCAGGCCGAAGTAGCTCATTGCCCGGGGTTGAAGGTAAAAGACGGCCGCCAGCAGCACAGTCAGGGACAGGACCGGAAGCAGAATGCGGTACTTTCCGTTCATACGCCGCCCCCCTGCATCTGGAAGGATGCGGCCAGAATGTTTTCTTCCGTGATGCCATCCCCGGTCAACTCCGCAGATATCTGCCCGTTCCGAAACACAAACACCCGGTCACACTGGCAGACTTCATCCGTTTCCGTCGAGTACCACAGGAAGGTGCGCCCGTTGGCGGCTTCCGTTCGGATCATGTCGTAAGCTTCCTGTTTGGTGCCGACATCGACACCGCGCATCGGGTCGTCCATCACCACGATCGGGGCGGATGAGGCCAGTGCACGGGCGAAAAGAACTTTCTGCTGATTGCCACCGGACAGGGACAGGATGAGATTGCCCAGATTGTCGGTCCGAATACCGATGCGTTTCTTCCAGTCTGCGCCCAGCGCCTGTTCAGCAATCCTGTCGACCAACCCTCGCCGGGTCAGGCTTGGCAGGTGTGTCAGCGTGAGATTTCGAAGGATCGACCAGAGCGGCATGACCCCGTCCCGGCCGCGGTCACCGGCAACGAAGGCCGCTTCAGGATCCTTCACCCGCGCGAGTTTCCCCGACCGGGACATGAAGAACCGGGCCAAAGCTTCTGCCTGCCCATGCCCGGCAAGACCCGCCAGGCCAACGATTTCCCCTTTGCGGGCACTGAGCCCTTCCGGCGTCTTCAGCACTTCTTCGCCGATGCGCTGACTGCTTTCGACCGCCGCCCGGGCGACAGCCTTCTCGTTTGCCACATGTCCCATGGCGTCGATCAGGCCCTGCTGGGTAAATTCGGACGCCGGTCTGCTGGCGATGATCTTGCCGTCCTTCATCACGTCGATCCGTGAAGCGACTTCGAAAACCTCGCCCAGCATGTGCGAAATGAAAATGACCGCACCGCCCTCGGCGCAGAAACGGCGGACATGTTCGAGCAGTTGCCGGGCGATCGAGGCATCAAGGGACGATGTCGGCTCGTCAAGGATGACGAGACGCGGCGGTGTAGGGCCACCTGCAAATCCGGCAGCGATCTCGACCATCTGACGTTCCGCCAGGGTCAGGTCGCCGACGATCATGCCCGGTTCGATCCTGTGTCCGGGAAAGATTTCGTCGAGAGCACCGGCAATCCGCCCGGCAGCCGATTTGCGCCAGCCAAACCCTGTCAGATCACGATGTGGAACCCTCAGATTTTCCAGTACGGACAGGTTAGGGCATAAGGAGAGTTCCTGAAAAACGCTGCGGATACCGCAGGCACGCGCACGTGCTGCCCCCGTTCCTTTTCTGCCGTCCTCATGCCCGTAACGGACTTGTCCGTCCGTTGGCGTCAGTCCGCCGTTGATCACGTTGACGGCTGTCGATTTGCCCGCACCGTTGTGACCCATCAGACCGACACATTCGCCGGGACTGACGGTCAGACTGACCCCGTCGAGCGCGCGCACTGCACCGAAGTGAACGCACGCGCCCGAAAGGGCAACCAACGGGACATCCGGCTTCGGCCTGCCGGCGCCAGTTGCCACTTCCAATTCCGTCTCTCCCTTAGTTGGCAGCTGCAATGACGGACTTGGCGTCTTCCTGACTGTATTCGACGTTCGCTACCGAACCGGCAGGTGTTGCGGCAAGCGTCTCGTCAAGCGTTTCCTGGGTGACTTTCAGGAAAGGGACCGTGAGATCCTTGGGCACTTCGGCACCATCTAGCACCTGCTGGGCGACCCAGAAGGCAAGCGTGCCAACACCCGGGGCAATGGAAAGAGACAGGGTCTCGTAGCCGTTTTCGTCACGCGCTTCGGCCCACCATTTCATTTCGTCTTGGCGGTTGCCCATCACGATGATAGGCATTTCGCGGCCGGCCGCCTTGATCGCCTGCGCTGCCCCGTAGCCATCGCCGCCCTGGGTGACGACCCCGACAATCTCCGGCAAGCTCGGCAAGACGCCTGCAACCGCCTTCTGGGCAACATCCTGCGCCCAGTCGCCGTGGACCGATCCGACGATCTTGAATTTCGGAAATTCCGTCACGCCCTGCTCGATACCTGCGTGGATTTCATCGTCCACGAAAACCCCGGCCAGACCGCGGATTTCAAGAAGGTTGCCGCCATCCGGCAGGCGTCCGGCGAGATACTCGACCTGTTGACGGCCCATTTCCTTGAAATCGACCGCAATGCGCCATGCGCAGGGTTCGGTGACGATACCGTCGAACGAAACGACCGTGATGCCGGCGTCGCAGGCTTCCTTGATCGCGCCGTTGAGGGCGGTTGGCGAAGCTGCGTTGACCACAATCGCGTCGTAGCCCTGCAGGATCATGTTCTGAATCTGAGCGGCCTGTTCGGTTGCCTGGTTTTCGGACGTGGTGAATGCATCGGCCGAGGCGACCAAGCCGTCTTCAACAGCCTTGTCGCCGACCTTGGCCCAGCTTTCAAGCATGGCCTGACGCCATGAATTGCCGGCATAATTGTTGGAAAGGGCAATACGTTTATCCGCGGTATCCGCTACAGCGTGACCCGGCAGGGTGACCGCAACAAGTGCGACCGCCCCCAAGAGCTTGGCTTTGGTGTTCATGTTTCCTCCCTGACGCCAGCAGGCGTCTTTGATAACGGGACACAGTTCTCCCAACGCATCCCGCACTCAGATTGCTGACGTTAAGGAAATGCGTAAAGCGGAAGAAACGCATCACGGTTGCGGGTTCCCGCAACCGTGATGCACTTGAGCGCGCAACAGATGGGTTGCCGACGCAAGCCCCGTACCGCACACTGGCATGCAATAAACGGGAGGAGCTTGTTGTTGCCATGCGACAGGAAGCCAATGAAAATCAGGAGGTGTCGGAGCCGACGGCTCTCGTCTCTCTCTTGCGCATTTCCAGTCATCTTGCGGGCCAGGTCGAAATCCGGGCTGCCCTGAGATCGGTGAAGGCCGAGATCGAGAACCTGCTTCCGATCGATCATCTGGACGTCTGCCTGGTGGACGACAAGAACACCTGGAACACCAGTTACGAAGTCGGCATGAAGACGCGCTGGAGCCTGTCACGCACGCCTGTCGCCATCTCGCCTGTTCGCAGCATCCTGCTCGGGGAGACGGATTACATGCTCACCGGCAACGCCATGGAAGACGAGCGCTACACCTATGAGGGTGCGCTGGCCCAACCGATCATCAAGCACAAGCTGCGCAGCCGGGTGAATGTCGCCATGAAGGTGCTTGGCCGCACCATCGGCGCGCTGAACTGCTCCTCCTGCACTGCGGACATCTACGACGAGGCAACAGTTGTGCGCGTCAGGCAGATTGCCGATGTGCTTGCCCCCTATTTCTATTCCCTTCGCGCGAACGAAAAGGCCAAGCGCGCAGCCGTCGTCCGCGCGGAAGCCCAGGCACGCGAAGAAGGCCTGCGGCAAGGCGCGCTGGAACTGACCCGGGTTCTGGAACAGGAACGCCAGCGTATCGGCATGGACCTGCATGACCAGACCCTTGCCGATCTGACCCGGATCATGCGGGACGTTGAAAAAATGGATACGGCCTCCGACAAGGCTCGGGTGATCGGCAGCATTCAGCACTGCATCGGGGACCTTCGCCGGATTATCGACACCGCCGTACCAACGATACTGGACCTGTTCGGCTTTGCCCACGCCTTGCGAATACATCTGGAGCGCGCGGTGGAGGACGTTTCGTCCACCATGCTTGAAGCTGCGGACGAGACGGACGGCCTGATCGATACCCTGGACCCGACCATCCGGATTGCCCTGTTTCGCATCGCCCAGGAAGCCATAAACAATGCCGCTCGCCACTCCGGAGCCGACCAGATAAGCGTCTCCGTGAAGCGGGTGAAATCCGGACTGCAAATGACAATCAGGGACAATGGTAAAGGGCTTCCCGGTTCACGTCTCGGCCGGCACACCAGCAAGGCAACAGGAGGCATTGCCCATATGCGCACACGGGCAAGGCTGATCGCCGCGGACTTCGGCATGTCGAGCAAGGAAGGCACGACCATCACGGTGAAATTGCCGATGACCTGCGCCCCGTGTCAGGAAACCGCACCACAGACGGGTGAGGAAGAGCTGGTATGAAGGTGCTTCTGGTAGAAGACGATCAATTTCATGCCGGGTATCTGAGCGAAGCCCTGCAACTGGCCTTGCCGGACGTCGAGGACATCTTCCACGCGACCAACGGGCTGGAAGGCGAGCAGCTGGCGCGCAGGCATTCCATCCAGTCGGTGGTGATGGATCTTCAGATGAAGGAACGCAACGGCATCGACGCTGCCCGGACGATCTGGCGCGAACGCCCCCAGACCCGCATCCTGTTCTGGTCGAACTATTCGGACGAGGCGTACCTGCGCGGCATAGCCCGGATCGTGCCTCAGGAAACCTCCTACGGATATGTTTTAAAGACGGCTACTCAGGAGCGGCTTCACCTGGCACTGCGCGGTGTTTTTCTTGAGTCCCAGATTGTGGTGGATCAGGAAATCCACCGGGTGCAGCAGCGCCACATCCGGACGCACGACACGCTTACGGACAGCGAATATGCCGTTCTCCTGGACATGGCTCTCGGCCTGTCGGACAAGGTCATTGCCGTTCGGCAGGGACTGTCGCTTCGCACCGTCCAGAACCGCCTGCTCTCGCTTTATGACAAGCTGGGCGTGGACAATCTCGAAACGGTACCTGCCGATTTTGCGATCAACAAACGGACACGTGCCATTACACGCGCCCTGAACCTGCGTGCCATAAACGCCGAAAGCCTGGAAAGCGCCGAGCGCGACCTGCAGAAGTGGCTGGACAGCCATACCGAGCAGATCGAAAAGGCCCGTTGACGCTTCGGCCCGATTGCCCCAATCCACCCGGTATCCAGATCCGTCAAAGACGCTTCTCGACGCTGTAATTATGTATGTCGACATCGCCGATCTTCAGGTCGCGACGATGCAGACGTTCAAAGCCCTGCTTTAAAAATACCGGCAGTGCCGTCTCGCTTGCCTCCGAATAAAGGTGGCCCAGACCCCGTTGCCTTGCCGCGCCTTCAAGCGCCCTGATCAGGCTTGAACCAACACCACGGCCGGCCGCACCTGGATCAACGTAGAGGAACTGGATATGACCATCCTCTTCGAGGTCGGAAAATCCGATGACCCGCGCTTCGTGATCTACCGCCACAAGCGCGAGCCTTCCATCCCCATAGGCCGTTTCCATGACATCACCCGTCGGTGCAATGGAGAGCCAGGCAGACCGCTGGATTTCTGAGTAGTCGGCCCTGGCAATCTGATCGACCGCGCCTTGATAGATGGCGGCAAGGGCATCACCGTCGCCTGGCTCAAATGCCCTGATCTGGTAGGTCTTGTCAGTCATGGGTCCAGTGGATCTTTCGAGGTTGGCGGAGGGCGTGAACCAGCGCACTGGTAACGTGATGGCCTCTGCGTGAAGCAGCAGGCCATCCGTTTGATCCATCAGCCGCGAGCAGTCAACAAAGCGGCCTTCGCCACTGCAATCATGTTCTGGATAATTTAGCCCTGCGTTTCCTGACCAGGTCGAACTTCGAGTACCTCGGTCTTTCCGACCAGGTCAAACTTGACCTTGTGATGCAATGGCTCAAGGCGTCTGGTGACGCTTGAAAGGCCACCTACGGAACCAAATACCGTTCAAGCCTGGGAAATCAGCCTTCGGTTCTGGTCGCGTGCGATCTCGATTTCAGTGCCGATCCAGGCCCGTAGATCGCGATATCCCTCCGTGTCCGCATAGGCAGCCGTCGTCACCAGCCAGTATTTTGCCTTGGAAGCAACGGGGTTGCAGACGACTTCCAGAAACCCTGCCTCGATGTCGTTTTCGATCAGCAGTGTCCTGCCGAGCGCGACCCCCATGCCACTGATGGCGGCCTGGATCGCGAGGTCGGCTCTGGCAAAGGAAGCCACTGGTCTTGAAGGTGGCTCGGGCCAGTTGCACCCCTTGAAATAGTCGGTCCAGCTGAAGCCCGTTCCGTCTGTCCCGCCGGACCGGTCTGCAAGCAGAGCCGGTGTTCCCTTGCCGGGAACCATTTGCCCCTTCAACAAGCCGGGCCGCGCAACGGGCACAAGTTGCGCAGTCATGAGGGCTTCGGCGTGGAACCCCGGATATGGGCCGGTCCCGTAGCGGATCGCCGCCTGGGCCTCACCGGCGTGAAGGTCGACAAGCCTGTCTTCCACATCGACCACAAGGTCAAGGCCGGCCTCCTGCGCGCGCTGCAGGGCCGGAACGATCCATTTCATGGCAACGGAGGACGATACGGAAAGACGTATGGTCCTGGAGGTCTTCACATCCGCAATCCGTGACAGCGCACTGCCCCAGATCTCCTGACAGCGCTGCGCGGCATCACAAACGATCCGTCCCGCTTCCGTCGGGACGATGCGCCGGGTCGTTCGCTCGAAAAGCCGAATGCCGAGCGCGGCCTCCAGAGACTTGATGCGATGGCTGACCGCCGACTGCTCCAGCCCGACCGCGACGGCTGCCCGGGAGAAGTTCCCTTCTTCTGCAATAGCGTGCAGCAGCTGTGCGTTCAGCAAAAGACGGTTTTGCAGTTCGTCTCGCTCATTCATGAAATTCACTCATGTATTCAGGCATTGAACCAGCAATAAGGCAACATCATTCTTGTGTCCAGTCAATGATTGAGAGGTGCATGAAATGAATGAAACGAGAGAAATTGTCGCCCGCATTGTGAACGGGTTTGTTACGCGCCGAAACGGTTCGGAAGCCTTTGGTGGAAATCCGGCCGGCGTCATCCTCGATGCCGATGGCTTGTCGGAAGCAGACATGTTGACCGTCGCGGGAAAGATCGGACTCTCAGAGACAGCCTTCGTGTCTAAATCAGCGAAAGAAGGGTTCAAGCTGGACTTCTTCACGCCAAACAGGCGGATAGCCCATTGTGGCCATGCAACGATAGCGACCTTCAGCTACATGGCAGAACTGGGCCGGGTTCGGGAGGGTGTCACTTCAAAGGAAACCGTCGATGGTCCGCGCAAGATCGTCATCAAGAACGGTGCGGCATACATGGAACAGCTTGCCCCGACTTATGAACGGAGCCCAGCCTGGGCCGAGCGCGGTGTCAGCGAAGCCGACGTACTGGCTTCGCTCGGTCTGAAGGCAGACCAGCTGGATGAGCGCCTGCGCCCTGTCCTCGTGAACACAGGCAACAGTTTCATCGTCGTCGCTGTTCGCGATACAGAAGTCCTGAAGCAGATCGTACCGGACCAGTCGAGGATCAATGACATCAGCAACAAGCTGGACCTGATCGGCTACTACGTTTTCACGACCGATCGAAACGCCACGCAGGCCGACGCCACCACCCGCATGTTCGCACCGCGCTATGCAATTAACGAGGAATCCGCCACTGGCATGGCGGCTGGCCCCCTCGCCTGTGTGCTGCACGACCTGCTTCACGAAAGGAAATCACGGTTCGTCATTGAACAGGGCCACTTCATGACCCCGGCTTTCCCCAGTGTCATTACCGTGGATCTTGACCTTGAAGATGGCAGGATTACCGGCCTGATGGCGGGTGGTTATGGATCCGTCATGGAGGAAATGACCGTCACGATCTGACGGCATGAAACTCAAAAGCCTGGAGGTCTGCGTTGGCGGCCTTCAGAGACGTACAGTGATGACAGGATCAGTTGAAGCTCATGTCGAGCAGGCGCGAGAAGAAGTTCTGGGCTTTTTCGTTGCCGGGTTTGTCCTTTTCAAGCCGGACAGGCAGAAATTCGAGCACGATCTGCCGCGAAGACTGTTTGCCGATGAAGCAGGTGCGAATACGGTAGTGCCTCTTGAGTCCGATGTGACTTTGAACCTGCCACACACGGCCAGCGTCCCAGCCGACCTTGTCTAGAACAAGGGTCAGATCACGAACGTCATTCGCGCTCATGAGCGTGTCGGATAGCCGTTCGGTTCCTATTTGTTTTGCGGACAACCCCAACTCGCCGCGCCCGGCCTTGTTGGCGTATTTGATGCGGCGAGTATCCAGATCGGCAACCAGAATTGGGGTTGGAACCGCATCCAGAACTTCATTGGCAGATATTTCCACTGAATTGGCAGCAAGTTCCCCTGCAAAGATGATACCGCCGTTCGGATCATCGAGTGCCATCGGATGCAGATCGTAAAGAACTTCAACAGGATCGCCTACTGTCTGAGGCAGCTTGAGCGTTCCCTTGGACGCAAGGCGGCTTCGCAACATCTCGGCAAATGAGCCGGCGAGCTTCTTGCCTATGTAATTGGGGATCGTTCTTGCATCGCGGCCGACAACCTGTTTGGCGTTACTTATGCCGAACAGCTTCAGAAACTGGCGATTGGCCGACTGAACCACCCCCTTGTTGTCCGTAATGAGGACAGCACTGGCGTTCGAGATAAAGACGTTGGACAGGTTTTGCAGAATGTCCGGCAATTCCGCGTTGACCGGCGCTTCCGGCGCACACTCCTTCATCAGCCCTATGATCAGAAACGCCGGTTTGCCGGAAATGCGAGAAGCCACCAGGTCGTAGGACTTGTGACCGCCATCCGTTTTCATGGTGACACGAGTGGTCTGCGACAGACCGTGTTCCACCGCATTGGAAATCACCTTGAGGAAGCGGGTTCTGTCACGCTGGATGTAGTATTGAAGCGCCCTTTGAATGGACAGCTTTGCAAGGCGATAACCTCTGACAGAGGTCGGATCCGACCTTTGCCAGCACAACTCTTCCGCAACCGGATCGTAGGCCCAGTAGGAAACACCCATCGCAGTCAGGATCGCGCTTGTTTCCGGATTGGGAACCAGCTGACGCATGGACCGAATAAGAATGTTGACTTCTGTAGACATGCTGCGTCTTCGTCATTAGCGCCAACTTGCACTCAAGTATTGAGCACGTCAAAGCTGAAAAAAGCCTGAATCCGCATTTCTAAACCGGGTCTATTTAATCGAAAAAGTTCTGCACTCGTGAAGATTTAATCCAGTACGACCACACTGTCAGTTCTACCCCCTCTACCCTGCGTCAAGTTGCAGGACAAAGCGGGTTTTCGACAAACATTCAGCGCCATTTCTTCTGTAGAACTCAGTTGCCTGACGGTTCCAGTCCGGCGTCTGCCATTCAAGCCGAACGCACCCGGCAGAATGCGCTTCTTCACGCACCTTCAGGAACAGTATCTGGCCGACGCCCCTGCCGCGATATTCCTTCGCAACGAAAAGGCAATCGAGATGCCCGTAGCGCGCTCCGGACCAGAGCGAATAGTCTGTCGTCAACGCGGCATATCCAGCGATCTGATCTGATTCAGCGACAAGGATCCGAACCGGTGGCGCCTCGACCTGAAGCAGTCGTTCCAACACGCACTTGTCGATAGTGGCTCTCCCGCCCTCATACTGCGCATGATCTCGGATCAACCGGAGAACTTGCGGGGTATCCTCCAACCGCGCGGTCCGAACCATCATTGCCCGGCTCGCAGCAATCGCGCGGCAATTCTGTAAGGGCGTTTGGCAACGAAGGCCTGTTTTGAAACTGGGGGCATTTGAAGTTCCGCGTTCAATGTCGACCCGCAGATGTGGCGGAACCCCGTCTGGGAAGCAATCGGGTTCCAGGACTAAATACGTAAAAATCGTGCCATGATTTCCGGTTGCCCGAACCCTGGGAGGGCCACACCCCTTTCAAATAATACTTAAGTACTCCCACGAATTGAGAACGTTCCCAATCACCGGTAAAAAAGATGCAAGTTTCAAGTGCTCCCATCGCCCAAAACCAAGAACACCGCCCTTGAAGCTGCTTACGACAATAAAAACGGTGTGCCAAAAATGTCTTTAAACATAAGAATTCTTGAGCCATTGGAAACAAGCAGCTGCACAACGCTCGAAGACTTGCAGGAAAAAGGGTACTCACTCTCCAGTTATTGCAAGTCTTGCAATGACCTTAACTCTCTGGAAATTGATTATTGGATCCAGACGCTTGGAAGAGCGTTTCCACTCTACCTCGTCAGCACCAAAATCAATCTGTTCGCGATTGACCAATGTCATCCCGAGACGAGGGTCTGCTGCCTTTCGAGAAGCGCGGAAAACGCCTAGACGCAAGTTCTTCGTCCGGCGGCGGTCAATAACACCGCCGGAGCGAGGTCAGCGTTTTACGAGAACGCCCCTTGCAAGCGCTCACACCAAAAGAGCGCTTGCGCCTACCTGATACGTCATCACGTACCTTTCGTATCACCGTTGGTGGTTTCGGCTGCAGCGTGAGTTTCCTCGCTCTGTTCAACGCTCTTCTTGAGAGCACCCAGCATGCTGGCTGCATAAGCAGCGTAGGGACCGATCCAGCGCTCGTGAACTGCTTGAATTGGCAGTGCATCCAGGTGGTTCCACCGCTCCCGCCCACGTCTCTCGGCCACCACCAGCCCGGCTTTTTCCAGAACCTTCAGATGCTGCATGACTGTGCAGCGGTCTATCTTCGGCAGCGCCTCGCAAAGGTGGCCTGTGGTTAGCGGCCCCTTTTTCAAAAGGTCAAGCATATGCCTGCGCGCCCTGTGGCCAAGCGCCTTGAAAAGCGCGTCATCCTGATCATCTGTTGACATGTTATATTTTTATAACATAATAGCTCGCAAGGCAACAAGGAACAGGGCCATGGAACTGAAATTCACAGTCGGCGGGAGGATTTCCAAACCCGTCGCGGAGGTGTTTGAGGCTGTCGTCGACCCGGCACAGCTTTCGGAATTCTTCACGACCGGAGGAGCTCGAGGCCGCATCGAAGCGGGAGCGGAGGTGTCCTGGGACTTTCATGACTTTCCCGGTGCTTTCCCTGTTCTGGTGCAGGAGGTGGTGCCGAACGAAAAAGTCGTTCTGCAGTGGGAGGCAGGAGATGACGCCCGCACCTGGACGACCGTGACCATCACGTTTCAGGAGCTGGAAGACGGGCGCACCCATGTCCGCATCAACGAATTTGGCTGGCCCGGAACCGAAACGGGTCTGAAGTCTTGTCTCGGCAACTGCGAAGGCTGGACGGGTATGCTCTGCGCCATGAAGGTCTGGCTCGAAAACGGCATCAGGCTACGCGACGGATTTTACAAATAGGCAACACGCATCGAAAGGGAATTGGAAATGGAACCGGGCAAGAACATCGCGATCAAGGTGCCGCTGTATCGGTGGGACGAAACCGTAGCCTTCTACCGGGACAAGATCGGGTTGAAGGTGACGCGTGAACTGAAGGACAGCACCGGCTTCTCGTTTGGCCCCATGACATTGTGGATCGACCGCGTGCCGCATCAAAGCCAGACGGACGTCTGGATAGAACTGTTCGATGAGGATCCCACGAATGCCCTGGCGGCCTTGGGATCTCCCAAACGCGATGAACTGGAGCCGCTGACAGATGTCACCGGCCATTGGACATGCGATCCGGCAGGAACCGTCATACTGCTGCGGAAAGGTTCCTGAACTGCTTGGCGTTCCTTGTCGGACGTTCCAAGATTGGCAACAGCGACCAGAGCCAGGACGCCAATTGCCGGTTTTTCAGCCTCCACTCAGCTGCAAAATGGAGCGCAATCTCCTTGATGCTGGGCGCCCAATTTCAACGACATTGTTCCCATTCGAGAAATGAATGCTGCTGCGTCCGCTAGCGTGCCAATTGACGCGCTGGATCTGTGCGCAGTTCACGATAGTGGAACGATCCAGCCGGTGAAAAGGCGGTGCTGGAAGCCTGGTTTCGAAAACGCGCAGGAGGCCATTGGCGAGGTGTTGCTGACCGTTTTCCAGATAGACGCGGGTATAGTCCCCTTCCGCCCGCAGAAAGGCAACTGCATCGTGGGACACCAGGATCGACGCTGAACTGGTCTTGAATTGAAGACGACCCTGCGCTGTGACCAAGGTTGGGGACACATTGTTATCCGGAGTGGACGGGACCGGCGGCAGTCTTTCTCGCAGACGACCAATCGCTGTTTCCAGCCGCTCGGGCTTGACCGGTTTCACAAGGAAATCGAGTGCGGCTACATCAAAGGCGTCGATCGCGTATAGATCGTATGCACTGACGACGATCACGAAGGTTTCGGGCGGCAGGTCCGTTGCAAGGTCAAGACCCTTGCCGTTGGTCAGTTCCACATCAAGGAAAACCGCATCCGGGCGGACCTCATGCATCACTTGCCGGGCAGACTCGAGGTCCCCCGCTTCACCACTCACAGCAATGTCGGGAAATTCGGCAAGCATTCGCCTGAGACCGCGCCTGGCGGAAGGTTCGTCGTCAACCAGAACTACACGGAGCATGCCGGACCTTTCAGCAAGATGCGGGCAACGACCATGCCTTGCCCCTCACGCAGGCTGAACTCGTGCATTTCCGGATAGTAGAGCTGCAGGCGTTTTCTGAGGTTAGCGTGACCGATCGATTTCCGTGTCGGGTCCGTTTCCGAAATCTTCCCTGAGTTAGTGACCGAAACCTCGACCTCATCCTTGCCGAGACGGCTGACAGAGACGTGAATGTCGATACGGTTCGACTGATGCTTTAACCCGTGCTTGACCGCATTTTCCACGAGCCCCTGCAGAATCATGTGGGGAACGATCATGTCCCTGACGGTTTCATCGACGCTGACGGTGCATTGTAGCTTGTCTTCAAACCGGATTTCCTGGATGCGCAGATAGGCGTTCATCGCCTCCACTTCTTCCGACAGCGGACAGAGGTCCCGACGCTGCTGGTTCAGGCAATAGCGCAGGTAACCTGCAATTTCCCTCACCATTTCAAGCGCGGTGTCGGGTCGCTCGTGAATTTCCGAAGCGACGGAATTGAGCGCATTGAACAGGAAGTGAGGCGCCAGTTGCAGCCGCAGCTGTTCCAGTTCGGAACGCATGGCCTCCGCAAGCGCCTCGCTGCGCCGCAACCGCGCGATCCGCGCCTCGTAATCGGACCTCAGGCAGAAATAGGCCAGCATCCAGCCCAGCAGAACCGAAGTGTAATAAACGACCGGCGTCAGAGGCGTGTTGAAGGGCAGGGCTTCAGGAAAAATCAAGTCGCGCAGATACCAGGCTAGATACATCTGCAAGGTGCCACACGCGAGCGAAAACGCCGCCGCCCCCAGGAACACCGGAATCGTGATCAGCCGCTGGACGTTCCGGAGAACATAGTGATGCGCTGCGCTCGTCAGCAGAAAGCCGACCAGGTCCATCGAAAGGGTCAACGTGAACGCAAGCCGGAAGTCGGAGAACGTCACCACCCGGGCGAAAAAGCCATAAACGGCTATGAACAACCAGCCGCCGATCTGAACTTTCCAGAAGAGATGCTCGGTCTCTGGCTGCAGGCGCTCCTCGTGATGAGACTTACTGACGGCGTGCACGCGGACGTCTTCTTCTGGAGTGGAGACAGTCCTGCGTGTCGTCGCCGGAACGGCTTCATCTGAAAGCATGTTACAAGCAATCTCGTACTGGAAAGGTAACTTTCAATATAGGACCGCTCCTGCGGCACGGCCCACAATTTCATCGATGATTTCAGCTGGTTCATCGAATTTGCAGTGAAACCCGCTGCCCTGCAACCATAGTTATTCCTGACGAGGAAGAGCAAAAAGTTCCGTCTCAAAACTTTTTAAGCCAATTGTTTCAGGGATAAGAAAATGGGCCTCGGCCTTACAACCGAAGGAAAAGACCAGGTCTCCCGTCCTTCGGTCAGAAAAAACATTCGCGTGAAATCGCTGCTGTTGTCCACCGCATCCGTTGCGAGCCTGTGCCTTTCATCCCCCGCCCTGGCGGATTCCCTGTGTGACGATTCCGGCGACCCGTGGGTTTGCACCTTCAATACCGGCACGGATGTCAGTTACGTCGATCTGACCGCAACGGGTGCATCCGCTGGCGCCCAGGCCCCTGGCATCACGATCCAGAATTACGCCCAGCAGAATATGGTTATCCCGACCAGCAAGGGCATCTATGCAAACTGGTATGTCGAGTCCAGAGGGTCGGCAGGCGAGGACTCCGGCGCAGCCGGCGCTGGCGGAACAGTTACAATCGTCAATCAGTCAAATATCGATATCAGCGTGTCGGAAGTCAGCCAATTTGCAATGGGCATCTTCGCCCAATCCAGCGGCGGCGAAGGCGATCAATCCAACGGAGATAACAATTCGAACGGCGGCGCAGGCGGCAACGGTGGCTCGGTGCAGGTTACCAACAACGGCCTTGCAAGCTATACCGCCATTGGTTACGCCAATTTCGGATTTGCTATTTTCGTTGCCGAAAGCAACGGCGGAACAGGAGGCAACCAGAACAACAGCGTCCTGTCCGACCAATATGGCGGCAAGGGCGGTGACGGCGGCAGCGTCACCGTCAACAACACCGCCCCGAGCAGCTTCACCGTCGGTTCGAGCAGCAACCGTTTTCAGGGGCTTGGAGAAGGCGGCGGATTCATCGCCAGATCCTTTGGCGGCAGAGGCGGCGATAACAACGGCAATGCCGGTGCTGGTGGAACAGTCACGATCAACAACGCCATGAACGGCGACATCTACTGGGATGTCACCACGACTGGGGGCGACGGCCTGTTCGTTCTCTATGGGTTAAGCGAAGGCGGCGCCGGGACCGCCTCGACTGACAACAGCGACGACGGCGGCGATGGCGGCAACAGCGGCAACGTCTCGATCACCAACTCAGCCAGGCTCGTCCTCGATGTTACCGGCGGCAGCTACGAACCGAGCGCAGCAATCGGCGCAAAAAGCCTCGGCGGCAAGGGTGGCACCGGCCCCACCAAGGATCATAGCGGCGGCGATGGCGGTACGGCAGGATCCGTGTCGGTATCTCTTCAAGACGGAAAATCCATCGAGACAAGTGGCGCTAATGTGTACGGCGTGCTGGCACAGAGTATCGGCGGTGAAGGCGGAGACGGCGGCGACGGCACGGCTCTCGCCGGCACCGGTGGCGGCGGCGGTTTCGGCGGCGATGCCGGCGCGGTTTCCGTCACTGTCTCAGGCGATACCAGTATTGAGACAAGCGGCGCTTTTTCCGCAGCCATCGCGCTGCACTCCATCGGCGGCGGCGGCGGAACGGGGAGCGATTTTCAGAGTGTTCTCGGCGGTCAGAGCGGCAACGGCGGCAATGGCGGCGATGCCGGAAACGTCACCCTTTCGCTTGGCAGCGCGACGGTCTCAACGGCAGCTGACCATGCCTTCGGTGTCGTCGCGCAGTCGATCGCAGGAAGTGGCGGAACCGGCGGGATCGATGCCTCAACCCTGGTTGGACTGGGCGGCGATGGCGCCGGTGGAGGCGCAGCCGGTACCGTAACGGTCAACTCAAGCGCGGACATCACGACCAGTGGCTTCAACTCGCTCGGCATCATCGCCCAGTCCATTGGCGGTGGCGGCGGAGCCGCGGGATCTTCCAGCGGGTTTGTCAGCGTTGGTGGCAGCGCTGCCGGATCGACAACGTCCAACGGAAGTTACGTCGGCGTTTCGAATACGCAGAAGGTCACGACCAAAGGCGACTCCTCTACCGGAATCCTTGCGCAATCGATTGGCGGTGGCGGTGGCTCGGGTGGCGATGCCACCGGCACTGTCGGCGTAGGCGGCCAGGGCTCAGCGGGCGGAACTGGCGGAACGGTCGCCATTCCGAACATCGGAACCATCGTCACCTCCGGCGGCTATTCTCCTGGAGCCATCTTCCAGTCTGTTGGCGGCGGTGGCGGCAACGGCGGCAGCGTGCAAACCCTGTCGACCATCGCCTCCATCGGCGTCGGCGGTTCCGCCGACCTCGGTGGTGACGGCGGCGAGGTCTGCGTCGACAACACCGGCGGATGCGTTTACTCCGACCTTCCCTCACTTCTGGCTGCCACAAGCAACGGCAACGCGCACATCACCACAACCGGCGTATTCGCACCGGGGCTGATCGCCCAGTCCATCGGCGGCGGCGGCGGCAACGGCGGCAGCGTCAAGAATTTCAGCGTCCTTTCGTTCCTCGCCTTCCAGATGGGTGGCAGCGGCGGCGATGGCGGTGACGGGGGAACCGTTTCCCTGACCCAGAACCAGTTTTACGCCGCGACCTCCGGCGCACAGTCGACAGCTGTCGTCGCACAGTCCATCGGTGGTGGTGGGGGCACGGGCGGCAGCGCCAATTACTTTGACGCGACCGTCGGCTTCAACGCAGCCTTTGTCCTCGGCGGCAGCGGCGGCGACGGAGGCGACGGGGACGACGTCACAATCGATCTTTCAAGCGGCACCATCGCCACCGGACTTTCCGCGTCTTCCACCTCCAAATACGCCCCCAACAATGCCACCGGCATTCTGGCCCAGTCCATCGGTGGTGGTGGCGGCAATGGCGGCTCGACATCCGCCGGCGATTTTCTGGTTGCCGCTCCAACCGGCACCGGCGTTCCCCTCGCCTTCAACTATGTGGCAACCGTTGGAGGCAACGGCGGCAATGCGGGAGCCGGCGGCGACGTGACCGTCACCTATGACCAACCCTCCAGGCTCACGACAATCGGCGACGCCTCTCACGGGATCCTTGCTCAATCGGTTGGCGGCGGCGGCGGCAACGGCGGCGATGCGTCCGCGCTGACAGCCACGCTTGGCGACAAGGACACTGTGGAATCCACCGCTACCGTTGCTCTGGGGGGCGGCACCGGCAATGTCCTGAGCGACTTCAATATGGATTATGCGTTTACGACATCCGGTGGCGGCAATGGCGGGGAAGTCAACGTAACCTTGGGAACCTACGGCTCGTCTTCCAATTCAGGCAGCACCACCGCAACGAAACTCACGAGTCTGGCCCCGGAAAGCACGCTTTTCACTTTTGGTGACGGTGCCCATGGCGTTCTGGCCCAATCGATTGGCGGCGGTGGCGGTAACGGTGGCCTGGGCAACAGCAACGCCTATTCGCAAGGCGGTATCGCTTCGCTGGAAGCGAAGATTTCCCTGGGTGGCCAGGGTGGTTCGGGCGGTGACGGCTCCTCCGTCGAGATCCATAACTTTGCCGGCTACACGGTCCAGACGCAGGGATCGGGCTCCAAGGGTCTGGTCGGGCAGTCCATCGGTGGAGGTGGCGGCAATTCGCAGGGTGGCACCGTCTACCTTGGCGTTGGCGCCAGCAGCGTCTCCGGCAGCATGTCCCTGGGTGTTGGAGCCATTGGTGGAAGCGGCGGCAACGGCGGTACCATCTACGCCGAACAATACGGCCGCATCGAAACCTTCGGCGGCGACTCGGACGGTGTCGTGCTGCAATCCATCGGCGGCGGCGGTGGTATCGGCGGATCGCTCGGCAATGACGCGTCGTCTCACAAGGTTCTCGACGCCATTGGGGCCTTGAAGAAACAGATCAAGCGCCTGTCGGATTCTGGAGCGTCCTATTCGTTCACGGTCGATGTCGGTGGTGGCGGCGGGTCCGGCGGGGACGGCAATCAGGTCAAATACTACCATGATGGCCAGATCATCACGCAAGGTGCCTGGGCGGACGGGGTCGTCCTGCAATCAATTGGCGGCGGCGGCGGCCAGGGCGGCTCGTCCACGGCCAGCGGCAGCGAAGTCAGCGCCTCGATCCAACTTGCAGTCGGCGGCAGGGGCGGCTCTGGCGGGGACGGCGGTGAAGTCGCCGTCTGGCTGGTAGACGGTGACAGCAATTTCATCAACACGGCCGGTTTTGCAGCTACCGGCATGACGATGCAGTCCATCGGTGGCGGTGGCGGCCAGGGTGGCGACGGCTCGGACAACCAGACCGGCACACTGGCAATCGGTGGCGACGGCGGCGGCACAGGCGGTGCAGGCGGCGATGGCGGCCAGGTTCACACCTATGACACCAGCGCGGTAACGATCACCACCAGCGGCAATGATGCTGCTGCCCTGGTTGCCCAATCGATCGGCGGTGGTGGCGGCACCGGCGGGGTCGGCAGCAGTGCGGAGACAACCCGTGTCGACGGTAGCGAGCTGAGCGTCTCTGTTGGCGGTTCTGGCGGTGTGGCCGGCAATGGCGGCACAATCGATCTGGCAATGGACACGACGATTGCCACCTACGGCAACCGCTCTCATGGCGTTCTGCTCCAGTCCATCGGCGGCGGCGGTGGTTATGGCGTCACCGGTAGCGTAGAAGGTGGGCTTGATCTGGCAATCGGCGGCACGGGCGGTGCGGCAGGCAACGGTGACGCGGTGACGTTCCAGCTGACCGGAGGCGCCGGCATCCAGACCCGCGGCGACGGCGCTTTCGGCCTCGTGGCACAATCCATCGGTGGTGGCGGTGGATTGGCGGGCGACGCGACCGGCGGTTCCATGACCAACGCCACCGCGAACCTGACCTCCGGCGGCGCCAGCGGCAATGGTGGCCAGATCACACTGGATATCGACGCGCCGATCACCGTCACGGGTGACGAGTCCATCGGTATTATCGCCCAGTCCATCGGTGGCGGCGGCGGTATATCCGGAACCGGCAACGGAGGCGTGGCTGGCCTCATGTCAACAGACAGCACGGGGACCGCGGGCGCTATCGATCTGGAAATCGCAAGTCAGGTCTATGCTTCCGGATCGCGTTCGTCGGGCGTCTTTGCACAAAGCCAGGGCGCAGACGGCAACGGCACAATCGGGATCACGGTTGACGGACAAGGCAACGTCCAGGGGGGCACGGATACGGATGCCGCGGCCATCAGGGTCTCCAACGGGCTCAACAACACGCTGGTTCTGAACGACAATGCCATTGTCCAGTCGGGCGCATCGCGCAACGGCACCGACGACACCGGCTCCTATGCGGTCTGGTATACCGGAACGGGCACGACGGCTGACGGGGCAATCCTCAATGTAACCGTCAACGACACTGCGTCTCTTTACGGGGATGTCGTCCTCACCAATGCCGACGGCGGCAGCGCCGGTACAGTCACCAACAATTCCCCCAACACCCTTGCTGACGGCTATCTGTACGATGCAAATGTGGTCAACAACGGCCGCTTTGTATTGGGGCGCGCACGCGACCCCGGCAAGACAGTGATTACCGGTAATTTCACGCAGAGCGCACAAGGGTTTCTGGTCGCGGACATCGACCTGAACAATTTCAATTCCGATTGGCTGGAAGTACGCGGCGAGGCGACGCTTGCAGGCACACTCGGTCTCAAGACCATCAGCCTTCTTCCGGACAGGAAGACGAAAGTTCTGTCGGTCGGCGGGTCTGTTACAGGCACCCTCACCCCGCAGGACTCTCTCATCTTCGATTACCTGTTCAGTCCGGAAGGCTCCGACTATTATTTCCAGGTAACCGGCGCCGACTTTACCCCCAACGGCAAGGTGAAACTAAACCGGGATCAGAAGGCCGTTGCGGAAAACCTGCAGAATATCTGGGATCGCGGCGGCAACAACATTTTCGGAACACTGTTCGGGGCCATTGCCGACGAGGTCGACAATCAATCCGGAAGCTATGCAGACACCCTGAACCAGCTTCTGCCGCGCACCGGGCTTGCTGCCGTCGTCGAACAGACCTTCGAAATGCTGTCCTTCGGCGACAGCCTGATGAGTTGTCCTGTCTTCGAAGGCGATGGCGCAGGCATAACCGAAGGCTCCTGTGGCTGGGCACGCGCAACCGGCGGAACAGGCCATCGCTCAGCCATCGGCAATTCACCGAGCTATAACGCTAATGCGTTGACCTACCAGCTGGGAGGACAACGGGAAATAGCGCCCGGCTGGTTCATCGGTGGCGCTGCTGCATTTCAGCAAACATGGATTTCACAGGCCTCCGGAACCGTGAAAGGAGACGGCAAGGCGGGGTATCTCGGGGCAAGCCTGAAGCGGGAGATAGGGGCCTGGACCCTTTCGGCCGCTGCCGCTGGCAGTTACGGAGCGACCAGGTTCGACCGTAACCTGTCGATCTCCGATCTTTCCGAGACGATCTCCAGCTCTCCCGATGTGCTGGCTGGCTCCGTCAGAGCACGGATCGCACGCACCTTCGCGGCAACCAACGTCTACGTTAAACCTTATGTCGACTTCGACGCTATCTACTCCAGGGTCGGCGACTACCGGGAAAGCGGTGATTACGGACTTGAATTCGACTCCACCGGCCACTGGAATTTTGCCGCAACGCCTTCTATCGAGATCGGAAGCCGCCTGCGCTACAAGGACGGCAAGGACCTGCGTGTATATGGAAAACTCGGTGTGTCGTTCCTGTCCAGTGACCAATGGGAAACAGATGCACGCTTCACCAACCGCGCCGGGGGAACCGGGTCGTTCAAGACGTCTCTCGAACATGAGGATCTGTTTGCCTCGATCGGGGCCGGCCTTCAGCTCACATCCATTGAAGGGGTCGACCTGCGCCTGGAATACAATGGCCGGTTCTCCGAAAATCTGGCCACCAACAGCGGCTCTCTCAGGCTCAGCATTCCGTTTTAAGTTTGCCGTTGATCGGCAACGCAACCGCAAATGGCCAATCAGACCACGTCTTCCGCATTTCCAAATCGTGCAAGCAGCAACTCGGCACCGCCGTGCTCCTTGAGGGCATTTTCCAGTGCGTTCTCGTAATCCGGTTGCGCGGTTTCAAAATGTGCACGTCCCTTGTCGGTGAGAACGGTGTAGACACCGCGCTTGTCGTCCGGACAAAGATCACGAACCGTGAAGCCACCCCGCTCCAGACGCTCGACCATGCGTGATACGGAACTCTGGTTCAGCTGCAGATGGGCGGCCAGTTCCTGCATGCGCAATTCGGACGTGGGCGATTTGGAGAGGATCTCGAGTGCGCGATAATCCGACAGACCAAGGCCATGCCGGTCTTGCAGGACTTTTGCGAGGTCTGCTTCGACGTTGGCGACCGCGTGGATCAACCTGAGCCACGAACCACTGCTATTGGACATGATCAATCTGGG
This sequence comes from Labrenzia sp. C1B70, assembly GCF_000475395.1. NCBI lineage: Bacteria > Pseudomonadati > Pseudomonadota > Alphaproteobacteria > Hyphomicrobiales > Stappiaceae > Labrenzia > Labrenzia sp. C1B70. Next base: position 287,065 of record NZ_AXCE01000003.1, read on the forward strand.
CCTTTGAGTGTTCTGCGCTTGCGCAGATCATTTGTATGCTCATGCAAGCGCAGAAACAAGTAACTGCCATTAGTCGGAAATGCGGCTCATCGCGGCAAAGTTCTGGAAAGGCCGCATGGCTTTGGGAACGGCCAGCTTGGCCACGCGAGGCGACTGCCAGGCCAACGGATCACTGGCAAACAGCCCATAGGAACCTCGATAATCAAAGCCGTGCCTTGCCACTTCATCACGATCGGCGGCAAAGAACACCTGCGCGATGCCTGCATAAAGCGCGCTCATGTAACACATCGCGCAAGGTTCACCTGACGCAAGCAGAATGGCCCCATGCAGATGTGGAGTTTTAAGCGTGCGGCAAGCGTCGCGGATCGCGTCGACTTCCGCATGCGCGGTCGGATCATGATGATCCCGAACGCGGTTGACACCGCGCCCGATTACTGTGCCATTTCCGTCAACGACAAGAGCGGTGAAGGGAATGCCGCCTTTGTGGACATGATCCACGGAGAAGGCCACGGCCTCCTCCATGAGCTGGTCAAGGCGTTCTGAACGATCCGTCCCCATCAGGCTGTCGCCGCAAGCTTCGGGCTGTCGGCCAGCTTCAGCCAGACGACACCTACGATAATGACAGCCAGCCAGACTGCCTGGATCAGTGTCAACGGCTGGTCGAGCAAGAAGCTACCGAAGACGGCAGCCCCGACCGAGCCGATCCCTGCCCACACCGCATAGCCGATCCCCACGTCGATGGTTCGCAGCGCGGCACTGAGGAAGTAAAGAGTGAGCAGGAAGAAAACGACGGCGGCAATCGACCAGCTCGGAATGGTGAAGGCCTGACTGCCGCCGACGCTGAGCGCATAGCCGATTTCGAACGCGCTGGCGAGCATCAGCATGCCCCATGCACCGCCATTGCCCTGGGTTTTCTGGAGCGTATCCATGATTTGCTGTTCCTTTTGATCAGAAGAGAATTGGAAGAGATATTTCGTGTTTCAGGTGCTCAGGCAGCACCACTCAGGCGCAGGCCGACAACGCCGCCGATGACGAAGGCAATGCCGAGGCCTTTCTTCCAGTTGAGCTGCTGACCAAAGAACAGCGCCCCCAGGACGACGATCCCGACACCGGAGACGGAGGTCCAGATTGCGTACCCGACACCGACATCGAAGGTGAGGAGCGCAAGGCTCAGGAAGAAGGTGGCGATAGCGCCGCTCACGAGGGTTGCGGCGGTCCACCCGAACCGTGTGAACCCTTTTGCATTTCCGGCACTTATTGCGACCGCGATCTCAAAGATCACGGCGATTCCGAGATAAACCCAACTCATTGCATGTTCCTTTCGTAGATTGAGAGTGTGTGAAGGCGGATGCCTTTAGACCTGGCCGCGTCGATTAACGGGAGCGGCCGCTATTGCCGGGGGCGCTTTCCAACCGGTCGATTGCCTGAAGCAACTCGTCCAGCGGGGGCACTCCCCGGAAAATCTGATCCCCGACCACGATCGTGGGAACCGACGTGATCGCCATGTCTTCGCGGGCGTGGCGCAGTGCTTCACGGTGACGTTCGCGATAGGCCCCGGTTTCGAGAGCCTGCCTGGCTTCATCCGGATCGATCCCCGCTTCCGCAGCCAATGCGACAAGAACCTCGGGATCGCCGATGTCGCGATCTTCCTGGAAGAAGGCGCGCAATATCCGCATCGAATACGGATGATCCAACCCCTGATCCTGTGCCAGGGCCAGAAGCTCGAAAGCCTTGTTGGTGCGTGGCTGAGGCGAAATCGACGGCAGCTTGATTGGCACCTGAAGGCTTTCCGCAAGCGGATAAATCGACCGATTCCAGATCGCCGGAAGGTAAGGATCCTCGGGTTTCAGCGTTGGCACCGGGTCGGGCCGCAATTCATGGGCTCGCCAGGATATCGGGATCTTCCTGTCACCGATCGCCGTCGTCACGACCTGTTCTGCGAGCAGGCAAAAGGGACAGACGTAGTCGGTGTAAACTGTAACGGCACTCATCAGGTAGGCTTTCATTTTATTTGTATGTGCATGCAATATAGGTAGAGCCTTGCGATCGTCAATATATTTGCATGCGCATGCATGTTTATTTTTGCCTTACGAGTGAAAAGGTCTCTTCTTGTTGCCGCTGCCAAAACCTCAAGGAGCGACCGTGCGGCACTGCCAAAAGGCCATGGTGAGACTGGTAACCCTTGAGAGGTTTCGCAGTCGCGGTGGTTCGCCTAACGTTGTTACAAAGGGATTTTGCTCAAAGGCTCAATCCGCGGGGCAAACAGCGCAACGGAAATGCCCGCAAGGCCAGAGCCCTGCGGCGGCGCCATCCCTCATTGGGAGCGCAAAAGGAATGGAAGAGCAATTTAGCCGGGTCATTAACGCTGCAACACTTCAGGTCAATGGGTGGCCCTGAAGTAGCACCGATCGAACGTTTTATTTAAGTGATATAATTTCTATCAGAATGATCTGTTTAAATGATCATTTTCCCAGCCGCCGCAACATCGATTTTCACGACGGTCGCCAGCGGACAGGAGCCCCTTTGCCAGGAGTTTCCGATCCGCAGACACTCAATTGGACGGCTGGGCTATCACGTATGCAAGAGGGCGTTGCAGGTTTCCCTGTCAAACAGGTGGATGTGTTCCGGTTTGATCGAAACGGAGACCGACCGAACGCCATCTTCAACACGAACCGGAGCAGTAATCAGGAGCCCGGGATCCGTGTCGGTGAGCACGTAGGAGACTGCCCCCGTTCTCTCGACGAGCGATACCGGAAGCGTCATTTCATTTCCGGTATCCCCCTGCCCCACCATCAGGTGTTCCGGCCGCAGTCCGACCGTTACCTTCTGACCAGGCAGTTGCAGTCCTTCAAATGCGATCTCCGGTGTCCCGGGAAGAGCAAGACCAACACTCTTGCCCCCCTCCGCTACGACGCCATCGACAAAATTCATCGCCGGGGAGCCGATAAATCCCGCAACGAACTTGTTCACTGGCCTGTCGTAAAGGTCGAGCGGCGCGCCTTTCTGTTCGATTACCCCGCTTCTCATGACCACCACCTGGTCGGCCATTGTCATCGCCTCGATCTGGTCGTGGGTCACATAGACGGACGTCGCACCGAGGCGATTGTGAAGTTGCCGGATTTCGGAGCGCATGTGCACCCGGAGGGCCGCATCCAGATTGGAAAGCGGTTCGTCGAACAGGAACGCCTTCGGGTTGCGGATGATGGCCCGGCCCATGGCAACGCGCTGGCGCTGCCCACCGGAGAGTTGCCGCGGATATCTGTCGAGAAGTTCGCCCAACCCGGTCACGCGGGCAATTTCCTCCACCGCCTTGTCGATTTCGGACTTGGGGCGTCTCCGGAGCCGCATGGAATAGGTCAGATTCTGGCGAACGGTCATGTGCGGATAAAGGGCATAGGACTGGAACACCATCGCCAGGTCCCGCTCGCGTGGAGCCTTATCATTGACCACATCCCCTGCGATCCGCATCGTGCCGCTGGTGATTTTTTCCAGTCCGGCGATGGTGCGCAACAAGGTGGACTTGCCGCATCCCGAAGGCCCGACCAGGGCAACGAATTGTCCCTTGGGGATCTGCAGGCAGACGTCGCGGAGCGCGTGATAGGCGCCGTAGTATTTCTGGATGTTTTCCAGCTCGATCTGATAGCTCATTTGAGGGCTCCGGAGGTCAGGCCGCTGACGATCTGGCGTTGCAGCAACACAAATATGATGAGAACCGGCGTCACGTAGATCGCGGAGTAGGTCATCACACCGGACCAGTCGGACGTGTTGGGGCCCATGAAGGATTGCAGTCCGACGGTCGCCGGCTGTAGCGCCCGCTGCGTGATCAGGGAGCGCGAATAGACATATTCCCCGAAGGACTGCAGGAAGATGAGCACCGACGTCACCAGAATGCCGTTTCTTGCAAGAGGGACGATGATGGACAGGAACGCACCGATCCGCGAGTTGCCGTCGACCAGCGCGGCTTCTTCCAGCTCCCTTGGAACCTGCAGAAAGGTTGCGCGGCACAGCACGATATAGAGCGGCAGAACCTTCGCCGCCTGCGCCAGTATCACCGATGTTCTTGGTACCTCGTTGAGGCCAACCTGGTTGAAGGCAACGAAAATCGGCGTGATCATCAGGGAAGATGGCAAGACCTGCATCATCAGAACGATGAAGAGCACCACGTCCATCCAGCGGTTGCGGATGCGAGAGAGAACGTAGGCACAACCCGTGCCGCAAATGGCGACGATAATCGTCACCCCCGAGGCAATCAGAAGCGAGTTCCAGAGGTAGACGTCCATCTTCAGGCGCGTCCAGACTTCGCCAACCATCCATTGCGGATTTTCCGGCCAGAACGTCGGTGGATTGGCAAAGATTTCCGTGCCGCTTTTCAGGGCCGTGATGTACATCCAGTAAAGTGGGAAGAGATAGAAGCTCACCAGACAGAGCGCGATCGCGGTCAGGCCATATTTTTTCATCATCGCTCGACGCCTCAAGCTAGCTGTTCGTGGCGCGTGGACCGCACGTAGACCGCGGCAACGAAAATCACGAACAGGATCATCAGAACCGAAATCACCGAACCGACGCCAATCTCGTAGTACTGAAATGACAATTGCCAGCTCCAGTACTGGAAGACATTGGAAGCATTCGACGGACCGCCCTGCGTGAGGGCTGCAAACAGGTCGAACTGCTGAAGGGTGAAAATGACGCCCAGTGAGATCACCGCTCCGAGCTGGGCGCGCATCATTGGCAAGGTGATGGTGAAAAACCGCTGGATGGCATTCGCACCGTCCATTTCGGCGGCTTCGTAGATATCCTCCGGAATTCCCGCCAGACCGACGGACAACAGGATCATGTTGAACGGAACACCAAGCCAGATGTTGGCGAGGATGACCGAATAAAGGGCCACGTTCGGGTCGGACAGCCAGAAGATACGCTCACCGGTCAGGCCGAGAGACAACAGGACATGGTTGAGAACGCCAAAATCCCCTGCAAGGATCCAGCTCCAGACAGCGCCGACAACAAGAGCCGGCATGATCCAGCCTGCCAGGAACAAACCGCGCAGCCAGGTGCTTCCCGGAAAATTCTGCTGAAAGAACATTGCCAGGGCAAATCCGATGGACAATTGCGCTGCGACCGAGATGCCGACGAATTTCACGGTGTTGAGGAAGATGCCCCAGGCCTCGGGACGTGACAGTACATCAACGTAATTGTCGAGACCGACATAGGGCCTGTCGAAGGATCCGAGTGAAAACAAGTCCACTTCCTGAAACGACATGACGAGGTTGTAAACGAGCGGAAAACCCGAAAACAGAACCAGGTACCCGAGTGCCAGCGTCACGAGGATCGTGTCGAAACCGGCCCCGTCCCGGAACGGTCTGGTAAAGTTGAGCATCCGTCTCCTCCTCCATGGCGGATGAAAAAGGGTGTGCGCTCCCGTCCGGTCGGACGGCTCGCGAGCACACACCCCAAGGCAGGGCGAACATCGCAAAACCCCGCCTGAACAGACCCTACTTCAGGACCTTGTCGATGCTGGTCTGCGCGGCAGCGAGAGCATCTTCAGGCGTTGCCTGACCGGTCAGTGTCGACTGGATTGCGGTCTGGATCGCCTTGCTGATGCGCGGCCACTGCGGATGAGGTCCGCGGTTGCGGGCATATTTCATCGATTCTTCGAAGACCGCATAGATTTCCGGATACTTGGGATCCTTCACCTCGACCTTGGAAGCCGGCAGGTAGCCGAATTCATTCCAGACGCGGTCCATGTTGTCATAGAGAAACTCCAGGAACAGGAAGGCTTCATCCGGATTGTCGGTGCTGGCCAGAATGACGTTGTCGCCCTCCCCCAGCGCCGAGGCACGGTCCGCTCCCTCGTCCGGTGCAGGCAGGAGCGCAGCCCTGAAATCGAACTTGGCTTCCGAGCTCATTCGGGGCAGTTCCCAGGGTCCCGAGATCGACATTGCGGCGGTCCCGGCATTGAAAGTACCGGTGCTGTCCCACTGACCGCGAATGAGCGTGTCCGGCGAGGCCAGTCCTTCGTCGAGGATTTTCTTCCAGAGTGAAAGTGCTCGTACCGCCCCGTCCGTGTCGACGTTGTCGTAATCCCCACCGGTCATCTGCAGCCAGGGCAAAAACTGGAAAGTGCCCTCTTCGGTCGCAACCGCAGAAAAAGCGAGGCCGTAGATATTCTCTTCCGGCTTGGTCAGCGCCTTGGCGGCTTTGTAGAGCTCGTCCCAGGTGCGTGGCGGGTTGTCGGGGTCGAGCCCGGCCGCCCGGTACATGTCGGCATTGTAATAGAGAGCGATCGTATTCGCCCCACGCGGGATGCCATAGATGCCGCCCTCGTAGCTGACCGATGACAACGGCCCCGGGAAGATGTCGTCGGCATTCACGATATCGGACTGCTCGATATAGGGTTTCAAATCGAGCAACAGTCCGCGAGAAGCAAACAGCGCTACTTCCGGATTGTCGATGTACGTGATGTCGGGAGCATCGCCCGTCGCCACGCCGCGTGCGAGGTCGTTGACCATGTCCTCGAACTGGACGGTCCGCACGTTGATCTTGATGTCGGGATGCTTGGCCATGAACTCGTCGGCCATGACGTAGTGATATTCGCCCGGGTCGTCGATGGTCCACAGATCCAGCTCGACCGGATCGGCAACGGCGGTTGAAGCCAGCGCGATCAGCCCGGATGTTGCCAATGCTATTGATTTCAAGTCCATGTTGGGTCTCCTCCCTGTATGCGACATGAATGACGGACGGCGTTGCCCTAGGTCAGTGAGGGATCGCCGCCTTCGTATTTGCCGGTTCCCGGTATGAAGGCACCGCCCCGGCTGGTTTTCAGATGGTTGAGCGCATGCACCTGGCCGGTCATTTCGAGCTCGTCGCGATAGACCGGGTCGTGCCAGCCCTCGATGTCGATGGAGCCTGAATAACCCGCAAGACGCAGCTCGCTGATGATGTCTGTCCAGTTGCTATCGCCAAAACCCGGCGTACGCATGAAGACGAACGGATGTTTTCCGAAAATGCCGTGTTCCCGGATGACATCATGACGGACCGTGGCGTCCTTGCCGTGCACGTGAAAGATCTTGTCGGCCCACTTGCGGATCTGCGGCAGCGGATCGATCAGATAGACAAGCTGGTGGCAAGGCTCCCATTCCAGGCCGAGATTGTCGTCCGTCGTTTCGTTGAACATCAGTTCCCAGGCATCCGGATTATGGGCGATGTTCCAATCGCCGGTCTGCCAGTTCCCGTCCATGGCGCAATTCTCAAAAGCGATCCTGACACCCTTGTCGGCGGCGCGCCTTGCAAGCTCTGACCAGACTTCCCTGTATTTGGGCAGGCTGTCTTCCAGGGGCTTGCCACGGATCCTGCCGGTAAAGCCGGCGACGCAAGTGGCGCCGAAGTGATGGGCGTTATCGATACAGTCCTTCCATCCCTGCAGGGTGTCCCGGTCCAGCGGCTGATCTTCCAGCGGGTTCCCGAACATGCCCAGGGTCGAGATGGTGATGTCCCGGTCGCCGATCGCCTCGACACAGCGTTTGCCGAGCTCGGCCAGGTCCTGCCCGTTGGTCGTCTGCCAGAAGAACGGCTCGAAGCTTTCAAACCCGAGATCGGCGATTTCATCGATTCGCTTCGCAGCGTCTCCGCCCGTGGCGGCGATCATCGTTCCGATGCGAATGGATTTTGCAGGATTGCTCATGAATGAATGTCCTCGGGTCAGATATCTATCTCGACGAAGCGCTCTTCCTCGGCGCTCCGGATTGCAGCAAATGTCATGGCGAGTGAGCGGATGTTGTCGGCGGAATCCGTGAGAGCGGCCCTGCCGGTCTCGCGCGCGTCCAGGAAATCGGCAATGACGCCTGCATGACCGGTGGCCTCCAGCGATGCGGGCAATTCGGGCACCTCGACCTCTTCCAGCGGATACAGAAAGCCTTCGGCCGATTTCACGATTTCGGCTCGGAAGCCTTCGTTGCCGTCCCACAAAAGAGTTCCGCGCGATCCGATGATCCGCCAGGAGGCTTCCCAGTCCGTGCGCGCACCTTCCGCACACCACGAACCGCGATAGGTCATGGTCACATTGTCATGGCAGTCGAAGATGGCGGCGGCACTGGCTCCGTGGCGGTACCAGGAATGGGACGGATTGCTCTCGTGACAGAAGACCCGGCGCGGTTCCAGCCCGGCGACGAAACGGGCCGCGTCGAAAGTGTGGATTGCCATGTCGTGCAACAGCACATGATCCATCTCCTCCCGGAACCCACCGAAATGCGGTGCGATGAAGAAGTCGCAATGGACCTCCGCAATCCGCCCAATGCCACCCTGGTCCAGAAACTGTTTTGCACGCCGGATGCCGGGCAGAAACCGGCGGTTCTGAATCACGGCATGCAACCTGCCCTGATCCCGTCGCACGTCGAGCAGCGCTTTTGCCTCATCCAGCGAGTTCGCCATCGGTTTTTCGGAAAGCACATCGCAGCCGGCAGCAAAGCCCTGGGTCACCACCTCGTTGCGGGCGGATGGCACGACGATATCGAACAGGAGGTCTGGCTTCAGCCTGGACAGCAGTTCCGTCAGATCGTTTCCGGCCTCTGCGTTGCCGAAGCCGGAGGTCTGAGCACGTTTTTGCGCAAGGTCCGTGTCAAGGTCGACAAAGCCGACAATCTCGACCCGCTTGCCGGAAGAGTTGATGTCCTGAAGTGCACGTAGCCAGCCCTCGGACATGGCTCCGCACCCCACCATGACGGCGGTCTGCATGTGATTTCCTCCCATCGGGCGCGGTTGTGACCTTTCGTCTTTCCGGGCTCCGTAAACGTTTACGACGCTAGATTACGATGGAACTTTGTGTCAAGAAGTTTCGTAAACGTTTTCGGAAATCTTTTCAGGAGCCCCTGTCCTTGAACATAAAAGACCTCGCGCAACATCTTGGGATCTCTATCGGAACCGTTTCGCGAGCGCTGAACGACAAGCCGGATGTAAACGCAAAGACCCGAGAGCGCGTGCTCAATGCCGCAGTTGAACTCGGCTACAGTGCGAACGCTTCGGGCCGTTCGCTGCGTCGTGGAACAACGCAGACAATCGCCTTCATGCTTGAAACCGGGCAGTCGGAACTCAGGAGCGGCGACAACTTCTTCATGCGCGTGATTGACGCCATGCAGGCCGAACTCGACGACCAGAGCTATGATCTCATCATCCTGCCTTGCCATTCCGCCAATGATCCGACGGAGTTTCTGAAACGCGTGATCGCGCGCGGCACGGCGGATGCCATTGTTGTAACCGCGACCATGAAGAACGATCCGCGGATCGAGTTCCTGCTCAAGTCACGGCTCCCGTTCCTGACACTCGGACGGTCACGCCTGGAAGACCAGCACCCCTGGATCGATCTCGATTTCGAAGGATATGTCGATCAGACAATCCGCAAGCTGGTGGCCCTCGGACACAAACGCATTGCCATTACCGTGCCGCCGACCCGATCCAACATCGCCAGTGTGTTGCGCGAAGCCTATGAAAACGCAGTTGCCGAAACGGGGCTGGAATTCGATCCCGGTCTGATCTTCGAGTGTGAAGTCAGCGAGTCTGGCGGCAATCAGGTGACCCGCCAGATCCTGGAAATGCCCAACCGGGCGACCGCGCTGCTGCTGAACTACGAACTGATGGCCTTTGGCGTTTACTCGGCCCTTCAGGAAGCCGGGCTCTCACCGGGCAAGGACCTGTCGGTTGCAACACTCCGCAGAAGCAAGCTCCTTCGCTTCCTCAACCCGCCGGTAACGGCATTCGAGATCGATCTGGAGCAGCTCGGGCGAACAATCGCGAGGGAAGTTCTGCACGTGCTGCGCGACAACAGCCACAAGACCAGGATTGTCTGGCCTGCCACGATGGCCATAACAGAGAGTTTCGCGCCCCCACCTGGCCGGTAGTCCAACTCGTATCCGACCGGCTTGCCACTTGTTTTTCAGCGGACGCTGCCCTCCCCTCCCAAAGGCAGTCAGTCCCTGATGACGCGTCACTACATCGGAAATCGCTGTACAGCTGCGTCAAACAGAGCCGACGAGCAGGTCGTTCCAAGGGCATCGCCGACCGGTCGTGTCAGCCATTTCGGTTGAAGTGCACCTGACAGGAATGACGGCAGTTTCTTTTCGTGCTCGCTGAAAGCCTGTGAGCTCATCATGCTGGGATCGACGTCCAGGCACAGGGTCAGGTTGCTTGCGTCATCCTCCCCTCGGAAAGTGAGATTGAAGCCGTCAGCGGGGCCACTGCCAAGAATGTGGCGGCGAGATCTGCAACCGGTGAAAGCCGGTGCATTGAAAGGCAGCACGTTGATCAGGGGAGAGAAGAAGTAGCGGCTGCCTTCTGTCAGCCCCTGGTCCTGTGAAATCTGCTCGATACGGTAGCGGCTGTATCGCCTTTGGCGTTTCAGCTCAGCGGCCGAGCCTTTCAGAAAATCTGCCAGGGTGTCGGTTCTGTTCACCTCCATCCGGAACGGCAGAATGTTGACCAGCAGCGCCGGCAAATGCGCCCCCACACTGCCCCACCGGCTCATGAATGGAAGCCAAAGGGTCAACGCATTCTCGGGCGGCATCTGCCGACCGGCCCGTTCGCGCAGAAGATAGAGACCGCAGAGCAGTGTCAGGAGATCCGGCCAGCCAATTTCAACCGTCGCAGCGGTTGCCTGCAGGTTTCGCGTGAACTCCGAAGTTAGAGAAATCTGAGCGTGATACCCGGGGCCACCATAGTCTTCATCTCCCCGCTCCAGAACTTCGATGTCGGAGGATCTTGCGAAATAGTCCGACCAGAACGCCTTGTCGTCGTTCCACTGCCGGCTCTCCTGATATCGAGCCTCTTCAGACAGAAAACTTGCCAGCGGATGGAATGGCAGACCGGCATCGCCCTGGCCGCGATAATGATTGTACAGCTCGGCACAGCGCTGTTCGATCAGCGCCAGACCATAGCCATCGACGATGATATGGTGAGCGCGGATGTACCAGAGGTAGTTTCTCTCCCCGACGCGGTAAAGCGCATGCGCCGACAGTTTATCGCGCCGCAAATCCAGCTTTGCGGCCAGATCGGTTTCCATCCGCTTTCTGGCAACTTCCAGTGGCTCGGCTTCCTGGCGCAAGTCCACCTGTTCAAGCGCGGGCAGAAATTCCGGATCACAGACCTGAACCGGCGCTCCACCATCCGGGCTCACCCGAAACCGTGCCGAAAGGATCTCGGCCTCGCGGATGGTGCGTGTGATCGCCCTGGTCAACGCTAGCTCGTCAATGTCGCCTTCAAGCTCGATGTAATGCGCGACCGTCGACACGGGCTGGTCGGGATGAAAGGTGAATTCTTCCCAGAAATCGAGCTGTGGCAGTGTCAGCGGCATCTCACCGGTTGGACCGATGTCCGGCATGAACTAAACTCCTTTTTCGATTTCAAATGACGATTGAATTATTCGCAAGGTTGGAAAACGGAACGTCTTGAGGCCAATCAAGGCAGCTCTCGGGAAACGAGTTCCTCCACCTGGTTCGCGTTTCGGCACATGAGAAGTTGCTTTGGCAGCAGAGCGACGCCGAATTCGTCGGAGATGCGCTGAGCGATCGTCTTGAGATGCGACGGTAACAGCCCCATCGACAGGAAGTCGGTAGCCCCATTTACGGCTGACGTTGATCCGCAGCCGACGACCTCCAGATAGATGTCGACAAGCCGCCGGTTTGCCGAGGATGTTTTCCTTCGCGGCACCGGTTGCCTGGAAGGGAAATCTGCAAACAATTGCCTTGCAGCCCTTCGATCCGGTTTTCCATTGGCAGACAGCGGAATGCTATCCACCTTTAAAAAGTAAGCCGGAACGTGGGTTTCCTGCAGGTGCTGTCTTGCAAAATTCCGAAGGTCCGCATCGGAAAGTCCGCTTCCTGGAACCGGTTCATAAAGGGCACCCAATTCGGTTTCCCCACGGCGTTCGTCTCCAAGATCCGTTAGTAGAACGCGGGCGACGTCAGGGTGTTTCACAAGTTCATTCTCGACGTCAGGCATGGAAATGCGGACGCCGCGCACCTTGACGTAGCCCTGAACGCGGCTGTCGAACAGGATCAGTCCGTCGCGCCTGTATCGCCCCCGGTCTCCAGACCGGAATGCACGAACCGGCTCTCCGTGCTCATCCCGGATCATGACGAAGTCATGCTGCCGCAACTCGCCGCCTTCCAAATATCCGAGCGCCGTGTTCACGCCCGAAGAATGGATACGGCCAACAACACCGACAGGGCAGTGCTCGCCTTTTTTGTTGAGCACGAAATACCGGTTTGCCGGCAGCGGGCGGCCATAAGGTATGTTGCCTGTATCTTCCGGACAGATCCTGTGCCAGATACTCCAGATCGTGGTTTCGGTCGGTCCGCCGATTGAACTCAGTCGGATAGCCGGGTTGCTGCGCCTTACATCTGCGATCACCGCCGGTTTGAGGTAGTCACCGCCCTGGTTGATCAGGCGCAGCTTGGCAAGTTCCGGCTCTTGACGGCAGGAAAGCAACATCTCGAAGATTGTCGGAACAGACGACCAGATCGTTACGCCGTGCGCGTCAATCAGCTGGTTCCACCGAACGGCATCCTTCTCCTCGCCCTCAGCGGGTTGAACCAGCGTTCCGCCAGCGGTCAGACACCCGAAGACCTCGTAGACAGACATGTCGTGATGCAATGGACTGACTGAAATGAAGATGTCATCTGAAGTGATTTCCCACTCCGCATTGGTGCTGCCGATGACGTTGTCGGTCGATCGGTTGGACAGCACGACGCATTTCGGTTTCCCGGTCGTGCCTGACGTATAAAGATAGTACGCGTCCTCCGGACTGGACGAGAGCTCCTGAAGCGGCGGCATGAAGTCAAATACGTCGCCGGACGGTTCTCCCTGCAGCAGCGTCTCGGCAGAAACGACGTCGTAGCCCTCAATCGGCTGCGTTCCGACGATAAGGTCTGGCTTGCAATTGTCGCAGAGAAATTTTCTGCGCTCTTCTGGGGCAGAAGCATCCACGGGAACCCAGGTTACCCCACGCAGCGCACAGGCCAGCGTCACCATCGTCTGTTCAGGAGAACGCGGCAGCGCAAGAACCGCAACATTTCCCTTTTGAAGGTTTCGGGCCGCGAGAGACGCCAGCACCTTGTGCACGCCCCTGCCGAGCTCTGCATAGGAGACCCGACGGGCACCGCAGACAAGCGCGTCGTTTTCCGGCGGTGCTGAAAACATGTTGTCGGCAATGCGCCTCAGGAACCCGCAGGCGGCATAAGTCTCCTCCGGCATGTTGAACCGATAGTGGTCGAAATCCAGCACGTTTCGCGCTTCGACCTGAAGCTCATCGCTTTCGCAGATGGCGGTCACGGCCCTGTCGATTGCTGCCAGAATGTCATCAACGACGGTGCGCTCGATAGCTTCGACGGCATGATCGATATCGATCGCCAGGCCTCCGTCGGCCAACGCACCCAGGCGAATGTCCAATGCGACCTGCGGTGTCTGTGTCAGGCCGTCATGCAGGCGAACGTGCGCATCGGACGAGAGCACTGGCCAGGACAGCCCGTTCGTGAGGACAACCGGCAGGGCGACACCACTTGCACCGCCTCCGAGATCCATCAGGAACCGGCTGATGTCGACGCCGGAAAACGACAGGTGATCCAGCCCCTCCAGAACGTCGTCCTGCAAGGCCCTTGCCCTGGCAACAAAATCGTCTGTTCCCTGCCCGTCCCAAGCGACGGCAAAGAACGTCGATCCGTTTTGGTAGCCCCCTTCCGTTCGCGGGGCCGCCGGTACGCCGACATGAAGGCTCCCTTCGCTCAACCAGTACGATAGAACTTCCAGGATCACGGCTGACAGCACCGTATTGCGAAAGAGGCCCGCCTTTGCCCCCATGCGCGTGAGCTTGCGGAATCGTGCTGCATCGATCGTCAAACCGGCGCGCACGTAGCGAGAGGTTCCAATGGTCTGCAGAGATTTCGCCCAGAGAAGCTTCGGCGCGCCTTCGTAAGACCCGAGCTTGGCCCTCCAGTAGTTTGCATCAGCCTCGTTCTGGCTCTTGATCGGCTGTATGGCAGAAGGAACAGGCAAGCTTGCCGCGGATTCGATCTGTCGATCCTCGAACAGTTCAACCATCAGCGCAGCTATGGAAAAACCGTCCAGGATCAGCGCATCGAACCGGAAGAAGATTGCACAGTCATCTCCGGTCTTGCCGGCCGTTTCGGGCAACTGGAACGCGACGACCCGCCAGGGCGGTGCAGTCAGATCGAACAGCTCATGGGTAAACCCCTGCTTCAACTCGGCGATCTTTTGCTCAGCACTTTCCGGCGTCTGGTCGGACAGATCGATGCGGAGGAAATCGACCTGCGGCGTTGCCAGGACGTGTCTCGATTGGCTTTGGCCATCGACAACCGTCCGCAGGCTGTCATATCGCTCCGCCAGATGGAGCAGCCGGCGCTCCAGAAGAGCGAGGTTGAAGCGACCGCGATACTCGCGAAACTCCTGCATCGCGACGCCGCCGAGAGGCACATATTCGCTTCTGCCAAGGAGGTACGCGCGCTGCAGCGACGTCAGTTCGGATGTCATGATGTCTCCAGCGGATCTATTCGGCAGGTTGAGCTGCAAGCGAAATCCGGCTACTTGCGCCAACCGCCTGCAGAAAAGCTCGTGCGATGCTGTCCGACGCCTTGCCGGAGCGATCGTTGATCAGGGATGCCAGGGCGGCGGTTGTGCTCGCAGGACCAATGTCCTCCGGTGCAATGGCTGCAGACGGAATGTAACGATTGAGAAAGGTGACGAAGTCCGCAAGATCGCCCTCGCCCAGTCCGAAATCCCGGATAGGGAGATGCATGTCAGCATCACTACCAGTCACCCTGCCCGGCGCCAGCCGGTTCAACAGTTCCAGAAGCATGTCTTCGGTGTATGTGGCGGGCCGTCTTGCAGAGCCGCACGTCATGACGTTGCAAACTGCCTGTTCGCCAAGTGACCGCGGGTCGGCCGCAACTTTCCTCGCGAGCCGCTCATAGCTCTTGAACGCGGCATCGACCCAGGCTTCGGGCAGTGCATCATAGCGGATATCCCAGTTGACCAGGATACCGCCGTCCAGTTCCGCAACTTGGGCATCCAGGGCAACTTGCGGCCCTTGTGACACGGCCCAGTTCATCGATCCGAAAACCTGGCGGACACGTTCGGAGAAGAGGCCTCCCGCTGGCAGACCGAGGCCGGAGGTAAACACGATGGGAGCAGACTGCAGGGACCGTTGATGGCGCGACAGATCACGCATCACGCTGACACCCGGATAGGCAGAATGGGCGAGCAGGTCCAGCATTCTGCCGGCCAGAGATTTGCAGACGTCTTCGTAGGTCTCCCTGGGCCGTAGATCGACCGCCAGAATAAGGGTGTTGGAAAAGTCTCCGACAAGCCGCTCGACACCAGCGGTGTAAGGAGCACGCCAGAACATCGGCACGTTGAGACGAAAACGGCCGCTGCCGGTGGCCCCACCCACAACGGCGGCGAACAACCCCAGCATCAACGCCGACACCGTCACGCGCAGCCGGCGCGCGGTCTCTTCCAGTGACCTGCGTTCAGCAGGCGACAGATAGGCGGCGAGCCTCCCGCTTTTGACCCGTTGGCCAGCGGCAACGACCGGCAGATCGGGAGCCGGCGGCATGTCATCCAGACGCTCTTGCCACCAGCGCTTGTCTTCCTGCTGACGCCTGTGCAAATCGGCATCATCGGCTTTGGCGTCCAGCCAGTCGAAAAAGCTGCTTTCCCCGGGTTCGGCCGGCAATGACGGCTTTTCGTAGTACCGGGCAAGGTCCTCCATGAGGAGGCAGAAACTCGGCGGATCGATCGCCGCCATATCCGTGTCGACATGCAAGCGGCTGGCACCATCGGGTAGAAGGCTAAGTCCGAATGCGGACGTCTCACCGCTGGCAAGGTCCAGCGATCGACTGGTCCAGCTTTCCCGCTTTTCCGCCAGTCGATGGGCGAGTGCTTGCGGCTTGAGAGGGCTCAGGTCCTCAACCTCGAAAGACAGGCTTTCTTCTGTTTTTCCAATGACTTGCCGGCCATCCGCCGTGATTTGCATGCAAAGCATGGCATGCGTCTCATAGAGTTTGCGAACCGCGCCTTCCAGGCGGATCGGATCGATGTTGCTGCCATCGAATTCCACATAAAGATGAGCTGATACATTTCCGAGGAAGCCCTTGGCTTCGCGCCCGGTCCAGTAAGCGGCCTGCATGGGTGTAAGATTTTTCATTGCGACTTTTGGTGTTGACAAAACATGAGTATCATACTCAAGTATTGAAGCAGGTCAACCATTCATATAGGAGATGCTCCATGGCAACCGGAGCGAGAGTGATGCGTCACGAAGACGTGGCCATCCAGCCTGATCCCAAGCGAAAATTTCTGTTCACTTCAGGCGGAAACGAACTGCATGCAGACGGAATTCGTGAGCGGATTGCCGTCCCGGCCCGGTCCGGAAAAACTTCGGGAGACCTGTTTCAAGCCACGGTTGGCGCAGCCTTGGAACGCGCCCGCAATGCTGGCCAGGAAAACCCGATTGTCGTTGGTGCCATTCCGTTCGATCTCGGTGAGGTGTCCTGCCTCTACGTGCCTGAACGCCATGAATGGCGCACCTGCAAGGAGACGAACGGAGGCGCCGTCTCCAAACGCATCATGCCGGAGCTGCTCGCACAGCGGAGTTATCCGGATGAGGCCGGCTTCAAACGGGCCGTCCAACACGCCATCGTCAACTTCCAGCACAGTGATGTCCGCAAGGCCGTCCTTTCGGTCATACGGGAACTGCAATTTGCAGAGCCTGTCGATGTCGAGCGGCTCATGACAAGCCTGCGAGCCCAGAACACCGACGGCTATCAGTTCCAGGTGCCACTTCCGGATGGCAGCGAGCTGATCGGCGTCAGTCCGGAATTGCTCATTCGCAAGAGCGGCCGCTCGTTCACGTCAAACCCACTAGCGGGGTCGACCAGGCGCCTGCCCGAACTCGCCGCCGACAAGGACGCCGGCACTGAATTGCTTCGCTCCGAAAAGGATCGCTATGAGCACAGGCTGGTCGTGGAGGACATTCACCGTTTGCTGCAACCCTATTGCTCACAGATCGATGTGCCGGATCAGCCGTCGCTTCTTGGCACAGCGGCTTTGTGGCATTTGTCCACCAGGATCGAGGGACAGCTGAACGACCCGTCGATGACCGTGTTGCAGCTTGCATGCCTCCTGCATCCGACGCCTGCTGTCTGCGGATATCCAACCGAGCTGGCTCACCGTCTCATCCGGTTTGTCGAACCCTTCGAGCGCGGGCTTTTCACCGGAATTGTAGGCTGGTGCGATGCCCAGGGGAACGGCGAATGGGCCATCACCATCCGCTGCGGCATCGTTGAGCGTGACGTAGTGCGGCTTTTCGCAGGTGCCGGCATCGTTGAGGCCTCTCAACCGGACTGCGAATGGGCCGAAGTCCAAACCAAACTGGGCACCATGCTCAAGGCTTGCGGCCTCGCCGCCTGAGCCCCTGACCTTACCAAACAATCAGGTTTTCCAATGAACGTCGAATTTCAGCGCTGGCCAGAGGAACTGGCAGCGCATTACCGCTCCTGTGCCTACTGGATCGATCAGCCATTGACCCGAATTCTGGATCAACAAAGGCAAACGCGTCCCTCCGCGCCGGCGATCGTGTGCGGCGAACGAACCCTTTCCTATGACGCACTCGACCGGCTGTCCTCCAATCTGGCTGCAAGATTGGTGGCAAAAGGGTTGGGTCCCGGTGACACCGCACTGGTGCAGCTGCCAAACCTCGCCGAGTTCTACATCGCCTTTTTTGCGTTGCTGAAGGCCGGCATTGCACCGGTCAACGCGCTCTACAGCCATCGACGTCACGAGATGACGGCCTATGCCCGGCAGATCGAACCGAAACTTCTGATCGCCAGCCGCCAACATGAGCTGTTCCGGACGGACGACTTCATCGGCAGCCTGCAGGAAATGCAGGACGGTGCTCTCACTGTTCTTCTTATGGACGAAGCAGATCCCGCCTCCAGCCTGTCACACTGGATCGAAAGTGCTCCGGAAGGCGTTGCCCCCGATTACGGCCCGACACCCCCAGGCGAAGTCGCCTTCTTCCAACTGTCCGGCGGCAGCACGGGTACACCTAAGCTGATCCCACGTACGCACAACGACTACGACTACAGCGTCAGGGCCAGCGCGGAAATTTGCGACCTGACACCCGAAACGCGGTTTCTTTGCGCGTTGCCGGCCGGGCATAACTTTCCGCTCAGTTCACCAGGCGCACTCGGAGTGTTCCATGCCGGTGGCTGCGTCGTGCTCGCCCCCAATCCGGAACCTCTTGCCTGTTTCGAGCTTATTCGCAAACACAAGGTGACCATGGCCGGTCTTGTGCCTTCCGCCGTCAATCTCTGGCTTCAGGCAGCGCCTGATCATCGCAATGCGCTGGAGAGCCTGGAACTCCTGCAGGTGGGCGGCGCACATTTTCCTGAGTCCCATGCGCGTCTGGTCTCTCAGATACTTGGCTGCAAGCTGCAACAGGTCTTCGGAATGGCGGAAGGACTGGTGAATTACACCCGTCTGGATGATCCGGATGAGCTTGTCTTCACGACCCAGGGACGCCCGATCAGCCCTGACGACGAAATCAAGATTGTCGGAGAAGATGGGCAACCTGTTACCGACGGCGAAACGGGCAGACTTGCGACGCGTGGTCCCTACACCTTCCGCGGCTACTTTCGAAGCCCGGAACACAATGCCGACGTCTTCGATGAGGACGGGTTCTACTATTCCGGTGACCTGGTGTGCCGCACCGGTGAAGGTTATCTGCGGGTCGTTGGACGGGTAAAGGACCAGATCAACCGGGGCGGCGAGAAGATAGCCGCGGAAGAAGTCGAAAGCCTGCTTCTGCTTCATCCTGATGTTCGAGAAGCGGCCCTTGTCGCCATCCAGGACCCGGCACTTGGCGAGAAAAGCTGCGCTGTCATTGTCTCGGACAACTCCTGCATCAAACCGCTTGCTCTTCGCAGGCACCTAATGTCGCTCGGAGTTGCCGACTACAAGCTGCCTGACCGCTTCAGTTTTGCGGACGCCATTCCCCTCACAGCCTTCGGCAAACCCGACAAGAAGAAACTGCGCATGGATCTCGCGCAGAAATTCACTCCCGCTCTGACACAGTAGAGGTTCCCAATGACCATCCCGACAATTTCCGACTACCCGATGCCGAAGGACTTTCCGGCGAACAAGACCGGCTGGAAACCGGATACCGCGCGTGCTGTCTTCCTGATCCACGACATGCAGGACTATTTCCTCCGCTACTACAACGCCGACGGCGAACTGATGACGCGGTTGATCGCCAACCTGCAGCGTGTTCGCAACTGGGCCTACGCCAACAACGTCCCGGTCATCTACACGGCTCAGCCTCATGACCAGCCGCCGGAAGACCGAGCACTCCTGAACGACATGTGGGGTCCCGGCCTGACCGTGGCCGACCCGGCCCTGCAGCAGGTGGTCAAGGGACTGGAGCCAGGCGAAAACGACGTGGTTCTGACCAAATGGCGCTACAGCGCATTTCAACGATCCGACCTCAAGGCCCGCATGGCATCCCTTGGCCGCGATCAACTGATCGTCGGTGGCATCTACGCACATATCGGCTGCCTGATGACTGTTGCGGATGCGTTCATGAACGACATTCAGGCCTTCATGATTGGCGATGCAGTTGCCGATTTTTCCGAGGCCGAACACAAGATGGCCCTGAAATATGTCGCCACCCGCTGCGGTGCGGTCACAGATACGGCAAGCCTCACAGGTGCAGCCCAGAAGTCTGAGCCGATGCGTGACTGGCTGCACAGCCGCGTGTTGGAGCTCATCGAAGACGACGCCGATCTCGATCCGGAAGAAAACCTGATTTTCTATGGTCTCGATTCCATTCAGGTCATGAAACTTGCCAGTGAACTGAAGGAACGCGGCATTGTGGTCGGCTTTGACGAACTTGCGCGTGTCCCGACCCTGAACGGCTGGTGGGCGCTCATTGAAAGCAAGCGCCTTGCAGCCTGACAGATCAGAGCGCTCCGACATGTCAACTCGGCAGTTCGCAGGCAAGCGCGTGTTCGTAACCGGTGCCGCAAGCGGCATCGGTCGGCGCATCGCCGAAAGGTTTTGTGACGAGGGTGCCACGGTCCTTGGTCTGGACAGACAGGCCGGCGATAACACCCTGCCATTTCGCATTCTCACAGCGGACCTTGCCGATGCCCGTCAGCTTGAAACGATCTCTAGCGGGCTCATGGCGGACCGATGGTACCCGGACATCCTGGTGAATGCCGCCGGTGTCCTGCGAACCGGGGCGGCGGAGGATCTGTCGCTAGAGGATTGGCAGGCCTGTATGAACGTCAACGTCAGCGGACCGTTCTACCTGCTGCGCCAATGGATACCGGTGTTCAAGGAACGGCAAAGCGGGGCGATCGTGAACATCGCCTCCAATGCGGCGCATGTGCCGCGCACGGGCATGACTGCCTATTGCGCGTCCAAGGCGGCGATGGCGAGCCTCAGCCATTGCATCGGGCTGGAACTCGCGCCCTTCGGCATCCGCTGCAACCTTGTCTCGCCGGGTTCGACCGATACACCGATGCTGCGCGAGATGGCGGGTGGAGCATCCGGCTACAGGCAGCTGGTCGCGGGCCAACCGGATCGGTTCAAACTCGGCATTCCACTGCAAAAGGTAGCCACGACGGACGATATTGCCGAGACGGTGCTGTTTCTTGCATCCGACAAGGCCGGGCACATCACGCTGCAGGACATCGTGGTCGATGGAGGCGCGACCCTGGGCGCCTGACAGCCAGCGCCCCTCCCCTGCCCTCCATTGAGCCGGACCCTCCGGCAAATTTTCATTTACAAGGATTGCAAAATTGACAGCACCAGCTCCCACACCTTCCGAACAACCGGCCCCCGTTCCGCCCTTCAAGCTGATGGCACAGATCACGGCATATCGTACGTCTCAATGTATTCGTGCTCTTGTCGAACTCGGGATACCCGCCCTTCTGGTCGAGCGGGCGAGATCGCTGGGAGAGCTTGCGGAAATCACAGGAACAAAGCCCCGTCTCCTGGAACGAGTGCTCAGGCACCTGGTCAATGAAGAGGTGATTTCCCTGGATGACCAGGGACATTACCTCCCCTCCCCTGTCACCCGCCACCTCGTGCCGGGGCATCCGCAGAGCCTGCGCAACTGGGTGGCCTGTGAACTCGACCCGTTGCTCTGGCGAAGCTGGGAAAACCTGCCCGAACAACTGCGAACCGGTACGACTGCCTTCGATCTGGCCCATGGCTCCGCGTTTTTCGATTGGCACGTGCAGGATGAGGCAGCGCAAAAACGGTTCGACGACCAGATGAACGGGGCCTCAAAAGGCATTGGTGCTGTCGTCGTCGACAAACTGGCATTCGCACCAGGCACCAGGATCATGGATGTCGGCGGCGGCAACGGGTCGTTTCTGGCACAAATTCTGGACAGGAACGCGGAAACCACGGGAACTCTGTTCGAGCTTCCGCGCGGTGTCGAAGACCACGATCCGCTGTTCGAGCAGATGCGGTCAAACGGCCGGGCAACTACTCAATACGGATCCTTTTTCGAGCATGTACCAGGTGATGCCGATGTTTATCTGTTCAGCCGGGTCTTCCATGACTTTGACGATGAAGCTGCGCTCACCATCCTGCAGAACACCAGCCAATCCCTGAGCGGAAAAGAACGCCTTTATCTGATCGACATGATGACCAGCGACGCTGCTGCCGATGCCCGCGGGTCGTCCCAGGATATCTTCATGATGACGCAGCTCGGTGGCAGGGAGCGGACGGCGGACGAATTTATCGAACTGTTGGCGAAGGCAGGTTTTGAGACTTCTTCCATAACTCCGACGGCCAGCCCCGTCAGCATTCTGGAATTCAGGCAGGCAGGCTGATGCAGCCACTCCCCACCCCTCTCGCGCAGAAAATCGGTTCGCGCCAGACAGATATTTAAACGGCTAAGTTTCTCAAGCAATCAATGTTCTGCCGGCGGCGGGGGAACCCCGTGCCACCGGCAGAATTGTGTCGTGAAGCCTGATTTAGAACGTTGCCTTTGCACCAATGCCGAACATGCGCGGTGCCGTCATGGTGGCGAAGGAAGCGACTCCCGGCCGGTTCTCGAGATAGGTCGGAACACGCTCGTCGAAGATATTGTTCACGTAGCCATAAAGCTGGAAATGATCGTGGACCTGGTAGGTCGCCCGTGCATTCGCGATTGTATAGGGATCGACCTGGAAAGCCGGCGTGTTGAGATCGTCCGAATAGTACCCGTCGAAATGCTCGACATTTGCCGAGAGGGTCAGGTTTTCCAGCACACTCCAGTCCACACCAAAGCCCAGCATATAGCCCGGAGCCTTGCCGAATTCATTGCCTTCGACCGACGGCAGCGTATCGAATTCGGAGATCTCGCTCTGAAGCACACCGGCATTGGCGTTCACACGCAGATTGTCCAGGACCTGGTAGCTCATCGCCACTTCAAGACCATAGGCGTGGGCCTTTTCCGCGTTCAACGTGAGGAGCTGCGTCACGCTGCTGCCAGGCAACACCGTTTGGAAGTAACGCTGGGAGTCGTGATAGTCGGTGTAGAACAGGTTTGCGGACACAAACAGTTTGTCGTCCAGAAGATTGGCACGGCCGAAAATTTCATAGTTCCAGGACGTCTCCGCCTTGAACGGCAGGGCTTGTCCGTTCAGGAAGTCGAAGGCAACACCACCTGGATTGAAACCCCGATTGACAAGGCCGCCCACGGTAACGTCCGGCGTGATGTTGTAGGCGAGTGCAATCTTCGGCAGAAGCGCGTTGAAGGTCTCGTCGTAATCGAAATCCACGGGCCTGGGCGCAACTGTCGACGACAGGCCGGTGCGCTTGATCCGGTCGCTCTCGAACCTCAAGCCGCCCGTCAGGGTCCAGGCATCGCTGATCCGGTAATCGATCTCGGTGAATACACCCAGATTGGTCTTGGAATCCTCGAAATCCGGCGAACCGTTGAAAGGCAAGAGCAGGGTTTCGTCTGACTGTGTATGAGCTGCATAAAGGCCCGCAACACCACTGAAAGTGCTGTCTTGCGTTCCGAAGTTCACCAGGGTCTCGTTCGACCAGTTCTGCTGGTCGATGGTCGCATCGCCGTTGCCGACTGTTTCGACGCTCCGCTTCACTTCCAGATCGGTGTATTGGGTGACGTTGCTGACGACAATTCCGTTTTCGAACTCATAGGAAAGGTCGGCGAACCCGGTGTGTGAACGGGAATAGAAGCTCGGCACGTTTGCCTGGCTGTTTTCAAGCCGGTCGTAGGGCTGGACCGTCGCAGCTTCATATGTCGGCTGATTGTTCTGAGCGGTCGCATAGGTGAGCTTTGCCGTCAGACCCGGAATGGCGTCAGGCGTATAGAGCAACTTCGCCCGTCCATTAAAGGACATGATGTCGAGGTTGGTCTCGTCATCCGTGAAGCTTGAATTGATATAGTCGATGAACGTGTCACGGCCGTAGTAGTCCAGCGCGACACGGGCGGCGAGCTGGCTGCTCAGCGGTCCGCTCAGCATGCCCGACACACGGTGAGTGTTGTAGCTGCCGTATTCAGCCTGCAGCGCACCTTCCGGCGTGAACGTGGGATCCTTGGTCTTGACGATGATCGCACCGGCGATGCTGTTCGCACCTTGAGACGTTGTCTGTGGGCCCCGGAACACTTCGATCTGGTCCACATCCCAGATCGATGTCGCACCGAACACCGTTTCGAAATAGGTCTGGTAGTGTCCGTCAATGTTGATGGACGCCCGAGGAACGGTACCTGAATAAAACGCGACCGCGCCAGTGTTCGGCCCTTGCGTATCCTGCCCGCGGATAATCGGCGCAACGCCTGCCGTGCCGGGATAGTAGACGTTGGGAACGTCCTGAATGGCGCTCTGGACATTTTCCTCATCCGGCCGTGTTTCCAGATCCTCCCCCGTAATGATTTCAACCGAGCTGGCCGTCTCCTGAAGGCTGCGCGAAATCTTTTCGCCGCTCACGAGGATCGTATCGAGGACAGTTACGTCAGCAGCAGTTCCGGTTCCTGCATCTTGAGCCCATGCGATGCTGGTAACCATCTGTGAAACGGTGAGCACGGCGGTGCTGCCAAGCATCGTCGCAATACGAGTCGGTTTCATCTCTTGATCCTGATGAGTTTATGACTGCGCGAGCTGGAAAAGCCTTGCCCACGAGCAGTTGGGGAGAGACGACCCTGTCACCGGTTGCGGCTCATGCTTGCCCCAGCCGCCGGTGACCGGATCAACTGAATTTCACTATACAGAACTCATTACACATTTCAACATGAGTATAAAACTCATAAATAAATGTGGCGAACCGGCAACACCTTCAGTCAACAAACTGAATTTGAACGGAAAATCTGCTGCATTCACGATTGAACTTGCAACGGTTGCCAAATACCCTGTCGGTGAGATGGGAGAGGTGTGCGTTGTCGAAATTTTCAGATTGGTTGCACGACGAATCCAGGCATCAGTCGATTAAGGTGCCAGGCAATGAGTGAAGACGCAGATGGCGAAACGACCGGACAATCACCCAAACGCTCCGGTAACATTCAATCCGTTTCCATTGCCACGCGATTCTTGAACATCCTGGCCAATGGTTCCGAAGCCATGGCACTTGGCGTCATCGCCAAACAGGCCGGCACCGGCAGCCCGACTGCACACCGATACCTTCAAAGCCTGGTGAAGGAGGGGCTCGTCATGCAAGATCCCCAGACCGGGCACTACGATCTTGGCCCGACCGCGTTGAGTATCGGCATTGGCGCCTTGAAACGTGTAAACCCTGTCGAGATCGCGGCAAGGCACACGAAGCAACTCGCCAGTGGGTACGCCGCAAGTGCGGGCATTGCCATCTGGACCGAGCGTGGCCCAACAGTCGTGCGCTGGTATCGCAGCGCACTTTTTTCGATCAGTTCCGTCGGGCTTGGTGACGTCCTTCCGGTCGACAATTCCGCGTGCGGTCTGATCTTCCAGGCATTCCTTCCCGAAAGCCAGATCAACGTTGCCAGGAAATTGCAGCCCCCTCATTTCCGAGGCAAACCACCCTCGCGCAAGATCCTCGAGACCGTCCGCACCGAGTGCTGGGCCGAACTGACCGACCACCTGCTACCAGGTATTACGGGGCAGGCCGTACCGGTGTTTGATGCACAGCAGGAGATTGCCTGCGTCATGACAACGGTCACAAATCTCGGCCTCATGCACAAGCCCGAGGATAGAAAGGCTCTGTTCGACTGCGCACGGCAAGCGGCCCGGGAAACTGGTGGTTTGGATGCGTTCACGGGTTTGTAAGCCCCTCCCCTCTCCGGGGATTTTCGATACAGCAGGCTCACAAAAAGCTTTTGGCCAGATCGGCTCCAATTAAAAAGCCGGCGACCATCTAAAAGCCCACCTGGCACTCGTTGCCCAATCGGCCAGAAAAATCTTCGGGAGTGAAGACAGGCCCTGGCATCTGACGAACCGCCCTCATAGGGCGTTCACCCAAATTTTTGCCGTGTATTTTTGCCATGCATCGCAGGACTATTTTGCCTGAAACCCATGCATTACAAACCACGATTATAGCCGGACAATCGACGAAATTGGCGTCAGGCTCTTTGTGCCTCTACGAACGCTCAGCACAACACCGGCCAATATAGCAATTGCTATAATTTCTAGCGGAGCGACTTTTAACACTGAAGGGTCATACCCCACACCCGGAAAAATCAGCTGATATAGCAATTGCTATATTCACAAGTTTTGCCCTTGGCAGCGTCTGAAACGCTTGCGAACGTAATGATGCGTCGACGCATGTGTACCTGGCACTTCCGAAATTTCTGCACAGGCAACACATTGCAGATGGCTATCTATATTCGCCAGGCCTTGGACGCTCAAAAAAACGCCCTATCACAGAGCCTCCGCCTGGTTTCCGGCGAGCATTCTCAGAACCAGACCGTCGCGCCACCCAATGCAAGAAAACAGAGATCAGAAAACACCTCAAGCCGGACAAGGCATCGGACGAAAAGCTGGTCCTTGGCATAACGAGCATCGGCTCGCGCGGACTGTCTCGATATTCTCTTTTCTTGAAGCGGGTCAGGACAAAAATGGAGCGGGCAGGGAGGTAACGCCGAACGATGAAAGTAACGAGACATCTGGCCAGAGACACACGCCACCGCTTTTCACAATGCGTCCAGCCGAAACGACCGGAACATCTGGCCCTCCAGCGCCACTCCGTCTAACGCTCCATCCACCAATGAGTGCTCCGCAACACCTTCCGCAAACCACGTGTCAATAAAGAGCTCAATCAATCGGCAGCTTCAATTCAAGGCTGAACGACGAACCGCCTGTATGGCAACAACCGGACTCCGGATCAGAGATCATTAGTCCAACGAAAACTACGCGGCGCTTGAAGAAAACTTCTTCAAGCTAAGAAGCGCATCTCATCAGGGGAGGGCGCTATACCCACAGAACGAACCCCATCGCGCTAAAGGCCATTTCACACAGCTAGCAAATCCCAAAAAGCAATCAATTAGCCGAGCCTGTCCTCGAGTTCTCCCGTATCGCACAACTAAGTATTTTCAGACCGGAAACCAATGAACCGGCAACACAAGCATGGACCAAGCCGACGGCTCCCTTGTTGCCCCAATATAGCTCAACCTGTGTTGGTGAAACCCACTGTGGCTATGCGACCAAACTTCAGTTTCCTGATTGCTTCCCCAATCAGCCGTCACCTATCCGAACGAAATCTTGAAGAGAATGAACCAACTCAAGAGAGGAGCAAGTGGTCACGTATTTAGGCGCTACCAGATACATGTCCTGCAAACGCTAGCTGCTGAAATTGCGCAGCCGGCCTGACAGGAACAGGACGACCTGTTTTCACAAAGATGATTGCAGACTTGATAGCATCGACCTGACCGGCCGGCCATGCGAACAGAATTCAAACGACCACCAAGAGAGGCATTACGTGCAATGACGCGCACCAATCATTACGCTCAACGATCATGCCGCGCTGAACAACATTGGGAAATTGCGCGGCAGTCCCGTGCAGTGCAAAACGCCAGACCCAAGAACGACCTCTCAGCAAACAGAGCCAGCCGAAGTCTGCACAACACGAAACGGATGCAACCTGGCCATAACAACAACCTCTCGTCGCTTGTATGCCGCAAGGGAATATGAGAGGTTATTAACTGTTTTTTAAGGAGTTCAACTCGACTGATGGATCAGCTAATGATTGAGGAGAAATGATCCGGACGGGCCACTTTCAAGACCTGCCCGGATCTCCCTCATGAACTTCCCTCGCGTTGAACATCACCCCAACAATCTGGCCGACCGCCGTCTGCTGCGCCCGGCATCGCTGTAATAGCTGGACGCCTGGGCGAGGGACCTGTGCCGGGACTGCAGCATGGCGTCCTGGATCGGAATGTCCCTGTTGGCCGCTTCTGTCAGAAAGCCAGAGCGCAAGCCATGCGCGGAAAAGTCCTGCGGGTCCAGACCGGCAAGTGCACAGCGTTTCTTGACGATGGCATTCACCGATTGCGGGGTGAGGGCACGGGTTTTCAGGTTGCCCCACTGATCGATCGCGCGGAAGACGGCCCCTTCCTGAATCTGGGCCGCTTCCAGCCAGGTCTTTAGCGCGTCGACACTCCGTCCGATCAGAAGAACCGAA
>NZ_AXCE01000004.1:0-734323 GCF_000475395.1 Labrenzia sp. C1B70
CAACCCGTCAACACCGGTTTTCGAAAAAAATCAAAAAAAGCGAAAAAACTTTCATCAAACTCGAAAAGACATAATATTTCAGATACTTAATAGTTATCCACCTTTGCGCACAGCAGGCGAAACCACTATCCCAGAGCCCAGTCCACCAGCTGCCGCAATGAGCGCCATGCCCACGTTCCGGGCACCTTCCGCAGGGGTCTCCTTGCGTGTCAGCACTTCAAACAGGTGCACAGCCAGAATTGCTCCTGATGCGCCGATCGGATGCCCCCTTGCAAGTGCGCCGCCCATCCGGTTCAGACCTTCAGATTCAAGACCCAGGTGCGCTGCTGTCACCTTTGCCTGAACCGCATAGGCTTCCATGAGTTCTGTTGCAGCCAGCTCCGTCGCATCCATACCCAGTTCTGCGAACATGGCCTTCGCCACCTCTATCGGAACCAGAGCCGGTTCGGCGGGGTTACCGCCGGCACTTCGGCTCGCAAGTATTTTCAGGCCTGTCATCCGGCTCTCACTTGATTTCAGATGAAAGCGTTCTTGAAAGGCCCCCTCGGACATCAGCAATACGGCGGCAGCGCCGTCTGCCTCGCAGGCAATCGTTGCGGCACTGAGACCGGTTTCCTGATCGCCGTTCAGAAGCGGTGCCCTGAGGGCTGTCTTGAGCGAAAGGTGTCTCGTGAACCCGTCCTCTTCCGGAAGTTTCCCTCCGGCATTGACCAGACGTCCGCGAAGGTAGTCCCTTGCCGACCTCGCCTTGTCGTGTGAGGTGACAGCAAAGACCGCCTGATCTTCTCGTGACGTTCCCGTTTCAGCGGCGAGCCTTGCAGCTGCATCTGCAAGATCCGGGTCGCCGAATGGCGCGGGCGCGAAAGCAGGACGGTCGTAAGCAACGGGTGGAGCTGCCGGATCGACAGGTCTGGTCATCCGGATCGGCGACCGGCTGAAGCTTTCCGCTCCTCCTGCCAGAACAATGTCCGCCGCACCTGCCTCGATCAATCTTGCGCCCATGACGATCGCATCAAGTCCCGAGCAGCACTGCGTATCGATGGTGAGAGCGGGAACCGTTTGAGGCAACCCGGCGCGAAGCGCGGCAAGGCGGGCCGGATTGCCGCCACCATAAAGAGCATTGCCCAGAAAGACGCAGTCGACCTCTTCTGGCTCTATTCCGGCGTCAACGACGAGCTGTGCAAGAACGGGTGCGGCAAGCTCGTCGGCCTGAAACAAGGCAAGTGCGCCACCGCGCGGGCAAACCGCCGTCCGCCGTGCTGCTGCGATCACTGCCTTGCGTGTCTGCGTCACCCGCTGCCTCCGGTTTTCGCCAAATCGGCCACGACCTTCCGAATATCCGGCTTGCCCCCTGGCGTCAGCGGCATCTTTGCCCTGATGTGAATATGCCTCGGCACCTTGCCGGGTGCGAGACGTTCGCGGCAATGGCGCAGCAAGATCTGCTCTGACCCCGCCAAAGGCGCACCCAGCTCAACCACCGCCTCCAGCCGGTGACCGCGCACCTGATCCGCTACCCCTGCGACGACTGCAAGGGCAACGGAGGGATGCTCGGCCAATACGGCCTCAACCTCTTCCGGATAGACATTCAGCCCGGAAGTGATGACCATGCGGTTTTCCCGTCCTGTCAGAAACAGGAAGCCTCGCTCATCGAGAAAACCGTGATCGCCGACGGTGAGCCAACCGTCCCGCCAGAGCGTGTCCGGGGATGTGCCGCTTATATAGTGCGAAAACAGCAGTCCGCTCCGCACCCAGACCGGCCCGGCCCGGCCAGGGGCAGCGGGGGACGAAGGGTCACCGATCACGATATCGACCCCTTGCGCGGCACACCCGACCGAGCCTGCAGGGACATTGTCCTCAGGTGAGGACAGCGTGATGAAGCTGGTTTCCGAAGCCCCGTAGAATTCGAAAAGGCGTGCCTCGGGGAAAACCGACTTCAAGGCCTGCCGGTCGGCTTCACGCCATTTGGCCCCGCTCGCAAGAACCTGTTTCACCGCAGCGATGGGACCGCTGCGCCGGGCAGCCTCGGCCAGAAAGTGCAGCTGGGTCGGCGTTGCATAAAGGACAGAGCCTTCGGGGGCGCTGCCAAGCTCTCTCAGGACGACGCGCGGATCGAACCGCGGCGTGAGCACCACCTGCTGGCCGCAGGCGAGGCCGCAGACAGCGCCATAAAGGTGAAGTGAATGCGTGAGCTGCCCGGGCAGGACGACGCGGCTGCCTTTCGAAATACCGAAGGCCTGTGCCGACAGTTTGAAGCTTTCGAGCCACGATCTGTGAGAGCGCACATAGCCCTTGGGGACACCGCTGGAACCGGAGGTGAAGCCTGCATAAAAGAGGTCGTCTTCGTCCGGCAGGATCTCAGGTGGAGTTTCCGGTGATCTTCGTGTTTCAGTGGAACCGGTACCAGCCGTCAGCAACACCGGCAGTGACTGGTCATCGATGACGAGATCTGGCCCGATCGCTTCCAGAACTGCTGATGCCTGGGCCGAAGGCCAGTCCGGGTCCATGACCGTGGCGACACGCCCGGTGCGGGCGCAGGCAAAGAAGCAGACGACCAGGTCCGCAGGGTCCCGAAGACGCAGAACCACATAGCTTGCATGGTCGGTCCGATCACAAAGCACTGCCTCGATCCGGTTGATCCGGACTGCAAGCTCCTGCCAGGAGAGAGAATTCGGACCGCATGTGAGTGCGGCCCCAGTGGCTTTCTCACTGGCAAACCGGTCGAGACTGTCGCCGACGAAGGCCATGATGTGGCCTTGCTGGATCTTCGGACTTAAGACCGGGACAACACGGCACCCGGCAGGCCGCGTGCGACGGTCTGAACGATGAGCGCCGTAAGTGCGACCTTGACCAGGTCACCGGGAATATAGATTGCGCTGCCAAGCGCGGCTTTCGGAAGAGAAAGTCCGGCCATGATGGCAACGCCCGGGATGCCGAAAGCGTAGACCACCAGAATGCCGCCGACCGCAGCCGCTATTGCCGAAGACACCAGAATGTTCAGCTCGCGGGTCGACTGCATGATCAAGCCGGCCACGAGAGCTCCGACCGGCCAGCCGATCAGAAAACCGACCGACGGACCCATGAAGACGCCAAGACCACCGCGGCCGCCGGACAGGAACGGCAAGCCCAGCGCGACGAGAAACAGGAATAGCAGCACGGCAAGCGCACCGCGGATGGGGCCGAGCATGACACCGGCCAGCATGACACCGAGGGTCTGCGCCGTGATCGGCACACCGCCGAGAAAGGCGATCGCCACCGGCGGAACCAGCCCCAGGGCGGCAATCAGCGCGGCATAGAAAGCAACGTGCACAAGAGACCTGTCAGCCATGATGAAATCGACCTTCTTCTCGTTAACAAGGGCGCTGCCGTTCAACCTCGCGCGGATCTTACCACATGAGGGTCAGGCAACGTCATCTGTGGGCGGGATATCCCAGTTTTTGGCCGAATGCCAGCCATATGGAGCTTCTTTTCGGTCATCTTGACAAGCCTTCCGAGCCGCCGCGCGCCTTCAATGCCTCGGCAACGTGATCCGACATGCTCAGGGACTGAATGGCGAAAGGCGCCAGCAGACGCCACGAATTTCGCGTGCCTGTTCGCGCCTGCCAGGCTTCGCGTAGTTGACCGAAAACGACGAGCATGTAGGGCGCGAAGCGAAGCACCAGTGCAACGCCCAGCGCCGGTTTGCGAGGAGAGAAACCGAGGAACTCGAGCGGCCTGAACAGCGGCTGGACGGCATTCAGCATATCGTCCATGCGGGTGGTCACCGAAACGAAGTTTGCAGCCAGGATCATGATCGCAAGCCGCAGGATGATCGTAACCCCTTCCAGAAGGCTTCCGGACACCCAGTGAAGCGCCAGCAGCACGGCAAGCAGAAACGACATTGCCCGCAGGAGCTTCAGTTGCGCCAGTCCCTCGCGCCCGAGGGAGGCATAACACAGGAGAACACCTGCAAGAGCCGGCAGCAGAACCCAAAATGATGTGTATCGCAGCAGCAGCAGGCTGGCGACGGCAACAGCCAGAAGCTTCAGGCCCGCGGGCATCCGGTGGGCCCAGCTGTTGCCCTGGAGATAGACCGACATCATAGCTCGGCAACCTCCACATTCATGCCCTGCCGCGAGACGACGTCTTCCTGAAAGGCCGCCCGAACCGCATCCGGCGCGCCATCCATGCGCAAACGTCCGTCCTCCAGCCAGAGCAGTCTGTCGAAACCGTCGAACTGGCTGAGATCGTGACTGACGAGAACGATCTTCTGCGGCAGTGACAGGATTTTCTGGCGGATCCGCACTGTCGTCAGTGCATCGAGGCTGGCCATCGGCTCGTCCAGCACCAATAGGCGCGGCTCCATGACCAGAACCGCCAGGATGCAGACGAGCTGTTTCTGACCGCCTGAAAGTTCCGTGATCGGTTTGCCGGCCAGCCCCTCACAGCCATGCAGGGCGAGGAACGCCCGCGCGCGGCTGCGGCTTTCTTCCTTGCCGGCCCCGAGTTGGGTGAGGCCAAAGGCGATCTCTTCTTCCACCGTGGGAAAAATGGCCTGATGATCCGGGTTCTGGAACACGAAGCCGACATGACGCGGCAACTCCAGTTCCGCCTCGGCGGAGGGGGCTCCAAAAAGCGTGAGGTCGCCGCTCGTCGGCGTACGCAACCCGTTCAACAGGCGTACAAGAGAGCTCTTGCCGGACCCGTTCAGGCCGATGATGCCGATCCGGTCTTCGGCAAGCTGCAAGGTGAGATCCTGCAGGATATGCTCCTTGCCGACACTCAGGCCAACCCGATCGAAGACCGCGTAGGGACTGGCGTCGGGATTACAGACACTGGGCCTGTCCTTGAGTTTCCTGCTTTTGGGCCAGAATGCCATGTCACCTCGTCGCGGACGGCACTCCTTGCAAGGGCCGGTCCTGTTTTGCGCGCAGCTTATCGGTCGGATCTGCCGGCTTGTCAAAGACTGACAGGTGCCTGGCAAAATCACACATTACCGCAAGGCCTTACCCTACCGGGCGGGTGAGATCGGGCAATTCGGCCAATTGGCCGATGGTGGATCTGATGCGCTGGAGGGCCCAGCGGAAACGGTCGTCGGACTGTTCGGATCCGAAGGTCAGGCGCAGATAGGGCGCCGGCAGGTGGTCCTTCGCCTGAAAATACCGGGATGACAAGACCGAAATGCCCTGGTGTCCGAGCGCGTTCTGAAGCGCGTCGGGATCGACGGTTTCCGGCAGGCGCAGCCAGCCGAACACCTTGTTGACGTCGCTCTGCAGGAAATGCGGCGCGAGCAATTCACGCGCTGCCAGGAACCTTGTGCGGTTTGCCTTGCGCTTCAGGCGCAGCGTCTTGAACAGATGTCCCTCGCGCACCCAGCCGGCAATCAGTTCTGCCGTGATGGGGGAGGCCATCCAGGTGCTTTCACCGATCTTGTTGCGAATGCTGTCACCGAAAGGCCCGGGCACATGGACGAAGCCAATCCGGCTTCCGGGTGAACAGACCTTGGAGATACTGGCGATTGAGGCCGTGCGCTCCGGCGCCAGCGCACCGAAGGCGGGCAGGGCTTCCGGCAGAAAAGGCGTATAGGGATCGTCCTCGACGATCTTCAGGTCGAATTGCCGGGCAACCGCCACCAGATCCTGCCGTTCTTCGACAGACATGGTGTGGGTGGTCGGGTTCTGCATGTTCGGCATCAGGAACACGCCCTTGACACCATGCGTCTTCGCAGCCTGGGCAAGCGCTGCCGGATCCATGGCACCGAAGCCGCCATCGGCCCGTATCAATGCGGGCAAAGGCACCGGCTTCAGGCCGATGCTGGCAAAGGAACTGAAGATTGACGGATAGGTGAACCGGTCGACGGCAACCGCATCGCCCGGGCGGAACAGGGCCTGGCAGGTGACCTGAATTCCGTGCTGCGCGCCACAGGTAACCGCGACCCGGTCCGGATCGGCTTCCAGACCGTAGTCCTTGAAGACGAGAGCCCCGGTTTCGCGATGCGCCTTCAGCCCTTCAGACGGTACGAACCCGTTCAACCGGTCGATCCCCACCGTGCGCGCCATCCGCGTCAGCCCGTCGGAAAGACTCGGGTTGAGATGCGGATAGGCAAAGTTTCGCGCCAGATCGCAGGTTTCCGGCTCGTCTTCCTTCGGGGCAAGGGGCGAAACCTTCTGGGTTTCAGAGGCAATGTAGGTGCCCCGTCCGGTTTCTCCCTTCACCAGCCTGCGCCGCTCCGCTTCGCCGTAGGCTCGGGTAATGGTGCCGAGCGTCACGCCAAGCTGATAGGCGAGTTCGCGCTGCGGCGGCAGCCTGTCGCCCTGGGCAAGCGCCCCGGTCTTGATGTCGGCTTCCAACGCGTCCGCGATCGCCAGATAGATCGGGCCACCGGCCGCTTCGATGTTCGGGATCCACATTGTCATGAGAACAATGTTATCATTGACTGATACAATACCTCAAGACAATTAGTATCTCCGCTATTTTGTATCGATTGTATCGAAACACTCGATACTGTGTCTGGAGATACCCATGGATTACGCCACGTTCCTCGCCTTCGCGGTGTTCGTCATCGTCATGACCGGGACACCCGGTCCGGGCAACCTGACCTTTCTGGCCATCGGCGCATCCGCAGGGTACCGCACCGCCTTTCCCGTGATTGTCGCCTCGCAGATCGGATCTTTGCCGCTCAAGCTCAGCGTTGCCTATGGCCTTGGCCATGTGATGGCCGGAGGCGGCACGGTGGTGACTGTCTTCAAGGTGCTGAGCATGGCCTATATGACCTATCTTGCCTGGCGGATCGTTTGCCTCAGCGTCAAGCCGAAGGGCGAGGTCGCGCTGCCCAGTTTCTGGGAAGGGTTGCTGATACACCCGCTCAGCCCGAAAACCTGGGCCATGAACCTGGTTGCCTTTTCAACCTTCCTGGCCGGCAACGGGCTCGGGATACACGAAAACGCGATGATCCTGGTGGCGGGCTTTACCCTTGGCGGGATGGTGTTTCATTCCCTTTGGGCCCTGGTTGGCGTGTCGATTCTCGCCCTGATCGGCGAAGGCCCGCTCATGCGAGCCATTACGGTGACCATGGCAATCGCCATGTTGGCGGCGACTGTTTGGGCATTGCTGATCTGAGGCTGCATGTCAGTCAATAAACAAACGGGATGAACTTGCGCGTGCTGGCTGCATAGGCGTCGAATTGCGGGCCATATCTCCGCGAAAGATAGGCATCGAGCGCCGGGATATGAAAGACCACGAAGGAAACCGCCATGAATGCCGGCACGGCAAGTGCCGCAAGATTGTGGGTGAGCAGAGCCCAGCCTGTGAACAGCACCGTGTCGCCGAAATAGTTGATATGCATCGATGAGGCGAAAAGGCCCCCGGTGTAGCATTGACCGTGATGGGCGGGATTACGTTTCCACCACTTGCGCTGCAGTTCCGACCAGCTGTTGAGAAGCGAACCGCCGACCACCATTGCAAGCGCCACACCATCGAGAACAGAGAAGGGTACGGCGGCCTGCCGAAAGGCGCCGCTGCCGAGCAACAAAAAGCCGATTTCGAAGAAGGCGATGAAGGCCCCCAGTCCAAAGACCTCCGGAAAAGCCACCTTCCGGGCAAGCAGGTAGAACAGGGTCAACATATGGCGGGCAAAATAGAGCAGAGTGCAGGCAAGCAGGAGCAGACCACGCTGCGGATCGGCGAGGGTGAGTTCCAGCCCGAACCAGGCACCGACCCGTACCCATCCACCGCCCAGAAGAAGCCAGATGCTTAAGAGCACACAGATGAGGTGAAGTGCTGCGAAGACACATTTTTGCAGCAGGGACCTTTCGTGCTCGCGGCTCACGCCTCCAGATTGCGCCATGAATACTCCTTCGATCCGACAGCTCGATTTTTTGAGCTTGTGGACCGTCAATTTATTTTCGTCCAACTGGACTAAAAAGAGATCTAGACGACGCACCTTCAGGTGGTCAATATGTTTATCGACCAACTGGACGAAATAATGCCGAAACAGATCGATCACGAGGCCTACCGGCTGGAACTTGCGCGCAGGGCTGCGCCGCTTTTTTCCGAACTCGGCTACTCCGGCCTTGGCATGCGCCGCGTTGCGGAAGCCCTGGGATTGTCGAAAAGCGCGCTCTATCACTACTTTCCAAACAAGAAGAGCCTGTTCCTGGCCTGCACCGAAACAGTCATGGCGCAGATGACGTCAGAGGCCGGCGCGAATGATGCTTCACAGGTGCCCGCGTCAGCACTGGTTGACTTTGCCCGGAGCCTGGAGCCTGGATTTGCAGCCGAAATCTCGCTGCTGTTCGACTACCTGCGCGGCAAGACGGGGGAAGAAATCGCCAGTGACCCGGCAATGAAGCTCGCCAACGACCAGCTGCGCGGGCACGTTCGAAGCCTGGCGGGGAGCGAGGCGGCCGACAGCGTGCTGTGCCTTTTAATGGGCACCTTGCTGATGCGCCATTTCACCGGCGGCACGCTGGATTATGAGACCATTCTGCCGGCGCTCAAGAAACTGACCTGACCGGAGGCACTGCGTGAAGCGAGACAGATCCGGCAGCATGCGCCTGCCGGATCTGCCCGACCGGCCACAGGGGAGACCGCGGCCGGGTGAAGGTCAGGCAGCGGG
Source organism: Labrenzia sp. C1B70 (assembly GCF_000475395.1). Classification (NCBI taxonomy): domain Bacteria; kingdom Pseudomonadati; phylum Pseudomonadota; class Alphaproteobacteria; order Hyphomicrobiales; family Stappiaceae; genus Labrenzia; species Labrenzia sp. C1B70. Next base: position 8,594 of record NZ_AXCE01000004.1, read on the forward strand.
TAAACTCTACCGCTGCAGGTCCTTCAGTTCCTTTTGCCAACGCGCCTCGAACGACGTTTCATGCGGGTTGGGGCCAAGCCCGATATCCCGGCGCAGCTCGTCCGGCAGATGAGCCACGTTCACACGCTTGCGGCCACGGGTTGCCATCTTTGCGAACAGAGAACCGATAAGCGACCTTAATGAAAAGCCCAAGTCTTGCTGATGGGTCGCGCAGCCCGATTTCGTCTGGGAGAGCCTGAACACGTCTATAACTCCTGTTTCTTGTGAGTTACATATCGGCGGGTTCCGGTTGTCTTACCAACGAAAATTCGATAGACACGCATAAGGGAGACTTATGCATGTCAGTGAATTTGCCACCACTTTCCGCAATCCGGGCCTTTGAAGCTGCAAGTCGGCACCTGAGTTTTACCAAGGCCGGCGACGAGTTGGGCATGACCCAGGCGGCTGTCAGCTACCAGATCAAGATCCTGGAAGATCGTCTCGGCTTTCAGCTGTTCACCCGCAAGGCCCGCAAGATCGAGCTGACTGACAATGGCGGGCAACTGGCGGCGCGGGTGGTGGATGCGTTCTCCTCGCTTCGCAGTGCCTTCGAGGATATTTCCGAAAAGAATGCCGGCCAGCTTGTCGTCTCCAGCAACACCACGTTTGCGGTCAACTGGCTGTCAAATCGCCTGTTCGAGTTCCAGATGCAGAACCCGGACGTGGGCGTGCGCATCGTTCCCTATGGCCCGCATGCTGAACCGGAGTTCAACGAATCCGACGTCGTGATCTCCGCCTGCAAGGCCCCTCCGAAAAACTGGCTCGCCCATGAAATCGTGCGCGCGGACTTTACACCGATGCTGAGCCCGAAGCTTGCGGACACGATCGGCGGCGTCAAAAAGCCCGAGGACATTCTGAAATTGCCGCTGGTCGATCCTCAGGACCCGTGGTGGCAGATGTGGTTCGAGGCAGCGGGACTGCCGAATGTCGACCTGAGCGGTCACCCTAGCTCGCGCATGGGGTCACAGGCGCTCGAGGCCAACCGGGCGATCGCAGGACAGGGCGTCGCGATCCTGACCCCTTATTTCTGCAAGACCGCCCTTGAAAACGGCCAGCTGATCCAGCCGTTCAAGCTGACCTGCCATGCCGATGACGAAAGCTGGTACATGAGTTACCCGCCCGCCCTGCGCACCAGCCGCAAGGTCCGCCTGTTCCGCGACTGGGTTCATGCGGAACTGAAGCGCGACGGCATGCCTGTCACCGCGCCGATGGCAGTGGTTGCCTGAGGACACTCGTCCTCCCAACCCAAGCTTCCGGATTATGAAAAAGCCCCGGCCATCCATCGGACGACCGGGGCCAATTGCTTTTCGGGCACCAAGGCCTGCCTTACGGCGTAAACACGATGGTCTTGTTGCCGACGATCATCACCCGGTTTTCCAGGTGGTATTTGACGGCACGGGCCAGCACGCGGGATTCGATGTCGCGGCCACGGGCGACGAAATCGTCCGCGGAGAGCGCATGGCTTACCCGTTCGGCGTCCTGCTCGATGATCGGGCCTTCATCGAGATCCGGCGTCACATAGTGAGCGGTGGCCCCGATCATCTTGACGCCGCGAGCATGCGCCTGGTGATAGGGCTTAGCGCCCTTGAAGCTCGGCAGGAAGGAGTGGTGGATGTTGATGATCTTGCCGAACAGACGCTTGGAAAGGCTGTCGGAAAGCACCTGCATGTAGCGGGCGAGAACCACCAGATCGGCTCCGGTTTCCTTGACCAGCTTCAGCAGTTTCTCTTCCTGCTCGGCCTTGTTTTCCTTGTTCACCGGCCAATGGTGGTACGGAATGCCTTCGTGCTCGGCCGTGCGCTGGCTGTCGGTGTGGTTGGAAACGATCGCGACCACTTCGGCATCCATCCAGCCGACGCGGATCTGGTAGAGAAGGTGCAACATGGCATGGTCGAATTTGGACACCATGACGATGACCTTCGGCCGTTTGGCCGTGTCGACCAGTTTGGCCTTCATGTCGAAACGGCTGATGACCGGGTCAAGCGCCCTCTGAACGCTTTCCAGGGTCACGCCTTCCGGAGCCAGAATGGCAATACGCAGGAAGAACTGGTTGGTTACCCGGTCCCAGAACTGGTCACTTTCGGCAATATTGGCACCAAAATCCGCCAGTTCCGTCGTGACTGCCGCCACAATGCCAGGCTTGTCCGCGCAGGACAGCGTCAGAACGTAAAGGCTATCCGCCATGATTTTCCAGTCTCCAACCTTGAGGGCCGCAGCCCGCTGATTTTGCTTCGTGCCGGATGCCGGCCCGAACGATCAGGCAGGCATCAGACTGTGTTCCTTCAGGGCCGATACCAGATCGCTGACCCGGTCGGCATTGTCTATCGCGCGTTCTCCGGTCCTGTTCCACAGGCCGTTTTCAAAACCGATCCTGGTCTTGCCGCCCCGCCGGACCGCCTCCACCAGACACTCCGTCTCGCGGTGTCCGAAAGCGCAGACCGCCCAGTCCAGCGACTGCCCCTTGCCGCGTTCCGCGAGCTTTTCCAGAAACGGCACCAGATCTTCCGGTGCGCTTTCCTGGCCTGCCGCATAGCGCCCCAGAACGAACAGCAGCTGATGGCTTTCCCCTGCCAGGGTGCCGGCTGCCGCCAGGTCGAAAAACCGGTCCAGATCATCCGCGCTGTAGACGATATGCTGGACCGCACATTCATGGTCGAACGCCCAGTGGTAAAAGGCTTTTGCCTGGTCTTCCCCGCCTTCCGGAACCATCTCGCGGATCGCGACGGAGACCGCATCCGGCTTGACCCTGTAGACCAGTTCGCGTTGCTCTTCCGGAGTGTATTTTCCAACAGCTTCCGTGGTGATTTGAACCTGCATTTGCGGCACCGCAACACGCATTTCCGACAAGAGTTCACGATAAAGCCCGGCGTCAAGCACATGGGCACCGGTAAGGTCGCGTACGTGGGCATGAAGCGCACCGGCTCCAACCTCAAGACACGCCTTTGCCGCCACCACCGTTTCAGCGATGGTCATCGGCAGGGCGGAATGATCCGCCTTGGTCCGGCGGGCACCGTTGGGAGCCACCATGATCAATGACAAAGGAGGCGGAACAAAAAGCGCACTCATGTTCAGAAGACCGCCTTGAACGCCTGGTTGAGCTTGTCGGTGATCTCTCCGACATGGGTGTCCTGAAGAATGAAAGGCGGCGCCAGCAGGATATGGTCGCCGCTCACCCCATCAATCGTCCCGCCCATCGGGTAGCAGATTAGACCGGCCTCGAATGCTGCCTTCTTGAGCGCCTTGTTGACGCCCTTCTTCGGATCAAACGGCGCCTTGCTGGCCCGGTCCTCGACGATTTCGATGCCCCGGAAAAGTCCGCGGCCGCGAATATCACCAACATGCGGGTGCTGACCGAAAGCATCGTTAAGCGCCGTCGTCAGTTTCTCGCCCATCGGCATCACCTGGTCGGCAACGCCGCCGGTCAGTTTCCTGAACACGGCGAGCGCGGCGGCGCAGGCGGTCGGATGGCCGATGTATGTGTGGCCATGCTGGAAAAAGCCCGATCCGGTCTCGATGGCTTCGTAAATGGCAGCGGTGCACAGCATGGCACCGACCGGCTGATAGCCGGCTCCGAGCCCTTTCGCGATGCATAGAATATCCGGCGCGACACCATCCTGCTCACAGGCGAACAGGGTGCCGGTGCGGCCCATGCCGCACATGACCTCGTCCAGGATCAGAAGCACGCCGTAATTATCGCAAATCTCCCGGATCCGCTTGAAATAACCTTCGACCGGCGGCAGGGCACCCGCCGTCGCACCGACAACCGGTTCTGCAACGAAAGCCATGACGTTTTCCGGCCCGAGCCGAAGGATTTCCGCCTCCAGTTCGTTGGCGATCCGCTGACCGTAGTCGAAGGCGGTTTCCCCCTCGCGGCGATCCCGATACTCGTAACAGGGGGCAATATGGGTGGTATCGATCATCAACGGTGCAAAAGGCTCCCGCCGCCACTGGTTGCCGCCGGTTGCCAGCGCACCAAGCGTATTGCCGTGGTAGCTCTGCCTGCGGGCAATTACCCGGTGCCGCGACGCTTCACCCTTCTCCAGGAAATACTGACGCGCCAGCTTCAGCGCCGCCTCCATGGCTTCCGATCCACCGGAGACGAAATAGACGCGGTCCAGATTGCCCGGTGCTTTTCCGATCAGGAGATCCGCCAGTTCCTCTGCAGGTTCGCTGGTGAAAAAGCCTGTATGGGCGAAGGCGATCCGGTCCACCTGGGCCTTGATGGCAGCGATCACATCCGGATCGCTGTGCCCGAGACAGGAGACCGCGGCGCCGCCGGATCCATCGAAATATTTCTTTCCGGACCGATCGAGAATGTAGCAACCATCCCCTGTTACTGCGACGGGGAGATCGGCTTTGGTGTGGCGGGGAAAAACATGAGACATCGCAAACGCATCCGACAACTGACGGGACAGCCCGCATTGGGTTGACGCATTTGTATCAGAAAATGTTAGTTCCTGAAACATTTGTTTCGAAAGCGCGTTAACCACGTTTTTCATTAGAATTTTAATAAAATTCAATCAGCCTGCGCGCGGGGGACGAGATTGTAATCAGTAACCGAAGGCCGCCCGTCATGCGTCAGCGCCTCACCGCCTGGATCGTATTCCTAGGATTGACAGTCACACTTGCCGGCTGCGGAACCGTCGCCGGTGTTACCGGCATGGGCTGGATGACCGCATCCCACAATTCCATCGACTATAACGACAGTTCCTGGTGCGTGCCGCGCAAGCTGAAGAAGGTTCTAAACCGGGTTGCATCCCGCTATGGCAAAGTGACTGTCAGCTCGACCAAGCGCTGGTGGCTTGAGAACTGGTGGAAGGGTGGCGCCAGGGATTCCTATCACCTCAACTGCCGGGCGGTCGATTTTTCGGTCCGTGGCAACCCGTCGTCCGTCATTGCCTTCTTGAAATCACAGCCGGAAGTTGGCGGATACAAGCACTATTCTTCCGGCCACTACCACATCGACACCGGCCCGCGCCGGACCTGGTAACCGCCTGGCAGGCAAAAGCCCGGCCCGGTATCTACCGGGCCTGATTGGCCAGTGGCGGCAAACGCTACTTCAGTTCGCCCAGTTCCAGTGCCATTTCCCAGGCGACAGGGTCAAAGCCGACGAAATTCTTGGTTTCGCCTGCCACGATCGGCCTTTTGATAACGGACGGGTTCTCGATCATCACGTCGAGCGCGCTCTTGGCGTCGACAACGCTGTCCTGTGTTGCTTCGTCCAGGCGCCGCCACGTGGTGCCGCGCTTGTTCAGGATAGACTCCCATCCGAATTCACCGACAAAGCCGGCAAGTCGATCGGCATCGACGCCATCCTTCTTGTAGTCGTGGAACTCATAAGGCACGCCGGCCTCTTCCAGAAACTTCCGCGCCTTCTTGACGGTGTCGCAGTTCTTGATGCCGTAGACCTTCATCGCCTCTTCCCGGTTGTTGGATGTCCGGCCCGGAATGTGCCGACTGACGCCCGGGATGCAAGGTCATAGCCGAAGAAAACCCGAAATTTTGCGAAATTTGACCTGACAGTGCTCGCATGCCGAGGAGTTTTCCACGTTGCGCGTGCCTTCACGGGCAGTTCACCGCATTTCCTTTTTGCCTCCTTGACCTCGGCTGCCCCCCGCGCTTCAAGTGGCAATTGACAGGGCAGACCGGCAGAAGGCCGGAACGGCCAGACCGGAGACTGAAAATACATGCAGGAAGAGGCCCCCGGCACAAGCCGGCCAAACAGGCCCGCGACGGCCGCCAAATCTTCTGAAAAGTCCGCTTCGGCTGCAAGACCGGGCAAGAAGTCCGACAGTGTCATGGTCGCCGGAGGGAACTGGCGTCAGCGGCTCCGGCTGTGGAGCGGCCTGATCCTGTTCACTTTCTGCCTCAGCCATTTTTCAAATCACGCCCTCGGCATCATTTCCTTCCAGGCCATGGACCAGGCCTCGGTCTGGCACTACTGGGTCTGGAGAAGCCCGCTTGGCGAAACTATCCTCATCCTCGCCGCGCTGACCCATGTGCTGCTCGCCTTGTGGCGGACAAGCAAACGGCGAACGTTGAAGATGTCCCGTTGGGAGCTTCTGCAGCTCGCCCTCGGTCTTTACATTCCCTGGCTCCTGATACCGCATGTCACCACGACCATGGGCGTTGCCAAGGAGTTCGGCTTCCTGCCGCTCTACGAGCAGATGCTGACGCTGCTGTGGCCGAATGCGGCGGTCAATCAGTCTATTCTGCTGCTCATGGTGTGGACCCACGCCATGATCGGCCTGCACTTCTTCCTGCGCCTTTATCCAGTTTACCAGAAGCTGAAGCCGTTGGCGGCCGGGTTTGCCTTTGCGATGCCGGTGCTTGCCATCTGGGGCTGGATTGAAGGTGCCCGCCGGCTGGCCCTCAGCCGTGAGGTAACTCTCCGAATCACTCCGGACCAGCAATTGTGGGCCAGCGAGGTCGTCGTTCAGTTCCGGGCGGTCGTGTTCGGCCTGATTGCCGTCAGCCTGTTGGCCATCCTGATCCGTTACCTTCTCAGCCTGAAAGCGCGCAGCCTGACCGTGGTCTATCCAGGCGGACTGACGGTGAAGGCGCAACCGGGCGCAACGCTGCTGGAAATCAGCCGCATGAACGACATACCGATCGCATCGGTGTGCGGCGGGCGGGCCAGATGCTCCACCTGCCGAGTAAAAATTCTGGAGGGCGGCGAAACCTTGCCGAAACCGAGTGTTGCCGAAGCTGCGGTACTGACGCGGATCGGCGCGGGAAGCGACATTCGGCTGGCCTGCCAGGCGCGCCCGGAAAGCAACGTGGAAGTGCAGCCCCTTGTACCGGTCAAGGCCAGTGCAATTATCGGCGAACACCTGAAGGACGCCTATTACTGGGGCGTCGAGCAGGATGTGGTGGTCATGTTCGTGGACCTGCGCAATTTCACCGGCATCACCGAAAGCCAGCTCGCCTATGACGTGGTTTATCTGCTCAACAGCTATCTGGACCAGGCCTCCGCCGCGATCCGGGAGGAGGGCGGCTATGTCGACAAGTTCATTGGTGACGGCATCATGGCCATCTTCGGCATGGACAGCAACGCGGAAACCGGCGCCCGGCAGGCTCTTGCCGCCTGCCGCCGTATCGAGAAGGTCATGAAATCACTCGACAAGGAGAAGGGTCCGCAGTTTCGCGATCCGATCCGGCTCGGCATTGGCCTGCATCTGGGGCCCGCGATTCTTGGCCGCATCGGCGCCGCCGGAACAGCAGGCAAGCGCGGTGGGCTGACTGCGCTTGGCGACGTGGTCAACACCGCAAGCCGGCTGGAAACGGAGAACAAGAACCACGGCAGCTTCATGGTTGTTTCCAAAGCTGTTGTCGATGCCGCAGGCGCGCGGATTGACGGTGCCGAAGAGGCCGAGATCAAGGTGCGCGGCAAGGAAATCCCCTTGCAAATCCTTGCGGTGAAAAGCTTAGATGGTCTCCATCTCGCTGACGCCGTTCCCGCCTGAGACCAATCCTCCCTGTCACAAAACCTCTGGAGACCACGTGAGCCGGACCTACACGCCTCGGGAAATGCTGGAGAAGCTGATCTCCTTCAACACCGTTTCGGATCGAAGCAACCTCGATCTGATCACCTTCGTCGAAGACTATCTCAGCCAATGGGGTGTCGCTTCAGGGCGGGCGCTGGATGAAACGGGCCAAAAGGCCGCTCTTTATGCCCTCATCGGTCCGGATATCGACGGCGGAACGGTCCTGTCCGCCCACACCGATGTCGTTCCGGTGGCGGGTCAGAACTGGTCTCAAGATCCTTTTTCCGCCTGGGAGGAAAACGGCCGCCTCTACGGCCGTGGCGCGGCAGATATGAAAGGCTTCGCGGCAACTGTGCTTGCCAAGGTCCCGGATTTTCTGAATGCACCGCTCAGACGGCCCATCCATATCGCGCTGTCCTATGACGAGGAAACCGGCTGCGACGGGGCCAGGGTGCTGATCCCTGAAATGCTGGCAAACGGCCCGCGCCCTTCGGTGGTGATTGTGGGCGAACCGACCAGCATGAAGGTCGTTACGGGCCACAAGGGCATTACGGTACTGAAGACGCGCATCCAGGGTCACCCGGTCCATTCCAGCCAGTTGCACCGGGGTGTTTCGGCGATTTCGGCAGCGGCCAGGCTGATCGGATGGCTGGATGCCAGAACCGCGGAGAACCGGGCCAAGGCCGATCCGGACTGCCCGTTCGAACCGCCCTACACCACCTTGCATTGCGGCACCATTTCCGGCGGCCAGGCGCACAACATCACGGCCCAGCACTGCGAATTCGTGACTGATATCCGTCTGCTGCCGGGTGAACACGCGAAGGACTGGGTCGCCGCCTACCGGGCGTTCATCGAAAATGAGGTTCTGCCGGGAATGAATGCGATCTCGCCGGACTGCGCCATCGAAGTAAGAGAACTTGCCTATGTGCCCGGGCTGGGAGAGGAACCGGACGGACTGGCGGAAACGACCGCCAGGCGTCTGACCGGCGACAACAGCCGCAACGTCGTGGTCTATGCCACCGAAGGCGGGATCTTCCAGGATCACGGACTTTCGACCGTGGTCTGCGGTCCCGGATCCATCGATCAGGCCCATCAGCCCGACGAATTTATCGAGCTTTCCGAACTCGACCGCTGCGCCGCCTTCCTCGACAAGCTGATTGACAGAATGTCGCAATTTGACAGCTAAACGGGTTTGAACACAGAGATTTACGATGTCATAGTCGTTTTTGACAACATGGCCGCATGGTCCTGGCAGGGGGGTGCGGCCGTGGAGCAAAGCCGAAACCGGAAAACGAGGGGACTATGAACAAAAGAAAAATTGTCATCGCCGCAGCGCTGTTTGCGGCGGGAACGGGGACTGCTGTTCATGCTGAAACGCTGAAATTTGCCTTTCAGGGTGCACTGAACGCGCTTGATCCCTACAGTCTCAACGAGACCTTCACCCTGTCGTCGCTCGGCAATACCTATGAAGGCCTGACGCGCCGTGGTCCGGATCTGGCCATTGAACCGGCCCTGGCCGAGAGCTGGGAAATCGTCGATCCGAACCGCTGGCGTTTCCACCTGCGCAAGGGCGTAAAGTTTCACAACGGCAGCGATTTCACTGCCGAAGACGTTGCCTTTTCCGTCGACCGCGTGCGCTCGGAAGGGTCTGACCTGACCACCCGCGTCCCGGCTGATGCCAAGGTCGAGATTGTTGACGACTACACGGTCGATTTCGTTCTCACCGGTCCGAACCCGATCCTGCATTACGAGTGGGACACGTTCTACATCATGGACAAGGAGTGGACGACGGAGAACGACGCGGTGAAAGTCACCTCGGCGTCCGACACTTCTGCGAACCATGCCGCGCTCAATGCAAATGGTACCGGCCCGTTCAAGATCGTCAGCCATGAAGCCGGCGTGAAGACCGTCTATGAAAAATACGACGGCTGGTGGGACGAAGCCAAGCACAACATCGACACGGTGGAATTCACGCCGATCGGTTCCGATGCAACGCGCGTTGCCGCGCTGCTGTCCGGCGAGATGGACATGGTCTACCCGATCCCGGTGCAGGACATCAAACGCATCAACGACAATGCGGGAACCAAGGCGCTGACCGGCCCGGAACTACGCACGATCTTCCTTGGCATGGACCAGATGCGCGACGAGCTGCTCTATTCCGACGTCAAGGGCAAGAACCCGCTCAAGGATGCCCGGGTGCGCAAGGCCTTCTACCAGGCGATCGACATCGAGGGGATCAAGAAGAAGGTCATGCGGGACCTGTCCAACCCGTCTGCCCTGATGGTTTCGCCGCTGCTGTTCTCCAAGTCGGCCGATTTCGAGCGTTATCCCTATGACCCGGAAGCCGCCAAAGCACTGCTGGCCGAAGCCGGCTATGCAGACGGCTTTTCCATCGGCATGGATTGCCCGAATGACCGCTACGTCAACGACGAGGCAATCTGCCAGGCGGTTGCCGCCATGCTGGCCCGTATCGGCGTGAAGGTGAACCTCAACGCCCAGCCAAAGGCGAAATACTTCGCCAAGATCCTTGCTTCCGGTGGTTACGATACGTCGTTCTACCTGCTTGGCTGGACCCCCGGATCCTTCGACAGCTGGAACGTTCTGGACAACCTGATGAACTGCCGCGACGAATCCGGCAAAGGTTCGCCGTTCAACAACGGTGGCTTCTGCGACGAGAAGATCGACCAGCTGACCGATGAAATCCTGGTCGAGATCGATCCGGAAAAGCGTGACGCCATGATTGCTGAAGCTTTCCGCATCAGCCACGAGAACGCCTACTACCTCCCGCTGCACCAGCAGAGCCTGGCATGGGGCGTTTCCGACAAGCTGGACCTTGTCCAGCGTGCCGACAACCAGTTCCAGTTCCGCTTCGTGACCAAGAACTGATCCTGAAGCACAGCAAATGACGCTCCCGGCAACTCCGCCGGGGGCGTATTTTCATGACTAAAGCATTCAAAGAGCCGAAATGATTGGATTTGCAACGCGCCGCATCGTGCAGGCGATGATTGTCATGCTGGTGGTCGCCCTTCTCGCGTTCACCATGTTCCGCTTTGTCGGCGATCCCATCAACCAGATGGTCGGCATCGAAACCTCGATCGAAGAACGGGAGGCCCTGCGCGAGCGCCTGGGTCTGAACGACCCGGTTCCGGTCCAGTTCTTCCGTTTCGTCACCAAGGCCGCGCAATTCGATTTCGGCACGTCCTACCAGTTCCGTCAGCCGGTTTCCGAGCTTTTCGCCAAGCGCATCCCAGCCACACTCGAACTCAGCTTCGCGTCTGCGGTGTTTGCGCTCGTTGTCGGCATTCCCATGGGCATCTACGCCGGGCTCAATCGGGAATCGCCCGTTTCCAAGCTGTTTCTGTCAGTTTCGCTGATCGGCATTTCGCTGCCGACGTTCTTCATCGGTATCCTGCTGATCTTCCTGTTTTCCGTTACGCTGCAGTGGCTGCCGAGCTTCGGACGCGGCGAGACCGTGCAGATCGGATCCTGGTGGACGACCGGCTTTCTGACCATCTCCGGCCTGAAGGCGCTGATCCTGCCCTCCATCACGCTCGGCCTCTACCAGATGACCCTGATCATGCGGTTGATCCGAGCCGAGATGCTGGAAGTCATCCGGACCGATTACATCAAGTTCGCCCGGGCGCGCGGTCTGCCGGACCGGCTGGTGAACTTCCGGCATGCCCTCAAGAACACGCTCGTTCCGGTCATCACCATCACCGGGCTGCAGCTTGGCGCGATCATCGCTTTCGCGACCATCACCGAGACCGTTTTCCAGTGGCCCGGCATGGGCCTGATGTTCCTGCAGGCCGTGCAGAACGTCGATATTCCGATCATGTCCGCCTATTTGCTGCTGACTGCCTTCCTGTTCGTGACGATCAATTTCATCGTCGACATCCTTTACTTCTTCATCGATCCGCGTCTGCGGGTCGGTCGGCCATAAGGGAGACCGACGCCATGCCTTTCGTCACCAACGAAGAAGCAAAATCCAGCGTCCAGGACAGGGCGGCGCCGGTCAAGGAACCGGGGCGAATGGCCCGCGCTCTCGACAGCGACCTCTTTCATTCGTTCCTGAAATCGAAGGTCACCGTTGTCGCTGCCACCGGCACGGCAATCCTGTTCCTCCTTGCGTTCCTGGCGCCGTGGATCGCTCCACATGATCCGTTCGACCTGGCATCGATTTCCATCATGGACGCCCGCGTTCCGCCGGTCTGGATGGAATATGCCGATCCCCGTTTCCTCCTGGGAACGGACGATCAGGGCCGCGATATGCTCTCCGGCATCTTCTACGGCATGCGAATTTCGCTGATCGTTGGCTTCTGCTCTGTTGTCGTCGCCGCCTTCATCGGCATCTCGCTGGGGCTGGTCGCGGGCTACATGGGTGGGCGGGTAGATGCGATCATCATGCGGATTGCCGACGTTCAGCTGACGTTTCCGGCCATTCTGATCGCCCTTCTGATCGACGGTGTCGCGCATGGCATTTTCGGCGCGATCGACCGGGAGGTCTTCGCCTTCTACATTCTGATCGTGTCGCTGGCGCTGTCCTTCTGGGTGCAATATGCGCGCACGGTTCGCGGTTCCACCATGGTGGAGAAGAACAAGGAATATGTTCAGGCCGCCCGCGTGATCGGCATTCCCTCGGTCATCATCATGGTGCGCCATATCCTGCCGAACGTCACCGGACCGGTGCTGGTGATCGCGACCATCAACCTGGCACTTGCCATCGTGACCGAAGCGACGCTCTCGTTCCTGGGTGTCGGCATGCCGCCTACACAGCCGTCCCTCGGCACATTGATCGCCATCGGCAACGATTTCCTCTATTCGGGGGAGTGGTGGATCGCGATCTTCCCGGGCCTTGCACTGGCCCTGCTGGTGCTGAACGTCAACCTTCTGGGCGACTGGCTGCGCGACGCCCTCAACCCGAAACTCAGGTGAGGCCGGTATGAGCGTTCTCGATATCAAGGACCTGAGGGTCGAGTTTCCGGGCCGAAAATCCGTCTTCGTCGCCGTCGATGACGTTACCTTGAGCGTCGATGCCGGCAAGGTTCTCGGCGTCGTCGGAGAATCGGGTGCAGGCAAGTCGACAGTCGGCAACGCGGTGATCGGGCTGCTGCAGGAACCCGGACACATAGCCGGCGGTGAAGTCTATCTTCACGGCAAGCGCATCGACCAATTGCCTTACAAGGAAAAGCGTCGTTTGCGCGGCCGAAAGATCGGCATGATTTTCCAGGATCCACTGACGTCTCTCGATCCGCTGCAGACGGTGGAAAGCCAGCTTGTGGAGACGATCCGCACCCATTTGCCGCTCTCAGGATCGCAGGCCCGCCAGCGCGCGATCGAACTGATTGAGGCCGTGGGCATTCCAGATGCGCCCGAACGCATCAAGCAGTATCCGCATCAGTTTTCCGGCGGCATGCGCCAAAGGGTGGTCATCGCGCTTGCGCTGTGTGCGGAACCTGAACTGGTGATCGCGGACGAGCCGACAACCGCGCTCGACGTTTCCATCCAGGCGCAGATCCTTGAACTGATGAGGAAGCTTTGCCGGGAGCGTAACGTCGCCATGCTGGTGATCACCCATGACATGGGCGTGATTGCCGACATCACGGACCATGTGGCGGTGATGTACCACGGTGAACTGGTGGAATACGGCGAGACGACCCAGGTGCTGGGCGCTCCGGAACACCCCTACACCCAGAGCCTGATTTCCGCCGTGCCACGCCCTGATATCAAGGTCGAGCGGTTTCCCGTGGTCAACTACATCGAAAAGGCCGGCACGCCACAGAAGCAGATCGACATCGCCACACACTGGCTCGGCAAGGCACGTGACTATGAAAAAGTGTCCGGCCCGCTGGTCAAGGCAACGGACCTCGACATGCGGTTCGAGACCCGTGGCTCGATCTTCCCGTCCAAGCGCAAATACTTCCAGGCGGTCAAGAAGGTCAGTTTCGACATCAACGAAGGCGAGACCTTCGGTCTTGTCGGCGAGAGCGGGTCGGGCAAATCGACCATCGCGCGCCTGATCACCGGCCTCTACCAGCCGACCGGAGGGTCGATCCTGTTCGGCAAGACCGAGCTGACGTCGCTCAAGAATCGCAAGGACGTCCTGGCGATGCGCCGCCAGATGCAGATGATCTTTCAGGATCCCTATTCCTCGCTGAATGCCCGCATGCGCGTCAGCGACATCATCGCGGAACCGATCAAGTTCCACCGTCTGGCGTCAAGCAATGCGGAAGTGCGCCAGATCGTCGATGACCTGCTCGATCATGTCGGTCTGGGCGCGGCGGCCGGCAGGAAATTTCCGCACGAGTTTTCCGGCGGTCAGCGCCAGCGCATCTCCATCGCGCGAGCGCTCGCGACGCGGCCCAGGTTCCTGATCTGTGACGAGCCCACCTCGGCACTCGACGTGTCGATCCAGGCACAGATCCTGAACCTTTTGAAGGATCTTCAGGAAGAACTTGGGCTGACCATGCTGTTCATCAGCCACGATCTGGCCGTGATCCGGCAGATGTGCAGCCGCATCGGCGTCATGCGCCATGGCGAGTTGTGCGAGGTGGCAGACTGCGACCAGCTCTTCGAAGCGCCGCAACACCCCTATACACGCGAACTCCTGAACCTGATGCCGTCACTGGAGTTGCTGTCGCGGGCAAACCTCGCAACGGCCTGAAATGTCCGGCGGCGTTGTCGCCGGCCTTCCCAAGTCTTTGTAGATGAGTCTTTTTTCGGATTCGGCCGAGTCGCTGACTTGACTCCAAGCCCCACCCCGATTCTCCGGTGACCGCAAAACGTTAGTCACAATCCAGTCCGAACCGGGCAGTTTTTGCCGCCCAGAGCGCCACTACGATCTGCACCCAAATAGATTCATTCTGATTTTCAGTCCGGACCCGATTGTTAACAGATGTTAACCATGTTTTTCCGGCGCACCAAAACGTAAAAGGGAGAGCCTTTCGGCTCTCCCATTAATATACCACACCCCGAAATAATCTTCGTCCAGAGGACTATTAAATACAGGCCCTCAATACTTGCAGGCCGTTTAAAAAATTACCCTTTTATACTACCTGCAATTCAGTTTCGCTCAAGTTCCACGCTGCACAAATGGTCAGCACCCATTCCGATGCACTGCGACTGGGACAGGCAACATGCTTACCGAACTGACTCTGCGGCATTGCCTGTCTCCGGCCGCTCCCGCATTTTCAGACGGTCCCCAGGGCGTGCCGTTTGTATCTCCAGTTGGCCCACGACCCGGTTCCAGCAGAAGAATTCCAGATACGAGAGCCGACCGGCTATGCCGAAAACATCATTGATTTCAGTTCTTTGGGCGTTTTTTCTTATCATTGCCGTAGTGTGCCTTGTTCTGGCTCTGGCAACAGCAGGCGGAGAACCCTCTGACGCCGCAACGTCAGTTTTGGTTTTCGGTTCCTACAGCGCCTTAATTTTCAGCATGTTTTCCGCGATTTTTTCGCTTCTCGGCCTCTCTTTTTCGCTCAACACCTCTGTCGGCCGGCCCTTGACGCTTTTCACGGCGCTGGTCAGCACCGGATTGCTTGCCGTTTCGACCGGCCTCCTCCTGTCCGGTCCGACATCGCCCCAGTCCAATGCACCTGCCCTTGCCGCAGCTTTCCTGATGGTGCTGCGGGCGTTCGGTGTGGTTCTGCTGCCACCAAGGGGTGACCTCAGCGGAGTGCCACAAGCGGCATGGTCTGTCTTGTTGGCGCTGCTGGCTGCCGGTACCTGGTGGTGGGTCCTCGACAGGACCGAGGCCCCGGCCGCTCTTGCAGCCGCGCTGCTTCTTTCCTGGCCGCAACTGATCGACGGAATCAACGCATTCGCGGACAAGGTCTTTCACAAGGCAGCACTGGCGGCAGGCGCCCGTGACATTGCCCCCGGCGCCTTCACCAAGGTCGCTCATGCCCGCGATATCCTCATCGACAAGGCTGCCGTGATGTCAGGACCCAACCTGATGGTCACCAATGTCATGGCCTTCAACAACGAGCCGAAAACGCTCCTGGCCGTTGCCGCCTCCGCTGAGGCCGGATCATCCCATCCGGTCGCCCAGGCCCTGCGCGAACTGGCCAGCCAGTGGCAAGTCGCCCTCAAGATGCCGGACCGGTTCGAACCGACACCTGGTTTGGGTGTTGTTGCGCTGCTCGGCGGACAGACCGTGGTGATCGGCACGACGGACCTCCTGAAGCGCCTCAAGATCGACAGTTTTACCGCCGACGCCATTGCCCGGTCGCTGGAAGCAGACGGCAAGACGGTGCTGCGTGTCGCTGTCGGGGGACGCGTCGTGGGTGTTTTAGGTCTGGAAGGCACATTGCGTCAGGACGCCGGCGTTGCGGGGATGGCCCTGCGCAAAGAGGGCCTCGTGCCGTGGTTGTTCAGTGGTGACAGCCCCAACACACGCAGCGCGCTGGCGGGCATGCTTGGCCTAGAGCTGACCAACGATCCGAAGCCGGGAGAAACCGCGCCCGAGGCCGCCTCCCGCTGCTTTCCGGACATGCCTCCCCTTGTCCTGACCCTGTCGCAGGACCGTATGGCGCTGGAACTGCGCGAAGGCGCCACGCCCGGAAAGGACGGGACGGATGCAAGGCATTCCCCCCTTGCTGTCAGCGATACCGACGACATTGGTGCCTTCCCTGCCCTGAAGGCGCTGGCCATGCGCCGCAATCTGCTGGCCGTGCACGCCCGCCGGCTGCTGTCAGGTCTCTGGCTTTTCGCCGGCCTGTGCGGTGCCTTGACCCTCCTTCCGCTGTCGGCCGCACCCGTTCTTTTCGCTGTCTGTCTTGCCGTTCTTTGGACATTTGCCCGATTTTCCATTGCAGATACGCTGCACCGGAATACATGACGCGCGCATTCTCAGATTGTGGAACCGAAATCGGGTTTCAGCGCCTTTACAGCCTCATGGAGCTGGTGTTTATCGGCTTTTGACACTTTGTGAGTGCATTGAGGGATGAGGCGACATGAGCGACACCAAAACACCGAAACTGCGGTCCGCCGCCTGGTTCGACAATCCCGACAATCCGGGCATGACCGCGCTCTATATCGAGCGATACCTGAATTTCGGCATCACGCGTGAAGAGCTGCAGTCGGGCAAACCGATTATCGGCATCGCCCAGACCGGCTCTGACCTTTCACCCTGCAACCGCCACCATCTGGAGCTGGCAAAGCGTGTGCGCGAAGGTATTCGCGATGCCGGTGGTATTGCCTTCGAATTTCCGGTTCACCCGATCCAGGAGACCGGCAAGCGCCCGACCGCAACACTGGACCGGAACCTGGCCTATCTTGGTCTCGTCGAACTGCTGTATGGCTACCCCATCGACGGCGTGGTGCTGACAATCGGCTGTGACAAGACCACACCTGCCTGCCTGATGGCCGCCGCAACGGTGAATATTCCGGCCATCGCGCTGTCCGTCGGTCCGATGCTGAACGGCTGGTACAAGGGCGAGCGCACGGGCTCCGGCACCATCGTCTGGAAGGCCCGCCAGATGCTTGCCGCAGGCGAGATCGACTACAAGGGCTTCATGGACCTCGTCGCCTCCTCCGCGCCGTCCGTCGGCTTCTGCAACACCATGGGCACGGCAACGACCATGAACTCGCTGGCCGAAGCCCTTGGCATGCAGCTTCCGGGGGCGGCCGCCATTCCGGCGCCTTACCGTGAGCGCGGTGCAATTTCCTACGAGACCGGCAAACGCATTGTCGACATGGTACGCGAGGATCTGAAACCCTCCGACATCATGACCCGCGAAGCATTTGAGAACGCCATTGTCGTCAACTCGGCCATCGGCGGTTCGACCAATGCACCGATCCACCTGAACGGCATTGCCCGCCATCTGGGTGTGGAGCTGGACAACGACGACTGGCAGGAGATCGGCCATGACGTGCCGCTGCTGGTCAATCTGCAGCCAGCCGGAGAATATCTCGGCGAGGATTACTTCCACGCAGGCGGCGTGCCTGCTGTCGTGGCGGAGCTGATGCGAAACGGCAAGCTGCCGCATCCGGGCGCGCTCACCGTCAACGGCAAGGGCATCGGCGACAATTGCGACGGTGTCGTCACAGACCTGCCGGATGTCATCAAGCCCTTCAACAATCCGATGAAAGACAAGGCCGGTTTCATCAACCTGAAGGGCAACCTGTTCGACAGCGCCATCATGAAGACCAGCGTCATCTCGGAAGAGTTCCGCGACCGCTATCTCTCCAATCCGGACGATCCGGAAGCGTTCGAGGGCCGTGCCGTTGTGTTCGAAGGGCCGGAGGATTACCACGACAACATCGACAATCCGGACCTTGAGATCGATGAGCACTGCATGCTGTTCATCCGGGGCACCGGCCCGATCGGTTATCCGGGCGGTGCCGAGGTGGTCAACATGCAGCCACCCGCAGCCCTGATCAAACGCGGGATTACATCCCTGCCCTGCATCGGCGACGGCCGTCAGTCGGGCACATCCGGTTCGCCGTCGATCCTGAACGCATCACCGGAAGCTGCCGCCATGGGTGGACTCGCGCTTCTGAAAAGCGGGGACCGTGTGCGCATCGATCTGAGGAAAGGCACTGCCGACATCCTGATTTCCGATGAGGAGCTTGCACAACGTCGCACGGACCTTGAAGCGGCGGGCGGCTTCAAGATTGCGGAGAGCCAGACACCCTGGCAGGAGATCCAGCGCGCCATGATCGGACAGTTCGACAAGGGCATGGTTCTGGAGCCGGCGGTTAAATACCAGGACGTCGCGCATACCAAGGGGCTGCCACGGGACAATCATTGATCTGACGATCCTGTCAGTTGGATTGCCTCTGGCACCGCGAAATGTTGAAATTCTCTGTCATTACCGGACTTGATCCGGCAATCCATGCGATGATCACGGCGGCCGCACTGCCGGTGAAACGACATGGATCCCATGGTGAAGCCATGGGATGACGGAGCGTGTGGCGAAACGCTCCCGGCGGCGTATCTCTTTCGACACAGATTTCTACTTGACGATTACGTAAACGTCATGCTTCAAGAGGGCAAAGACGGGCTCCGGCCCAATTCAAACGGGAGAAAACGACATGTCCTTGGAACAGCTTACCGAAGGTGTCCGCGCTAAGGTTGCCGATGGCGGCATTGAAGAATCCGTCAAGTTCGATCTTGGGGAAACGGGTATCATCTTCCTGCAAGGCTCCAGCGTTTCCAACGAAGATGACGAGGCAGACTGCACCATCAAGATGTCCGCCGAAGACCTCGGTGACCTTCTCTCGGGTGATTTGAACCCGACTGCTGCCTTCATGGGCGGCAAGATGCAGGTGGAAGGTGACATGAGCGTTGCCATGAAACTCGGCAGCATCGTCTAAGCAAGCCTTTACAGCAGACCTTTTCAAGCCGGTCCCAACAGGGCCGGCTTTTTTTGTTCCACGATCACCACTCCCCCATTCCCATCAGCTTCATCCTGAGGAGCCCGGTACAGCCGGGTGTCTCGAAGGATGGGCCGCTTGTTTCGGAGTGTGCCGCCCATCCTTCGAGACAGGCCTTTGGCCTTCCTCAGGATGAGGTGGCGGGGATGAGGCCCGGTGAAGGACGTGAAGGCTTCCTCCCGGGCACGGCAAACAAAAAAACGGCGGGCAAGGCCCGCCGTTCGAGTTTCTGGATGGTCCGGGTCGTTACCGGTTTGTGATGATTTCCGGTCCCATCAGGCTGTAGGGCAGCCAGGTGGACAGGGCCGGGACGTAGGTGACGAGGATGAGGAACAGGAGCAGGATGAGCACGAACGGCGCTGCCGCCTTGACCACCTGCACCAGACTCATTCCCGTTATCCCCGATGTGACGAACAGATTGAGCCCGATTGGCGGCGTGATCATGCCGATTTCCATGTTCACGACCATGATGATGCCGAGGTGAACCGGATCGACGCCAAGTTCCATGCCGATCGGGAAGACCACCGGCGCCACGATCAGAAGCAGGCCCGACGGTTCCATGAACTGACCACCAAGCAGCAGCAGCAGGTTGACCGCGATCAGGAAGGTGAACCAGTTGAAACCGGCTCCGACCATCCAGTCGGTGATTGCCTGCGGAATCCGCTCCGATGTCAGCACGTGGGCAAACAGCAGGGCGTTGACGATGATGAACATCAGCATGATGGTCGTCTTCGCCGCATCCACCATCACCTTCTTGGTGTCCTTGTGGAACATGGCCGGAAGAAACTTCCAGACGATCAGTCCGATATTCCGACCCCAGATCTTTGCGCCGATACCATAGATGGACGGCAGCTCGGCAGGGCTGACACGGCCACGCAGAAGCGGATAGCCAATCAGCGCAGCCAGCAGGACAATGGCACTATCGATGCCGTAGAAACCCTGTCTGTCCGTGACCATGCCGGCGATGCTCGACCAGGCGAACATTGCGGCAAACCCGTAGGTGATGGTCTTGAAACCGGCCAGTCCCAGAGGGCCGTCCTGTTCCTGCACCCAGCGAATGCCACTGAGCGGGCCCATGTCGCGATAGACGAAGAGTGCCACCAGACAGGCGTAAACGGCCGCCACTGCCGCAGCTTCGGTCGGGGTGAAGATACCGCCGTAGATGCCGCCCAGGATGATAACCATCAGGAACAGGCCGACGGCCGCTTCCATCATGGCATGCCAGATTTCCTTGAAGCCCGGCCACGGCTGGGCCGGCAGGTTCTTGACGCGTGCCATGACATAGATGGCGATCATCAGCATCAGACCGGCGATCAGCCCTGGAACCACACCGGCAAGGAACATGCGGCCAACGGAAACGTTGGTTGCAGCCGCATAGACCACCATGACGATGGAAGGCGGGATCAGGATGCCGAGCGTACCGGCATTGGCAATGACGCCCGCGGCAAACTCCTTCGTGTAGCCTGCCTGCCGCATGCCGGCGATGGCGATGGTACCGATCGCGACCACGGTTGCGGGCGACGAGCCTGACAGAGCTGCAAACAGCATGCAGGCGAAGACGCCGGCGATCGCCAGACCGCCCCGGATCGCACCGACGGACGCGATCGAGAAACGGATGATGCGCTTGGCAACACCGCCCGTCGACATGAAGGCCGACGCCAGAATGAAGAAGGGAATCGCCAGGAGTGTGTAGTTCTGCGACGCCGTGAACAGCTGCAGCGCCACCGACGAGATGGAATCGTTGGAGAAGATGGCAATCGCCAGAACGCTGGACAAGCCGAGCGAAATGGAGATCGGAACGCCCAGGAACAAGAAGCCGAGGACGAGAATGAAGAGAATAGCTGCTTCCATTGCCCCGGCCTCAGTCCTTCAAGACGTCTTTGTTTTCAGCGACGAGGTCTTCCGCCTCATGCGCGGCGATCATCATCTCGCGCTCGCCGGTAATGATCTGCCAGGCCGCCTGGATGCAGCGGAACATGAACAGGAACAGGCCGATGGGCAGGATCAGATAGGCGATCCAGCGTTGAACACGCTCTTTCGTGCCGAAGGTTTCAATGATCGCGTCGGGATAGCGCAGGTCGTCGAGACCGATGCCGATCTTGTACATCTTGGACCAATAGTCGATCGCGCCGCCTCTGGTATCGAGACCGAAGATGTGCAGCCATTCCGACCAGAGCAGCGTCAGCGCATAGACAACGCCGCAGAGCGCACCGAATACGGCAACAGCCCGGAACACCGGCTTGGGAAACAGGCGGATGACCGCATCGACGCCCAGATGCGAGCCGATTTTGACGCCATAGCTCATGCCGAACAGGATCAGCCAGGCGAACAGGATACGTGTGAATTCCAGGGCACCGGTCCAGCCGGAATTAAAGCCGTATCGCGCCACCACCTGGGTGAAGGATACGATGGTCATGGCGGCCAGGAGAAAGGCGAGTACACCTTCCTCGAAGCGCGTGACCCAATTGTCGACGCGTTGCATGCGTTTCCCCCGAATTGGCCTCTTGGTTATCAGCGTGTCCGCCGGCATGGTTGCGCGGGCGGCCGCGAGACCTTGGCAGAAGGGCCGGACGATCCGGCCCTTCCAGGAGTTGTTTCAGGTCAGCCTTAGCTGGCGTTGTTGGAAGCGACGGCGGAGTCGATCAGGTCCTTACCGATATCGCCTTCAAACTTGTCCCAAACCGGCTTCATGGCGCCAACCCATGCCTTGCGCTGCTCCGGGGTCAGTTCACGAATGGTGGAACCGGCATCCAGAACGTTCTGGCGGTTCTGGGCTTCAGCAGCTGCCACGTTACCGTTTGCGGTTGCAGTGACTTCTTCCACGATGGTCAGGAACTGGTCACGAACTTCCGGATCCAGGCTGTCCAGCCACTCGTCGGAAGTGACGAGCAGGTAAGCAAGCAGCTGGTGGTTGGTTTCGGTGATGCCGTCCTGCACTTCGAAGAACTTCTGGGTGTAGATGTTGGACCAGGAGTTTTCCTGACCGTCCACAACACCGGTCTGCAGTGCGCCGTAGACTTCCTTGAAGGCCAGCTTCTGAGCGTTGGCGCCCATGGCTTCGATCATGGCAACAGCCACGTCAGAGGTCTGCACGCGGAACTTCAGGCCTTTTGCGTCGTCCGGAACCAGCAGCGGCTTGTTGGCGGAGAACTGCTTCAGGCCGGAGCTCCAGTAGCCGAGGCCCTGGAAACCGTAGTCGGTCATGGAGTTCAGGAGTTCCTTGCCGTTTTCACCGGTGGTGAAGCGCTCGACGGCGTCCAGATCCTGGAACAGGAACGGCAGGTCGAACAGGCGGAACTTCAGCGTGTAGGCTTCGAACTTGGAAAGCGACGGCGCAGCAAGCTGAACATCGCCGAGCAGAAGGGCTTCCATTACCTTGTCGTCGTCGAACAGCTGAGAGTTCGGGAACACCTGCATGCAGGCCTTGCCGTTCATCTCGTCGTTGACGCGTTCCGCCAGCAGCGTGGCAGCGTCGCCTTTCGGGTGGCCGGTTGCGGCAACCACGTGGCTGAACTTGATGACGATTTCACCGTCATTGCAGTCGTCAGCCGCATAAGCGTTCGCAGACAGGGCCAGAGACGCCGCGGTAGCTGCGGCGAGAGCGAATTTTTTCATCGGATGTCCTCCCAGACATTTCAGTATGACGGCCATTCGGGCCGGACAGCGTGGTGGCTGGTCGGCACCCTATTGGCAAAGTCCGTGCCAAGTGCCGGAAGAACAACAAAAAGCGCCGATTTCTGCAGGTTAACAAAAAGTTTCAAATGAACCTGGTCGGGAGAGACTTTCGTTTATGGGTCGAGTCAGACACATGGCATCAAACCAGATGTGTCGAAACCGACACATTTCAGGCCTGCTACATCATATTTTAAGCCGTAAAGCGCCGAATTATCAGTGCCAGATAGCGCCTGAAGACCGGTCGTGTCGAAGCTTGACCTTCAGGCGTGCCAGCTTGTCCGGATTGCGCATGTTGTAGATACGCTCCAGCCGTCCATCGGCGTCATAGGCGAACATCACGGCTGTCACGATCTCATCGCCGTAGAACATGACGAGGCCACGCGTTCCATTCAGATCCAGTATCTTGATCTGGCAGGGCTCCCAGAGGCGGCCAAGAATAAGAACCGCGTAGCGAGCGACTTCGTCCGCGCCTTCCAGGATCCGGCTCATGGCCGTTGCCTTGCCGCCACCATCGGACTGGAGTTGTACGGTTTCGGCGAGAAGGCCCGTCAGGTGGTCCGTGGATCCTGTTTCAATTGCGGTGAGAAAGGCAGACAGGATCCGGTCCTGATGATCGGCTGGAGGAACAAAACGGGAGGTCGGACCCTGCACATGTCTGCTTGCGCGGGACACCAACTGGCGGCAGGCCTGTTCGGTAACCCCCAGAGTTTCGGCAACTTCGTCATACGGCTTTGCGAAAATCTCGCGCAGCAGGTAGGCGGCGCGCTCCTTCGGGCTGAGGCGCTCCAGCAGCAGGAGGAACGCTGTCGTCAGGGATTGTGCCCTGTCCAGGTCGGTCTCCGGGTCCGAGCCACTTTCGAACTGAAGCGGTTCGGGGATCCACGGGCCGACATAGTCGACCCGTTTCCTGTGAGCGGCCTTGAGAGTGTCCAGGCAGCAATTGGTGCAGACCGTGGTGAGGAATGCTTCAGGATTCAGGATGCCAGCACGGTCCGTGGATTGCCACTTCAGGTATGTGTCCTGAACCGCATCCTCGGCATCCGCCATGGAGCTGAGCATGCGATAGGCCAGCCCCATCAGCTTCGGGCGTACCGTCTCGAAAACATCGATGCCTGGAGCGTCACTCATGTCAGTGGTTCGATACCTGTACCCGGTTCCACAGATTGATCATCGCGACCGCGGCGGTGATCGCACTGATCTCGGCGTCATCGAAGTGGCGGCGCAATTCACCGCGCAATGCCTCATAGTTCGTATCGACCTGAAGACTGGTCAAGGCTTCCGTCCAGGCAAAGGCAGCCTTCTCCGCCGGCGTGTAGTCATCAACGTGCCGCCAGACCGTCAGGCGCTGCAAACGCTCCTGGGTCTCGCCCGCGTCGAGCGCTTCCTGGGTGTGCATCTTCACGCAATAGGCACACTGGTTGATCTGCGATGCACGCAGATCGATCAGGTGCCGCAGTTTCGGCTCCAGCCCTGCCTTGCCGATCTCACCGCTGGCAGCGACGAAACGCTTCACGATATCGGGGACATTTTCGTAGTGATTGATGGCATTAGAGGTCGTCATTGGCGTGTCTTCCATTCAGGTTTCAGGGTGTGACACAGGGTTGACGACCAGGTGCAGCGATTTGTGACACCGGCCCGAAACTTTTTTCGGCCATTCGTTTTGCCAACCCGCCCAGCGAGCCGGGATGGCAAGGAAATCAGGTCATTGTCAGACGGAAAGCGCTTCGTCCTTGCCGAGACCGTATTTGCGCATCTTCTCGTAAAGCGCCTTTCGCGAGAGCCCAAGGTTCTCGTAAGTGGGCTTGATGGCACCGTCGTTGCGCTTGAGTTCGGCGACGATCAACGCCCGTTCATATGTCGCGACCTGTTCGAACAAGGTGGATCCGGCCCCGCTGCTGGGCGCGTTGACCAGCTCGACACCGAGCACGAAACGGTCGGCGACATTGCGCAACTCGCGGACGTTGCCCGGCCAGTCCCGCGCCATCAGCTCGGCGAGATATTCCTCGTTGATGTCCGGGATCTCGCGCCGGTAGCGTGCCCGGGCTTCCACCGCCAGATGCCGGAACAAGAGAGGGATATCCTCCAGCCGGTCGCGCAACGGTGGAATGGCAACGTTGACGACATTGAGCCGGTAGAACAGGTCCAGCCGGAACCGGCCTTCCTTGCCGGCGGCCTCAAGGTCTTCCTTGGTGGCCGCGATGAAGCGCACATCCAGTTCGATCGCCTTGTTGGAGCCGAGCCGTTCGATTGTCCGGGTCTCGATCACGCGCAGCAGCTTGACCTGCAGTTCCAGCGGCATGGATTCGATTTCGTCCAGAAACACGGTGCCCCCATGGGCATGTTCCAGCTTGCCGATGCGCTGTCCGCTGGCACCGGTAAAGGCGCCCTTCTCGTGGCCGAAGAGTTCAGATTCGATGATTTCGGCGGGAAGCGCCCCGCAATTGAGGGCGACGAAAGGCTTTTCCTTGCGGGGGCCTTCGTCATGCAGTGCCCGGGCGACCACCTCCTTGCCGGAGCCGGTCTCCCCCAGGATCAGCACATCGGCATCGGTTGCCGCCAGGGCCGTGACATTGCGGCGAAGCAGTTCCATGGCGGCGGTGCGCCCCACGAGACGGCTTTCCAGGCCCGTTCGGTCTGCCAGTTCCTCGCGCAGCTTTCGGTTTTCCAGCACCAGCCGGCGCTTGTCGAGCGCGCGTTCCACCACGGAGGCAAGGCGCGAAACGGAAAAGGGCTTTTCCATGAAATCATAGGCACCGGCGCGCATGGCCTCGACCGCCAGTGGCACATCGCCATGGCCGGTGATCAGCACCACGGGCAGGGCGGGATCGATCTCGAAGGCCCGCTTCATGACCTGAAACCCGTCCGTCCCGGGCATGCGAATATCTGTAACAAGCACGCCGTAGAACCCGCGGTTGACCCGTTCCAGGGCTTCTTCCGGTTCACCGGTTGCAAACACAGCCTGACCGGACAACTCCAGCCCCTGGCTCAAGGAGCCACGCAGGTCCGCTTCATCGTCAATCAGTAGGACGGTCGCCTGGTCCATTAACGCCTATCTCATTTCATTCCGCTGCAAGGACATGCTCATCGGCCACCGGCAGGCGCATGGTGAACACCGCACCGCCACCGTCGCGATTCGCCGCTTTCAGCGATCCGGAAAAGTCATGAACGATCTTGTAGGCAATCGACAAGCCCAGCCCGAGCCCGGCGCCGACATCCTTGGTGGTGAAAAACGGGTCGAAGATCTGCGGCAGCACATCGGCATCAATGCCTGTGCCGTTGTCACTGACGGTCAGAACCGCTTCGCTGCCTTCCTGCCTCAGTTCCAGGCGCACTTCGGGCATGGCAAGCGATGCGGCATTGCCACTGACGGCATCCAGAGCGTTGGACAGGAGATTGATGACCACCTGCTCCAGGCGGATGCGCCCGCCCTTGACGATGATATCCTCCGTCGGCAGCGCCAGATCGAGACGCACCTTGCTCTGCTTGATATGTGGCTGCAGCAGAAGCGTTGCCTCGTCGATCACCTGACGCAGGGACACGGGCTTGATGTCGGTGCCCGACTTGCGCGTGAAGCCTTTCAGCGTCTTGGCGATTTCGGCCATGCGGCTGACCATGCCTTCGATTCGCGAGAGATTGCCGAGGGCCTCGTCCGCACGCCCCCGCTCGATCAGCATGCCTGCCACTTCGGCATCGGAACGGATAGCTGCCAGTGGCTGGTTGTACTCGTGACTGAGAGCCGCAGACATCCGGCCGAGCGTTGCCAGCTTGGCTGCCTGCACGAGTTCGGCCTGGGCCAAACGCAAATCGGCTTCAGCCTGTTCGCGCTCGCGCACTTCCTGTTCCAGAAGGACGTTGGTGCGGCGAAGATCCGCAGTCCGTGATTGCACACGGCGCTCCAGGCGCAGTGCGCTCGCCCGGTTGCGCCGTTCCTGGCGCACGAATTCTTCCCGCCTGACAATCAGGATGGCGATACCTCCGGCGGCGATCACACAGACCAGAAGCGCGACCAGCATGGCCCAGCCGGATCGCTGGCGGGCATCCTCGATCGTCACAAGCGTTCTGACCTGCCAACCGAGAACGGCCAAGTTCTCGGTCAATTGCAGGTAATAGTAGGGAGACGGCGTTGCCGGCAGCAGGACCTCGATGCGTTCCGCCACCGACATGTCGGCGATATCCCGGCCGACAGAAAGCTCGTCCATCCGCTTGCCGCGCCATGCGGGAACATTGGTGACCACAATCCGGCCACTGCCATCCAGCGCGACCAGCGGTTCCTTGCTGAGTGCCCAGGCTTGCTCGACGTCTTCCAGACTGACCCGGACGGCAATCACGCCGACGATGGAGCTGCCACGACGCAAGGGCGAGGCGAAGACATAGTTCGATGCGGCCTCTGGCGTACCGGGGATGAGCTGCCGGCCGAGCTGGCCCTGAAGGGCCTGTTCGAAGGCATGTCCGATGCGTTCCGCCCCGCCGAAGGAGCCCGTCGGCACACCATCCTGGCTGGAGACCACGACATTGCCTTGCCTGTCCATCAGCCAGATCTCTTCCGCGCCCGACATACCGGCAGCGATCGCGGCGATGCCAGGGTCTCCAGATCTGCCCGTGCTCATCAGCAACTGACCGATATCCGGACCACGTGCCAACAGCGGCGACAGCAGGCGGAACTTGTCGAGAAGTCTTTCGAGAACGGCGGTCTGAACCGCAAGATTGGCCCGCGCACCGGTTTCCACCTCCGCAAGCGTGATCCGCAAGCTGGCAAGCCCGGTCAGCCACATCAATGCGACCGTCGACAGGATCGCCGCCGCTCCGATACCGATCTTCAGCCTGCGCCAGGTCCGGCGCTTGGTCTTGCGCAACATCGCGTCAGTATAAACAAGCCGCGCGCCGCGTGAAGCGGGAGCCTTATCCAGCGAAATCCTCCCCGGTAGCCGTGTCCGACAGGGCCGGTGCGCGCTGGCGCCGGTCAATGGCAACGCTCTTGATCAGAACCGTGACGTCCTTGCCTGTGTGGAGATCAAGGTCGGCAACGGACGCGCGGGTGATGCGGGCACGCAGCACCTGTCCGCTGACGGAGCAAAGGATTTCCGCATAGGGACCGCTTTCACTTGAAATACTGCGGATTGTCGCCGCGAAGGCATTGCGGATGGACAGGCCCTCCGGCGGTTTGACTGCCAGGGCAACGTCCCTGGCCCGGATGCGCAGGCGCACCGCATCGCCCGGCACGGCTGCCATATCCGGTATCTGCAGTGTGGCTCCGCCGATATCGACATCGGTCAGGCCCCAGTCCGGGTCACATCTGGTGACGGTACCTTCCAGCAGCGCACTGGCCTCGTGACGGCCGGTTGCCCGGCCCAGATCGGTCCTCGCGAGCATGTCGGCCACTGGTCCGAAGGCGGGCGTGCGTCCATCCGACAGGATCACGAGCGTGTTGGACAGGCGCGCCACTTCCTCGATGGAATGGCTGACATAGAGGATCGGGATTCCCGCTTCCACGCACAGACGGTCCAGATAGGGAAGAATGTCGTTTCGCCGCGCCTGATCGAGATTGGCCAGCGGCTCGTCCATGATCAGGAGCCGCGGGTCCGACAAAAGCGCCCGCCCGATGGCCACCCGTTGCCTCTCGCCGCCAGAAAGAGTTCCGGGCTTTCGCTCCAGGAGGCCGCCCAACCCCAACAGATCGACCACTTCGGCCATGTCCCGGGTTCCAGGCCTGCGGCCCGCCCAGCGCGCATAGGTGAGGTTCGAGGCAACGCTGAGATGCGGAAACAGCCGGGCGTCCTGAAAGACGTGACCGATCCTGCGTGCCTGAACCGAGAGGTTGATATTCTTGTTCGCGTCGAAAAGGGTCGTGCCGTTGACGGTGATATGTCCGCTGAGCGGCTTGATCAGCCCGGCGATCATGTTGGTGAGCGTTGTCTTGCCGGCCCCCGACTGGCCGAAAAGCGATGTCACCCCGCCACGGCTGTTGAACCGGGCTTCAAGATCGAGCTGACCGACACGGCCGGTGATGTCGACATCAAGCATGACCGCCCCCCATGCGCGCGCGCAATCGGCGCGCCAGTGCTTCCGAGGCGATCAGCGCCGCGAAGGCGACAAAGGCCGCAATCAGTGTCAGGCGGAAGGCAGCCAGTTCTCCACCCGGGGTCTGGGTAGCGGTATAGAGCGCCAGAGACAGGGTTCTTGTCTCCCCCGGAATGTTGGAGACGAAGGTTATGGTCGCACCGAATTCGCCCATGGCCTTTGCAAAACCCAGGATCGCGCCACCGAGAATTCCCGGCAGGGCAAGAGGCAGGGTGACCGTCAGAAAGACGGTCAGGCGATGGGCACCGAGAGACTTGGCCGCTTCTTCCAGTTTCGGGTCCACGGCTTCGAAGGAAATACGGATCGGCCTGACCATCAACGGAAAAGCCATCACACCGGCAGCAAGCGCTGCACCGGTCCAATTGAAGGCGAAGGTGACACCGAAGACACTGTCCAGAAACGATCCGACCGGCCCCTTGCGGCCAAAGGTCAGCAGCAGCACGTAGCCCGTGACCACTGGTGGCAAGACGAGCGGCAGATGCACAAGAGCATTGACGGCGCCATGGCCGGCGAACCGGTAGCGGGCAAGTACGAAGGCCATCAGAACGGCAAGCGGCAGCGCGACAGCGAGGGCGGCAGACGCGACCTTGAGGGTCAAGAGAAGGGCCTGCCATTCCCCGGGCTGGAGATTGAAAAAATCCACGTCTGCTCAGTCTTCTCGTTCCGGTACGTGGCCGAATTTTGTCAGCCACCTGCCGTTATCGGTTAGAACACCGCAGGAACGCAAGATGTCGTTTGTCTTGAGCCTTCGATGCAAAGCAGCGTGCCTGGGGTCAAAAGCCCCTGTCCGGCTAGAGCATGTCTATTCCGATGGCCAGCGCCGGTGCGATCGGCTAGGCTCGCGTTCCCTCCTTGTTGCAGCCGATTCCAGGACACTGCATGACAATCTCGCTGAAGACCCAGGTCCCCGACATCGATACCTATTTGCGCCTGCGGGTCGATTCCGGGCTGAGCGGCTACGGCAGGGACGCGGCGGAAATCGGGCTGAAGAACAGCCTGTTTTGCGTGATGCTATATGACGGTGATGAAGCGATCGGCATGGGGCGTCTCATCGGTGACGGCGGCTGTTTTGTCCAGGTGACGGATATCGCGGTTTTGCCCGCCTACCAGGGGCAGGGCCTTGGCAAGCGCATCATGGCAGCCCTGACTGCCCATATCGAAAGCGCATTCCCGCCCTCGACCTATGTCAGCCTGATCGCCGATGTTCCGGCCAATGCGCTTTATGCCCAATTCGGCTTTGAAGAAACCGCGCCGGTTTCCCTGGGTATGGCACGCCGGGCAGGTGTCAAAAACCCGGCCTGAAAGACCGGCAGCGGGAAAATATTTTCCCGCTCGCAAATCGGGTCGTTTGGGCGTTTTGAGCCGCCTAGGGTCTTCTCACAACCATTGAGGAGACAACACCATGTTTCAGATCGAGCCTCTTCCCGCCACCGAGTTTGCACATTTGAGCAGCCTGAGTGACACGGAACTCGCGCAGAAGGGCATTCAGGTGCACATTTCGGACGGCGCGTTTCCCTGTCGTGTGTCACTTGCCGATGCAGCCCCGGGAACCCGGGTTTACCTGCTCAATTTCGAACATCAACCAGGCGAAACGCCCTACCGCTCCCGGCATGCGATCTTTGTCGCCGATGGCGCGAAGGAAAACCATCCGGCCCCGGACACGATCCCGGAAGTCGTGGCAAAGCGCCTGCTGTCTGCACGAGCCTTCAACCGGGCCCACGAGATGATCGACGCGGAAGTCGTTGAAGGCCGTGAGCTGGAAGGTGTCATCCGGACGTTCTTCGACAATCCGCAAGTCGACTATATTCACCTGCATTTTGCTCGCCGCGGCTGCTACGCGGCAAGGGTTTCACGCACCGCATGGACCTGATCAATAAAGCCTGAGCAAGCCTTCGGAGGTGGCTTCTTCCAAAAGCGCCTCCGGGGTCTGTTTCAGCTTGCCATGCCGGATCATCGCATCGCCGATGTCGCCCAGATCATCAGCGTTGCGCCAGCTTTCCGGTTGCCAGATCTTCGAGCGGACCATGGCCTTCGGGCAATGCATGAATGCCCGGGTGATCTCCACTGCCAGCGCCATCGACGGCTGTTTGCCCTCCACCTGCATCCGCTCCAGCAACCAGGCATCCCCGACGATGCGGGCTCTGCCCGACACCCTCAAGGTCTCGCCCTTGCCCGGGATCAGGAAAATAAGTCCGACGCGCGGGTCCTTCAGCAGATTGTGGTAGCTGTCGAGGCGGCGGTTTCCGGGGCGGTCGGGGATCGCCAGCACTGTGTCGCTCAAGACGGTGACAAAACCGGCCGGGTCCCCCTTGGGACTCACATCGATCACACCCTCCGGATCAACCGTCGCGATCAGGCAGAAGGGGGATCGTGCAATGAACTGCCTGCACAGGTCGTCCAGTGCCTTGATCTCCTTTACCCTCACCTTTTCGGGCGCGGTTCCGGCATGGGCTTCGAGCTGGTCAACCGTTGTTATCGGGTCGTTGAAATCTGCAAGTGTCGTGGGATCTTCCGGCATGGCAACCTCCCTGGATCTGCCTGCTGGCGCTTTCACCATCAAACGGCGCCGCGAACGCAAAGACAAGGCGTTTCGCTGGAATCACGGTTTTTCCAAACTGGCGCCCCGATTATGGCTAAACTGGATCTTACCTGAGCAACATCGCACCCATCATAAAGGGATCGCATTGCCGATTTAAACTTTAACGGTAATCTTTGCGAAATACACCTCAAGGGAGATCCGGCCATGCCAACCGCAGCCAAACGCCGTGCCGCCTTCAAAGCTCTTCACGAAAAAGGGCGTGCTTTCCTGATGCCGAACCCCTTCGATATCGGCACAGCCCGCATCCTGGACGGGTTGCGGTTTGACGCGATGGCCACGTCCAGCGCCGGATATGCCTGGACGCAAGGCGTGAAGGATGCCGAAGGGCTGATCTCACGCGACGATGCGCTCGGACATGCCGCCGACATCATTGCCGCGACCAGCGTGCCGGTGAACGGTGACCTGGAGAACGGGTTCGGCGACAGCCCGGACGATGTGGTGGCAACGGTCAAGGGGGCGATCGAGGTCGGCCTCGCCGGCTGCTCAATCGAGGATTACACGACCGATCCGAAACGTCCCTACTACGATCTGGAGCTGGCGGTGGAGCGGATCAAGGCGGCGGTGGAT
The DNA here is from genome assembly GCF_000475395.1 of Labrenzia sp. C1B70. Taxonomy (NCBI): domain Bacteria; kingdom Pseudomonadati; phylum Pseudomonadota; class Alphaproteobacteria; order Hyphomicrobiales; family Stappiaceae; genus Labrenzia; species Labrenzia sp. C1B70. Next base: position 40,418 of record NZ_AXCE01000004.1, read on the forward strand.
GCCAAGAACCGGCTGGCCCCGGATTTCGTTCTCACTGCCCGCAGTGAAGGGCCCGTCCAGACGCAGCATGAACTTGACGAGACGATCAAGCGCCTTAACGCCTTTGCAGAGGCGGGTGCCGATTGCGTCTATGCACCGGAGCTGAAGGACAAGGAACAGATTGCCGCCGTTCTGGCCGCCGTGAAAGCGCCGATGAACGTCCTGGCCGGGCGCAAGAACTTCCACCTGACCCGCAAGGAACTGGGCGACATGGGCGTTACGCGTGTCTCCATCGGGGCAGGTCTGGCACGGCTTGCCTACCGCGCCTTCATTGCTGCTGCCGAAGACATGAAAGACGGTGGCACGTTCGGCTGTTTCGACAGGACCGAAACCATGCCGGAAGGAATTCCCGATTTCGAATCCTTCATGAAAACAAGGCCCTGATCCGTAATGGACGCCCAACAAGTTTCCGAAGGCCTTGACCAGGCAAACCCGGGTGATGCAGTCGCAATGACCGAACTCGCCCGGCGGGCCTATGCGCATTATATCCCGGTCATCAACGCCGTGCCCGTGCCAATGACCGCCGATTATGCCGCGCATATACGGCAGGACGACGTCTGGGTGCTCCGCTCCGGCACCTCTCTTGCCGCCAGCCTCGTTCTGATCCGGCATCCGGACCATCTCCTGATCGAAAGCATTGCCGTTGATCCGGAAGAGCAGGGCAAGGGCCGTGGCAGGCAGCTGCTCGACTGGGCGCGGCGGCGGGCAGCGGACATCGGGCTGAGCGAAATCCGGCTCTATACCAACGTGCTCATGACCGAAAACCGGGCCTGGTACCAGCGTGCGGGCTTCGCGGAAACCCATGAGGAACAGCGCGGCGACAAGCGGATCGTCCACATGCGGCTGACACTGTGACCAAGCTGCTTGCCAACTCCGGGTGCGCTGGAAAGCATTGATCCGGGGCCGGGCACAGCCCGGCTCCGGATGTCAGCAACTACGTAAGCCTTGGCCTTCCAGACCCGCTACTCCGGACCCCAGGTTTTCTGCTTCTTCTGCTTCATGACGCTTCGGACCATCTTGCCGAATGCCCGGTCCTTGGATCTGCGCTCCGCCAGACTTGCAGAGTTGAAGGCTTCTTCCGCCTTCAGCTTTCGCCACCTGTTCAGCCGGCCAGGTTCCAGGGTGCCGTCCGCCAGCGCGGCCTGAACGGCGCAACCGGGCTCCGTCTCGTGCCGGCAGTCATTGAAACGGCAACGGGATGCCAGTTCGTTCAGATCCGAGAACAGATCATCGATACCGGCTGCCACATCCGTCAGCTGCAGTTCACGCATGCCCGGTGTATCCAGCACCAGACAGCTGCCTGGAACCACGTGAAGTTGCCGGTGGGTCGTCGTGTGACGGCCCTTGGCATCGTCTTCGCGAATAGCCTGAGTGGCTATGTCCTCGGTGCCTGAAAGCGCGTTGGTTAGCGTCGACTTGCCGACGCCCGAAGAGCCAAGGAAGGCAACTGTTTTGCCCGGCTTGCACCAGGCCGCGAGTTTCAAACCCGGCTCATCGCCGCGCGCGTCCAGCGTCACGACCGGAACCGAGTTCGAAATCGTCCGAGCCTGATCGACATAGTTTTCCGGATCGCTCGCCAGATCCGACTTGGTCAGGACGATCACCGGATCGATACCGGCTTCGAACGCAAGCGCGATGTACCGCTCCAGCCGGGCAATATTGAAGTCCTGATTGCAGGAAGACACCACGAACACCGTGTCGATGTTGGCTGCGATCAGCTGGATCTGTCGATCGGTTCCGGGTGCACGGCGCTTGAGCAGGCTCTGCCGCTCCAGCACCCGGCTTGATGGCGGATGAGCGCGGTCCAGCAGCAACCAGTCGCCTACCGTGGCGTTCCTGACAGGCAGGATCACTTCGTCAAGCCCTTCGCCGACCACGTGAAACGCGTTTCGATGGACCTCGACAACACGGACGGGCGGTGTTGCCGTCAGCTCGTCGGAGCTGATCTGTTGTGCAAAATAGGGCCGCCAGCCAAGTGAAAGAAGCCGTGAAGTGTTTTTGTCCGGCCCATCGTTTCCGGGGCGTGCGGGAAAAAAGTCGGAATAGTTCCGTACCATTGGATTGTCTCGTGAATTAAACACACGTCATCAGGCGCCCGCCAAGGCACCGGTTCATGTATTCAAGGCTCTCTGATCTTCAGAGAGCCTGCTCACGCAATCTCTGACATCCAATCTCCATGGGACGCACCTCGAAGGTGCCCGTTACAAGTAGTCGCAAAGACGCCCCGATACAAGCATCCCGCAGATGTGACCAGGCTTATTCCGGTCGCTCGCCGACATAGGCGGCCCGAGGCCGGATCTGTTCCGGCGCCGCATATTGCTCCAGTGCATGAGCGATCCATCCGGTCATGCGGGCAGCGCAGAAGATGATCTTGCCGGCGTCCTTCGGCAGGTCATAGGTCTTTTGTGTGGCCGCCAGGGCAAGATCGATGTTCGGCGCTTCGCCAAACAGGTCACGCGCAACCGTAATCAAACCCGGCAGACGCTGAACGAAGGGATGCGCGGGCTCGCTGCGGTAAAGCACGTCGAGCAGGCAAGCGGCGCGCGGATCCGGACCGCGGTAGATTGTGTGACCGAAGCCGGGCAGGGGCTCGCCCCGGCTCAACCGGTCCGAAAGCAGGGTTTCTATGTCGGTGTCCGGCCCGACATCGGACAGCCATGCCGTTGTCCTGTCGGATGCAGCACCGTGGCGCGGACCGGCAAAGGCCCCCAGACCGGAAATGAGCGCCGCGTGAAGGGGCGCCCGGGTGGAGGCAGCGCAGCGCGTCGCGAAGGCACTGGTGTTGAGCTCGTGGTCGGCACACAGGATCAGCGCCGCCCGGATCACGTTCTTCGCCGAAGACGACACGCCGAAAGCATTGGCAATCTGCGTGTGGATCGGCACGTCGACCGGATCTGCGTTGAGGAGAGCTGCAACCGCGTAGCGCAGCAGGGCAGCGCCTTTCACCTGCAGAAGCTTGGGTGCCTGCGTGTAGGCGGCCTTGTCCTGCAGCGGCCAGGCGGCAAGGGCGACCATCAGCCGGTCCAGAGGCGCAAGTCCCTCCGGCAGGTCGGGCGGGGGCAATGGAGCGCTTTCGGCAAACGGGTCTTCCTGCGACGCCCAGAGTAGGGTCGCAACGGTTTCAAGCGTGGAGGTTTGCGCCAGATCGACCGCCGGCCGGCCACGATAGACCGGACCGGCTTCCGAAATCAGCGTCAGTTCGGTTTCCAGCACCGGGTCGCCGGTCAAGGGCCGGGCACCGGAGTAGTCGTCGGCAGCCTTGCGGCCTTTCATGCGGCGCACATCCACCGCGTCGTAGCGGCGCTGCTTGCCTGGGCCGGCAACGGAATTGATCAGCCCCCGGCTGACGTAGGCGTAGAGAGTCGCGGGCTGAACACCAAGTTCGGCAGCGGCTTCACGGGCGGACAGGTAGATCGGCTTACTCATACATTGATTTTAATTATCAACATTGATCAATGCAATCTTCTCTTTCTATCTGACCGGGAAAGAAAAGGAGATAGCCATGACCGAAGCGCCGAACCCCGCCCGGATGACGCCGGACCCGATAGCCGGTTTGGAGGGCGTTGTTGCCGCCACCACCATGCTCAGCCATGTCGACGGCCAAAAGGGTGTCCTCATCCTCTATGGCCGCCATATCGAAGATCTGGCCGGCAAGCTGAGCTTCGAGGAAGCCGTCCGGCATCTGTGGCAGGATTTCCAGATGCCTGAGGCCTCGTCCCTGCGTGAGGCTTTCGGTGAAGCCCGGAGGGCCGCCTTTGCCGTCATGCCGGTTCTTGAAGCTGCCCCTTCCAGCCTCGGCGTTTATGAACGCATGCAGCTGGGCCTGGCTGCCTTGCCGATGTCCACCGGCCTGCCCGACGCGATCGCGATCAGCGGCGCATTGCCCGTCTTTCTGGCTGCGTCTCACCGGATTGCCAGGGGACAGACGCCGATCGCACCGGACAGCACCCTGGAGACCGCAACCGATCTTCTGCGCATGCTGACCGGCGAGCTGCCACCTGCCGACCATGCCGCCGCGCTCAACCGCTATCTGGTGACAATCCTGGATCACGGGCTGAACGCTTCCACCTTCACGGCGCGCGTGATTGGCTCGACCCAGGCGAACCTGAAACAGGCCGTTCTCGGTGCGATGGGCGCCCTCAGCGGGCCGCTGCATGGCGGCGCGCCGGGCCCTGTGCTGGACATGATCGATGCTATCGGCAGTCCGGAAAACGCAGCTGCCTGGATCGGCGAAGCCTTGGCACGCAAGGAGCGGCTGATGGGTTTCGGTCACCGGATCTACAGGACAAGGGATCCGCGCGCGGACGTCCTGAAGGCAGGGCTGCGCCTGCTTGGGCCTGAGAACCCGAAAGTGCGTCTGGCGGAGGAGATCGAACAGGCAGCGCTTGCCGCACTGAAAACTGCCAAGCCCGACCGGCCGCTGGAAACCAACGTGGAGTTCTATACCGCCGTCCTGCTGGACGCGATCGGCATCGACCGGACCCTGTTCACGCCGCTGTTTGCCGTCGGCCGGACACCGGGCTGGTGCGCCCATGTCCTGGAACAGCAGGAAACCGGCAAGTTGATCCGGCCATCGTCGCATTATGTCGGGCCGAACCCCGCGTGACGGAGACCGGCTGAAAGCCTGTTACCGCGAGATACCCAGCCCGGAAGACGGATCATCCGCCTTCCGGGCGCGTGTGTTCAGCCGGTAGACCATGTCGCGCACCCACATATGCAGCGGTGCGCGGTGGTTGAGCGTGGTCCACACAAGGCTGATCGTCACCGACGTCTCCACCGGGCAGGGAACCACATGAAGTCCATCCGCAACTGATCTGGACAACCGTTCCGGCACCGTGGCGACGAGGTTCGATCCCGCGACCAGACGCTCCAGCCCGGCCGGGCTCGGCACGCGCAGGGCGACTTTCAAGTCCTTGTTCATGCGCTCAAGCTCGATGATGTAGCGTGACCGCCACTGACCGCCGTAGGTGACGAGCACGTGGTCGAGATCCAGATAATCGTCCAGGCTCAGTGCCGCTCCGGCTTTCGGATGCTCCGGATCGAGCAGGCAGACGTAGCGATCCTGATAGAGGTCGCGCCTGTAGAAATGCGGGTCCGACCGTTCGAACGGACCAAGCAGGAGATCCGCCTCATTGCGCAGCAGGCGCTCGTGACCGATCCCCGACGCATCGATGATCTCCAGGTCCAGGTTGGGCGCTTCGCGCTTCAGAAAATGAACGATTTCCGGAATGATCAGCACGCGTTCATAGAAGTTGCAGGCGATGGTGAAGGTCTGAGCCGCCGTCTTCGGATCAAAATCCGGCGGAGCGACCAGTTGCCGGAACTCGGCCGTCAACCGTTTGGCCTGATGGACGATATCTTCGCAGCGTTGTGTCGGCTGGAGCCGACGAGCCTGGCGGACGAACAGCGGATCCTGAAACACGTCCCGCAGCTTGTTGATCGTGTAGCTGACCGCTGACTGATTGACGCCGAGTTCTTCCGCCGCACGCGTGAACGAACGGAGCTGGTGCACCCAGACCAAGACCTGCAGCGCCCGAAAATCGACCTCCAACGGATCGCCCGGCATCGGCAATTTCCCCCCGGATCCGGCAAGAACACTTGCCACAATTTGTAAAATCAAAAAATTCGATGACAACTATAAAGTCAATCGTATTGCCTGATTTTATTCTGCCCGCTTAACCTGCCGTCAGTGCCGGATTTGGGAGGAGAAGGCAGATGGCGGTCGCACCTGTCGACGAAACGCTGACGCTTGCGGACCTGACGCGCGACCCCTATCCGATCTACAAGCGGATGCGGGCCGAAACGCCGATCGTTCAGGTTCCGGCGGCAAACCGTATCTTTCTGACCAAGGCGAAACACACCAAGATGGTGAAGGACGACCCCGAACTTTACAGTTCGGACGATCCTGTCACACCGATGCGGCGCGCCTTTCTGGCCCACACGCTGATGCGCAAGGACGGAGAGGAACACCGGCGCGAGCGCATGGCCATGCAGCCGGCATTCTCGCCCAAGGTCATCAAGACAGACTGGGCCGATCTCTACCGCAAGATTGCCGCGGAGTATCTCGACCGGCTGCCACGAGGCGAAACGGTTGACCTTTTCACCGACCTGTGCGGACCGGTGGCGGCACGGATCCTGGCTCACATCCTGGGTCTCGACGAAGTCGGCGACGCCGACATGCAGCGCTGGTCGCAGGTGCTGATCGACGGCGCCGGCAATTTCGGCTTCGCGGACGAACCGTTTGCCCGGTCCGATGCGGCCAATGCCGAAATGGATGCCGTGTTCGACAGCCTGATTGCCCGGCATCTGGCAGAGCCCAACAACTCCGCGTTCTCCGTCATGCTGAATGCCCGCGACCCGATCCCCAGAAGCCAGATCTACGCCAACATCAAGATTGCCATCGGTGGCGGCATCAACGAGCCGCGCGATGCGCTGGCAACCATCATCTATGGCCTGCTGACCAATCCGGACCAGCTTGAGGAAGTGAAGCGGCAGGACGCCTGGGCGGATGCATTCGAGGAAGGTGTCCGCTGGGTCGCGCCGATCCAGGCGTCGTCTCGCCGGGCGACGCGGGACCTGGAAATCGACGGCATCGACATTCCCGAAGGCGTGACGCTGATGACCATCCAGGCCTCGGCGAATCGCGACGAGGATCTCTACGAAGACGGCGAAACCTTCAACGTCTTTCGAAAGAAAGCGCCCCATCAGGCCTTCGGCAGCGGCCCGCACCATTGTGCCGGCGCCCATATCTCACGGCGGACTGTCGGGGAAATCATGCTGCCGATGCTGTTCGAACGGTTCCCCGGCATGACGCTGGACAAGCCCGAAGACGTTGTCTGGAGCGGTTTCGGTTTTCGTGGCCCCTTGAACCTGCCCGTCAAACTGAACTGACAAAAAGAAACCAACCGGGCCGGGTTAGAGCCGGCTGAAAGGAAAACCGCATGGTGCAGATCACCTTCGTCCAGCCGAACGGCAGCCGGAAGACCATAAAAGCGAGCGAAGGGGCGAGCGTCATGGAAACGGCTGTCAGCCACGGGGTCGATGGCATCTTTGCCGAATGCGGCGGGGCCATGATGTGCGCCACCTGCCATTGCTACGTGGACGAGGCGTGGAGCGACAAGACCGGCGCGCGCACGGACGGCGAGGAAATCATGCTGGAATGCGCAGCCGCAGACTTGCGCGAAACATCCCGCCTGTCCTGCCAGATCAGGCTGACCGGTGCGCTCGACGGACTGGTGGTGCATCTGCCGGACGAGCAGGCGTGAGGAAACGATTTCGAACAAGGGAGGAAACCATGTCGAAGTACCGGATGATGAGATCGGTGGCCGCAGGTGCGTTCACCGCGGGAGCGGTTGCCGTAGCCGCGCTTTCGCTAAGCCTTACGGCGGGCCAGGCCGTGGCAGCGGAGGTCACGCTGCGGCTGCACCAGATGCTGCCGGCGCAAGCCAGTGTGCCGAAGAACATCCTTGAACCGTGGATGGCCAGGATCGAGGAAGAATCGGGCGGGCGGATCGAGTTCCAGCATTTCCCCGCCATGCAGCTTGGCGGCAAGCCGCCGGAACTGGTCGACCAGGCCATCGACGGCATCGCCGACATCGTCTGGACCTTGCCTGGCTATACGCCCGGCCGCTTTCCAAGGACGGAAGTCTTCGAACTGCCCTTCGTCATGACCAATGCCGAGGCCGTGTCGCGTGCCTTCTGGCAACTGGCGGAAGAAACCATGCTGGACCAGGACTTCAAGGACATGAAGGTTCTGGGGCTCTGGGTGCATGGACCCGGGCTGATCCACTCCAAGGACCCGATCGACTCGCTCGACGACCTGAACGGCGTAAAGCTGCGGGCCCCGACGCGGGTGACCAACGACATGTTCAGTTCACTCGGGGCAACACCTGTCGGCATGCCTGTGCCGGCGGTTCCGGAAGCCCTGTCCAAGGGCGTTATCGATGCCACCGTGGTGCCGTGGGAGGTGACCGGCGCGCTCAAGATCAACGAACTCGTCAGCAACCACACGGACTTCGGTGACGATGCTCTTTACACGGCAACCTTCGTGCTGGGCATGAACCGGGCAGCCTATGACGGACTGCCCGACGACCTGAAGGCGATCATCGACAAGAACTCCGGTCTTGAACTGTCCGGATTCGCAGGTGGCCAGATGCAGCGGGACGATGCCAAACCTCGCGACGAAGCGATCGAGAAGGGGGCGACTATGATTGTCCTTCCACCGGAAGAAGTTGCCCGCTGGAAGGAAGCCTCGGCACCGACGATTGAAAAATGGGTGGCCGAAATGGACGAAAAAGGCATGGACGGCACAGGGCTTTACAAGCGCGCCATCGAGCTGATCGAGGAGAACACCGGGAAATAGCCGGCAGTGGTGGTGTGCAGCTCCCCCACAGGGCTGCGTGCCTTTAGGCTCGCTTCGCGGCTTGCCTTTTCGACGGCCGCGCGGCATGTGCCGGTTATTCAGGGCGTCCCGTGATCTGTGGTCACGGGACGCCCGATTTTATTTACGCTTTACTGATGGTCATCCCGCCATCTGCGCTTCGCGAACGGCGTATTCGATCTCCTGAACGAGGCCGTCCTCCAGACCAAGCCGGGCAGCGAGCATCTGCAGGTAGGCCTTTTCCGCCGGATGATCCGGATCGATGGCAAGACGCGACGCGGCGTATATTTCGGCCGCAGTCTCCTCACAGGTTGCACTGGCCACGACCTTGTCCAGATCAAGCGGCGAGCGCAATTCGTCCATCAGGAACGCCTTCGCCTCGCTGTCCAGTCCGGCCTCGTCGATCTTGTCGAAAATCCGGTCCTGTTCGTCGCGATCAATATGACCGTCGGCCTTTGCGGCGGAGATCATTGCCGTCAACAAAGCGATTGCGGCCTGATGTTCGCCGCCCGGATGCTCACACGGATCGAAGGCGGTGCCGCGCGGTGCTTCCAGCGGGATCGGATCATCGGCCGGATACTGTGGACGCGGTGCATTCTGCTGATTGGCCTTGTGGCCCTGGTATGCCTTGTAGGCAAGGCCGGCAACCAGTGCGAGGCCGCCGTAGGTGACTGCCTTCTTGCCGAGCTTGCGTCCGCTCTTGCTGCCAAGCATGAGACCGGCCAGGCTGCCGAGTGCCAGACCGCCACCCTGGGACGACAGAAAATCCTTGCCCTGGGACAGGAGATCACCGGATCCACCCTTGCGGGCAGTCCCGCGCTGGCCGGATTGACCACCGCCCTGGGTCCCCAGAAACTGATCCAGCAAGGATTTTGCGTCGAACATATTCGGCTCCTTAAAATTGCCGCGTGAAGCGGCTTAAATCACGGTTGCACTATCAAATGGGATTTTCTGCAAGGGACGCAAGTTTGCGTTACACTCGGTCACACTTCTCCAATCCACAATGCTTGTCTTCCAGGCAACAACGAGAACAATCTTGAACTTCCTCGCCTCAGTCCGCAGTCTTTCCCTACGATGCTGCCTCATCGCCGGGACCTTGGGGAGCGGGAGTGCGCATGCCCTGTCGCTGAACGACGAGGCCGATACCTACCGCAAGATCTGGCAGGAGGATCTGCTGAGCGCCTATTCGCGCACGCTTGCCGATGCAGGCGAAAGCACGACCGGTAATCTTTATGCCTTCAACATCAAGGGCTGCTCGCGTGAAGACGCGCCCGGAAGCCTGCTGTACATCCATGCGATCCAGGACCGTGGCCAGCCGCGCGGCAGCGAGTTTCCGACCTATGTGTTCACCTCGGGAACAAGGCAGGACAAACCGGAACTCGCATTCAAGACCTTTGCGGGAAAACGGATCTATCTCTCCGACACGATCACCTGTGAACCGGAGCGATGTCTTCTCTCGGGCAAGACCGGGTTTTCCGATGTCTGCCTGGCGGACCCGTACGGCAACCCGGCACCGGATCTCAAAGGCCTGCGCAAGGATTTCTGGACCGATCTCATGGGCTGGCTGGGGCTTTGAGCGGTCATTTCAGCGGCAGCAGATTGTCGTCCTTCAGTGTTTCCATGGCAATGGACGAGCGCACATGATGGACCGCCTCCTGAGGCAGTAGCTCGTCGTTGATGATGTGGCTGAGCGCCTTCAGGTCCGGCACCACGATCTTCAGCATGTAATCGACATCGCCGGTCAGCGTGTGGGCCTCCTGCACTTCCGGCATGGCGGTCACCATGTTGCGAAACTTGCGGGCGTTTTCCCTGGAATGCGCGCCAAGTGTCACGCCGACATAGGCCGTCACCATCAGTCCCAGGGCTTCCGGATCCAGTGCCGCCCGGTACCGGCGGATGATACCCGCTTCTTCCAGTTTCTGCCGCCGCCTGGAAACCTGGCTTGCGGACAGGCCGATCACGTCACCCAACTCGGCATTGGTGAGGGCGGCATTGTTCTGCAAGGCGGCAAGCAACTTCACATCAAAGCCATCCAGCGCAATCGTCATGCGTCACTCCGAAATATCCTGCATGTTTCGTGCATCATCTTACGCGAAAACACGTGGATTGCACACACACTGCGCGCCCTTCACGGCATTCTGGCTGCAATGACCCGTTTTACCGAGGAGGACTTTCATGGGACCGTTCCCGCACGACGCGCCGCCGGCACAGATCACGTCTGAAAATCCGGCAGGGACCGATGGCTTCGAATTTGTCGAATTCGCCCATCCGGAACCGGAAAAGCTGGACGAACTGTTCCGCAAGATGGGCTACCTCCCCGTTGCAAAGCACAAGAGCAAGAACATCACGCTCTATCGCCAGGGTGACGTCACATACGTGCTGAATGCCGAACCGGGCAGCTTCGGCATGAAGTTCGTGGACACGCACGGCCCGTGCGCGCCTGCCATGGCCTGGCGCGTCGTCGATGCGCAAAAGGCGTTCGAGCATGCGGTTGCCAAAGGTGCGACGCCTTATGAAGGCGACGACAAGACCCTGGACGTTCCGGCAATTGTCGGCATCGGCGGCTCGCTGCTTTATTTCGTGGATACCTACGGCGCCAAAGGCTCGGCCTATTCCAGGGAATTCAACTGGCTGGGCGAATTCGACCCCAAGCCGCAGGGCGTCGGTTTCTATTATCTCGACCACCTCACCCACAACGTCTATCGCGGCAACATGGACAAGTGGTGGGACTTCTACCGCGACCTGTTCAACTTCAAGCAGATCCATTTCTTCGACATCGACGGTCGGATCACCGGTCTCGTCAGCCGCGCGATCACCAGCCCTTGCGGCAAGATCCGTATTCCGCTGAACGAATCCAAGGACGATACCAGCCAGATCGAGGAATACCTGAAGAAGTACAACGGCGAAGGCATCCAGCACATTGCTGTCGGCACGGACAACATCTACCAGAGCACGGACCTTCTGGCGGACAACGGCCTGAAATTCATGCCCGGCCCGCCGGAAACCTATTACGAGATGTCCCATGCCCGGGTGAACGGCCATGACGAGCCGATCGAGCGGATGAAGCGCCACGGCATCCTGATCGATGGTGAGGGTGTGATCGACGGCGGCATGACCAAGATCCTGCTGCAGATCTTCTCCAAGACCGTGATCGGCCCGATCTTCTTCGAGTTCATCCAGCGCAAGGGTGACGAAGGATTTGGCGAAGGCAATTTCCGCGCCCTGTTCGAATCGATCGAGGAAGACCAGATCCGCCGCGGCGTCATCAAGACTGAAGCAGCCGAATAATCCCACTTGCAGGTTGCTTCTGAAAGGCCGCTGTCCTTCGGGAAAGCGGCCTTTGTTTTGCCCTGCGGGCCAGATTATTCTTTTTCCGATGCAGCAAAGCCCGGACCCGGCTCAGGACTTGATCTTGTTTGCACGGCCCGAAGGAGTGGCCGCCCTGCCAAGCGACATGCCCCAGGGGAACACGAAAAGTCACGCCATTTCCGGGTGTTGCGCCTCGCTGACAGCGCGATCCGGGGTTTCAGCGGGTATCAATGGAAAAAAATCTTGAGCGTCCTTGGCCGGATTAATCCCGTCTTTTCAATACGATAACGACACCCTGAAGTAGAAACTTGAAAAATTTCACGTGAATCACGTTTTTCCAAGGAACGATTCCATGCGGAACGGGTTTTACATACAGAGGCTGCCGAGTAGGCCCTCTGTTGCATTGTCTAAGCACAAACTCTTTATACCTCCGCACCCCCATGCGGAGGTTTTTTTTGCCTTGGCGCGGGCTGTGTGCGCGACCTCCGCAGGCGGGTATTCCCGTTCGTACCGTCAGACATCAGACAGCGTTCATGTTCGCCATGACCGCCTTTGCGCCGATTTGCTTCAGGAAGGCCTGCGGATCGAACGCGACCTTGCGGTATTCGTCTGCAATCCGGGCTTTTGCCTCCAGAAAGACCTCTTCGTTCTGCCATTCGACAAAGGTGACGAATTTTGCCATCCCCTCGCCGGAAGGCTGCTCAAGCACAAGGTTCTGGCGGCACCCTTCAATGTTCTGAAGCAGGCCGCGAATGACATTGAGCCGTTCCAGCAGAACGTCGCGCGCCTCAAGCGGCACTTCAAAGCGGTCAACGCGGTAGATAGGCCGGGATTCCGTGTCCGATTTCATGCTTTTCTCCTTGGGATTTGAAAGGAGAAAAAGCTCTACAACCTCAACTTAAATTGAGGTCAAGCGGATATTCGAACTGGCTGGCGGGAAGGGCAGCTCAGCCCTTCACCTTCGCTTCCAGCACGTCCCAGACCATGCCAGCCACATCCGGTCCGCCGAGATTGCGGATGGCGCGGATGCCGGTGGGGGCGGTGACGTTGATTTCTGTCAGGTTGCCGTCGATGACATCGATCCCCACCAGGATCAGGCCCTTCTCCTTCAGCGAAGGCCCGAGGCGCGCACAGATCTCGCGTTCGCGCTCGGTCAGCTCACTGTCGGTCGGCGCACCGCCGCGCACCATGTTGGAGCGCAGGTCGCCCGCGGCCGGAACGCGGTTGACCGCACCGGCGAACTGGCCATCAACCAGCAGGATGCGTTTGTCGCCGTGCTTCACATTGGGCAGGAACTGCTGGATGACCCAGGGCTCGCGGAAGGTCGCGGCAAAGAAGTCGTAGAGCGAACCGTAGTTGAGGTCATCCTGGGTGATGCGGAAGACAGCCGCGCCACCATGGCCGAACAGCGGCTTCATGACGATGTCGCCGTATTCCTTCCGGAACAGATCGATTTCCGACTTGTCCTTGGTGATCAGGGTCGGCGGCATCAGGTCGGCGAATTCGGTCACGAACAGCTTTTCCGGCGCGTTGCGAACGGCTGCAGGATCGTTGACCACCAGAGTGTCCGGATGGATCTTTTCCAGAATATGGGTCGCGGCGATGTAGGAGAGGTCAAACGGCGGATCCTGGCGCATCAGCACCACGTCCATCTCGCGCATGTTGAACCGGCTCTTTTCACCCAATGTGAAGTGATCACCCTTCACATCGCGCACTTCGATCGGCTCCAGTGCGCAGAACACTTCGTCACCGCGCATCGCCAGACGGTCGGGCGTGTAGTGATAAAGTTCATGTCCGCGAGACTGTGCTTCCAGCATCATTGCGAAGGCGCTGTCGCCGGCAATGTTGATGGACGAAACATGGTCCATCTGGACCGCAACTTTCAAAGCCATGAGGCAACTCCCGGCGGGCGGCGCCGCTTGAGCGCCTTTGGGATTTTCAGAACGATTGGTCCAGATATGCGGTGCGCAGTCGGCTTTGTCCAGAGGGGGAGGTCAGAAGGATCCGAGTTCGGTTCCTGTGGCTCCGGGCACCGGCAAATGAGGTGAAGTCTCTCGGCCATAGTCAGCGTCACCCCGGCGACCGACGGGAGACCCGGGGCCTGCTCGTTTCAAGAGCGCTCGCAAGGTGGCGCAAACATCCGGGGCATTGAGACCACTGTGAGCAAGCAGGGCAGCGAGCACGCCCCGGATCCGCGCTGCGCTTGTCCGGCGTGACGCCGAAGGTGAATATCTCGGCAGCCGAAAAATTGCGCCCCGAACTACTCCCAGGCCTGAAACGCATTCACGATCCGCTCGGGCAACGCGCGGGGCCGGACGACGATAATATCGAAGCGCAGGGTGAAGAACCCGGCCTTCGGGTGTTCCGTGACGAAGATCTTCGCGGCACGCGAGATGCGCTTCTGGCTGGCGGGCGTGACGGCTTCCAGCGCCGCCTGCCGCGATTTGCGGGCCTTGACCTCGATGAAGGCGACTGTCTTGCGCCGCTTGGCGATGAGGTCGATCTCGCCAGCCTTTGTCTTGTATCGGCGCTTGAGAATGCGCCAGCCGGTGAGGCGCAGGTACCAGGCGGCAAGGGTTTCGGCAGAAAGGCCCAGGGCATGTGCCCGGCGGCGGCGATCGGTTTCTGCCGGTTGCCTTCCGGCTCCGCCGGGACGACGTGCCATCAGGCGTCGTCCGCCTTCAGTTCCAGCGCGCGTTTATAGACCTCGTTGCGGTCAAGCCCCGTCGCTTTCGAGATTTTCTTGGCCGCGGCACTGACCGGCATTTCGGTGAGCGCCTCACTCAGCAAGGCATCCAGATCGTCCACCTCGGCTTCCGGCTTGTCTTCCGGCGGACCGACGAGAATGACGATTTCACCCTTGACCTGCCGGCCCTCGAACCGGGTGCCCAGATCTTCCAGAGTGCCACGCTCGAAGGTTTCGAACCGCTTGGTCAGCTCGCGCGCAACGACGGCTTCGCGGCCGGGGCCGAGCAGTTCCGCCATCAGCGCCAGGGTCGCGGCGGTGCGGTGGGGCGATTCAAAGAAAATCAGCGTCGAAGGCACCTTGGCCAGCTCTTCCAGCCGCCGGGACTTCGGGCCTCCCTTTTGAGGCAGGAAGCCGGCGAAAAGCACCGTGTCGCTCGGCAGACCCGCGGCGACAAGGCCAGCCAGCGGCGCCGACGCACCGGGGATCGGGATGACTTTATGCCCTTCTGCGACCACATCACGCACCAGCCGGTAGCCCGGGTCGGAAACCAGAGGCGTGCCAGCATCGGACACCAGCGCCACGGCGCGGCCGTCAGCCAGAGCTTCCAGGATCTTCGGCCGCTGCTTGTCGGCATTGTGTTCGTGATAGGGGAGAAGCGGCGTCTTCAGCGAAAACCGCTGGGTGAGCGTTGCCGTGACCCGCGTATCCTCGCAAGCGATTACGCTTGCTGCAGCAAGCGTTTCCAGGGCCCTGACGGTGATATCACCGAGGTTGCCGATCGGCGTGGACACGATGTAGAGCGCGGGTTCCAGATTGGGTGCAGTGAAGACATGTTCGGAGAGGCTGTAGCGGTTCTTGTCCGCAGCCGGCCCGGCTGTTTCCTTGACCATGTTGCCTTTCCTCTTGTCCGCCGCGAATAGCAGCATCGGCCCCGTTTGCGCCCTTGCGCTAGCCTTTCAGTACAACCGATGCAAGGCAAATCCACCGTTGATCGGGCCGATATGCCATTGAAAGGCCACTAAATCTTTACAGGCCTGTAGCGAATACGTAAGTCTTTCCCAAAGGGTGAACCAACAAATATGGCAAGTGCAAGACGGGGCGACATCGTGCAACAGCACAGACGTGTTTTCTTGAAAACGGCGCTGGCTGGAGCCAGTACGATGTTGCTGGGTGGCTGCATGGGGTCCACGCTCGGCTCTCTGCCGGGTGACCAGATCCAGCCAAGTGCCCAGCCGCAACCGACTGGTGAAATCATCGGAACGGGCGGGGTGCGCATCGGATTGCTGTTGCCATTGGCAAGTTCCGACGGCAATGCCTCCATCGGTACGGTTTTCAAGAACGCCGCCTCTCTGGCGCTGCAGAACTTCCCGAGCGCGGATGTGCAGTTGCTGGTGAAAGATACCGGCGGCACGTCCGAAGGCGGACGCGCGGCAGCGCAGGCTGCCATTTCGGAAGGCGCGGAACTGATCCTTGGCCCGGTGTTCTCACCGGCGGTATCCGGCGCTGCGCAGGCTGCGCGGGCAACCGGCGTTCCGGTCATTGCCTTCTCTACCGACACCTCCGTCGCATCCCGGGGCGTCTATCTGCTCAGCTTCCTGCCGGAAAGCGACGTGAAACGGGTCGTCGGCTATGCCAACAGCCAGAAGAGACATTCCTATACCGCCCTGATCCCCGAAGGCTCCTATGGTGCCATCGTCGAGGCGGCGTTCCGCCAGGAAGTCGGCCGCGGAGCAGGCAGGATCGCATCGATCCAGCGCTATTCCATGAACGGATCGGACACATCCGATCTTGTTGCCAAGACCACGGCGCTGAAATCGGTTCTGAACAATGCAGACGCCCTGTTCGTACCGGCCGGGGGCGGTGTGCCGGCAGTTGTCGTGCAGACCCTGGTCAGCCAGGGCGCCAATCTGGGCAATGTGAAATTGCTCGGTACCGGACAGTGGGATTCTCCCCAGGTCAAGAACAACCCGGTGCTTGCCGGTGCCTGGTTCGCCGGGCCGGAGGACAAGGGTTTCCTGGCCTTTGCCCAACGCTACCAGAGCATCTATGGCTCCGCGCCGCCGCGCAATGCCAGCCTGGTCTATGACGGTGTCACGCTGGCCGCGGGTCTGATCCGCTCCGCCGGACAGCAGCGCTTCCAGCAAAACATCATCACCAACCGCGATGGCTTCATCGGCATTGACGGATTGTTCCGCTTCCAATCCAATGGCCTCAACCAGCGGGGCCTTGCCGTCTACCAGATCACCGGGCAGGGCACACAGGTGATTTCTCCGGCACCACGGGATTTCCGCACCGGATTCTGATCTTATCCGCCGACACCCTAGGAGTGCTGAGTTAAGATGCTGAGCGGCAAACAGATCGTCCTGATCATCAGCGGCGGTATCGCTGCCTACAAGTCCCTTGACCTGATCCGCAGGCTGAAGGAACGCGGCGCCCGGGTGATCCCGGTGATGACGAAGGGCGCGCAAGAATTCATCACGCCTCTGGCTGCCGGGGCTCTGGCCGCAGAAACCGTCTTCACCGACCTGTTCGACCGGCAGGCCGAGCACGACGTCGGCCACATCCGCCTGGCCCGCGACCATGACCTGATCCTGATAGCGCCTGCCACCGCCGATCTGATGGCCAAGATGGCCCACGGGATTGCCGACGATCTGGCGACAGCGGTGCTGCTGGCAACCGACAAGCCTGTTCTGGTTGCCCCTGCCATGAACCCGAAGATGTGGCAGCATGAGGCGACCAAGCGTAACCGGACGATACTCAAGGCGCGTGGCATTGCCTTTTGCGGCCCAGCATCCGGCGAAATGGCGGAAAGGGGCGAAGCCGGTACCGGCCGGATGAGCGAGCCGCTGGAGATCGTGGCAGCTGCCGAGGCCGTGCTGCGGGAAGAAGCGATCCGGGCCGGCAGTCTGCCGCTTGCCGGAAAACATGTTCTGATAACCTCAGGCCCGACCCATGAGCCGATCGACCCCGTCCGCTACATTGCCAACCGGTCTTCCGGCAAGCAGGGCCATGCGCTAGCCCGCGCCGCCTATGAAGCGGGCGCTCGGGTAACGCTGGTGTCCGGCCCGGTAACACTGCCGGATCCGGCCAATATCCATGTCATCCACGTGGAGTCCGCTTCCGCGATGCTAAAGGCGGTGGAAGGCAATCTGCCGGCGGATATCGCCATCATGGCCGCCGCCGTCGCCGACTGGCGTGTCGCGAGCGAGGGGGCCCAGAAGATCAAGAAGGATGGGACCGGCAAACCGCCCGCGCTGGAGCTGACGGAAAACCCGGACATTCTGGCGACTGTCGGTCATCATCCGGACCTGAGGCCAAAGTTGCTGATCGGCTTTGCCGCCGAGACGCAAAACCTGATCGACAATGCCCGTGGCAAGCTGGAACGCAAGAAGGCCGACTGGATTATCGCGAACGACGTCAGTCCGCAGACAGGCATCATGGGCGGCGACGCCAACACCATTCGGGTCGTCAGCCGTGACGGCGTCGAAGACTGGCCGGAAATGGACAAGGGTGAGGTAGCCCGCAGGATCATCGCCCGCGCAGCCGAGGCGCTCGGCTCGGACTGAGCCGAGCCAAACTGTTTCACAAACGTACGCGATGAAGGACGGGTGTTTCTGCCCGGCAGCTTTCTGCCTTTTTTCACCGAAACCGTTCTGCAGGCCTGCGCCCCTGCCGGAGCAGGGACGGTCGATGGGGCTGGTCAGGCCGCGAAGCGGAAGTAGCTCATGCTGATGGAGCCGTACTCGTAGCTTCTATGGAGAAGCTGGGCCTTTGCATCCGTTCCGCCTGCGCCAAAGGCGAAGAACAGCGGCAGAAGGTGCTCGTCCGTCGGGTGGTTGCGGCGAAAGTTCGGTGCGCTCTGGATATCGTCGAAATATCCGATCGATCCAGACTTGAGGCCATCGTCCAGCCAGCGGTCGAAATCAGACGCCCACACAGGCGTTGGCGAGCCTTGCGGCCCGAATTCACGCAGGTTGTGCGTGGTGCTGCCGGACCCTGCCAGCAACACGCCCTTGTCCTTGAGCGGTGCCAGCGCCTGGCCAAGGGCATAGACGGATGCGGGCGTGCTGCCGTGCGGCAGCGACATCGCCACGACCGGAATGTCGGCATCCGGATAGGCAAGCGACAGCGGCACCCAGGCCCCGTGATCAAGCCCCCAGTGACTGTCGAGTTCCACATCGTGGCCGGCAGCTTCCAGGAGGCGTGCCGCTTCGTCGACGTGATCCACATCGGCCTTTGCGGGATAGGAGATCTCGTAGAGCGGGCGCGGGAAACCGCGGAAATCATGATAGGTCCGCAGCGGTCCCGGTGCCGACAGCTTCAAACCGTCTGTTTCCCAATGCGCGGACAGGATCAGGATTGCCTTGGGGCGTGGCTGGCTTGCGGCAAAACTCTTCAGGAACCGGCTGGCAGCGGTGTCTTCAAGTGCCAGGGTTGGCGCACCGTGGGCAAAAAAGACGGGCGAAATACGGTTTGGTGTAGCCGTCATGGGACCACTCCTCGGGAGAATTGTTTCTACCCGAGAAGATAAGCTATTCGTCCGGAAGGATTAGACCAGAAAGGGAAGAAGGCTCGTTCGACACATGTGAACAATCCCTGCCTTCGATTTCCACTGTTCAGTCATACCGCTTCCGCTTACGGGAGCGGTATGTGTCCTTGCTTGCCGGTATCAGGCGGGCTTCAGAACGCCTGGCCCAAACCCGCCTGAGCGGCCCTTACCTGTAACCCAGGTTGATCAGCTGAACGCGCCGGTTGATGGCGGCATCCGGCTTGGACGGATCGCGCAGCTGTTCCTCACCCAGGCCCACAGCGAAGAGATAGTCGCCTGGTACGCGGAATGTGGTCACCAGTGCTTCACGCACCGCCTGCGCCCGTTTCAGCGAAAGTTCCAGGTTATATTCGCGTGCACCCTTTGCATCCGTGTGACCGACGATGAAGAAAGTCTGCCCCTGCAGATAAGGCGTGTGCAGGGCATCCGCGATCAGGCCAACGGTTTCATAGGATTCCGGGCGAATGCGCGCGCTGTCGAAATCGAACGTGATTTCCACGTTGAACTGGCGCAGAGAGGCCAGCTTGTCGGCAAGCGGCAAGGTGTTGGGAGCATTTGCACCCGGATATTTCTGGATATTTTCCAGCGCTGCTTTCTGCAGTTCATCGGCCGTAAGATCGACCTTCTGCTGGGCCCCCTGCAGGGAGTTGATGATCTCGTTGCGGCTCAGCTTGGTCTGGGCTGCAAGGCCCGAAGCGGACACGGCGAGAAAGGCGGCCGACAAACCGGCCAGAAGTATCTTGTTCATGAAAAATCTCCCGGTGCCGAGTTAGCGGTAGCCGGCCAGGTCAATGGCCGTGTTGCATTTTTCGCTGACGGAAGGCTGGGCCTTCAGCAGGCAGCGCAGAAGATGGCCCGCACCGGCCTTGACGCCCTTGCAATATTGCGCGGCATCGCGCTGGCACAGTTTGGGCGCTTCCGCCTGGGCCGCCAGCCGTGCCTGAATGAGCGAAGTCACGACCAGACGGTCGGCGTTGCACTTTTCCGAAACCTTGGACTGATTCTGTTCAAGACACTGAGTGATGCCGTTGTTGGCCAGTGTCGCGGACTTGCAATAGGATTCGATGTCCTTGCCACAGCTGGCGGCCAGGATCTTGATGGCGTCGGCATAGCCGACGGTCTGGGCGAAGGCAGCCGGTGCAGCGACCAGCATCAACCCGGTGGTAAATGCAAAAATCAATCGTCTCATGTTGCCAATCTCCCAATCGCTGGCACGTTACGATGCGTCAGAGTGTTTCAGGTGAGGATTACGACTTCAAGTAGATATCTGATTTTCATGCGAAGTTTCGTGAATGCCCGCCAGCCTTGACACGGACCGGCGAATATCGTCACTCGCCAGCAACGCTCACTGCCGGACACTTTCAATGCCTGTTACCCTGGAACTGAAGCGACTGGAGCACGGTCGCGATCTGCCACTGCCCGCCTATCAGTCGGTGCTGGCCGCCGGACTTGACCTTCTGGCAGCCGTTGACGGCAAGATAACCCTTGCACCTGGTGCCCGTGCCCTGGTGCCAACTGGTCTTGCCATGGCTCTGCCCGCCGGCTTTGAGGCTCAGGTTCGCCCCCGGTCAGGCCTTGCCGCCAAACATGGCGTCACCGTCTTGAACACGCCGGGCACCATTGATGCCGACTACCGCGGAGAGGTGAAGGTGATCCTGATCAATCTCGGTGACGACCCCTTCGAGATTTCACGGGGAGACCGGATCGCCCAGATGGTGATTGCACCTGTTCTGCAGGCGGACATTGTCGAAGTCGAGGTCCTCTCGGAGACCGAGCGCGGTTCCGGCGGTTTCGGTTCGACTGGCCGCGCGTGATGTCTGAGCTGATCATATTCGATTGCGACGGCGTTCTGGTCGATACGGAACGCATGGCCAACGCCAACATGGCCGCGATCATCAGCGAGCTTGGCGTTCCGATGACCGGGCCGGATTGTCAGCGCAGGTTCATGGGACGGACACTGGAAGACGTCCAGTCCATGATCGAAGAGCTGACAGCTCAGGTGTTGCCTGCCGACTGGCCGGACCAGGTTCGGCTGCGCGATCTGGAGAGCTTCAAGGCGGGTGTTCCGGCGATCGAAGGCGTCGCCGGCGTGCTGGACGAACTCGACCGGCGCGACGTCGCCTATTGCGTCGGGTCTTCCGGCAAATATGAAAAGATGCGCACAACGCTCGGCAGTTCCGGTCTGCTGCCCCGGCTGGAAGGCCGGCTGTTTTCCGCACAGGACTGCGAGCGCGGCAAGCCCGCGCCGGATGTGTTCCTGCTGGCAGCACGCACCATGGGCCATGCCCCGGAAAACTGTACGGTAATCGAGGACAGCCTGCCCGGCGTTCTGGCAGCCCGGGCAGCGGGCATGGGCGTCTATGCCTTTGTCGAGGATCCCGCTTGCGACCGCGAGGCCATGCAGGGCGCCGGGGCCGTCCTGTTCGAGGCAATGGCGGATCTGCCGGACCTGCTCTTTTCCAAGACCTGAAGCTTTTCTGGAAAAAGGTTTTACCCGCAGGATCGCAAAGGTGCTTTCGGCCCCTTATAACTTGCCGAAACCCGTACTATCTTATCGCTCCGATAGTCGAACGATGCCGGCGGAAGAAGATCCGGCCAACTTGGGAGACCTGCCATGACGATCAAGACCAGTGGTCGCGGAAAAATCTATTCCTCCATCACCGAGACCATCGGCGATACACCGATCGTCCGGCTGGACCGGCTGGCCAAGGCGCACGGTGTCAAGGGCAACCTCCTGGCAAAGCTTGAGTTCTTCAACCCGATTTCCAGCGTCAAGGACCGGATCGGCGTTGCGATGATAGAAGCGATGGAGCAGGCCGGCCAGATCGTTCCGGGCAAGACCACGCTCGTCGAGCCGACCTCCGGCAACACAGGCATCGCGCTGGCATTTGTCGCTGCCGCCAAGGGCTACCGGCTTATCCTGGTAATGCCGGAGACCATGTCGGTGGAACGCCGCAAGATGTTCAAGATCCTGGGCGCCGAGCTGGAATTGACCGAAGGGCCAAAAGGCATGAAGGGCGCAATCGCCCGCGCCGAGGAACTGATCAGCGAAATCGACGGTGCGGTGATGCCACAGCAGTTCGAAAACGCCGCCAACCCTGAAATCCACCGCAACACCACCGCGGAAGAGATCTGGAACGATACCGAAGGCGGTGTTGACGTGTTCGTCTCCGGCATCGGCACCGGCGGCACCATCACCGGCGTTTCCCAGGTGCTGAAGGATCGCAAGCCGGGCCTTCATGTCGTTGCCGTCGAACCGGCCGACAGCCCCGTGCTTTCCGGCGGCCAGCCCGGTCCGCACAAGATCCAGGGCATTGGTGCCGGTTTCGTGCCGGGCGTGCTCGACACCTCCGTCTATGATGAAGTCCAGACCGTCGCCAACGAAGATGCCTTCGCCATGGCCCGGGAAGTGGCAAAGACCGAAGGCCTGCCGGTGGGCATTTCTTCCGGCGCCGCGCTCACCGCTGCCATCCGCGTCGGTCAGCGCGAAGGCATGGAAGGCAAGAACATCGTGGTGATCATTCCGTCCTTCGCAGAACGGTATCTTTCCACGGCGCTGTTCGACGGCCTCTGAGCACCCAGTCGCGAAATTTCACCCCGTCGGCCGGTTCACTCCGGCCGGCGGGGTTTTTCATGTCTTGCGGTGATGCAGAACCCTGCCGATGGTGTTCATGAGAACCTGTGCCGCAAGGGTGCTTGTGGAACCGGTCGGGTCATAGTCCGGCGCAACTTCCACCAGATCGATGCCGACGATGTCGCCCTGTCTTGCCAGACCGTCGAGCAGCTCCAGCACTTCATAATAAAGAAATCCGCCGTGGCTCGGCGTGCCCGTGCCCGGTGCGATGGACGGATCGAAAGCATCGATATCGAGCGTCAGGTAATAGCGCTTGCCGGCTGGTATCCGGGCCAGAAGCGCCTCGGTGCCGAGCTTGCGGGCCTGCCGCACGGACAGGATGTCGGAGCCCATCCTGCGGGCGTCCTCGTAGCCATCGCGCGAGGTGGAGGAGACGTTGCGAATGCCGATCTGCGTCAGGCCGGTGACATAGGGTTTTTCCGCCGCGCGGCGCATGGGGTTGCCATGGCCGTAGCGCACGCCGTGTCGTTCGTCGACGAAATCCAGATGCGCATCGATCTGGACGACGTGGATCGGGTCTTCGCCATCAAAGGCGTTGATGCAGGGAATGTTGACCGAATGATCGCCGCCCAGCACCACCGGCAAGGCACCGGCCTTAAGGATCTTGCGTACGCCGAATTCGATGCGTCTGTGGCTTTCAATCGTGTCCGTATGGACGATATCGGCATCACCCAGATCGACAATGCGGGTGGTTTCCGCCGGCAGGTAGGTGATGTCGTCCTCGAAATCATAAGCACCCGCATGGCCGAAGGAAAACAGCGTCGAGGCCTCCCGGATCGCACGCGGCCCCATACGCGCGCCCGAACGCCACTGGGTGCCGAAGTCGAACGGAGCCCCCATGACGGCAACATCCGCATCGATGGCGTCCCAATCCGGCTGATAGGGATACTTGCCGAAGGTGCAGATGCCGACAAAGGGCAGGTTCAATCGCCCGCTTTCATAACCGTGTGAGGACATTCAAAGGCTCCTGTTGGGGACCGGCCAACTAGAGCATCATTGCGGAAGGGGGGAAAGGGCGGGGTTGAGGCAACCAAAAAACTACTGGCTCTGAACCTGGCTGAACTCCCTAAACCTGCTTTTCCATACGTGTCGCGGAGGAAAAACCGAACAGAAGTTCGAGATACCCGGTCTTTTCTTCCCCAACCGCCTTGAACCCCGAGCGCTCGTAAAGAGCTTTTGCCCTTGGGTTCGTGTCGATCACATCCAGCCGCACACGGGTGAGCGAGCGCTGGCGTGCTTCTTCGCCAATGGCTTTCAGCAAGGTGCCGCCGATGCCGCGGCCGCGGGCGCTTTCGGCCACAAAGATGCCGTCCATCAGCAGGCAGTCCGGCTCGATCCTGCGTTCCAGAACTTCCAGTAGAAGTCCGCGCCAGAGGCCGCCGAACGCGCCGTAAACCGCCGTCATGTCGGCGAGGCTGCCGCCGACAAGAGCTCCGTCCCGGGTCTTGTAACCGGCAAGGCCTAGCAGCCGTCCCTCCCGGTCGATAGCGCTGATGGCAAAATCCGGGTTGAGGATGCGCTCGACAAGTCGAAGCGCTTTTTCTTCCGGGGCCAGTACCTTGCCGAGCTTGCCGGAAAAGGCCTGCCAGAACAGGCGGGCGGCAACCAGCCGCTGGTCTTCCGGGAAGCCGGGAGAAATGAAAAGGTCGGATGACATGGCAGGATCAGCGGATGAAGACCGCGGTCCCTGTGGCGCTGACCATCAGCATGGAGCCGTTCTGGCCTACGGTTTCGTAATCGAGATCGACGCCGATCACCGCATTGGCGCCCATTGCCTGGGCCTGCTGGCACATTTCGTCGATGGCGATCTTGCGCGCCTTGCCAAGCTCTTCCTCGTACGCACCGGAGCGGCCGCCGACAATGTCACGGATGCCGGCAAAGAAATCCTTGAAGATATTCGCGCCAAGGATCGCCTCGCCCGTCACAAGACCCTTGTAGTCCAGATCCTTGCCCTGAATGGTGTTGGTGGTGGTGACCAGCATGCATTGTCTCCCTTTTGAACCGATGTTCGAGACATGGGTTCGTCCTCGTGGTTTTGCAAGAAACGGCGAGAATGGAAGAGGTTAGCCAGCGACAAGTCCTGCCATCACCTTCAGCAAGGCCTCGCCCTCCTCTTCCGTTCCAATGGAAATGCGCAGCCAGTTGTCGATGCGGTCCTTATTGAAGTGGCGCACCAGAATGCCTTCATCCCTAAGGCCTGTCAGAAGATCCCCTGCTGCCCTTGTTTCATGCGAGACGAACAGGAAATTGGCTGCCGACGGCAGCACGTTGAACCCGAGAGAGCGCAGGCCTTCCGCCATCCGATGCCGTTCCGTGATCACAAGGCGCCGGGTCTCCTCGAACCAGGCGGTGTCCTGCCAGGAGGCTTCTGCTCCCGCGAGTGCCAGGCGGTCGAGAGGGTAGGAATTAAAACTGTCCTTGATCCGCTGCAGTCCCTCGATCAGGTGCGGCTGACCAAGAGCAAATCCGACACGCAGGCCCGCCAGGCCGCGCGACTTGGAAAAGGTCTGTACCACCAGAAGATTGTCGAACTCGGGAACCAGACGAGCGGCGCTCTCCGCGCCGAAATCGACATAGGCTTCGTCAACCAGCACCACCACATCCGGGTTTTGCTCAAGAACGCTTCGCACCGCTGCAAGATCAAGCGCAATGCCGGTCGGGGCGTTCGGATTGGCAAGCACGATGCCACCACACGGCCCACCCAGGCTGGCCGGATCAATCCGGAAATCATCATCGAGTGGCACAGAACGGTGCGAAATGCCGTAAAGCTCGCAATAGGTCTTGTAGAAGCTGTAGGTGATATCGGGGAACAGCAGCTTGTCCTTGCCACTGAAAAAGCCGTGAAAGGCATGGGCCAGGATTTCGTCCGAGCCGTTGCCTGCAAAAACGTGATCCACACCCAGACCGAAGCTTGCCCCGATCGTTGCCCGCAACGCACCGGCTGCCGGATCGGGGTAGAGCCTCAGGCTGTCTTCGGTAGCTGCGCGGATTGCCCCGAGCGCGATGGGCGACGGGCCATAGGGATGCTCGTTCGTGTTCAGCTTGATGAAGCTGCGGTCCTTTGGCTGCTCACCCGGCGTATAGGGCACCAGCTTGCTGACTATGGGGCTCCAGAACCTGCTCATGGACCGTATCCTGACGGGAATTGCTGTGGTTTTTTCGCACAATAGGCGCCAAACCGGTGCGGTAAAAGTGATTTTGACGTTGTTCTTTTCCGGCGTTGCCGTAGCTCTGCTACGCGCAGAGACCGCTGCGTCTCGGGGCGGGAAAGGTTCAAGCCTTCGGTGGGGTAGGGAGACGCTGTTCCAGGGCCTCTCCGCACTCGTGAAATGGTAGGCCGCTTTCCAAGCAATTCTGTCACCAACCTCACGTCGTCTTCCCGGCCAAGCGAAGCGCGAGCCGGGATCGGGGAGGCACGAACGTTTCGATTTGGACGCTAACCTGTTGCAGCCACGCGTTGGTGGTTCCCCGGTCCCGGATCTTCGCTGCGCTACGTCCGGGATGACGATGGTGAGGGTGTGGGTGAGGGTGTCGTGAAAAAGGAAAGCGCCGGGGGACATTTCCCCCGGCTCTTCCATTTGGTCAGGTCCTGTCCGCGTTCCCGGTCAGGACAGGTGATGCACCTGCTGAAGGCCGTAGACCGGGGTCGGCAGGCCTTCCATCCGCGCTTTCAGCTGTAGCGCCAGATACTGGGAGTAATGGCGCGACTGGTGCAGGTTGCCACCGTGGAACCAGAGCGCTTCCTGTTGGGTCGGTTTCCACATGTTCCGCTGTTCGCCTTCCCAGGGACCCGGGTCCTTGGTGGTGTCGGAACCAAGGCCCCAGACCTTGCCAACCCTGTCGGCCATGTCCTGGCCCATCAGGTCGGCAACCCAGCCGTTCATCGAACCGTAGCCGGTGGCATAGACGATCACGTCCGCTTCCAGTTTCGTGCCATCGTCCAGAATGACACCGTCTTCCACGATCTCGGTGACCTGGCCACGCTTCAGCTTGATCTCGCCGTCGATGATGAGCTGGCTGGCGCCGATATCAATGTAGTAGCCGGAGCCCCTGCGCAGGTATTTCAGGAAAAGGCCGCTTTCGTCGTCGCCCCAGTCCAGCCAGAACCCGGCTTTCTCCAGCCCTTCGTAGAAGTCCGCGTCCCGCTTCTTCATCTCGGCATAGGCGGGGATCTGGAACTCGTGCAGGATCCGGTAGGGCAGTGAGGCGAAGATCAGGTCCGCCTTTTCCGTCGTCACGCCGGACCGGACCGCCTCTTCCGAGTAAAGCGCGCCGAGGCCAACATCCATCAGGGTGTCCGAGCGCACGATATGGGTGGAGGACCGCTGCACCATGGTCACATCGACATCATTTTCCCAAAGCGCTGCGCAGATATCGTGCGCCGAATTGTTGGAGCCGACCACGACCGCCTTCTTGCCGCGATACTGATCCGGCCCCGGATGTCTGGACGAATGATGCTGGTCGCCCTTGAAGGTGTCCATGCCGGGGAATTTCGGAACGTTTGCCTTGCCCGACATGCCGGTTGCCATGACCAGTTGTTTCGGTTTCAGAACCACTTCCTCGCCGTCACGATCCACGACGACTGTCCATTCCTTCTTTGCTTCGTCGTAAGTTGCGGATTTGGCAACGGTCCGGGTCCAGTAGTTCAGTTCCATGACCTTGGTGTACATTTCCAGCCAGTCCCCAATCTTGTCCTTGGGGCTGAAGATGGGCCAGTTTTCCGGAAACTTGATGTAAGGCAGGTGGTCGTACCAGACGGGATCGTGCAGGCAGAGGGACTTGTAGCGGTTGCGCCAGCTATCGCCGGGCCGGTCATTCTTTTCCACGATGATTGTGGGCACACCGAGCTGCCTCAGGCGCGCGCCGAGCGCGATGCCGCCCTGGCCGCCACCGATGATCAGGCAATAGGGCTGGGTCTTGTAACCGAGGTCCGCCAGTTCACGCTCGCGCTCCTCCTTCCAGCTGGTGCGGTGCTTGCTGGCGCCGTGCTTGGCCCCCAGCGGCCGGTTGAAGCCCTTCGGCTCCTCATGGCCCTTCAGCTCGGCCATGGTTGTCAGCAGGGTCCAGATCTTGCCGCCCTTCAACCGGATCAGGCCGAAGCAGCGAGCCCGTTCGGTATCGAACTGAATCCAGGCCGTGACGACATCGCCCTCTTTCGTCGGTATTTCACCTTCCGCGATGCGCCAGTTGCTCGGCCCGGTGGAGGCCAGTTGCTTTTCCAGCATGTCGCGGACCTGATCCTTGCCCTCGACGGTCTTGATGTTCCAGGTAAAGGCAATCAGGTCCCGCCAGTAGCAATCGTCCAGGAACATGTCCGTTGCAGCATCGATCTTGCCGTCTTCCAGCGCCTTGCCGAAAGTGTTGAGAAAAGTCTCGGTCTCGTGAACCAATGGTTTGTCGAGCATTCCAGTTCCTCCCTGTTTATGGAGGAAACAATGCAGAGCGCCCCTGCATTTTTCCATGGAACGCCCGTCAATTGATGACGTTAAGGGGCAGAAACTCGGTTTGCTGTTGCGCACGCAACAAGACGCAACAGATAGTCATGCACGCGGCTTGGGGTGTGGCTCCAGGCCGAGAGAGCGCATCCGCCGGAGCACCGTCGACCGATTGACGCCAAGCCTTCGGGCGACATGAGACATGTTCCAGCCACAGGCGTCCAGAAGTGCTTCCAGATCCTGTTTCGGGTCGGTTTCGACGCGTCTGGACAAAGACGCCTGCGGCAGATCGGTAAGGTCGATCACATCGGTTTCTGCAAGCGCTGTCGCGACATCCAGCAAGGTCGCGAGTTCACGGATGTTGCCCGGCCAATGCCGGCCGCTGAGTTCGGCGCGTGCCGAAGGTGACAGGCGCAGGTCCCGCGGAGAGCGTCGCAGCAGACGATCGACCAGCCAGTCGAAATCCTGGCGATGCCGGAGCGGCGGGATCCGGATGAGAGACCCGGCAAGCCTGAAATAGAGTTCCGGCCGCAGTGCGCGGATGCTTGTGGAACCTGCCGGATCCTGCCGCGTGGTGGCGACCACGCGAAGGTCACTTCGATGTTCCAGCAAGGCAAGCAAGGCAGCCTGGCCCGCCACGTCAAGATCTTCGATCCCGCGCAGGAACAGCGTTCCGGCTGCTGCGTCAGACAAGGCGCCGACCTTTTCCGGTTTCAGGGCGGAACAGCAGAGCGTATGGAACGACCGGTCGGCCGGACCCAGAACATGGATGGCCCTTGCCAGATATTCCTTGCCCGTTCCGGTTTCGCCAGACAGCAGGATAGGAACCTGCGTTGGTGCAAGCCGGGCAACTTTCGACACCACCTGCGACAGCGTCGCATCCTGCCCGCAGATGCCGCGCAGCGGCGTGGGCAAGGTCCCGGAAACGGGGCTGCGTGCCATGCGAGCGGCTTGCGGAGCGATGGCATGACCGTATAACCCACCACCGTCGCGCCGGCGCAGAACCCGATCTTCCGCCGGGCGGCCTCGCATCAGGGACGGCAGATCGTCGACATCCAGGTCCAGGTACATGTCGATCCGGCTACCTATGAGGTCTGTGGAACCGGTCGGGGCCAGACAGGCGAGTGCGCCGTGCGTCATTCCTGTTATCCGTCCGCTGTCGTCCAGGGCGATGGCGGCTTCCGGATCGACTTCCAGAAACTCCGGCGATGTCGAGAAGCGCAAGACCCATTCCTTGCGCGTGGTCGCCATCAGGTTGGCCATCTCGACCCGGCGAGTGGAAGCCTTCACCAGGTTCATCGCGAGGTTCTGGCTCGATTTCGGGCTTGGGGAGCGCAGGAGGGAAATATCCAGAACCGCCGCCAGCTTGCCGCAGGTGTCGTAGATGGGGGCCGCCGTACAGGACAGCGGTGTATGCGACAGCCCGAAGTGATCGCTCTGGTGGATCGTGACGGCTTCCCCCGTCACGATGCAGGAGCCGACACCGCAGGTTCCCGCAAGATCCTCGGACCAGTCGGACCCGAGATAAAGGCCCGCCTGCCGGAGATCGTCCTCGAACCGAGGATCGCCAAAGAAGTCGACGCACACACCCTTGGCATCGGCCAGCAGCAGTACGTAGTTGTGCCCGGCCACCTGCTTGAACAGGGTGCGCAGGCCGGAACGAGCCGTCGCGATCAACCGCTCGGACTGCTCCTGATGTTCGCGCAGTTGCTGCTCGGTGACGATATGTGCCGGTTCCGGACGCGCCGGATCCATGCCGTACGTCTGGACACAGCGCCGCCAGCTTTCCGACACCAGCCCATCCCTGCCGGTCTCGTACCCCTTCAATACGCGGTCGATTTCACTCACATGTTCAAGGTCGCGCATGTCATCCTCCCTTGACACAGCACTTCACGATAGCCTTTCGGGCAGGCTTTGCAAATTTTGCCGGCGCAATTCTGCGTTCGTAAAGCTTGTGCAGCGGGGAAGCCGGCCAGGGATATCAGCCTGGCCAGGTCAGAAGCGTGTCCTTGTTGATGGTGAAATTCGCATTCGGCCTTCTGGCGTTGGCGGCAACGTTGAGATCGACAATGTTTTGGAAGGTGGACGTCGCCTCGATTTCCGTCATGCCATACTCGGTGAAGACCTCCGGGCCGAAGATATTCTTTGCCAGAAGCGGGTTGGTGAGTGCCTGGGAGAAGGCGTCGGACCCGACCATGGCCAGAAGCAGGGGCGGCAGCGGGCGCGCCCGCATCTGGTCTTCTGCCAGCAGTCCGATGGGAAGATCGACCCGGTCGATGCCGCGCACGCCGTTCCAGTCGGGATAGAGTGCTTCCAGCTCTCCCGCCAGACCGGCGTCGCCTCCGGTCAGTTCCAGGAAACTGTCGTACGGACGCAGCTTCCAGGAGGCGCGGTAGGCGTTGAAGGGGGCGAGCCGGAACCTGCGGGCAAATGCCAGCGTACGTTCTTCCGCGCCTTGCAGGAAGAACGGGGTGTTGTGAAGGGTCAGCTTGCCTGCCCGCTGGCTCGCCGCCGCATCGATGACCGCCTCGACCCCGTGTTTTTCGATGATCGTGTTGTTGAAGCGGAAATTCTCGTTTTCCAGTACCTCGCCTTGGAACAGGAACCGATCCGGAACCATGGCATGCCAGCGGTAAAGCAGGTCGAATTCCAGCGAGATCCGGTTGGTGCGGTACCACAGGCGCTTGTCCGCATCGCCAGGCTCCACGAAGATCTTGAACGGCGAATTGGCAAGGTGGTTGATATAGTCCTCGATAATGACCTTGAGCAGCTTGACGATGTTGATGTTGCGGGCCGTTTCGAAGACGCGGTCCGGACCGAAGTGCGGGTTCCGTTTGCCGATCTCACGCGCGAGACGATTGTGCTCGCGCAGGAAGATCGTGTTGAGTGCGCTGTAGAGGATCGTGGAATTGGCCCGTTCCAGGCCGGCCGCATAGTGGCATTTCCAGCGCTCCGGCGTGACGGCCCAATCCCCGATACCGGCCAGGAGTTCCCGAAGCTTTTTCGCCGCGCCCCATTCCGGATCGGCCCCCAGGAAGGTCGTTGCCCACATGGGCATGAAATGAATGCCGGCAAACTCGGCTTTGACTGCCAGATCCGGGCCCGCGAGCAGCGGCGGCAGCTCGCCGACGGGTGTCTGCCGGGACTTCAGAAAAGCGCCTTCCCGTAAAAACGAGGTCGTTTCCTCGCCAAGACCGTAGATCTGGCAAAGATCGATTTCGTGGTTCGAGGTGTTCAGCCGTTTGTTCAGCGGGTGAGTGCGCAGGAAACTGTCGGTGAACCACTGGGCAAAGAAGCAGAACAGCGTGCTGGTGTCGCTCTCGACCATCGCCTTGCGCCGGTAAAGTTCCGCCACCCTCGGCACTTCCGGCAGGGCATCGACAAAATCCTGATCAACGGGTGGCAGGTGCCGGCCGGTGTAGCGGCGGTCAACCAGACCCGGCCAGCTGGCGAAGGTGCTGGTGGTCTTTTCCGGATCCTTTGGGCCCGCAACCTTTTCCAGATGCGTTTCCGGATCATGCGGTGTCCAGAGGGAGAGCGGGAGCGGACGACCGGGTGGCGCGTTCGAGATGCCGTTGATGACAAGACGGTTGATCACCCGGCTGAGCGGACCGCAACGCTTGACCAGCCGGACGAGGGCGGGAAAGGCCTCGGCCAGTTTCAGTGCCTGGCCGCCGATGAAACCGAGGATCCGCTTGTGCACCGGCGGATCCCGCAGAACGTCCCGTTCAGAGCGGACGCCGAGCTGATCCAGAAACGGCACGAACACCAGGGCATAGAGGATATGCGGCCAGACGTGGTGGTGCCAGACATCCTGCAGCACGAATATGAACACAAAGGCGACGACCACATTGCCGCCGATGAAGATCCAGTAGCCGATGCGCAGTCGCCGGAACATGAGCCAGTTGGCATAGGCGCCGGCCCCCAGCGCCAGCCCGAGGACCATGTGTATCGGATCGAAATCGTAGCGGAAGAATTCCTCGACGCCGCGATAGGCCATGATCGTCCCAACGAGCAGGCAGATGATGTCGAGAAACGTTCCCTTGAAGGATGCGCTAAGCCTCATGACCGCCCCGCATATTGCTTGGATTTGAGATATTCGATCAGTGCGGATTTCTCGCCGTCCGGAAGACCGGTGCCGTAAAGATGTCCACCGTTGCCGTTACCGGTCAGCTGCGTGTCGAACAGGAAGCCACTTTCGCAGGCAAAGCCGACGTCCACCGG
This sequence comes from Labrenzia sp. C1B70, assembly GCF_000475395.1. Classification (NCBI taxonomy): domain Bacteria; kingdom Pseudomonadati; phylum Pseudomonadota; class Alphaproteobacteria; order Hyphomicrobiales; family Stappiaceae; genus Labrenzia; species Labrenzia sp. C1B70. The sequence continues at coordinate 72,677 of NZ_AXCE01000004.1, forward strand.
ATCGAAATCCGTGCAGCCGCGATAGAAGGTCGCCGGACGGTCTTCCGGCGCTGACAAAAGCGCCCGAAGCGTCGGCACGGAACCATTGTGGAGATAAGGCCCGCGTGCCCAGATGGCGTCCAGCGGCGTGTTTGCATAGCCGTCCGTTGCCCGGTAGTGCGAGAACCGCCAGGTGTACCCCTTGCCGACATCGCCGAAGCGGCTGACGAAGGCTTCGTCGAAGAGGTCAGATCGTGCCGGGTCTGTCTGAAGGTCAGAAAGCGGCGTGACCTGCCCGAAGCTCTCGCCTCCTGGGTCATGACAGGTGCCGCAGCCTTCCCTTTCGTAAATCGCGGCGCCGTCTGCTGCCATGTCAGCATTGACTGGCAAGGGGTAGGCGGGCGGTGGCAGGTCCCGCAGCCATTCCGCCTGGGCATCGATCAGCCCGCGTTGCAGCAGCCATTCCTTGGCGCCGCCGGCAAGGGCGGCGGAATAGTTGCGCTCGATCAGCGAATTGTTGTTGCCGTCCCAGTGGAACCAGCCGCCCTCGCGGATGCCCTGGTTCCAGACCGAGGGAAAGTCGACCGTTCCGACCGCCTCGTCCTTTTCCGGGCCATAGCCCCAGCGCGCGCGCCAGTTGTTGCCCGCGTCCGTGCGCCCGGGGCCATGCTGCGGTTTCACCTTCATCCAGCTGAAAGCGGTCGCCAGTCCATCGGCCTGGTCCTTGATGCCGGGTACAAGAATGGTGCGCACCAGAAGACGGTCGATTGGGCCCAGAGGTCTGCCGGCCTGCGCGGCGCTTTCGATCACCGCATCCGCCGTCAGCTTGTCACTGGCGGCAACGTAGCCAAGGAACAGGATGTAGGACTGGATATCGAGCTTTTCGGCAGGTGCACCCAGCAGCAACATCGTGTTGCCGCCTGCGGTGACTTCCACGCTGTGGCAGGTGGCGCAATTGAAACCGACCCTCGGCACACCGACGCGCCGGATGCTGAAGCCGATCGGAAGTTTCTGTCCCGGTTCCTCGATGAAGCCGAATGTGCGCCAACCTTCGGGCAGCTCGTCCTTGAAAATCGCCGGCAATTCGCGCCAGACCATATAGGGGAAACCGTCCCATTCGGCGCCGATGGAACCGTATTTGAATTCGGCGGCCGGATTGTCAAAGGTTTGTGGCGGACCCGGCTTGATTGTGAGGCGCTTGCCTTCCAGGACCAGGCAGGCGATCAGCAGCAGCGCCGCGACAATCGCCAACCAAAGCGGCATGCCGTCGTTTCTGGGCGATACGGAGGGTTGTTGCATCTTGTAGCTTTCCGGAATGCCGGCAAAGACGGGTGGAACAACGCCATTGACTTCATGCCGCTTGCAAGCGGCACTCTCATAGGCTTGTCGCCGGGCAAGGTTGATGGCGCCGACGGGCTCGTGCGCCGGCAGGCTGTTCCAGGGTGAAAAGGCGATGTTCTCCGCCAGTGGGGCGTGTTGATCGACGTCCTGCTGAAAGATCTCCAGCGTCGCCAGCTTTTCGTGACGCGCGCCCGGCACCGCCGACCAGGCAATCGACGGATCATCAACCGGCTGCGCGGCCGGATCTATCTGAACATCGACGCCGAATTCAAAAGTGACCGGGCAACGGATCAGGGTTTCCCTCAGCGCGACGGCCAGTTGATCGCGTGCGGATTTGACCTCAGGTGGATCCACCGGCACCGGCCTTGGCGTCGCGGTATATTTCACCAGAAGATCGCCAAGCCGATAAGGCGTGGTGCTGAAGTATCGGCTTGCAAGCGGAGACACCGGGCGATGAGAGACAAAGGCCCGGATCCTGCCGAAAAGATAGAAGCCCGTGAACAGAAGCCGAGACAGGGGCTTCAGGCGGGCAAGACCGCGTTTCAGCACCAGGGTGTTGATGTCGTCATAGTCGCCGAGGTCACCGGTGAAAAAGGTTTCATGGTCGACGAGAATGAAGTCCTGCACCCTGCCGTCCGGGTTTTCAGCCGACAGCCACTCCCTGTCGATGCCCAGCACCTTGATGGCTATGCCGTGGGCGTCGCGCTTGCGGTCATCCAGTTGGCGGCCGTTGGAAAACCGGACAAGGGCGTCATATGTGCCCGGCAACGCGAAGAGACCGTGACGCAAGTCCTCCGGCACTTCGCCGATAATGAAGCGGGCGCGGACACAGCCGTGATGTTTCGGGTGCTGTGGGCGGCGGGCCAGACCGGGAACCGTGGAAATGGCCTCGGCATTGGTACGGGCGATGCTGTCGATCAGCCCCGCTTCTCCACCGGTTTCCGATTTGCCCGGCCGTGCCGGTTCTCTCGAGGCCATTCAGCCCGCCCTTTCGCGTTGGTGGGTCAAACGCATGGACCGGCTCTTCAACTGCCGATGCGTTTAATTACCTTACGTAAGGCTAGCTCTTATTATCAGGGAAGGGAAGGTTTCCGGCCGTTGTCCGTCACGGTGGTGTGACGGCATCCTTTTGAAATACAACCTGATTTAGCCACCGGGTTGTATTTCTTCATTCCGGCAATCATTTCTGCTCCGTGCCAGACGCTCGGGATGGCAAGGTGGCCCGGGTCAAAACTTTTGATCCGGGCCCTGTTGCCTCACAGGAGTTCAGTTGGAACTGAGGTCGACATCCGTCCCGTAGATCCGGGCGATGTCCCGAAGCATTGCGCGGGCTGCAAGAATGCCCTGCGACGTTGCCCAGACACCGTCATCGACCTTGTGGGCGTTTCCCGCCTTGACGACTTCCAGATTGGCCCAGAGAGGGTCTTTCAGCGTCTCGCCCTCCAGGGCCGTGCCCTCTCCATTGCCGGTGTCATATGTCAGGTAGAACATCCGGTCGGCTTCCATGTTCGGGATGCTTTCCTTGCCGACGGCAAGAGCCAGGCCGTCCTGCGCCTGTACCTCGGGCCGCTTGAAACCGATGTCGTTCAGCACAACACCGGAGAAACTGTCATGGCGATAAACGTAAAGCTGGCCGGGCACGAAACGGACGACGGAAACCGTATCCCCGGCATTCTCGCCGAGGGCGGCGCGCAACCGGGCGACGTCGGCCTCATAGGCGCTGACGAGCGCTTCGCCTTCCGCTTCCATGCCGACCGAGCTGGCATAGAGCTTCATGTTGTCCTTGAAATCCGTGGCATTGACCACGAACACCGTGGGCGCAATGGCGGAGAGCTGAGGATAGATTTCCTCGTGCCGCTTCTTGCTGCCGAGGATCAGATCCGGCTCGAGCATGGCCAGCCGTTCCAGGTTGACCGCAAGCTCCGTCCCCACAACTTCAACTCCGGCCATCCGGTCGCCCAGATGCGGGTACCAGGGATCGCCATACCATGATGACGCAGCCCCAACAGGCGTCTTGCCCAGCATGAGCATTGCCTCGGTGCCTTCGTTGGTGAGAACGACAATCTTCTTCGGAGTGTCCGGCACCTCGGTGGTGCCCATGGCATGGGTAATCTCGGCAGCGGACAAGGCGCCGGGCAACAAGGTTGGCAACAGGGCTGCGCAAAAACAAAGGCTGGACAGAAAACGCAAGGGGTATCTCCGGCATTACAGGTTATCTGGCTTGCCGAACCCCGACTGGCTTGAGGAATTTTCTCTTGGAAATTGCCGTCTTTGTCAAATGAAGAAGCTCAGGCCTGCAGGAACCGTCCGGGTGCAAGCTGGTCCTGTGTGATACCGAAGGCGGACAGATCACCCGGCAAGTCCCGGCCGGCAACGAGGGCCGCCAGTGCCCTGCCCATCGCCGGGGATGTCAGAACCCCGCATCCGCCCTGGCCTGCGCTGACAAAATACCCCGGATGATCGGGAAATCCGCCGCAGACCGGGTTTCGGTCAGGCGCAAACGTGCGCAATCCTGCCCAGCTTGCGGATGGACGCGGCACGGCCAGCTCGGTGTCGATGCCGATATGATGGATCGCCTCTGCAAGTCGAAGATCATCTGCATAAACCTCTCCCGGAGAAACAGGATCGGCCTCTGCCGGTGACGCCGTGAAGCCGTGCGGCTGCGGATGGACGTACCAGGTGTAATCAGCCGTCGTGACATGTGGCCAGACACCGGCGTCCTGACGGTGAAGCGGAAACGTGAAGGCCGAACGGCGGAAGGCGTTGAGGCCAAGCGCCGGGACACCGGCAAGATCCGCAATCCGGTCCGCCCAGGCCCCGGTTGCATTGACCAGAACGGGCGCCGACACCGTCCGGTCTCCGGCCGTCACCTGCCATGTGTCGGCAATCCGCCGGATGGAAGTGACCTCCGCCTTGCAGACGAAGCGAGCGCCATTGGCAGCAGCCGCCTTGCGATAGGATTGAAGCAGCAGATCGACATCGATATCCATCGCATCTGCTTCGAAAACGCCCGCATGAACCCGTTCCGGCCGGAGGGCCGGAAACAGGGCCAAAGCCTCTTGTCTGTCGACAAACCGGCAGTCCGACCCGGCCTCCTGCAGCCTTGCCATCAGCCTGTCCAGAACAGGCCGATGCTCCTCACGCCCAACCGTCAGGCCGCCGCGGGGCGCGACAAGCGTCTGCTCGCAAAATCCCGGCGGCGGCGCCTGAAAGAACGCACGGCTTGCCGCGGCCAGCGCGCGCATTGTATTGGCGGAAATGCCGGCCGTGAATTGCCCTGCCGTGCGGGCTGAAGACTGCGTTGCCAGTGCCGGCTCGCGCTCCAGAAGCGTCACTTGCGCAAACTCGGACAGAAAACAGGCCGCGCTCAGCCCGGCAACACCGCCGCCGATGATGATGACGTCTGCTGTCATTGCGTCAGACAATCCCTCGCGGTGTCACGATCAACGCTTTCAAGCCGCCTTGCGGGACATGTCTTCGCCGCGGTAACTCAAGGCCTCCGCCAGGTGAATGCGGCCAACCTGATCCGCACCGTCCAGATCGGCCAGCGTGCGGGCGAGTTTGAGGACGCGGTGATATCCGCGTGCGCTCAGGGCAAGACGCTCGGCAACATCGCGCAGGAAAGCGAGCCCCTTGTCATCTGGCCGTGTCATGGTTTCGACAATCGATGCCGGTGCCTGGGCATTTGTGCGGCAGGCAAGGCCAAGTTCCAGGAAGCGTTCTGCCTGGATGCTGCGCGCTTCAGCGACCCGAGCGGCCACGACGGCGGACGGTTCGCTGGCCGCAGGGCCGATCAGGTCGGCCGCCGTAACGGCCGGAACATCGATCCTGACGTCGATCCGGTCAAGCAGCGGTCCAGACACCCGGGCCTGATAGTCGGTGACGCAGCGCTCGCCCCGGCGGCACTGGTGGCCCGGCTCGCCCGCATGGCCGCAGCGGCAGGGGTTCATGGCCGCCACAAGCTGGATGCGAGCCGGATAGGTGACCCGGTGGTTTGCGCGGGCAATCACCGCTTCGCCCGATTCCAGCGGCTGGCGCAGACTGTCGAGAACCTGCGGATTGAACTCGGGAAGCTCGTCGAGGAATAACACTCCGTTATGGGCGAGCGAGACCTCACCGGGCCGGGCGCGCATCCCGCCACCGACCAGGGCGGCCATGGAGGCGGAGTGATGCGGCGCGCGGAAGGGACGTCGTTCGGTCAATTTGCCTTCGGCCAGCTCGCCCGCGAGCGAGGCGATCATGGACACTTCCAGAAGCTCGCGCGGGGTCAGGGCCGGCAGGATGGACGGCAGGCGCTGCGCCAGCATGGATTTGCCGGAGCCGGGAGGACCGGTCATCAGCATGTTATGCACTTGAAGACCCCTAAATGGATGCTCTATCAGGAACCTAAATACCACCATGCAAACAAAGAGTAACAGGTTGAAAGCATACTCGTATCTCCGCTTCTCCACTCCAGAACAAATGAGAGGCGACAGCTATCGACGTCAAGCCCAGCTGGCCAAAGACTACGCAGAACGGCATGGCCTTATCCTCGACGACAAGCTCACTTTTGAAGACTTGGGTGTTTCTGCATACAGGGGCCGCAATCGTGACGCGGGTGGCCTAGGTGCCTTCTTGGCTGCTGCTGAGGCCGGGCTCGTTGAACGTGGTAGTTATCTTCTTGTCGAAAGCCTTGATCGTATCTCACGAGACAAGGCTCGCAAGGCCTTCCGCACCTTAGAGGACATCTGCGAAGAAGGAATCACTGTTGTCACTCTTGTCGACGGTAGGCGGTACACCGCGAAGACATTGGATGAGGATCCAACCTCCCTTCTGATGTCAATCCTTATCTTCATGCGGGCAAACGAAGAGAGTGCGACCAAGGCGAGGAGGCTCAAAGCGTCTTGGGAGGCGAAGCGGGCGAAGGCAAGTGAAGTCCCTATGTCTTCTCGTGCACCGGCTTGGCTTTCACTCGACAAAGACGCTGGTCGATTCAACGTGATTGAAGAAAGAGCAGCAGTCGTTCGACGGATCTTCCAGCTTGCCTTGGACGGGGTAGGACAACACAAGATCGCTGAGCTGCTAAATGCTGAAAACGTACCTGTCTTTGGCAGGGGGAAATACTGGCACCGGTCATACGTGGCGAAGATCCTTGATAGCCAAACAGTGATTGGGACCTTTCAACCTCATCGATTGGAATACTCTCAAGGCAAGAGGAAACGTGTGCCTTTGCCAGCTATCGAGAACTACTATCCAGCAGTTATCGACCCAGCCAGCTTTGAACGTATGCAAGCGATGCGACACAAAACGTCGACACCCCAACGAGGTCGACATGCTGGGAAAGAACTCAGGAACCTCTTTGGTGGACTCGCGCTATGTCCACTCTGTGGATCTCACATGACGCGAGTTAGCAAAGGCAGCCGGAAGAAGGCTGGCCAACCTCGGTTGGTCTGTACAGTGGCTAAGGTTGGCGCAGGCTGTGAATACCGATCAGTGCCATACCAGGACGTGGAAGATGCATTTCTGCAGAATGCAGACTACCTTCTTGGAACCATACCAGCAGGTAAGGACGATCCAGAAGTTGACGCCGAAATTTCGAACCTTGAGAGGTCGATATCAGGCCTAGAGGACGGTCTGGAACGGCTCCTTGATGCTCTCCAACACCAAAGCTCTCAAGCGATCATTGACAGGGTCCACAGTAGCGAAGAGGAGCTTGATCGCCTGCGTCGTCAACACGATGAGATGTTGCAACTCCAAGCTCTGACTACAAATCCGTTGGCGTACGTAAAGGCCGGTGACCTAGCCGCGATACTGGAAACAGGTGAGCTGGACAGAGGACTGGTCAATGCACTCTTGAGACAAATGATGACAGGTATCACCGTGGACTTCAGGACAGGTACCTTGCATTTCCATTGGCTACATGGTGGTGAGAGCAACGTCACCTATGCCTGGACCGAGGACGGCGATGCTTAGCCGCACCATCAAATTCAATTGTAACCGAAACTAAACCTGCCCACTGACTGGCACTGTAGATCGTGGAGGGACTAAGTCCTCACGAGCCTTACAGCTGTTTCAGTCGATGCCAGTGCAGGGTGGCTATCTTTGGGTACGTCAATCTGAGGAACTATGAAGGCAAATCAACAACGAGAAGTCGAAGCAGATACGGTGCTATCGGTGCAACTCAATGATCGCCCGTTCAACCCGTGGCGAACACCAAAGAGCGACAACGTTAGGCTCGTCATCGAAGAAATCATCGGCATGCTGCAGGCCTACGAAGAGCACTTCGGCCTCAGGCAGCGCAAACGCAAGCCAACTGACCAAGAGACGTTTGAGCAGGCTGTGTCGGCAGTCCTTTGTGATGTGATGTATCACCACCTTCTGGGCGAGCCGGGAGGTGTCGCGATCACCCGTTCCAACACCGTACTTGGACGTAAGAGCCGCTACAGGCCCAGCGCCTACAACAAGAAGCTACCTGCCATACTTGATCTGATGGCTGCTCCCGAGATGGCGTTCATCACGCAGGAGATGGGGCACCAAGAGCATTTTTCTGCCGCGAGACGAACTGTGATCGCCGCCGGGAGCCGCACCGTTGATCGGATCAAAGCAAACGGCATCAAGCTCTCCGACTTCTGCTTGGCTGACCAGCGAGAGGTCGTTTTTCTGCGCAGAGAGAAGGACGACTTCTGGGACGATGGCGGGAACATGGAGTACGACGACACCGCCGACACGGTGAAGTTCAGAGAACAACTCAGGCAGATCAATCAGTGGCTCTCAGCAGGGAATATCGACTTCGGCGAACTCTCGGACACCACCCGAGATCGACGTGTGGACCCCTTTGATACCCATCTTCGACGCATCTTCACACAAGGTCGCTTTGTCTCGGGTGGTCGTCTGTTTGGCGGGTTCTGGCAACAGCTGTCGAAGAGAGACAGGTTCGAGACAGTCTTCATCGACGAGGAGGAGATCGTAGAGCTGGACTTTGGACAGATGACACCCCGGATTCTGTACGGATGGGCTGAGGTGAAACCTGCAGGTGAAGACCTGTATCAGGTCCCGGGCTTCGAGGAACACCGAGCAGGTATCAAGCAGTTGTTCAACGCTATGGTGTTCTCAACCAAGCGGCTAAGCAGGATGCCTCAAGGGGTCCGCAAGTCCTTCCTGAAGGAGCACTCTGTTGAGCAGGTGATGAGGCAGATCGAGAAGGTACATGCACCCATAGCGGGTTACTTCTTTGTTGGTGCTGGACACGGGGCTCAGTTCATTGAAAGCAACATACTCGTAGACGTCCTGCTGGAGTTGAAAGAGCTTGGTGTGACAGCTCTGCCCATTCACGATGCAATCCTAGTACCCAGGTCGAAGGTAGCAACCGCGAGGTCCACCATGTTGGAGGCCTTCAGGAGGCACACAGGAATTGAGGGTGTCGTGTCTGTCGCGGAGGGTGAAGCTCTTGGTTGACTACCAAGCTGTTCCTCCTCGGCCACTTCACGCTGCACCTAGGGGGAAGACACCTACATCAAGGTGTCAATCTAGTAAGTGGTGCTGGAGGGTGGTCCCCTTTGGCTACCACGTAAGTATCCACCCTAGGTTCCCCCTTTGAGGGACTCATAAGGACATGAGCAACATCAATCAGAAGATCCGCCGCAAAGCCGAGGTGAAGGCGAAGGCACAAGAGCCGAGTTCAATCTTCGGCCTTTGTCGTGTCATTGGATGCGGAAAACCCACTCGGGCTGCCACGTCAGATGGCCTTGACAAGAAATTCTGTCGATCACATGCCGAGCACTACCAGCGTCACGGCAGCCCTTACAAGCGGTCTTACACTGCCAATGAGGTCAATCCATACCGTCAAGCTGCGCTGCTCTGGATCGAAGACCATGAAGAGGACTGGTGGGTCCAAGCTGCATTGGCGAACGTTCGCGGCCTCTATCGTGATGCAGGTCCGCACATAGAGGCTTTCAGGCTACGTGGACTTACTCCAAGAGAAAGAGCCAACGCCGCATGGGCGAGACTGAGTAAGGGTAAAGTTGACCCCAAGCTGGTGGTCGCTGCAGGTATTTCCGTTGAGATGATCATTCAGGACGATCCTCAGCCTGACCTGTCACGCGAGTTCAGGCTCGTGCAGTCTGCTAAGTTGGTCCATCGGCTGGCATCGGGGAGCCACAAGAAGTGGACTCGTGAGGTTCCCGATCCTGCTTGGGGTGGCGCCAGGACAAAAACAGTCACCGAGGAAATGCATGTCTACCCTCGACCGCGAGGCCGTGTCTTGCGGGTTATGGGAGACGATATCGAGGAAGCCATCGCGCTACTCGTGCAACACCACTTGGCAGCCGCGCAAGCATTCAAAGCGGAGCGGGATAAGTCCGGGTCACACTCGGACAGGCCAACCCCGAAGAAACGCGGTGCTAGAGACAACAATGGATAAGCGGGATGTTTGGTGCAAAAATCTGAGCGGCCAATCTAATGATGCCTACCGCGCCTTACCCCCCTTGCCCCCTTCTTGTGGCAATACAGGGTCCCTGAGGGCCCGCTGGGGCATCTCCGCTGGTATCCTAGCCGCCCGCCCCTAGAATGCCCCTCAGTGGACTCCTGAAGACTCCTGAGAGTCACTCCTGTGGGGCCAAGGCCCTGTACACCGTCGCCTTCGACAGGCCCGTCCTGGACATGATCTGCGGCACGGTGAAGTCCTCCTTCTCACGCATCGTCCTGATCGAGGCGATCACGTCAGGGGTGAGTGCAGGCTTGCGACCGAACTTGGTGCCCTTGGACTTCGCCTTGGCAATGCCGTCCATCTGCCGTTCCTTGCGGATGTTGCTCTCGAACTCGGCAAACACCCCCAACATGCCCAGAAAGGCTTTCCCAGCGGCGTCTCTTGTATCGATGGACTGGTCGAGCACCTTTAGCGTAACCCCTTTGCCTTCAAGCTCTCGGACAATCCTGAGGAGATCCTCGGCACTACGGGCCAGCCTGTCTATCCGGGAGATCACCATGGTGTCGCCTTCACGCAGGTACTCAAGGCATCGCGTTAGTTCCTCACGGTTTGCATCGATGCCAGACCTCTTCTCTTCAAACAGCTTGTCGACACCAGCTGCTTCAAGCTTCTCCTTCTGGACGTCCAAGGACTGTCCAAGGGTTGACACACGGGCATATCCCACCAATGCCATTCTCATAACTCCTAAGATGTAACGAGAATAAACTTATGAGACATGAAAAGAGACACGTCAAGAGCCTGACTCAAAAGCTATAGATTGTGAGCCCCTTGAGGCCTCTCCAATCAGAAATGTTACATGAACAAGAACAGTGTTGCGACGGTTCTTTCTGCGACCTAAGCTACCTTAGGATGTGTTTTTTGGGAGCTACGTTATGGAAATAGATTTCAAGTTATGGGACACAGCCCTTAGGACCTTAGCCATTTTTGCAGGCATCTACATTATCTACCACTCACCAAAGGTCTATCAGTTGCAAGATCGGTCATCGCCACTGAAAGCGGCAGCGACTTTTTTATTTTTTGGCACGGTGCTCACCGCATCTGCTGTCTGGGCTCAAGTAACTCTCTCTGTAGACGGCAAAGGTCTAAAGGCAGAACTCGCGCAGGTAGCCTCAGCACTCAATCAGATTGAAAAACAAAACCAAGCACTCAAAACAGAGGTCGCCTCTCTGAAAAGCGTTGGAAGCAGCAAAAACATAGAAACTATATTGGCTAACACAAAAAGCTTTGAATCCCAGGTAAATTCACTACAGGAGGAGTTTGCCAGAATTTCAAATCAGGTGTCGAAAGCCAACACCGCACTAACGATGTACAACTCAAAGATAGACAACGTGGCCACTAAGGTTGACGCCATCGACGAGTGGGCGACCTTTGCGCGGGAGAACTCTGGCAATTTAGTTTTGCCCGGATCGTTCAAATATGAAAAGAATGACAAAGAATTCTTGTGGGTTCCTGACCAAGACAACGATTGGATCGAAGAATACCTGAAAAACAATCCAGATGTTATCGAAAGGTTAGACAAGAAAAATCAATAAAATTAATAGATAATACCATCCCTCTATGAGTAGTGGATGAGGATCAACCTGAGCCACTACTCCGATTACCTGATCAGCATTTTGTATGAAACATTCCGGCTCCTCACCCGTCCTCGGTGAAGAAGTCCTCGTCCAGCCGTTGGATCTGGATAGTCTGCTGAGATCGAGTACCGACACCATGCTCGATCATCAGGTCGGCGAGCCTGTTGCCGTCGATCAGGATAACCCTCTGGGGCAGATTGTGGGCATACTCGACGGCTCCCCTTGAGAAGCCTGAGGTTGTTACGAAGACCCCTTTGGTCGCTCCAAGCCCCACCAGTGAGCCCACGAATCCCTGCACCTCAGGGCGACCGATGGAGTTCCCTTCGGCGTACCGCTTAGCCTGGACATAGATTCTATCGAGGCCCAGCCGATCCTCGTTGATGACACCGTCAACACCGCCATCCCCGGACCGTCCAAGCTGCTCGGCTGCGTTCTTGTGAGAGCCGCCGTAGCCCATGGCAACCAGAAGGTCGACGATCAGCTTCTCGAAGAAGGTCGGTGAGTTCTCCCTGATGCGGTCCAGAAGGTCGGCTCTAAGGGCGGCATTGAGCGAACGATAGGACTGTTCGATCTGCTCTTCTGGAGTGGCGGAACCACCTGCCGTTTCTACTTGGTTCGCAGCGACTTGGCTGACCCCACCATTTCCCGGCTTGCTGCTCTCATAGAATTCGACAAATTCGGGGATCTGCATCAGCGTCGGGGTGTCGAGACGTTCCGGGTTGCTAGCGAGAAACCGCTTGCCAGCCTCGGAGGCAACGAAGCGGCCACGGGCGGGGCTATCAATCAGACCGGCCTTGCTCATGTAGAACTTCGCCCAGTGGACCCTGTTGTGCAGCACTCGTTGACGACCGCTGGGAAGCAGTTCCTCCCGCTCTTCCTCCGACAGCCCGAGATCGTTGGCGATCCTGTCAGCAAGATCGGGTACCCGCTGTTCGCCCTCAGCAGCGTAGCGAAGCACAGGAAGCATCAGGGCCTGGTAGTCTGGTATCATCGATGCTCCCCGAACCGCTCGCGACCGAGCATCGGCAAGCGATCTTCATCAGTTAGAATTGAATCTATTTCCGCGAGTTTTTTACGTGATACGAGCCGCTGACCAGTCCAACTGGCTGGTAGGGTCGATATGATGAGGTGTTCAGGCCCATTGTAAAAGACCCTGCCCTCGCAGTTGTCGAAATTGAGGTCGAAGAAGAGCAGATGATCTGCCCGTGTCGCAACGGGGCGAAACGCTGGACCTAGACCACGTCCGGTTGCCTTCACCTGAACGCTTCTACCGTCGGCACTGTAGCCATCAATGCCGGGATGCGACTTTCCGTCGACCAATCTGATGCCAAACAGTTCCACCGCTAACGCCTCGCCAATGTCTCCAACTAGGTTCCCATCAAAGGTGTACTCCAGGGAGATCTCATGTCCTCCGCGTCCGAGCAGATCCTTGTAGTGATCACGAACTCGGTTTCTCGCGGCCACTAGGTCGGCAATCGCATCGGGTAGCAAAAATGATTGCATATGGTCCCACCTAAATGGTTCAACAATGGCGTGAATCAGGCTGCGTTCTTCAGCCCAAGATTACAATAGGCCATGGCTTAGGTGAAGCAGCTCGCCCATCAGCAGGAAAGAATTTCACTACTCCGAAACTATTTTTTAACCTCATGGGTTGATTTTTTTCACAGCTTTGATTACATGATCGGGTGCGAAGGGAGAACCGCGATGGCAACCAGTGAGATTGGAAAGGAGTTGCGGAAGCTGCGTATCGACAACGACGAGCGTCTACTCGACATGGCTGGGCGTTTGAATAAGTCAGCAGCGTTCTTGTCTGCGATTGAGACGGGGAAGAAAACGCCTCCGACGGGTTTTGAGGAGCTCGTTGCGAACGCCTACGGCCTCATGGAAGCAGCAGCAGTCAAGCTTCGACGTGCGGCGGACCGTTCCCGGAAGGCTTTCACGATTGAAGCACACAGTGTGTTGGCGAAAGACACAGCCGGGCTACTGGCCAGAAAGATGGACACGTTATCAGACCAGGATCTGAAGAACATACTTCAAGTCCTGCGCAAGGGGGACGCCGACTGATGGCTCTAGAGGGAGACTTCAAAGTACCAGCAAAGTCATGGCCCCAAATCGGAGCTGAGGCTGATAGGATTCGAAAGAGTCTTGGTCTTGAAGGGACTCCTCGGTTTCCAATCATCGACGTCATTGAGAAACTACTATGTGATCGTCTCGAGCTTGTTCAATTCGAAGTATGGACGATGGCTGATATGGGTGACGCTGAGGGATATACTTGTCCTCAAGGTAGCTTCATTCGACTGCGGGAAGATGTCTACGAAAAGGCCTGTAACGGTGATGGCCGAGCCCGGTTCACCGCAGCTCATGAGCTGGGGCACTTCGTACTTCACACCAATATTCCTCTGGCACGAACAAGGCGTGGTGATGGCACTGCGCCTTTTCGTTTAGCTGAACCTCAAGCAAATCAATTCGCTGCAGAGATCCTGATGCCCCGTGAGTACGTTCGCGGGGTCGCGAGTGCGCAGGCTCTGGTCGACGCACATCAAGTGTCTTTTGAAGCAGCAACGAACAGAATCCGATACGCAATGAAGCAGGGAGGTGCCTTCTAAAACAGCAAAGGCTCAGGTTGCAGCCCGAGCCTCTACCGTACAATCTGTATCGTGCACACGGGCTTGTCGATGCAGAGCCAACCAGTGACGAACACAAGTGTCGCAAGCTACGTTGTATCGTGATTTGCTGGATCTGGCAATATACGCCCCTAGGGAGTGGCAGGATGAAGAAAAAACTTCCTCCGCCGCCGCCCGGTTATCGGTACATTTTCCGTCCGTCACGGAAGTGTCCGAAGACCGGTGAGACCCTCTACGCGAAAGCGTTTGGGTTCCGCGCATGGCCGATTTTGATCCCTGACTCCTGAGTGAAGGGTGACACGGTGAACGATAACGCGAGGGGCGGTGGGAGACCATTGCCCCTTGGTTTGTTTCAGGACGATAACGTGAGATCATCAACTTAGGGTCTTGAGTACCTAATAGGAGCAGGTTGTGCCCGCCGGCAGCGGCGATCTCCAGCGCCCGTCTGGCGCTTTCCTGTCCCTTGACCTCGGCAAGATCCGGCAGCACACCGGCATTGCCGCGCAGCCGGGCCACCGGCCGGGAGAGCACCTGTGTTCCCTTGAAGTGATTGGCGAGCTGGATCAGCGAGCGAGGCGCGAGAATGTCCATGTCTGCGTCGGCCCAGGCAGCCTCGCCGCCGCTGGCTTCCGGGCAGATGAGGCCCTTGCCGATGCCGTTGGCGCCCATGGCGGCCGGCAGGACACCGGCAACAGGCGCAAGCGTGCCGTCGAGACCAAGCTCGCCGAGAACAACGTATCTTTCCAGAAATTCAGCCGGTATGGCGCCGATGGCGGCCATAACGCCCAGCGCGATCGGCAGATCGTAATGCGAGCCTTCCTTGGGCAGGTCGGCAGGGGCGAGATTGACTGTGACGCGTTTGGCCGGCAGGGCCAGGCCTGAAGCGGCAAGCGCCGCGCGAACTCGTTCCCGACTTTCTGCAACGGCCTTGTCCGGGAGGCCGACGATGGTGAAGGCAACCATGCCCGGCCCGACATGTACCTGCACGTCTACCGGAACTGCCTCGATGCCCCGAAACGCGACCGTCGTGATCCGGCTGACCATATTCACCTCTACTTACAGATGCAGGTCAACGAAGCATATGTCGATAAAAGACGGCGATATTATATTTGACACACCACGCCTCATGAGTGTGTGATATTCCTGCCTGCAATCAGGGAGGAAACGATATGGCTACCTATTGCGTATCATTTAGACTTGCGAATAAGACGATTGGCGGAAAGTCATATGACGAAAGGCGCAAACTGATAGAGACGAACGTTTGGGCAAAAGGTCAAGGGTATTGGGATGAAACGACCTCTTTCATCCTTGCCGGTTCCGATCTGGATACATTTTCTTTTGCGAAGAAAGCTTCCGAAGGGCTGGGCGCTAAAGACGATATCCTATTGGTTTTCGACCCAAGCGACATGTCTGCTGCTTACTTTGGGCCAGTCGATTCACCGGAGATTCTAGGTTCGTTTTTCAACGTCCTAAAAAAAGTGGATTGAACATCGATAGGAACACCGAATAACCGGGCTAGGGCCATTACGAGACGCAGTCTGAAGGCTTTGCCAATATCCATTTAGATCTCCAACAAAAAGCCCGGCTCAATGGCCGGGCTGCGAATTCTATTTAAGCGTGACTATTGTTTGGGAACTATTGGAGTGACAGGAAAATCCAGCGGCGAAGGCGCAGGAGAAGGAACTGCCCCCTGCTGCATGATGAACACAGGCGTATCGTCATCCAAGCCATACTCGTCTTTTATGGCTTTCCACTTATTCACCTCTAAAGGTCCGCCAGTCATGTAATTGATCGGGATAGAGCCTTTAATCTCCTTGAGAGACTCCTCGATCCTGCCAAGGCTCTCAAACACGCCGTCCAGTTTGATTTCCTGTTGGCCGTCCTTAACCCGCAATTCGGCTATTCTGTCAGCAATGTCTTCAGCCAACGCATCGCGCTGATCATCAAAGCGCCTGACCTCAGTTCTAATATCTTGATTTACCAGCCTGACAGTTTCACTTAGGCCATCAAGGCTGGATTGGAGCGTGTTAACTGAGAGCGAAATCTGTCCGACAGATGCCTTAACCACATAGTCAGCGACATAAAAAGACACGCCCCACGTGATGAGCACGCCGAACACTGAGCTAATCGCAAGCTTGATTCCGAATATGACCCAATGGTTCAAATCATTGCTCCTTTTTGGGTACTTCATTCTCTTTTAAATTGTTCTTCCTTGCAATACGCTTAAGGTTCGCATCAAAGGCTTCCTCGGATTCATCGCATCCAAGCTCTTTGGCAGCTTCTTTAAATTTGTCGATTTGAGCTTTTTCAGAGGGCAATGTGACTATAGCTCCAGTTTATAGGCTGTATGTCGATGAGCATGGGACTGACACGCTCAAAAACCTTGGCCACCCGAACAACCGCTATCTCAGTTTAACAGGTGTTGCGATGCGCATCGACCATGCGCGCGATTTTCTCACAAAGGAACTTATCCGCATCAAAGCAGATGTATTGAACGACGATCCAGACAACCCGGCAATCTTGCATCTGTCCGATATTCGCCAGCGTAAAGGCCCATTCGGCAAACTAAATAACGATGCTGTATTATCACGTTTCAATTCAGAAATTACAAAGTGGATGAGGTCCACTGAGTGCACAGTTATAACAACAATAATCGATAAGAAATGGATGGTTGAACAAAAGCACTGGAAGCAAAACCATCCATACCATTACCTGGCAGAAATACTTTTCGAAAAATATACGCAGTTTCTTGAACGAAAGAAATCGCTTGGCGACATAATGCCGGAAGCGCGAGATAAACCACTTAATAAGGCTCTCCAAAAAGAATTTGATCGAGTCCGTTTAAAAGGAAGCAGATATGCTTCTGCTGCCCAAATATGCAGGCGAATCCCTGTGTCTAAACTTAAATTTATGGAGAAATATCGCAATGTTGCCGGGCTCCAACTTTGCGACATATTCACTTACCCAAGCCACTACATCGCTAGATCATTTCTTGACTGCAATTTCAAACCAAACGAATTTCACAAAGCCATCGGCCAAATCCTCCTTGAAGACAAGTATGATCGGTCTAGATGGAACGGTGAGATTGTCGGGTATGGCATCAAATGCCTGCCATAAACTAGAAAGGAGCCTAAGGCTCCTTCCGATGGATTTTGTACCATCATCTACCGGCTGCCGAAGCACCGGGTTGGTAATATAGATATCGCAAATCGTTGATTCAGTCAATAGAATCAACGGTCTTTCCGCACCCGAAACGAAAACCGTAGCTGAACCGGCTTTCGTCTAAATTCCCTTTTCGCCTCAACTAGATTGCCTATAGCTCAGGCGCTTGCCCTTCACATTCAGCAGCGCAATATCAGCCCGCATTTTGTCATCGATACCAAGTTTGATCCGGTTGGAATAACGGAAATCATATTCCGCCAGATAACGGTGCAGGTGGTGTTCTGCGCAGTGCTGGTAGACGCCTTTCATGCCGCGCTTGAAGATGGAGAAGAAACCCTCAATCGTGTTTGTGTGGGCCTTGCCACGGACGTATTCTTTCTCCGTGTGGTTCACCATTTCATGCGAAGCGAAGTAGGTGCCGATTTCGGGGTACATCCGCGCCGTGTCCGTCATCAGATCAGACTCGTGCTTAACGTTCGTATGAACGATGTAACCAATCTTGTTTGCCGTTGCGCTGTCGATATGAAAGCTCTTTGCACGACCACCGCGCTCGACCAGCGTCAAGACAACGTTCTTGTGAGCTGCTCCAGCCTTCATTTTCGGGAAGCCGGAAATGCGACCGATATAGGTTTCATCAACCTCAACAGTCTTGCCTTCACCACCAAAAGGGGTTTTGTCCGTTGAACGCATTGCCTCACGAATGCGATGGCTCAGGAACCAAGCAGACTTGACCGTGATTTCCAGAACGCGGGCGAGCTGGTTAGAGCTGATGCCCTTCTTAGAGGAACACATCAAGTAGATAGCCTGAAGCCACTTATGCAGCGGGATATGGCTTTCCTCGAAGATCGTGCCAATACGCACCGTGAACTGCTTACGGCACTCACCACACTTTTTCAGGCCGTGACGCTCTACACCTTCAGGATTCTTTTTTGAAGGCTTGGAACGAACGCCCTTTAACTCGTATATCTTTCCTGCGTTGCCACAGTGAGGGCAATGCGGACCATTCGGCCACAAAGCACTCTCAACATGCTCGAAAGCGGCGGCTTCACAGTGAAAATATTCGCGAGACAGTACAGACATTTTCCCAACTCCTTGATTCTATTGAATCAAAGTCCGTTGGGTGTGTCAAGTATAATATCGCCTAAAAGACGCAAGAACAAATATGGAACAGACGGGGTCTGCCTAGTCAGGATACCAGCACGCGCAGCTTGCTTCCGCTGGCAACAGTGAAGTTGGCACGGGTCAGAACTGCATCGAGATAAGCGGGCACCTTAAAGTCTTCACTCGGCTGCAAACCGTTGGTTTCCAGCCAGTCGGACACAAGTTCAAGGAGCCGGTCCGGGTCTTTTTCATAGAGGGCCCGACACAGCTCCATGTCGAGCTTGGCCCCGGCGGTGTTGGCGGCGGTGAGTATCATCGATCCAATCGCATTCTGTTCATCAATCATAGCGTGCTGCCAACATGCTTGCAATTTCCGGGAAAGGCCAGCACATAGCGGTTATGTGGGCGTTGGCCACCATAACCCGCTGTTATGGTCTGACCCCTTCGGTCTGCTTTCCGGCCGCAAAGCCCGCCAGGCCGCAGCACAGAAGCCCGGCTGCGAAGAAAAGTGCCGAATGGCCGACAACCGGAATGAGGAAGCCGCTCAGCACGGGTCCGACCCCCTGCCCCAGGGAAATCAGGAAGAAGGTAAAGCCGAACCCGATGGACGGTGCCTGCCGGAACAGCCTCATGCTCCACATGCCGAAAAGGGCGGTCATCACGATGAAACCGACGCCAAAACAGGCCGCTGACACGTAGATCCCGAGTCTTGTTTCCACCAGCAGCGGCAGAGTGCCGATTGCGGTCCCGACCAGAACCGCCAGGACACGATAGGCAGCCTGCAAACCCCAGCGATCGACAAGACCACCGGCGAAGCAGCCGGTAACGCCCGAAATGCCCAACACGATCCAGAACAGGATTGCGTCTCGTGGATTGCCCGTCAGCATGGTCAGGAGTTCGACGGCATAGGTCCAGTAGACGGCGGTGACGATGCCGAAAAGAAATGCCGCGACAAACAGTCCGCGCGCTGTCCGATCCATAAGGATCCAGACGGACACCCTGGGCCGGGCATGTTCCAGATGCACGCTGCGCCTGGGCAAGGTGGCTGCGTTCCAGATGGTTACACTGAAGGCGATAACCGCGAAAACCAGCCAGGCGAGCCGCCAGTCACCACCGGCGAAGAGTGCCAGCGGCCCGGCAAAGGCAACGCCGAAACCGGTGCCGGAGTTGATCCAGGCATAGACGCTGTTCTGCCGGCTGAGTTCCGTATGACGCACGATGACATCGGAAAAGGGCGGATAGGAAAGGCCCGGGCTTGCTCCTGCAACGAAGACGCCAAGCGCCAGTACAAACGGCGTCTGTGCCAGGGCGATCATGGCCATGCCTGTTGTGGCGGCGAGGCCGCCGAGCAGGATCGGCAGGCGCGGTTCGAACACCGTCGACAGCCAGGAACCGACGAAAGTCGCCGCCAGATAGCCCAGATAGGACAGACCGGCGATCAGGCCGACCGTTTCCGGCGACAGCGCGAATTCCTGACGGATTTCCGGCAGGAACAGGCCAAAACAATAGCGTGCCAGTCCGTAGGTGACAGCGACGATGGCCAGGCCCGCGGCAGTAAGACCGCGGGTCTGTGCCAAGGTCATCTCAAACCCGGCGGGAGAGCTGGAAGTGAAGTGTTTGGTCATCCGTGTAGCTCTCGCCGAATATTTCGAAATGGCCACCCTCCTGCCGGTACGAGCGATACTGATCGCGCGTGAGTTTCAGGCAGAAGTTGGAAACATGCAAGTTTCTTCCGCTGATTGAATGCGCGAATTCTTCGGCCAGAATGGCCACTTGCGCACTCTGGCCATCCTCGAACACGACAGGCAGCAAAAAGAAGCGATTCAGCGTCGGCAAACTGCGGTCCACCGCCCGTTCGAACGCAATTCGCGAAAACCGCTGCATGGCCGGGTGGGCGTAAAAACCGGAGATCTTGTCGGTCTGTTCGATGGTGTAGAGCTGGCTTTCGGACAGCAGCAGGTCTCCTGGCCGGGTAATGTCCCGCAGCCAGCCGTTGACCACTGCCGGATCGTCATTGCCTTCCTGAAAACCGAGCATTGTCACGAGGGCGGGCGGCGCACCGTCTTCGATCATGTCTTCCAGGCGGCAGGCCTCGAAAGGCGCGGTGACAAACTCAAGTGGAGTGTTCGGCAGGATCGCCGCGAGGGCTGCCCGCATCGGCGCAGCCGACATCGGGTTGATGTCGACGGCGATATAACGATCTATGATGACGCCCAGGCCCTGCAGTGTCTTGAGAATGAACCCGGTCTTGACCGGCTCCGGCCCCAGTTCGACATACACCAGCCGCTCACCTGCAAGCTCGGTTGCAATCCGCCCGCAGCTTTCTTCCAGCGCCGCCCGAAAAGACCTGCCGTCTTCATGAATTCGGCCAAGCGTATCCGATGCGATGCCGGTCTCGTTCAGCTGGCGCATCAGCTGAAACACCTCGTCCAGAGGACCGGTTGCGGTCTCCGAACTGCCTTCGTTTGTGTATTTCACCCGGTTGTCCTGGGTCAGGATCGTATCGAGACTGAATTCCGTGTGGCAGGCAATTGCCCTGTGAACTCTTTGTTGCAGCGAAAGGGGGCCGGTCGTCTGGTGATCTGGCCCATGCTCCGGCTGGCCATAGGAAAGCGCTAAAGTCATGGCGGATACCTGTTTTGACAAAAGAGACTCTCGGATTACGGGATTTTTTACCGACCCTTAAATTTATAATTGAAGCGCCCCATAATGGAACGTTATGCTTGTGTGGCGCTGGACCGGCGGAAAACCGCGTAGGTCGTCTTGCGCTAAAACGGAGGCAGGGACATGACCATAGGCCGTTTTAATATCGAGTTGCTGGAAGCCTTTGTGGCTGTTGCAGAAGCAGGCAACGTCACACATGCGGGATCTCGGTTGAACCGCACACAACCCTGCGTCAGCACTCAGCTGCGGCGTCTGGAGGAACGGGTCGGCAAACCGCTGATCGAGCGCAGTGCCCGCACAATGAACCTCACGCCCGCCGGGCGTATCCTTTATCAACACGCCACGGAAATCCTGCGCTCACACGAGGAAGCCAGGTTGCGCCTGTCTGCGCCGGAACTGACCGGCACGGTGCATGTCGGCCTGCCAGAATGGTATGCGACCGGCCAGCTGCAATCGATTTTCTGCAATTTCGTGCGCATTCACCCCAACGTGAAACTTGAGATGACGGTCGCCGACAGCGCCACACTGCACGAAATGCTGTCGAACAACGAAATCAACCTCGCAATAGCCCTTGTCTCGTCTACCAAGCAGATGCCGGTCGAGATTTTCGAGGAACCGCTGCACTGGGCGGTTGGCGACAACTGCCCGCTAACCGATCCGCTGCCATTGATCATGTTTCCCGAACCCTGCCCGTTCCGGGAAATCTCCTTCGGTTCGCTCGCCCGCGCCGGACGGCAGTGGTACGAGCGCATCACCACCACCAGCGTTGCCGCCGCCCAGGTAGCCGTTCTGTCGGGTGCAGGCCTTTGCTGCCTGCCGTCGGGAGCCATTCTGGAAGGCTTCAAGATCCTGAAGGAGCAGGATGGCTTTCCGAAGCTTCCGGCAACACAGCTCGCGATCTACACCCAGTCGACAACGCAATCGCCCATCGTCGATTACCTGGAAGAGCATCTCAACGACCTCCTGCAGAACGCCATTGCGCCGCGCTCGGCGCTGGCGGGCAAGATACAGCCGGATTTGCGGGTGGTCTGACGGCCTGAAGCCTCAGGCCCGTTCTGCCAGGATTTCCAGCAGCTTCCTGTGCGCCTCGACCGGTTTGCGGTCGACGCGCCAGACAAGATAGGTGACGGTTTCGCCAAAAGGCGGCGGGAGCGGGGTCGTCGTCAACTGGTCGGCATTGCGAAAGCCCAGGACAGCGCTTTCCGGAGCAACCGTGAACCCGAGACCGGCCTCCACACAGCCCAGAATTCCCTCCAGCGTGCCCAATTCCGTTACTTCCCTGTCGCTCTGGCCGATACTGCCGAGCCACGCCTGCGCCGCCGCCCTGTAGCTGCAGCCATGGCGAAAGGCCAACAGCGGGCCCTGCGCCGAAGTGGCCGGACCACTGGCGCAGACAAGCTGTTCGCTGAAGGCACGAACCGCCTGAAACCTGGCCTTGTCGACAGGCCCGGCGACAAAGGCGGCATCGATCTTCTGATCCCACACCTTTGACAGCAGGTCTGCGGTCGGGCCGGTCGTCAGGGAAAGCGGTGCTGCGCTTTTGTCTCTCAGACGTTTGAGAAGAGCGGGCAGGCGAACGGCTGCCGTTGTTTCCATGGAGCCGAGCCTGAGCGGCGCACCTGCTCCGGCAGCTTCCAGAAGATCACGCTCGGCCGCCGCAAATTGTTGCAGAAGCACGATCGCGCGCGCATGGACCTGTTCACCGAATTCCGTCAGCCGGGCCCCGGCCTTGCTGCGCTGGAAGACCTTCTGGCCGAATTTTTCCTCAAGACGCCGAATACGGGAGGTGACGTTCGACTGCACGCAATTCAACGCCTGGGCAGCCCCCGAAAAGGAGCCTGTCTCGGCGACTGCCATCAGTGTTTTCAAAAGCACGATGTCCATACTATTCAAATTAGAGATATCAAATTCCTTCTTCAATCATTTTTCCTGAAATGATTTTCATGGCAGCGTGTCTGCATGAAACAGCTGCTCGATACGCCCTTTACCCGCCGCTTTGCCGTCTCCCATCCGGTCGTGCTGGCGCCGATGGACCGGATTTCGGACGGCCATCTGGCCGCTGAAGTCAGCCGCGCCGGTGGCTTCGGTATTATCGGCGCCGGTTACGGCGACCTGGACTGGATCGACGCTGCCTTCGATGCGGCCGGCGACCAGCGGGTCGGTCTTGGTGTCATCACCTGGAGTATTCTGAAAAAACCGGCCCTCGTGGATCGGATCCTCGACCGCAATCCGGCGGCCCTGTTCGTTTCCTTCGGTGACGCGGAACCGATCGTAAAGGCCGCCAGTGAGCGCGGAATTCCAACCATCTGGCAGGTGCAACGACTGGACCAGGCCGAACAGGCCCTGAAGGCCGGAACGGACGTTCTCGTCGCCCAAGGCCAGGAAGGTGGCGGTCACGGCATGGACCGGGGTCTGTCCGCCCTTCTTCCCGCGGTTCGCGATGCCGCCGGCAAGGAGACGATCGTGTTGGCGGCCGGCGGGCTTGCGGACGGGCGCGGACTGGCAGCAGCTCTCATGCTGGGCGCGGACGGTGTCATGATGGGGACCCGTTTCTGGGCAAGCGTCGAAGCGAACGGATCGGAGAAGGCCAAGGTTGCCCTGACCAAGGCGCACGGGGACGACACGGCCCGGTCGAGTGTGTTCGACGTTGCGCGCGGACTAGACTGGCCGTCGCAATTCACAGGGCGGGTTGTTCAGAATGCGTTTTCCCGCCCCTGGCTGGAAGATCCGGCAGGCTTGTCCGGCGCAGCTCACAAGATCCAGAAAACCTATGAGGCTGCCGATCCGGACGACTATTCCGTTCGCGCCCTGATTGCCGGAGAATCCCTCGATCTTGTGAACACCGTTCAACCGGCGGCAAGGATCGTGGAGAACACTGTTCGAGAGGCGGCAGCGCTTCTTGCTCGCGCGCCGGATTTCGTCATCGGGTGAATTCGCACCGCTTCCTCAAGACCTCCCTGTCACCCTCTCCCATCACTATCGACGCCTTTTCGGTCCAGCCGGTGGTGCGGCAAATTGTATGCGGCTTGGGACACTCCTGAGGGTTTTGGCACCGGGACCTGATGTGAACCCCCGGAAACCCTGGGCTTTTGAGCTGCTGACGGAAATCACCAAGCGCCCGGTTCTTCGCGGTGGCGACAACTGGTTACAAATTCTCGGCCAAACACCCTGCTGTTGCCTTTGACGCAGCGAGATCTTCGGCTTAGGCCTGTTGAAGCCGGTGGAGGAGGACCCGGCAACCGTCAAATCCGGTCTGAAACGGGCAGCAGCACCATGTCTTTCAAACGCATCATTTTCTGGGCGCATCTCGTCGTCGGGGTCGCCTTCGGTCTCGTTATCCTCCTGATGTCAGCCACCGGCGTGGTCCTGACCTACGAGCGCCAGATCATCTCCTACATGGAAAGCCGCGCAGTCGAAAAACCGGCCGATGCGCAGCTCCTCTCTGTCGATGAACTGGCAACTGCCGTTCTGGCCAACGGCGGCCAACCCGGCAATTCGCTGGTCTTGCCAAGGCAGGACGGCGCCCCGGCCACACTTTCGGTCAGCCGCCGCGAGAACCATTTGCTCAACCCTTATACCGGAGAGCGGATCGACAATGCCGCGGAGGGCACAAAATCCTTCTTTGGCACGGTGACCGCGCTGCACCGCTGGTTTGCCCTTACAGGTGAAAACCGCAGCCTTGGGCGGGCCGTGACCGGTGCTGCCAATCTCGGCTTCCTGTTCATCCTGGTGTCCGGAATTTATCTCTGGTGGCCGAAGAAATGGACCTGGCGGATCGTCAAGCTGAACCTTTTCTTCCGCAGAAACCTGCCGACCGCGAAAGCACGCGACTACAACTGGCACCATGTCTTCGGCATCTGGTCGCTCGTACCGCTGTTTGCGGTGGTGGTCTCCGGCGTCGTCATTTCCTATCCCTGGGCCAGCAACATGGTGGCCGCCGTCTTCGGGCCGGTTTCGCCCGCAGCAACCGGCCAGGCTGCCAGTGAAGAGCGCCAGGGGCAGAACCGCGCTCAGGGCGAAGCCGTCAGCCTGCAGGCCATTGCCGACACGCTGAAACAAGCCCAACCGGACTGGCAGACACTTTCGGTCAAATTGCCCAACGGACAGGCTGCACGTGTGGTGATGACCGTCGATACAGGCAACGGCACTCAGCTTTCCCGCCAGACGACCTATACGGTCTCCAGGGTTTCAGGCGAGGTTCTGGGCGTCAGCGGCGCTGAGGACCAGCCGGCAGGCCGGCGCGCCAGGGTCTTCCTGAGATTTCTGCACACCGGCGAGGTCTATGGCTTCATCGGCCAAACGCTCGCGGGGCTTGCCTCGCTGGCGTCGGTGTTTCTCTTCTACACAGGCTTTGCGCTTGCCTATCGCCGGTTGATCCAGCCGCTGTTCCGGCGCCGTGCCCAGCAGGCCTGAGACGTTGAAGCTTTTATCAATAACCTCGTTGTTGGCGGTAGTAGACTGATACTTATTGTGAGTTCCAGGAAGGAATACTGAATTTTGATGGAGCGAAGAAGCTAGGTATCTTTAAAAGATATAAAGCGTCCGTCAGATTAACAAAGATAATCAGCTAACTAAGGTAGTTTTTACTTTCAACCTATGAATTTTCATTCCGACAATAAGTCGCAATTAGACAAGTAGGTGTTCGCTGAGGGGTCGGTACCCACAACATTTAACACTCATTGTTTTGAAGCCTGTTCGCTTATCGAAAATAGTCCAAATTTGAAATAATTAGAGTATCTATTGAATGGTAGGACGTATACAGAAATAAACCTAAGAATATAAATATTAGCGCGTCTAATATCCACTGCTTTAGAGGGACTATTATTCTAATAGTATCATAAAGTAATTTATTTGGAACTATTTTTGCCAGATAGTCTGAATGAAGCATCAAAGCAACGCTCATTATTATTGATGCGCCAAATAGAGTAGCCTGAAAAGGGTTCAATAGCACGAATGATACTACATTTACCAAGTCTTCGGATACTTCAAGCTCTCTATGGTTTGCAACACCTAACAGCGAAGCGAATGCAATGGCCACAGCTGACAATGCCAAAGTAATTGACAAACTACCTCTAAGTAGCTCTGGCATCTTATTTTCTTTATATTTTGATGAAATTATTGACGCCTTTAGAGATTCTATTAACTCAGTGCGATTGTAAACAGATTTTTCCTCAAATCCTTCCAATTCCTTTTTAAAAATATTATAAAAAGATGAGGCATAGGAGAGAACACCCATAGACTCCGACAAATCTACTAACGATCCATTCCGCCTCCTGTTAATTACTTTGCGATAAAGGGTATAAAGGACGTCAAGTTTCCATTCTTTTTCTTGCCTGCCGATAGATTTTTTAGGGTCTATTTTGTAGATTGATAAAATTGAATCCGTCGTTTTCGAGTGATGCTGATGTCTGTGTAGACAATCTTTCAAGAAGAAATATACCTGTGATGCTATATTTTCTTCTGTTTCCTCCGACCACTCAATATTTGATTTTTCCCCCGACTTAATGGATCCAATAAAAATTTTCCCGTTTCTTAAAACTTTATATTCTGCTGTCGCAAATGCATGACTTAAATTTAAAGAATTTACTGCCTCCAGATATCTCCAAGGCTCGTCATCTTTAGACGTTGTATTGTTTAATTTATCACCACTCTCTTCGAGAGTTCTCTTATACCTTCTCCAAATCTTCTTCCCGAAGATTCCCACGATACCGGTTAAAGAATTTTCCCTCATATCGTAAGATGCGGTGGCACACATCCACATCTTACCTGTTTTTCCAAACAGATAGTTGTCAATAAAGTCCAGTATTTCCGGAGAGTACGAAAGAATCGGAATCGTAATGTCTGAAAGATATCTTTTTTGAACGCAAATTACACAGCGTTCAGTTTTATCAGCATAGGACCACTTAGCCGCTTTAGTCGGGTAGTCAAGGTTACCAAACTCCGAAAATGCAAGTCGTCCGGAGACAGTTGGAATCCAACCTCGATAATCCATTTGGAGCCCAGTTTAAGGTGCAATTGAATGAATAGTTTCGTCAGAAATTTTTCCCTGACTCACCCACTTTTTCTTTTTGTTACTTTTCTGGACAGCTAAACCAGCAGCAATCCGAAAATCCCGTCTCCCGTCGTGCACGGGCTCTAAATCCCCTGTCACGGTTCTTCTAAAAGATTTCGCACTTTTCCTTGCGGCAAGCACTGCTGGGTGTTTGCCAAATCGCACTTTCCAAACAATTAGCAGCAAGGCTAAAGACACCACGGGAGCGATAGCTGCTAAAAGCATCTGAAAAATAGACATTTTTCTGCTCCATGATTCGTTTCTTGCCTAATAGGTAACCAAAGGTAGTGTAAATTTAGTATACTTTCAATCTCGCAACCCAGCATCAGTGCTCCGAGTCAATAATTTAAATCTTTTCATCCACAGCAAACTGCCTTGCGCTAATGCGCTTCGTCCCAATTGTCGGCGGCGCGGGCATCGACCTGAAGCGGCACGGAAAGTTTCAGCGCCGGATCGCAGGCATTTTCCATCACGTCCCTGATCACCGGAATGGTTGCTTCCACCTGCGCGTCCGGCACTTCGAAGATCAGTTCGTCATGCACCTGCAGCAGCATCTGCGCATCCAGCTTTGAGCCTTCCAGCCGGTTTTCCATACGCACCATCGCCCGGCGCAGGATATCCGCGGCAGACCCCTGGATCGGGGCGTTGATGGCGGCGCGTTCATAGAAGGCGCGCATGTTCGGGTTCTTGGTGTTCACTTCCGGATAATGCGCCTTGCGGCCGAAGATCGTGGTCACGTAGCCGTTCGCATGAACCTGCTTCTTGGTCGCTTCCATGTAGTCCTTGATGCCCGGGAAACGCTCGAAATAGGTCTTGATATAGTCGCCCGCTTCGCCGCGCGAGATGCCGAGCTGGTTGGCGAGGCCGAATGCGGAAATGCCGTAGATGATGCCGAAGTTGATCGCCTTCGCCCGGCGGCGGACCATCGGGTCCATGCCTTCGATCGGCGTTCCGAACATTTCGCTTGCTGTCATGGCGTGAATGTCCAGCCCGTCGTCGAACGCCTTCTTCAACTGAGGAATATCGGCCATATGCGCCAGGACGCGCAGCTCGATCTGGCTGTAGTCGGCCGAGATCAGCTTGTGACCCTTTTCGGCGATGAAGGCCTTGCGGATCTTGCGGCCTTCCTCGGTCCGGACCGGAATGTTCTGCAGGTTCGGTTCCGACGAGGACAGACGCCCGGTGGTGGTTGCCGCCAGCGCGTAGGATGTGTGCACACGCCCCGTTTCCGGATTGATGTAACCGGGCAGGGCGTCGGTGTAGGTGGATTTCAGCTTGGAGAGCTGGCGCCAGGAGACGATCCGCGACGGCAGTTCGTGCCCTTCCGCGGCCAGATCTTCCAGAACCTGCGCCGAGGTCGACCAGGCGCCGGTCTTTGTCTTCTTGCCGCCGGGAAGACCCATCTTGCCGAACAGGATATCACCAAGCTGCTTGGGCGAACCGATGTTGAAGCTTTCACCGGCCAGCTCGTAAATCTCGGCTTCCTTGCCCGCCATGCCTTGCGCGAATTCACCCGAAAGACGCGACAGCATCTGCCGGTCGACGGAGATGCCCCGCTTTTCCATGCGCGCAAGCACCGGCACCATCGGCCGTTCCAGCGTCTCGTAGGCGGTTGCCATATGCTCGGAAGCGAGCCTCGGCTTCAGGATCAGCCAGAGACGAAGCGTCACATCGGCGTCTTCCGCCGCGTAGGCGGTTGCCTTGTCGATGGCGACCTTGTCGAAGGTGATCATCGACTTGCCGGAGCCGCAGATTTCCTTGAACGGGATCGGCTTGTGATCGAGCCAGCGCTCAGACAGTTCGTCCATGCCGTTGCCGCCCTTGCCGGCATCGACCGTGTAGGAGAGCAGCATCGTGTCGTCGTATGGCGTGATGTCGACACCGTACCGTGTCATCACCAGCCAGTCGTACTTGAGATTTTGCGCGATCTTGAGAACCGAGCGGTCCTCCAGCATCGGCTTCAGCACTTCCAGCGCGTCTTTCAGCGGGATCTGGCCTTCGACAAGACCGCCGCCACCAAGAAGGTCACCCTCGCCGTCGACGTGGCCAAGCGGCACATAACAGGCCTTGCCGGGCTCGGTGGACAGCGAAACACCGACAAGCTCTGCCTGCATGGCGTCCAGCGATGTCGTTTCGGTGTCGAAGGCGACGTAGCCCTTTTCAAAGGCCGCGTCGCACCATTCCTTCAAGCGGTCGAGGCTGGTGACGGTTTCATAGGCGCTGCTGTCGACCGGGATCGCCCGGATCGTCTGGGCGCGTGCATCGGCAACCGTCTGCGGTACCAGCAGGCCGGAGTTGTCCGGATCAGCGTCGCCCGGAGTTTTTGCAGCTTCCGAACCTGCGCTGTCACTGCCGACTGCACGCTCCATCATCCGGCCCTTGTGGTCCGGAACATCCCATCCCGGAACCTTGAGGTCCGATGCATCGACCGTATCCAGATCGGCGCCGGTCACATCCGCAACGCGCCGGGTGAGGGTGGTGAACCCCATCGCCTTCAGGAATCCGAGCGCCTTGGGTCCGTCAACATCGGTTACCGACAATTCGCCCACCGGCACCTTGACCGGCACATCCTGCTTGAGAGTGACGAGCTGCCTGGAAATTCGCGCCTGATCGGCAAATTCGATCAGGTTTTCCCGGCGCTTGTTCTGTTTGATCGTGTCGGCCTTGGCGAGCAGCGTTTCCAGATCGCCGAATTCGTTGATCAAAAGGGCCGCGGTCTTCAGGCCGATACCCGGCACGCCGGGCACGTTATCGACGCTGTCGCCCGCCAGCGATTGCACCTCGATGACCTTGTCGGGACCGACGCCGAATTTCTCGAACACCTCGGCTTCGCCGAAGGTCTTGTTCTTCATGGTGTCGATCATGCCCACCTTCGGGCCGATCAACTGCATCAGGTCCTTGTCGCCTGAAACGATGGTGACGCGCGCACCCTGTTCGGCAGCCTCACGGGCATAGGTCGCGATCAGGTCGTCCGCCTCGAAGCCTTCCTGCTCGATGCAGTGAACCGAAAAGGCGCGTGTCGCTTCGCGGATAAGGCCGAACTGCGGCACCAGATCTTCCGGCGGGTCCGGCCGGTGGGCCTTGTATTCCGGATAAATCTCGTTCCGGAACGTCTGCGCGGAATGGTCGAAGATCACCGCGAAATGGGTGGGCTCGTCGCCTTCCTCCGGTGTCAGGCCTTCCTGCAGCAGCTTCCACAGCATGTTGCAGAAGCCAGAAACCGCCCCGACAGGAAGCCCGTCCGGCTTGCGTGTCAGCGGCGGCAGCGCGTGATAGGCGCGAAAAATGAACGTGGACCCGTCGACCAGGATGAGGTGGTCATCGGCGGTGAGGGCGGAGGAGGTGCTTTGCGTCGACATGGCGCGGATCATGCCCGCAGCCTGTTCTGGAGAAAAGTCCTAAAGTTAAAAATTCCAAGCTTGCCGATCACTCAGCTGCCTGTGCCTGACGTTTCCCGCCAAAGGTTCCGCTGAGATAGGCCCAGGCGGGCCTGCGGAACAGGAACCAGCCGATGTTCGTGCGGCGGATCAGCCAGAACAGGATCATCGGACTGACCGACGCCACCAGCGTCACGATCAACGACGTTGTGCCGATATCAAGGATGCCCAGCTTCAGCAGAATCACCCGCGTCACGCCCATGGGGAAGAAGAAGGCGAGATAGATGACGATCGAGTTTTCGCCGAAATGCCGAAGGAAACCGAGCCGGCCCCATTTCACGATCAACGCGCTGGTGAGGATGATGGCACCTGCACCGGCCGCGCCAAGAACAAGGGCAATGACCGGCAGATGCGCCCAGCCGGCATAGACCAGCGTGCCGTTCACCAGGCCCCAGACCAGCAGACACGCGAGACTGATCCCGATCCGCTCGCGCGCCCAGTCGGCCAGGGCGAAGATCTGCGGAGCAAAAACGAAGCCGGCATAGAAGAAAACGAAACGGGCCGCGAATTCATCGACCAGCAGCCAGCCGGTGTGGATCGGCGCGATCTGCAGAAGTGCGCCGACGGCCAGAACCAGTTGCCACGGCACATGCTTGTCGTGGGCGACCTTCGACACGACGAAGAAGACCGGCAGCATGTAGATGAACCACAAGGTACCGAAGGGCTCGATGAAACTCAGGAAATAGAGTTCCACCGTTGCGCGAACGCTGGTTTCCTCGATGAAGACGGGCGCCTTCACCAGAAACTGGATCGTCATCCACAGCACATAAAAGTAGGCAAAGTGGACGACCTTGCGATCAAGATAGAGTTTCCAGTCGCGGGTAATGACGTTCGACAGGAACAGGCCGGAGATCAGGAAAAAATCCGGCATGCGGAAGGGGGCTGCAAAGGCGACGACCACATGCATCCAGCCTGTCTGGCCAGCGGCGGCTTCCACGCCGAGCACCGAATGCATCATCACGACGAAGATGATGCAGATGCCCTTGGCGGTATCCACCCAATCTACACGCCTGGCGCTCATTCTGCCGCTGCCTGCTCCGCTTCAGTCCGGTTTCGGGTCCAATTCAGGGCAGACATAACCTTGACTGGTAAATTATACGCATACACCAGCAGTCACGTTTTAGTGAGCGTTTGGGAAATCAGGGCTTCGCGTTATCCGAGCCATCCTGCCAGGGGCTGAGCTTCGGCTGGCCGGAGCCACCACCCGTGCCGCTGTTTTTTTCGCTCCAGTCGCCTTCGTCCAGATCCACGACGCCGTCATTCGGCCGGCGCATACCACCGCCGCCATCAACGATAACGACGTTCGATCGGGCAATGATGAACCGTGCCAGCGCTTCGCGCACCGGCGGTATGAACAGGAGCAGGCCGATGGCATCCGTGACGAAACCCGGGATCAGCAGCAGAATGCTGGCAAGAACGATCATTGCACCCTGCATCACCTCGTTTCCGGGTGTGCGGCCGGCATCCAGCTCCGTTTGCATGCGCATCAGCAGTGACAGGCCCTGCTGGCGCAGCATCACTGTCCCGGCCAACGCGGTGATCACCGTCAGCAGGATTGTCGGGAACACACCGATCAAGCCTCCCACCCAGATGAACATCGCAATCTCGATCAGGGGCAGAAGAAGAATTGCGGCAATGATATAAAGTCCCACGGGAGCTCCATCGTCTGATAAGCTATTCGGACCTAAGGTAGACATTCACTCGCAAAAATGCGAGCAGGCAGTCACGAAATGGCTATGAATGCAAAGATTCAGTCTTGCTCTTGGGTCTGGATGCTGGTTCAAGGACCCCCTAAATAGGAAGCAGACAGGCCTTGCGTACGAGGCTGCGCTCACCTGGCAGTTAGAGCAGGCGGCTCTAGGGCCTCAAAAAGGGTAACCGGAAGTTACGATGAACGAGATTTTTGACCCGTTGAACCTCCTCCTGATGGGACTTGCGGTTTTCATTCTGTTCAGACTGCGATCGGTGCTGGGCAAACGCACCGGCAATGAGCGCCCGCCATTCGACCCCTATTCCAAGCCCGATCAGCCGCGTGAACGCAAAAACGGCAACGATCAGGACAATGTCATCCCGATGCCGAACCAGACCACGCTGGAGGCCGAGCCGGTCGAGGAGAGCGGTCGTGGTGGCGACGTCGTGATCGACAAGGTTGCCCCGGCGGGCTCCGCATTGAACAGCGCCCTGAAGCAGATCCTGTCCGTTGACCGCAGCTTCGAGCCGGAACCCTTCCTGGAAGGCGCACGCGCGGCCTACGAGATGATTGTGATGGCGTTTGCGGACGGCGACAAGAAAGCGCTGAAGAACCTTCTGTCCCGCGAAGTCTATGAAGGCTTCGTCACCGCAATCGACGATCGCGAAAAGCGTGGCGAGACCATCGAATCGACCTTTGTCGGCATCGACAAGGCAGAAATCGTCGAAGCTGCACTGAAGAATTCGACCGCCCAGGTAACCGTGAAGATCCACAGCCAGCTGATTTCCGCCACGCGCGACAAGGCCGGTGAAGTGGTCGACGGCGATCCGGCCAAGGTAAGCGAAGTGATCGACATCTGGACCTTCGCCCGGGACACCACGTCCCGCGATCCGAACTGGAAGCTGGTCGCGACCGAATCCGCAGAGTAATCACGATGCAGGGCAAGCGGAACACGCGGCCCCGGCCGGGCTTCCGGCTTGTCCCACTGCTAAAGGGCGCGGTTCTGGCCGCGCCGCTTTTCTTTTCAGGAGCTGCCTCAGCCATGGTACCAGGCCAACGGATCCCGGACCGGTTCGAGGCAATCTCCTTCACCAGTCTGCCGGGCTGGCAGAACGACGATCATGCCGCCGCCCTTGCCGGTTTTCTGCGCCTGTGCCGCAAACCGGAAATCCTGACCCAGGACACCGTTTTTCCCTCCATCGCCACAGCAGATCTGCAAAAGCTCTGTAACGACGCCGAAAAGGCGGCAAAGTCCGGTGATGAAGCACCGCGAGACTTTTTCGAAAGCCGGTTCACGCCGCACCGAATTGCCCAGAGCGGATTTGTGACGGGCTATTTCGAGCCGGAACTGGCCGCCTCGCGGGTCAGAACCGACATATTCCGGTATCCCTTGCTCAAAAAACCGGAAGGCCTGGAGGCGATCACGCCGGAAAACCGGCCACAGGACTGGCCCGAAACGCTCAGCCATGGACGGCGGGTTGATGGACGCGTCACCGAAATGCCGGATCGGAGCGCCATCATGGATGGCAAGCTCGATCCGGAAAATCTCGAACTCGTCTGGCTTGCCGATCCGATCGACGCCTATTTCGTACATGTTCAGGGCTCGGCAAGGCTGCGTCTTGCGGACGGAAGCGCGATGCGGGTCGGTTATGCGGGCAAGACAGGCCACCCCTACACCGGTATTGCCCGGTTGCTGGTAACGCGCGGAGAAGGCACGCCGGAGGACTTCACGGCTGCTGGACTTCGTTCCTGGCTGGAAGCGCATCCGGAAGAGCGCGATCAGCTGTTCCGGCAAAACCGGTCTTTCATCTTCTTCCGGGAGGTCGACGAAATCGGCGTGAACGACGGGCCCGTCGGGGCCGCGGGCCTTCCCCTTGTGGCAGGCCGCAGCCTTGCGGTCGATCCGAGTTTCATTCCCTATGGATCCCTGGTTTTCGTTGCCTCCGCGCTGAAGGATCACGACAGCGACGACGGCCCTTTCCAGCGGCTGATGGTGGCAGATGACACCGGATCGGCAATCAAGGGCCCGGCGCGGGGTGATATCTTCGTCGGATCCGGGCAGACGGCAGGCGCTATTGCCGGAGAAATCCGCCACAAGGCCGACTTCACGATCCTGGTGCCGAACATCCGTCTTGGTCCCGCTGGTGTGGCGGCGGACTAAGACATGGCAAGACGGGGCAAAAAAGGGACACTGTCGCCGGAGGACAGGGAACTGTGGGGCAAGGTTGCCAAAACCCTGACGCCGCTGCATCCGGACAGGGCTCAGGACCTCAAGGCCGAGCTTGAGAAAATCGCCGAAACCGAACCGGCGGCACCCGCAAAGGCGCTGAAAACCGCGACCGCGATCCAGGCTCCCGCTGTAGCCAAGGCGCCGCCAACACCGCTACCGCTGCATCAGCTGGAACACCGCTACCGCCGCAAGCTGGTGCGCGGCGTGAAGGCCATCGATGCGCGGATAGACCTGCACGGCCTGACCCAGCATCAGGCGCATGACCGGCTGCGCGGCTTTCTCTACCAGGCGCAGGCGAGAAGTCATAAGGTTGTGCTGGTAATCACGGGCAAGGGCAGCGGTGACGCACGCGCCTATATGGACGAGCGCGGCGTTTTGCGCAGAATGGTGCCCCAGTGGCTGTCGATGCCCGACTTGCGATCCGTGGTACTTGGCTACGAGGAAGCCCACGCGAACCACGGCGGCGGCGGCGCACTGTACGTTCGCATTCGAAAAAGAAGGTAGGGCCGTGACCCCACTTGGCGCAAAAATCCGGGAACTCAGGATAAAACGGGATGTGTCGCTGAAGGAAATGGCAGCGGCCTTGTCGGTATCCAGTGCCTATCTGTCCGCGCTGGAACATGGCAAGCGCGGCAAGCCAACCTGGTTTCTGGTGCAGCGAATCATCACCTATTTCAACGTCATCTGGGATGAAGCGGAAGAAATCCAGCGTCTGGCCGAACTGTCCGACCCGCGCGTCACCATCGACACGGCCGGCATGGACCCGAAGGCCACCGAACTTGCCAACCAGCTTGCGCTGAAGATCGGAGGCCTTTCCGAAGAGTCTCTTGCAGCCCTCCTGCACCAGCTCCGGGTTGCCGCCGTGAAGGACGGTGTGTGACGACGCATGCCCTCGCCAGGTTCAACCCATGGCGTGGCGGTGCATTGCTGTTTCTGTTCCGCTTGGAACGCAGCCTCTTTCAGGTCAGTTCAGGATTTACGTGTCCTTCAACCCCATCCTCTATATAACCTCCAGCAAACCTGCGCCTGCTGAA
This sequence comes from Labrenzia sp. C1B70, assembly GCF_000475395.1. Taxonomy (NCBI): domain Bacteria; kingdom Pseudomonadati; phylum Pseudomonadota; class Alphaproteobacteria; order Hyphomicrobiales; family Stappiaceae; genus Labrenzia; species Labrenzia sp. C1B70. The sequence goes on from NZ_AXCE01000004.1 coordinate 108,029, forward strand.
CGGAACACTGGACCAGTATGAAACTCTCCCAGGAAGACCTTGCCGGACTGATCGATGCCGATGACCTGAGAAATCGCCTCACCGCGCTGACCGCCGGCAATGACGGCGACGGTTCGGACATGAAGACCCGCTCGGCTGTTCTTGCGATGCTGAAGCAGGTGGTGAAAGACGCTCGCGGCAAGGCCCAGGCGATGCTGGACGAGGACGGAGGCGGGCTGCTGTGCGCCGGGCGGCTGTCCTATATCCAGGACGAGCTGATCCGCGTGATCTACGATTTCGCCCTGCACCACGTCTACCGGATCAAGAACCCGTCCGCCGCGGAGCGCATGGCCATTGCCGCCGTTGGCGGTTACGGCCGAGGCACACTGGCGCCGGGGTCCGACATCGATCTCCTGTTCGTGCTGCCGTACAAGCAGACCCCCTGGGGCGAACAGGTGGTGGAATATATCCTCTACATGCTCTGGGACCTGGGCTTCAAGGTAGGCCACGCGACCCGCAATATCGATGAATGCATCCGCCTGTCCAAGGCGGACATGACCATCCGCACCGCCATTCTGGAAGCCCGCTACATCTGGGGCGACGAGGCCCTTTTCGAGGAACTCGTCCAGCGTTTCGACAAGGAAGTGGTGGAAGGCACCAGCTCGGAGTTCATCGCCGCCAAGCTGCTGGAACGCGATGACCGCCACAAGCGCCAGGGTGCCTCGCGCTACTTGGTCGAGCCGAACATCAAGGAAGGCAAGGGCGGTCTGCGCGATCTCAATACCCTGTTCTGGATCGCCAAGTACCATTATCGGGTCAACAGACAGTCGGAACTGGTCAAGAAAGGCGTTCTGACCCGTTCGGAATATGCGCGGTTCAAGAAGTCTGACGACTTCCTGTGGGCGGTCCGCTGCCACCTGCATTTCCTGACGGGACGGCCGGAAGAGCGCCTGTCCTTCGATGTCCAGCGCGAGATCGCGATCCGGCTCGGCTACACCCAGCACCCGGGCATGAAGGATGTCGAGCGTTTCATGAAGCACTACTTCCTGGTGGCCAAGGATGTCGGCGATCTGACCCGCATTATCTGCGCCGCGCTGGAGGAAGAGCACGTCAAGGAGCCGCGCGGCAAGGGCCTGACCGGCATGATGCGCCGCCTGCGCGCAGGCCGCGTTTCGGCAACGGCCAAGCCCGTTGAAGGGGCGACCGGCTTCGTGGTGGAGAACAACCGCCTGAATGCGGTATCCGACACCGTGTTCGAAACCGATCCGACCAACCTCCTGCGGGTGTTCCAGATCGCGGACAAGCATGACTACAACATGCATCCGCAGCTGACCCGCCTGATGCGGCATTCGCTTAAGCTGGTCGATGGAAGCCTGCGCGCCGACCCTGAAGCGAACCGGCTTTTCCTGTCGATCCTGACCTCCCGGCACGCGCCGGAAAAGACCTTGCGCAAGATGAACGAAACCGGCGTGCTCGGCCGCTTTGTGCCAGAGTTCGGCAAGGTCGTGGCGATGATGCAGTTCAACATGTATCACCACTACACGGTCGACGAGCACCTGATCCGCTCTATCGGCGTGCTGGCCGATATCGAGCGCGGCAACTCCGGCGACGACCATCCACTGGCGACAGACCTGATCCTGACGCTGCAGAACCGCAAGGTGCTGTTTGTCGCCATGTTCCTGCACGACATCGCCAAGGGCAGGCCAGAAGATCATTCGATCGCCGGCGCCCGGGTCGCGCGCAAGCTGTGCCCGCGTTTCGGACTGAACGACGCGGAAACCGAGACGGTTGCCTGGCTGATCGAGCATCACCTGGACATGAGCACCATTGCCCAGTCGCGCGACCTGTCAGACCGCAAAACGATCACGGATTTCGCCAACACGGTGCAGTCGCTCGAAAGGCTGAAACTGCTCCTGATCCTGACCGTGGCCGACATTCGCGCCGTCGGGCCCGGCGTCTTCAACGGCTGGAAAGGCCAGCTGCTGCGCACGCTGTACTATGCCACCGAACCGCATCTGTCCGGCGGACACACGAAGATGTCGCATCGCCAGACCATCGACAAGGCCAAGGAAGAGCTCGGCAGCAAGCTGGAGCACTGGTCCGCCAAGGACCGCAATGCTTATCTGAACCGGCATTATCCGGCCTACTGGCTGCGTACGGAGCCGGAGCGGCTGGTGTCCCATGCCGAACTTCTGCACAAGGCCGACAAGGACAAGAGGCAGCTTGCTTTCCAGGTCATCCCGCGCGCCTTCGAGGGTGTGACCGAGCTGACGATCATGGCGCCGGACCATCCACGCCTGCTGTCGATCATTGCCGGAGCCTGCTACACGACCGGTGCCAATATCGTTGACGCACAGATCGACACCACCACAGACGGCTACGCGCTGGACACGATCTTCATCGGCCGGGAGCTGCCGGACGACGAAGACGAAAAGCGCCGCGGCGAGCGGATTGCCAAGCTGATCGAGACCACACTGCGCGGCGAAGAGCGGCTTCCGGAGCCTGTTTCCAAGAAGACCGGCGTCAAGGGCCGCATGAAGGCCTTCAAGGTGGCCAGCGAAGTGCTGGTCAACAACGCCCTGTCTGACGATTACACGGTGCTGGAGATTTCCGGTCTCGACCGGCCAGGCCTGCTCTACGACCTGACGCGCTCCATCGCGACGCTCAATCTGAACATCGGCTCGGCCCACATCTCGACCTTCGGTGAGAAAGTGGTCGACGTTTTCTACGTCACCGATCTCACCGGACAGAAAATTGCCAACATCGGGCGTCAGGAAATCATCCGTGAGCGCCTTGCCAATGCGGTCGACGGCCATGTGGAACTCGATCCGGCAGCTCCGGCAACCCGCAAGGTTCAGCGGCAGGCTTCATAAGTGCATACCTTCCTCTTCGGAGTCCTTCCGGCATGAGTCTCGTCCGCAATTTCGCAACCGTCGGCAGCGCGACCCTGCTGAGCCGCCTGCTCGGCTTCGTTCGCGACGTGCTTCTGGCCGCCGTCGTCGGGGCCGGTCCGGTTGCCGATGCCTTTGTGGTGGCCTTCCGTCTGCCCAACCTGTTCCGCCGACTGTTCGCGGAAGGGGCCTTCAACTCCGCCTTCATCCCGCTGTTCGGGCGAACGGTCGAGGAAGAGGGCGATGCGGGCGCCAAGCGGTTCGCCGGGGAAATTGGCGCAGCGCTGCTGTTCTGCCTGCTGGTGCTGACTGCTTTTGCACAGATTTTCATGCCGCTGGTGGTGTGGGCACTGGCGCCGGGTTTCGTGGAAGACCCCACCAAGTACGACCTGACAGTTCTGATGTCGCGGATCGCGTTTCCCTATCTGATCTTCATGTCGATGCTTGCCTTCATCGGCGGCATTCTCAACACCTATCAGCGCTTTGCCGCCGCTGCCTTCGCACCGGTGATGCTGAACGTTGTGATGAGCGCCGTTCTGGGCGCAGTGCTTTATCTCGGTATCAAGGACGACACGGCGCTCGGGGTCATTCTGGCCATCGGCGTCACCGTTGGCGGGATCGTGCAGTTGATCGTCGTCCTGATTGACCTGAAGCGCCTCGGCTTCAAGATCCCCGTCTTCCGCCCGCGCTATACCAAGTCGGCCAAACGCCTGCTGATGCTTGGCATTCCTGGCGTCGTTGCCGGCGGCGTCACCCAGATCAACATTGCCGTCGGCCAGATCATCGCCTCCATGCAGGAAGGCGCCAATGCGCTGCTCTATTTCGCTGACCGGCTCTACCAGTTGCCGCTCGGGGTGATCGGTATCGCCATCGGCGTGGTGCTTTTACCCAGCCTGACACGCCAGCTGCGCGCCGGGCAGATGGGCGCTTACCAGCACAGCCTGAACCGCGCACTGGAGTTTTCTCTGGTGCTAACCCTGCCGGCCGCGGTTGCCCTCGCTGTCATACCGCAGGAAATCGTCTCGGTGCTGTTCCAGCGGGTGCGCTTCGATGCCGCCGCCGTGGAAGGCACGGCTGCAGCCCTGACGGCATTTGCCTTTGGCCTGCCCGCCTTTGTACTCAACAAGGTGTTTTCGCCCGGTTATTTCGCGCGGGAAGACACCAAGACGCCGATGATCTTTGCCGTTGTCGGCATGGTCGTGAATGTCGGCTTCTCGATCGCGCTGTTTCCCATGCTCCAGCATGTGGGCATCGCGCTGGCCACAACGCTGGCTGGCTGGGTGAACACCGGCCTCCTGATCATCGTTCTGTGGCGACGGGGCCATTTCCAGCCCGATTTCAAGCTGCTCCGACGGCTGTCGCTGGTGGTGCTCGCCAGCCTGCTGATGGGGGTCGCGGTGCATTTTGCTGCCATCTACATGGCCTCCTGGCTATCGGCGCCGTGGCTGGCGGTGCGTGCGGGCAGTCTCGTTCTGCTCGTACTCGTCGGCATGGTCACCTTTGCCGTCTTCACCCAGCTCAGCGGCGGATCCGACCTTGTCGGCATGCTGAAAGCGTTGAGACGGCGCAACACCTGACCGCGAAACGCCGGCGCACGCCGTTTCCAGCTTGCATGCATAACGGACCGGGCTTAAACCCGGCCCGCCCAAACATTCATAGCGCCCTTCCAACCGGCCGCACCACTAAAGGGATTTGAAATGGCGGAGTTCCAGCCCCGTGTCTTTTCCGGCGTCCAGCCGACAGGCAACCTGCATCTTGGCAACTACCTGGGCGCCGTTTCGCGCTGGGTTCCGTTGCAGGATCAGATGCCGACGATCTTCTGCGTCGTCGACAGCCATGCCATCACGGCAGGGTTTCCGGATCCGCACGAGCTTGCCCAGGCAACCCGTGAAGTGACCGCTGCCTATATGGCGGCCGGCATCGATCCGAAGAAATCGATCATCTTCAACCAGAGCCAGGTTCGCGAACACACCGAACTTGCCTGGATCTTCAACTGCGTGGCGCGCATGGGCTGGCTCAATCGCATGACCCAGTTCAAGGAAAAGGCCGGCAAGAACAAGGAAAACGCTTCCGTTGGCCTGTTCGCCTATCCGAACCTGATGGCTGCCGACATTCTGGCTTACCGTGCGACCCATGTTCCGGTCGGCGACGACCAGAAGCAACACCTGGAACTGACCCGCGACATCGCCGCCAAGTTCAACAACGACTTTGCGGACCGGATCAAGGAACTGGATATCGGCATCGAGAACCCGACGCCGTCTCCGGAACTGCCGGAATATCTCTATTTCCCGATGACCGAGCCGATGATCGCCGGCCCGGCTACCCGGATCATGTCGTTGCGCGACGGCACCAAGAAGATGTCGAAGTCCGATCCGTCGGACCTGTCGCGCATCAACCTGACGGACGACGCGGACTCGATCTCCAAGAAGATCAAGAAAGCCAAGACCGATCCGGACGCCCTGCCGAGCGAAACCGGCGGCCTGGAAGGCCGTCCGGAAGCAGACAACCTTGTCGGCATCTATGCCGCCCTGAGCGGCGCGACCAAGGCCGACGTCCTGAAGGAATACGGCGGTCAGCAGTTCTCGGCCTTCAAGCCGGCCCTGTCCGACCTGGCGGTGGCGAAACTCTCGCCGATGACCGACGAAATGCGCCGCCTGATGGACGACAAGGCACAGATCGACGCCATCCTGAAGGAAGGTGCCGAAAAGGCCTCCGCCATCGCCGAACCGGTGCTGAAGGACGTTCGCAAGATCATCGGTTTCCTCGACGTCCGGTAAACCGACGCGACAACAACCTGATCCTGAAAGCCCGGCAGGTTTCTGCCGGGTTTTTTGTTTGGGTAACCGCAATCCGCAACGTTCCACCTTACACCGTTGCGCCTTGCCCGGAAAAAAGCGGAGATCCGCCTCATACCCTTGCAGGTCGTCATCCCATGGCTCGACCATGGGATCCATGCCGATACGCTCCAAATCGGCGAAGTTTTGCGGTGGACGAAGGTCAGGGGATGGATTGCAGGGTCGAGCCCTGCAATGACCGGGTGGGGTGAGAGGCTGGGACTTTCATCCGGCCGACGGGGCTCACCAGCCGGTTTGTGCATTGCCACTGCAGCCGCTCCCTGGGTTGCCCCGTGATCTACACTGTCAAACGCTATCCTTGCGCTCGATCACGAGCACTCTTGCCTCTCCGACGGGATGGGCCACATGGGCATCGCCGTCGCTGGCGAAGAAGATCTGTCCTTCGGTCAGGCGTTGAACCTTCTCGGTTCCGGCCTCGCGGTAATGCATGTCGACAGTGCCCGACAGAACCACGAAGACTTCCGGACCGTCGTTGACGTGCCATTTGTAGGGCTTGTCCGTCCAGTGCAGGCGGACCGTGATGCCGTCCAGTTCACCGATCAGACGTGACCCCCAGGCTCTTTCCGCCGTAAAGCTGCTTGTATCGAGATGGAAATCCATGAAACTCTCCCGCTGCAAAATCACTCAAGGGTGCTATCGCGGACAGGCTCTCGTTTCTTCCGGCATTTTGACCGGTTCGGCCGGTCAATTGCCGGTGAACGCAGGCAGTTCGACACACAGGACAATGACAGAAGACCCATGGATTCAATCGACCGGACCTTGCTGCAACTGCTGGAAGCCGACAGCCGGACACCTGTGAAAACGCTGGCAGCCCATGTCGGCCTGGCCCGGTCGAGCGTTCAGGCCCGGGTCCGGAAGCTGGAAGAAACCGGCGTCATTCGCGCCTACACGATCCGGATCAGCGATCCGGAGCCGGCCGAAATCGAAGCCTATCTGTGGATCCGGACGGGTTCGGCGACCTGTGCGGCGATTGCGCCGGTGGTTTCGAAATTCGAGGAGGTTCTCCAGTGCCGCTCGATTTCCGGCGACAGGGACATGGTTCTGCTGGTGCGCGCCCGGACGCTGGAGAGCCTCGCCGAGCTTCGCAACCGTATTGCTGCCCTTGATGGAATTGCCAATGTCGAGACCCATCCGGTGCTGAAAGACTGGATATGAACGCGGCGCGAAATTCCCGATTTACTTTTTTTGTCAGGCAATGAAACGGTTTCTCAAAGTTTACAACGCACTCTCAAGGTAACAGGATCTTGTAGAGAGTAGTTATCTTGGTCAGTCAAAACAGCGAACGCGCCGTCAATGCCGCGCCAGAAGCCGATGACACGCAGGACAAATTCTTTGCCGAAGAGCAAAAGCTTTCCTCTGTGGACACCGTAACTACAGACGAATATTCTTCCAGCATCACGAAACCCCTCGACGAGGAGGACGTCGGTCCCGAAGTCGGCCCAGGCCGCCGGGCCACCGACGCGCCCGTCTCCGCGCCTGCCAAATCACTGCAGCATCTTGCCCTGGCGGGCATGATCATCGGCCTTGCCGCCGGTTTCATCATGGTTTCCAGCGACAGCCTGAACCGGTTTCTTGGTCTTGGTCTGACCTTCTTTGCCGGCGGGCTGGCTGTCTGGCGGCTGTTTGCCGACGACATGCAGCGCTCGGTGCAGGCGTTACAGGTGAAGGATGACAAGATCCGCCGCCTGATGGCACGCTGCGAGGAACTGGAAGACCGCGCCTGGGAACTTGGCGAATCCGACGAACGTCACGCCAGCATCCTGGCAACGCTTGGCGATGTCGTCGTCCGGCGCGACCAGGACGGCACCATCACCTATGTGAACTCTGCTGCAGACGATGTGTTCGGGCTCGGCCATGCCTTGCAGCCGGGTGCAACCCTGCATCTGCCGCTGCTTGAGGAAGTGGGCTTTGAAAGCGCCGTCACGCAGGCCCTGGACAAGACGACCCCGGGCATGGGCTTTCAGGATCTCCACATCGACACCGCACAGGGCCCGCGCTGGTTCTCACGTATCGACATTCCGGTGCGCGACACCACGACGGACCGCCAGCTGGTGCAGACCGTTCTGCGCGACGTGACCGAGCGGCGCCTGATCGAAGAAGAACTGCTGGCTGCCCGTCATTCCGCCGAAAGCTCCAACGAGGCGAAATCCCGCTTTCTCGCAACTGTCAGCCACGAGATCCGTACGCCGCTCAACGGCGTGCTCGGCATGGCCGCGCTCCTGCGCGACACCCGCCTGACCAAGGAACAGAGCGCCTATATCGAGGCGCTGGAAACCTCCGGCGAAACATTGCTGCTCCTGATCGATGAAGTGCTCGACTTTTCCAAGGTGGAGGCCGGCAAGCTCGACATTCAGGCTGCCCCGGTTCGGGTTGGCGCCCTGGTGGAAAGCGTCGTTGAACTGCTTGCTCCGAAAGCCCACGCCAAGTCGCTTGAAATCGGCTCCATGCTTGACCCGAACCTGCCGGAAGAGGTGACGCTGGACGCCACCCGTGTCCGCCAGATCCTCTACAATCTCATCGGCAACGGCATCAAGTTCACCGATGAGGGCGGCGTTGCCGTCGAACTGACAGGGCGCCCCAATCCGGACGGTGGCGGTTTTCTGGATATCGACGTGCGCGACAGTGGCATCGGCTTTGACGAACAGGAGGCCGAGCGGCTGTTTCAGGAGTTTGAGCAGGTCGACCATGGCCCGGCGCGCAAGTTCGGCGGCACCGGCCTCGGTCTGGCCATCGCCCAGCGGCTTGCCGGCCTGATGGGTGGCGAAATTGCCGCGCAGCCCTCCGAAGACGGCGGCGCGCAGTTCCGCGTGTCCTTGCCGATCCCCGAATCCCTCGTTGCCGACACGGATCCACGCCTTGCCAAGCTTGAGGGCCGCAGGATCGTGTTCGTCAGCACCAGCCAGATCGAATGCCCGCTGCTGGCCAGACGGCTGCAGTATCACGCAGCCAATGTGTCCGTGCATGCGCCGGGCAGTACGGATCTCGATGCCGCGCTGGCCGAGGCCGATCTACTTGTTGTCGACAACGGCGCCCTGTCCGACAGCGGCGGCTGGCTGGCCTCTGCCCGCCTGACCGGATGCAAGGCTCCTGCCGTCGTTATGATCGCCCCGCCGGAGCGCGAGCGCCTGGAACATCTGCGCGAAGCCGGGTATGCCGCCTATCTGATCCGCCCGGTGCGGATCGAGACCCTGGTCCAGATCTTTTCCGGCCTGCTGGACGACGACGGCATGGAACACGCCTGGGACGCAAGCGCGGAGCCCGTCAGCAACGGCTTCCTGCCGAACCGCTACAAGGTTCCGGCCCGGCCGCTGCGCCTGCTCGTGGCGGAAGACAACGACATCAACCGCCTTTTGAGCGAAGCCATGCTGCGCAAGCTCGGCCATGTGCCGGTGATGGTGATCGACGGCGAAAAGGCAGTCGAGGAAGCCGCCAGCGGCGCTTATGACGCAATCCTGATGGACCTGCACATGCCAGGCCTCGACGGATTCCAGGCCATTCGACAGATCCGGTCCGACGAACAGGCCGCCGGCCGGGCCAATGTACCGGTGCTGATCGTGACCGCCGATGTCATGAAGGATGCAAGGGACAAGGCGACCGAAGTGGGCGCTGCCGGCTATCTGACGAAACCGCTTTCCGTGGAAGCGATTTCCGACGCATTGGCCGAAATCAGCCGCGCCTGACGCAGCGAACTTTCCCTGTCGCGACAGCCGGAAGTGGAAACGCTTCCACTGGCGCCCGTAGAAATTCACAAAGCCGCAAGAGTGGGCTAAGCTTGCACGTGGAAAACACGGCGCAAAAAACCGAGTGTCATCCAGCTGTCGGAATAGTATGTTCTACGGCAGGCTTGAAGCACACTGACCGGGTTCGGACGTAATGTTCCGGCGAAGGTAATTCGGCAAGTGAAACAGACGAGAACCTGTGAAACCTGTCAGTGCGCCATAAGGAATACACGAGGGTGGAATGTCCATAATGCGCCAAGGGCTTTTTTCTCCCAGGAAACTGGTCAGGAAATTCACACCGGCAATGCGTCCGGACGCCAACCTCCCCAACGCGCAGCGCATCGGGCCAGCGCTGCAGACCCCGGTCAAGACCGGCGAAACGCTCGGCCGGATCGGATCCCTGGAAGTGCGGATGGCCCGCAACTTCAAGGAAGTTAAAAAGGCACAGCGCCTGCGCTATGACGTTTTCTACGAGGAAATGTCGGCCATTGCCGATGCGCATACGCTGGCAACCCGCCGTGATGCCGACCCCTTCGACGCCTATTGCGATCACCTGCTCGTGGTCGACCACGACTTGCAGAAGCGCAACAAGCTGGGCCGCCTGAAGCCTGAAATCGTCGGTACCTACCGGATCCTGCGCCAGGAAATCGCCGATCAGCATGCCGGTTTCTATACCGCCGCCGAATACGACATCCAGTCGCTGATCGACGCAAACCCGGGCAAGCGCTTCATGGAACTCGGCCGGTCCTGCGTTCTGAAGCCGTACCGCAACAAGAAGACCGTCGAGCTCCTGTGGCATGGCATCTGGTCCTATGTTCTGCGCCACAACATCGATGTCATGCTCGGCTGTGCCTCGATCGAAGGCACCAATCCGGATGCCATCGCCGGCCAGCTCGCCTTCCTGCATCACAATGCCCGTGCCCCGGAAGAATGGCGCGTGCGCGCGGTGGAAGACAGATACGTCGAAATGAACCGCATGCCGGCCGAGGAACTCAATTCCAAGGAAGCGCTGCGGGCCCTGCCACCGCTTGTGAAGGGCTATCTGCGCCTCGGCGCGTTCATCGGCGACGGGGCGGTGATCGATCACCAGTTCGGCACGACGGATGTGCTGATCATCATGCCGGTGTCCGAACTGAACACGCGCTACGTCAATTATTACGGCGCCGACGCAAGCCGCTATTCCAGCTAGCTCCGGCGATTGCTGCCAAGCTTTCCTTCGTCCTCCCGGCCAGGCTTGACCCTTAGCCGGGATCGCGGAGGCACAAGCCTTTGCATTTTTCCTGCGTTTGAGCGGCTATCGGTTCCCGGTGTTGCGGGTTTGCTGCCTTTTGTGCGGGATGGTTATCGAGCTAGTGCGCGCCGCCTGTAGCTGAACATCCCGTCCTCTTGCCCGTGCAAAAGCCCGTAGCCTTAACGCCCCCTTAAATCGCCGCAATTTAAGCTCATCTCCGGGGAAACCGGCGTTTGCCGGATAACGCCAACCCTGGTTGGTACGGAGTTAGGGGACGAAGGATCAATGGCGCCTCGGGCGAAACGCCAGCCGCGTGTTGAACCGACATTCGGAGATTCAGGCAGCAGCCTGCTCGACCTGCGCTTGAGCCCGCAGGACCGTCCAGCTGCGCCTTCTTCCAAGTCGTCTGGCAAGGGCAAGACCCGCAAGGCTCCGGCCAAGAAAAAACCCGCATCCTCCACCCGCAAGACAGCCAAGAACGGCAACGGCAATGGCCGAGGCAACGGAAGGGGCGGCGGCCGGTCCGGTGCCAAACGGCGCAAGGCCAAACGCAAGAACAGGTTCCAGGCACCGACCGCCTTCGGCCGCCTTCTCAAGCGCGGCTTCTACTGGAGCATGGTGCTCGGCATCTGGGGCACCATCGCCGTTGTCTGCCTGGTCGGCTATTACGCCGCCTTTTTGCCGCCGACCTCCGAATGGCAGGTTCCGGCGCGACCGCCCAACGTCAAGATTGTCGCCGCCAATGGCGAATTGCTGGCAAACCGCGGAGACACCGGCGGCGAGGCCGTGCGCCTGGAGCAATTGCCGCCCTATCTGCCAAATGCCGTCATCGCCATCGAGGACCGGCGCTTCCGCTCCCATTTCGGTGTCGACCCGGTCGGTCTTGCCCGCGCCGTCTACACCAACTTCACCTCCGGCCGCCTGCAGCAGGGCGGCTCGACGCTGACCCAGCAGCTTGCCAAGAACCTGTTCCTGGAACAGGACCGGACGATCAAGCGCAAGATCCAGGAACTGGTGCTCGCCTTCTGGCTGGAGGCCGAATATTCCAAGGATGAGATCCTGGAAATGTACCTGAACCGGGTCTATCTCGGCTCCGGCGCCTATGGCGTGGATGCAGCTGCCCGCAGGTACTTCGGCAAATCGGCACGGCTTTTGACCATTCCGGAAGCTGCCACCATCGCAGGCCTGCTCAAGGCGCCATCGCGCTATTCGCCCGCCCGCAACCCGGACCTTGCAGAAGACCGCGCCCAGCTTGTGCTCGCTGCCATGAACGAGGAAGGCTACATCACGGGCGATGAAGCCAAGAACGCCCTGGCCGCGCCCGCCAAGGTGGTGCGCCGCTACACCACCGCCAGCGAGAACTATGCCGCCGACTGGGTGATGGACGTGCTGCCGCATTTCATCGGCTCGATCGAAACCGACATCGTGGTCGACACCACCATCGACCCCAAGATGCAGCGGGCTGCCGAACAGGCGCTGCGCAGCGCCCTGAAGGAAAACCGCGAGAAATACGGCGTCTCCCAGGGAGCTGTCGTGACACTGGACACCGCGGGCGCCGTGAAGGCACTGGTTGGCGGGGCCGATTATTCCAAGAGCCAGTTCAACCGCGCAGCCTATGCCAAGCGGCAGCCGGGCTCGTCCTTCAAGCCGTTCGTCTATCTGGCTGCGCTTGAAAACGGCCTTTCGCCCCAGACCATCCGGCAGGACCAGCCGGTCCGGTTCGGCAACTGGTCACCCCAGAACTATTCCAAGGACTACTACGGCCCGGTGACGCTCACACGGGCGCTCAGCCTGTCGCTGAACACGGTGGCCGCGCAGCTGACCTACGAGGTTGGCGCGGGAACCGTTGCCGACACGGCCAAACGGCTGGGTGTCACCTCGGAAATGAAGAACAACCTGTCGATCGCGCTCGGCACCTCCGAAGTTACGCCGCTGGAAATCGCCGGTGCCTATGTGCCGTTCTCCAACGGTGGCTATGGCGTGCTCCCCCATGTGATCCGGCGGATCAAGACCGTGGACGGCAAGACGCTCTATTCCCGCTCCGGCGATGGCCGCGGCCGCGTCATCGACCGCCGTCTGGTCGGCGAAATGAACATGATGATGTCGGAAACCCTGGTAACCGGCACGGGCCGCAAGGCACGGCTGGAAAGCGGGCGTCCCGCCGGGGGCAAGACCGGTACCAGCCAGGATTTCCGCGACGCCTGGTTCATCGGCTATACGGGCAATCTGACCACCGCCGTCTGGTTCGGCAATGACGACAACTCACCGACGCGCAAGGCGTCCGGCGGCGGGTTGCCCGCCACTGTCTGGAAAGAGGTGATGGATGCCTCCCACGAAGGCCTGCCGGTGGCAGACCTGCCCGGCGTGCCGGATGTACCGGCAACCGTCTCCGCCCCGCGCAAGCCCGGCCCGGTGGAAACCGTCGGCTCCGGCAGCGAACCAATACCGCCAGCCCCCATTGGTGGCGGCGGCGAAGGCAACGGCGAACGCCGCGGCCCGCTGAACCTGCTGCGCAATCTGTTTGGTGGCGGCTGATCCGGGCACTGTTGTTCACGGCTCACAAGGCCGCGTTCGAATGCCCTCTCGGCGGAACTGCGCGTTCCGACCGTGTGTGTGCAGCCCATCCTTCGAGACAGGCTTTCAGCCTTCCTCAGGATGAGGTTCACTATGTTGATCTTCCCTGGCCTTCAACACACATCTTCCTCATCCTGAGGAAGGCCAGAGGCCTGTCTCGAAGGATGGGCCACTTGCTCCATTTCTCAGAAATACCTGCGACACATATCCGTTAATTCCACCTCAGCACTGATGGCTGTAGGTGAATACCAGCGTGTCGGTGGTGAAGCGGCCGGTCGGGCGGCAGCGGTTGAAGACCTCGCGGGTTCCGGTGACAGTGACCTGAAGCTGGTCGCCGCGCACCGGGCCTTCGACGAAATATTCCAGCGGTGAACCCGGACAGTATTTGGAAAACACCCGGGCGGTGCCGGAATACCAGTTGCCGTTCTTGGCACCGCTGAAGAGCAGCGTGCCGCGCTGCACGCCGGCGTTGCGCAGGACAGGTTTTGGCACTTCATAGGACAGCCATCGCTGATTGCCCTGCGCCTGAAGCCGCATGAGCGAGCCATTGTGGTTCCAGCAGCTGTCGGCCATCGCCTGACCGGAGAATGTCAGTCCCGGCAGGGCAAGGCCCAGCAAGGCCAGCGCCACGACTTTGATCGGATATCTCAAGCTTTTCATGTTGCATCTCCCAGCTTCCCCCGGGGAATCGAAGCAGATTCTCCCGTGTTTGCAACTGGTTTTGCCCGGCCGCCGCTTATCCTTTTGCCTCCAGAAGCCCCTGCAGGCCTTCGCGCACATAAGGCAGGTATGTTTCCCCTGCCGGCGTTCCGGCGACGATGCGAAGTTCCAGGTGCGGCAGGGCAGGCAGCGAGGTGACTGTGGGCAGGTCGGCGGCATGGAACCCGGCGAGGGCCGGAGCCACGGCGATGCCGGCACGGACAGCCGCCTCGATGACGACAAGACCGGACACGGTGGCCTTGGTCGTCCATTTCACGGAGCTCGTGTCCAGCGCGGCAATGGCGGCATCGCGCATGGCGCATCTGTCGGCATAGACCGCAAGCGGCAGGGCATTTTTCGATGTTGAAAGCGGCGCGCTGCCGAGCCAGACAAGCGGCACGCTGGCAACAAGGTCACCGGTCCGGGACCGCTGGGGCGACACCACGATGACAAGATCGTACCGGGAGCCGAGACTTGCCAGAAGCATCTGCGAGGAGTGGGTTTCCAGATCGAGAGAGCAGGGCTCCGGGCCGTCTTCCAGCGCTCTCAAAACAGGCACGAGGCCATAGGCGGCGATGTCGTCCGTTGCGCCAATGCGCAGGTACGGCAGCACCGAAGCCCCGCGCGCGGCGGATACCGCCTCGCGGTGCCGGGCCAGCAGGCTGCAGGCATGGCTGTAGAAGGTCTGTCCTGCCGGCGTCATCTCGACCGAACGGGTGGAGCGGTTGAACAACTGAACACCGAGTTCGGCTTCTAGGCCCTTTATCTGCTGGCTGACGGCAGACTGGGTGCGCCCGACATCCTCGCCGGCGGCACGGAAACTCTGCCGGTCACAGACGGCGACGAAGGTGCGCAGGACATGCTCATCCATTGAGTAGCTTTTCTTTTCAATAAGTCCAGAACAATTAATTTCACAATAGGACCAATGACTGGCTATGTCCATTTGAGGAGACAAGCCATGACACACATCCAGACAAATGACGAAAAACGGGTCTGCTTCGATTTCGAGATCGATTTCTCGAACGGTGGCGGCATTCAGGGGCAGGGCTTCCGGCTCGACATTCCCGGAAAGACCATCTCGGACGACGAACTTGCAGACTACATTGTGCGCGATATGCGGCTGTTGATGGTCGGCGAGGTGCGTATCCTCAACAAGACGATCATTACCGAAGCGCACAAGCGCCAAGCGGCGGCGAAAGGCCGGACGGAGACCCGGCCTTGAAGGGACGAGACATTTTGCTCGCGCTTCTTGTGGTGTCGGTCTGGGGGTTCAATTTCGTGGTGATCAAGATCGGTCTGCAGGAACTGCCGCCAATCCTGTTTGCCGCATTGCGCTTTGCCCTGGCAGCTTTTCCGGCCGTCCTTTTCCTGAAGCGGCCGCGCACGTCGATGAAGCTGGTCGTCCTGTTCGGCCTGTTCATGTTCGCGCTGCAGTTCGGACTTCTGTTTGCCGGCATGCACCTTGGAATACCGGCAGGACTGGCCTCGCTTGTGCTGCAGGTTCATGTGTTCATCACGATAGCACTGGCCGTTGCCTTTCTGGGTGAAACGGCCAGTCCGGCGCAGATTGCCGGAGCCATGCTGGCGACCGCAGGCCTTGGCCTTGTGGCATTCAACCTGACGGGCAGCACAACGCTCACCGGGCTTGGTCTGGTCGTTCTGGCCGCCTGTTCCTGGGCCATCGCCAATCTCATTACCAAGCGCATCGGCACCGTTGATCTGCTGTCGCTGGTTGCCTGGGGCAGCCTTGTGGCTCCGCTGCCGCTATTGCTGCTATCGGCCTTCGTCGAGGGTCTCGACGTCTACCGGCAGGTCCATGAAACCGTTTCGTGGCGGGGGCTGTTTGCTCTGTTCTACATCGTCTACCCGACGACCTTGCTGGGCTTTTCGGTGTGGAGCGGCCTTCTGGCAAGATATCCGGCGGTGACCGTGGCGCCCTTCACCCTGCTGGTACCGATCGTAGGCATGCTCTCAGCCGCCCTTGTTCTGGGCGAACCCCTGGAGCCGTGGAAACTGGGCGCGGCAGCGCTGGTGGTATCGGGTCTTTGCGTCAATCTGTTCGGTTGGCCGTCTGCAGCGCGCCTGCGCCGGACGGGCGGCTAGAAATGCAATTTCAGCCGTATCCGTGCAGGCGAACCCCGTTCTGCTTCAGCCAGACGCGGGCCTTCGGTGTTTGCGGGGCAAGCTGTTCGCACAGGCGCCAGAAGCGTGCCGAATGGTTCATTTCCTTCAGATGCGCCACCTCGTGGGCCGCGACATAATCGAGGATTTCCGTTGGTGCCAGAATGAGCCGCCAGGAAAAGGAAAGTCGTCCGTTGGAGGCGCAAGACCCCCAGCGGCTGGTGGTGTCGCGAATGCTGATGGCCGCGACCTTCTTGCCGATGGTTGCGGCGTGGAGTGTTGTGCGGGCCGAGAGGTCCGCCCGGGCCTGTTCCTTCAGCCAGGTGGTGACCTTGCGCGGGATGTGGTCTTCAGCCCCCGGCACGAACAGCGCCGGCAAACCGGCGTCGTTCCGGCCAAGGGTAATCAACCCGCGCAGCTTGCCGGTTGGCACGATGACGTGATCCTCACCGCGCAGGGGCACGATTTCCCCGGGCAGAAACGTGACGTGGTCCGCCCTGTCCTGCAGACGTTCTATCAGCCAGTCGATGTGCTGGCGCGCGAACCGCTCGGCACGGGCAAGATCGCCGCCCTTGGGGACGGTCAGCACCGGACCGGACCTGTCGGCCGGCAAACGCAGAAGATACCGCTGCGCGCGCGGATTGGCCTTGAGGCGGATGCGCACGGCACTGGCACCGGTCTGGATCTCGATATGGTCGGGCAGCGTTTTCTTGCTGGCGCGGAGAAACATCAAGGGCGAAGGTCCATCGAATCAGTTGTTCCGATTTTAGCGAATTTGCGAGCGATTTCGCGGCAATTCTAAAGGGGGGAAATTGATTGAGATTCCGGCTTTCTGAAGGCCGGCTGCAATTCTGGCTGTTCTGAAACGGACAAGAGCGGCGCCTTTTCAGGCGCCGCTCTTGGTCTGGCCGTCGGGGAACGGGTCCGGGAGGAGGAGACTTTACAGCGGTGTGGCTTCGTCGCCAGTGCTGCGGCCCCGATTGGCCATGAAGCGATCGAATTCTTCCTGATCGCGCGCGCGGCGCAATTCGCGGAGGAAATCATCGAACTCGGCGCGCATGGTGTCGAGCTTGGCACGCTCTTCTTCCAGTCGCTTCAGTTCGCGCTCGCGATAGTCGTCAAATGCGACGTTGCCCGTGCGGGCATAGGCAGTCGTATTCATCTGCTCGAAGGCTCCCTTCAGCGGGCTGCCCCGCCACTGATCTTTCGCATCGCGGAGCATGCCTTCAAAGCGGTCGCCCCACAAAATGTAGGCAAGCATGGCAAGGCCAAGCGGCCAGAATGCCACGAAACCCAGCACCATCAGGCCGATAGTTACCGGCGTCCAGGCAGGTTTGATCATGCAACTTTTGGCTGTTGTCATCGTCCTATCCATTTCAGACATCCACGACTTTCCAAGTGGGGACGATTGCAGGCTCCTTCAAGGATTCGTGACAGGGATCACAGAATTCCCGCAACGAAAAACCCGGCCTGCAAAGTTGCGGACCGGGTCTACTTCATTGATTTATATGTAAAATGCGAAACGGATCAGTCGAATGGGCCGTCGATCACATGTTGCGCCGAATAGTTCGCCAGGAGCTTCTCGCGGTGCCATTCAGCCGCCATCGGCGCGTTGGCGTATTCGTGGAAGCAGGGCGTGCCGAGCGTGAAGTGAAGAAGTTTCGCGTCGGGGTTGGGGCCGAATTCATCCGGCAGCCAGTTCCATTCCTTCGGCAGCTCGCCAACGAGTTCGTCGTCCAGCCAGGTGAACCGGTGCAGCTGCGCGCCGGTGGCATTCATAACGAAGTCGGGCGTTACCACTTTGTTGGCCGGGTGACCGCAGTTCCACAACACCACGCTGGACCAGTTCTTGCGCGGGTAGTTCTCGTTCTTCGAGCCGAGATACTTGGTGGTCTGCCGGGTCTGGTAGTCGTGGTGGACACACATGACCGCCTTGCTCTCGTCGCGCATGGCGAACAGCTTGGCAATGTCGTCCCGCACGATCATGTCGCCGTCCATGAACAGCGCCCAGCCGTTGTAGTTCATCAGGCTCGGGATCAGGAAGCGGGTGTAGATGAAGTGATTGGACCCGTCGGTATGCGTCTCGTTGTAGGTCTTCAAATTGTGCAGCGACAGCGGCGTAATCGCCAGCACGTCGCTCGAAAGCCGGGTCAGGCTGTTGGCGCAAACATGATAGGCAATCGCTTCACGCGGATCGAAACCAATAAAAATATTGAGCACTACTGAAACCTCCGGCCTCGCTGTCTGACCGGCACTTGTATTGGGCCGAAAGGCCAGAATCAATAGCAGCAGGCTGCCTGCCGCCAGAAACCGGACTTTTTGGGACAAGTTAAAGGCACGCGGCCAAAGGCACCCATGGCGGGTGCCTTCACCGATGCTTGTTTCAGCTCACCGTTTCGGAAAGCTGGCGGGCCTGTTCGATCCAGTTGTCCCGGGCGATACGGCCACGGAAATCCAGCTTGGTGTCCAGGGCCTCGATCTGCTCTTCCGTCAGGCCGGCGATTTGCCAGAAGTGGAAGATACCGGCTTCGTTGAGAGCCGATTCCAGTTTCGGGCCGACACCGCTGATCGATTTCAGATCATCCGCGGCACCGTCCGGCTTGGTCAGCAGGATGCTCTCTAGCGAATTGCCGCTGCTCTTTGCAGCCGGTTTTGCCTTGGCAGGCGCTGCCTTCACGGCCGGTTCGGCAGCTGCTTTCGCAGCCGGTGCGGCAGCAAGCGCAGGAGCCGGTGCAGCGGCCTTGGCGACCGGTGCCTTAGGGGCAGGCTTGCGCAGGTCGGTGCGGTTGGAGCGGATGAAATCCATGACCCGCGGCGCGATCTCGGACCGCCAGCGCGATCCGTTGAAAACGCCGTAGTGGCCGACATTCGGCTGCTCGTAATGCGCTTTCATGTCGTCGTCCAGACTGGTGCAGAGCTTATGCGCCGCCTTGGTCTGGCCTCGGCCGGTGATGTCGTCCTTCTCGCCTTCAACGGTCAGAAGGGCCGTACGGGTAATCTTGCCGCAATCGACCAGACGGCCATTGTGCATCATGGTGCCGTTCGGCAGCGCGTGCTCGATAAACACCGTTTCGACGGTCTGCAGATAGAATTCGGCCGTCAGGTCCATGACGGCGAGATATTCGTCATAGAAGTCGCGGTGTTTTTCGGCGTTGTCGCCGTCGCCTTCCACCAGATGCTGGAAGAAGTCCCTATGCGCGGTCACGTGACGGTCGAGGTTCATGCTCATGAACCCGGAAAGCTGCAGGAAGCCCGGATAAACGTCCCGCATGAAACCCGGATGCGGGAAGGGAACCTTCATGACGACGTTGTTCTTGAACCAGTCTATGCCCTTGGAAACCGCCAGGTCGTTGACCGCCGTCGGCGCCACGCGGGTGTCGATCGGTCCGCCCATCAGCGTCATCGTGGAGGGTACATAGGGGTCTTCGCGGTCTTCCATGACAGCGACGGCTGCCAGCACCGGCACGGACGGCTGACACACGCCCAGAATGTGTGTGTCCGGCCCGAGGAAGTGCAGCATCGAGATGATATAATCGATATAATCATCAAGATCGAACTTGCCTTCCTGCACCGGAACCATGCGGGCATCGATCCAGTCGGTGATGTAGACATCCGCATTCGGCATCAGCGCTTCCACCGTGCCGCGCAGCAGCGTGGCGTAGTGGCCGGACATCGGCGCGACGATCAGGATCTTCGGATCGTTGCGGTGCGTCGTGACCCCGCGTTCGAAGTGGATCAGGTCGCAGAACGGACGGCTCCAGACGCTGACTTCACGTACAGGAACGCGCACACCGCTTACGGTGGTTTCCTTGAGACCGAACTCCGGCTTGCCGTAGCGGCGCGTCGTGCGTTCAAGCACCTCGCAGCCGGCAGCGATCGAACGGCCGTAGCTGGTATGAGTCAGCGGATTCAGCGGGTTCTGGAAGTAGAGCCGGGTCATGTCGGCCAAAGCTCTGAAGGGCGCCATCGCGGCGTGGTTCAGTTCGTAAAGGTGGTAAAACGGCAAAGACGTCTCTCCTTTGCTGAACCAACTGGTGCCGGCCCCATTGGCATTGTTCGTAAACATTTTTTTCGGCCCGTCTCTTCTTACACCATCTATTGCATTGCAACAGGATAGCTATGCCTGTTGCAGCCCGCAATACTTCTAATTGGTATGTGAATACGCGCCTAAGTGCTCAGGATCGCGGCGAAAGACATTTTCGCACCAAATCACTGTGCAATGCAAAAGACCCAATAGAACATTTAAATCAATTTGGTAGCATTATATTAACGGCGTTCCAGAACGGCTCAGGCGGCCAGATCTGCGACCACTGCATCGAGCACGAAAAAACCTTCACGGGTTGCGCGAATGCGGTTTTCCCCGATTTCTTCCACCATGCCATGCTCGATCAAGGCTGCCAGACGAAGCGGATCGATGGAGCGGCTCGCATAACGCTCGTAGCGTTTCAGGTCGATCCCCTCGGTCAACCTTAGTCCCATGAGCAGGAATTCGTCGCCTTGCTCCTCTTCGGAAAGACCGGCGTTTTCGGTCAATGAATGACCGTGGCTTTCGACATTTTCCAGCCAGGTTTCCGGATGGCGCTCGGTCGCGGTCGCAAGCTTGCTGACACCCACCGTGATGCGCCCATGTGCGCCGGGCCCGACGCCGACATAATCGCCGTAGCGCCAGTAGACCAGGTTATGCCGGCATTCGGCGCCCGGACGGGCGTGGTTGGAGACTTCATAGGCGGGCAGACCGGCAGCCGCTGTCACATCCTGCGTCAGTTCATAGAATTCGGCGCCGAGATCCTGATCCGGCATCTTCAGCTTGCCGGCGTGAAACAGCGTATGGAAGGGCGTGCCTTCCTCGATCGTGAGCTGGTAGAGCGACAGGTGATCGGCGGCGAGCGCGATGGCCTCGTTCAGTTCCTGTTCCCAACCGGCCAGTGTCTGACCCGGCCGGGCATAGATAAGGTCGAACGACAGGCGCGGGAAGGTTGCCCGCGCGGTTTCGATAGCGGTGCGGGCCGTGCGCGCATCATGCAGGCGGCCAAGCAGTCTCAGATCCGTATCGATGAGTGACTGCACGCCCAGCGAGACCCGGTTGACACCTGCTGCCCGGTAACCGCGAAAGCGCTCGGCCTCGACCGACGAAGGATTGGCCTCCAGCGAAATCTCAACATTTTCGTCCATCGACCAGCGATCGGAAACCGCCTTCAGGATACGGTCCACCGTCGCCGGTTCCATGAGCGAAGGCGTGCCGCCACCCAGGAACACGGACTGAACCGTCCTACCCTTCGTCAAATCGGCAAAATGAGAGAGTTCGCGTTCGAAAGCGGCCGCGAAACGGGCCTGGTCGACCGGCTGGTGACGGACATGGGAGTTGAAGTCGCAATAAGGGCATTTGGCTGCGCAGAACGGCCAATGAATATAAATGCCGAAGCCTCCTTCGGCTGCCCCCACACCTGTCACGTCTTTTTATCCTTCCAGGCAGCCGGCAGAAAAGAGCTGGAATGCCCGCGCCCTGTGTGAAAGGGCGGATCCGTCCTTCGACCAGCCGTGTTTTTCTTCCGAGGTCATTTCGCCGAAGGTCCGCTCATGGCCATCCGGCTGGAAAACCGGGTCGTAGCCGAAGCCCTGCGTACCGCGCGGCGGCCAGACGATCTGTCCCTCGACCTCGCCGCGGAAGAACTCTTCGCTGCCGTCCGGCCAGGCCAGGCACAACACGGCAACAAAAGATCCCCGGCGCTTGTCGTCCGTCGTTGCGCCCAGGGTCTGAAGCTTTTCCTCGATCGTGCGCATGGCCATCGCGAAGTCCTTGTCCGGACCTGCCCAGCGAGCGGAATAGATGCCCGGATCGCCGTTCAGTGCCGCAACGCAGAAGCCGCTGTCATCAGCCAGGGCCGGCAAGCGGGAAGCCTTGGCCGCCGCATGGGCCTTGATGGCTGCGTTTTCCTCGAACGTGACACCTGTCTCGTCCGGTTCCGGCAGGTCCAGCTCTCCGGCGGAGATCACTTCGAAACCATAAGGCTGAAGCAGTTCGTTGATCTCGCGGATCTTGCCCTTGTTGTGGCTTGCGACAACCAGTTTGCCCGGTTCCAGCTTGCGATGGCTCATGGTTTGCGCCCTTAGAGAATGGCCATTTTCTGAAGATCGACCAGCTTGCCGATGCCCAGCTTGGCCAGGCCCATGAGCTTGCCGAATTCTTCTTCGGAGAACGGTGCACCCTCGGCCGTTCCCTGGATTTCGACGATGCCGCCGGACCCGGTCAGAACGAAGTTGGCGTCGGTCTCGGCGGTGCTGTCCTCGGCGTAGTCGAGGTCGAGCACCGGGGCACCTTCGTAGATGCCGCAGGAAATGGCGGCAATGTGATCCTTCAGGACCTCGCCGGAGACCATGTCACGGGCCTTCATCCACTCGATGCAGTCGCGCAGGGCAACCCAGGCACCGGTGATGGACGCCGTGCGAGTGCCGCCATCGGCCTGGATGACGTCGCAGTCCACAGTGATCTGGTTTTCGCCGAGGGCTTCCAGATTGACGACGGCGCGCAGCGACCGGCCGATGAGACGCTGGATTTCCTGCGTCCGGCCGGATTGCTTGCCGGCACTGGCTTCGCGGCGCATGCGGTCTCCCGTGGCGCGCGGCAGCATGCCGTATTCAGCCGTCACCCAGCCGCGGTTCTGTCCGCGCAACCAGGGCGGAACCCGCTCTTCCAGGCTGGCGGTGCACAAAACGTGGGTGTCGCCGAACTTGACGAGGCAGGACCCCTCGGCATGTTTGGAGACCCCGCGCTCCAGTGTGACCGCACGGAGTTCATCGGCTGCGCGTTTGGACGGACGCATGCATATCCCTTTCGACTTTCGTTCCGGAAAAACCGCCGTTTCTCCAGTGTATTCGTTGGGGCCTTGTAGACCCCAACTTCCTTCGCCGTAAAGGCCTTGCGTTGTGATACTTCACGCAAGCCCCCTTTTGCGCCTATATCTTTTTGATGAAAGCCCGGTCGACCCCGGTGAGTGGTCACATTCGGAGAACAAGCCTTGAGCCTCAGCGACCTCGACAAGAGATCCCGTGAAATCTTCCGTTCGATCGTGGAAACCTATCTGGAGACCGGCGAACCCGTCGGGTCCCGGAACGTTTCGCGCAAGCTCGGCATTTCGCTGTCCCCTGCCTCGATCCGCAACGTGATGTCTGATCTGGAACATATGGGCCTGCTGCATTCGCCGCATACCAGCGCAGGCCGGCTGCCGACCGAAATCGGGCTTCGGTTCTTCGTCGATGCCCTTCTGGAAGTGGGCGACCTGACCCAGGACGAGCGCCGGGCGATCGATGCCCAGGTGCGGGCATCGCAAAAGGCGAATTCGGCGGAGCAGGTACTGACGGAAGCCAGTCAGATGCTGTCCGGCCTGTCCATGGGCGCCGGCGTTGTCTTGACTCACAAGTCGGACATGCGGTTGAAACACATCGAGTTCGTGCGCATCGAACCGCTAAAAGCCTTGGCGATCCTCGTCAGCGAAGACGGGTCCGTCGAGAACCGCGTTGTCGATCTGCCGGGTGACCTGCCGTCCTCAGCTCTGGTGGAGGCCAGCAACTACCTGAATGCCCAGATCAAGGGCCGGACCCTGTCGGAAATCCGCTCCGAACTGGAAAAGGTCCGCGATGCGGACCAGGCCGAACTGGATCTCTTGAGCCAGAAGGTCATTGATGCGGGTCTTGCGGTCTGGGGCGGCGAAAGCGCCACCGATCCGGGCACGCTGATCGTGCGGGGCCGGTCCAATCTCCTGACCGACCTGGACGCCGTTGAGGATCTGGAGCGCATTCGCCTGCTGTTCGACGATCTTGAAAGCAAGAAGGATCTTATCCAGTTGCTGGGTCTTGCCGAACAGGGCGACGGGGTGCGCATTTTCATCGGCTCGGAGAACAACCTGTTCTCGCTGTCCGGATCCTCCCTGGTGGTGTCGCCCTACAGGGACAGCAACCAGCGTATCGTCGGTGTTCTCGGCGTAATCGGACCAACCCGGCTGAATTATGCAAGGGTGATCCCGATGGTCGACTACACCGCCCGGCTGGTGAGCCGGATACTCGGATAAACCTGCCGGATACCGGATTTCCCGAGCGGGCACGGGCTTGACCTGCCGCCGCCACCACCCCCATGTGTACCCGAGATCAGCCAGACAGGACCTGACATGCTTTCGCCCGCCGAACTGGAACGCTACGCTCGCCATATCGTGCTGCAGGAGATCGGCGGCGCCGGCCAGCAGAAGCTGAAAAATGCACGTGTGCTGGTGATCGGTGCCGGCGGCCTCGGCGCGCCGGTGCTGCAGTATTTGGCAGCCGCCGGTGTCGGCACGCTGGGCGTTGCCGACGACGACACGGTGTCTCTTTCCAACCTGCAGCGGCAGGTGATCCACGATACCGACCAGCTGGGTGAGCCCAAGGTTGCCAGTGCGGCAGAAGCGATCGCGCGGCTGAACCCCAATGTGAAGGTCGAGCCGCACCCCACCCGCCTTGCCGGCCACAATGCCATGCAGCTCGTTTCCCGGTATGACCTCGTGGTGGACGGGTCGGACAATTTCGACACCCGCTACCTGGTGTCCGATGCCTGCTTCTTTGCGCAAAAACCGCTGGTAACGGCCGCCGTTGGCCAGTTCGACGGCTCGTTGACCACCTTGAAGCCCTATGAGACAGGCCCGGACGGCAGCGCCAACCCGACCTATCGGTGCCTCTTCCCGCAAAAGCCGCGCGACGGCCTGCTGCCGACCTGTGCCCAGGCCGGCATTCTGGGTGCGCTGACGGGCATCATCGGCGCTATGCAGGCCATGGAAGTGCTGAAGGAACTGACTGGAACGGGCGAGGGGTTGGTCGGCCGGATGATCCTCTTCGACGCCAGAACCGTGCGCATGGAAACCATTCGCTACAAGCGTTCCGCGAAGAACCCCCTCAACGGCGACACTCCAAAAACCTGGGCGGAGCTGCTGGAGGAGGCGTGATACGAGATCGCCCTCCCGCAGGGAGTGAGAAACCTGCTGTTGGCCGCTTCCCTCACGTCTGACCGGACAGTCTTTCGGGCAAACAAAAACCCGCCCCGGTTGCCCGGGACGGGTTCCGTGAAACTGTGGTCTGACCGACCTTAGTTCGGCTTCTGCTCAGTCGCCTGCTGGGCAGCGGCCTGCTGGGCCATGTTCTGGCGGTAGAGCTGAGCGAAATCGATCGGGTCGAGCATCAGCGGCGGGAAACCGCCGTTGCGGGTCGCTTCGGAAAGGATGTTGCGGGCGAACGGGAAGATCATGCGCGGGCACTCGATCATCACGAACGGATGCATGTGCTCTTTCGGCACGCCGGTGATCTTGAACAGGCCTGCGTAGACCAGCTCGACGTTGAACATCACCATGTCCGGGCGTTCTGCCTTGGCGGTCAGGGTCAGGACGACTTCAAACTGGTCGTCACCGATCTGCTGGGCACCGACGTTGACGTTGATATCGAGCTTCGGCTGGTCGCCCTGTGCCAGGGAGCGCGGCGCATTCGGGTTTTCGAAAGACAGGTCCTTGATGTACTGGCCAAGGATGTGCATACCCGGCGCTGCTGCGCTCTCCGCCTGCGGCTGCGCGCCGCCGTCATTGGTGTCGGTCATCATCTCATTCCGTTGCGCGGTGCTGATCTGAAATGAAGAGCTATTAAATCCCTCCGGCTGGCCGCCGGCCCGCGTGATCCGGACAGCCGTGTTAGCGGGTGGCTACCACTTACGCCTTGTCGGCACAAGAGCCCCGGCCTTGCCAGCCGCCGGAATCCGCTTCAAAAGAGGGAAGTTGCCGTTCTCCAAGAAGTCCAGATGCACGAACAACCGACATCCAATATCACCCTGCCGCACCGGCGCCTGAAACTCGACACGCTGGTGCGCCTGCGCTGGCTTGCCGTGGGCGGCCAGTCCGCAGCGCTCCTGGTCGTGCATGTCGGTCTGGGCTATCCGACGCCGGCCGGACCTGCCTTTGCCATGGTGGCCCTGTCCGCCTGGCTCAACATCTTCCTGAAGATCCGCTGGCCCTCGGCCATGCGCCTTTCGGAACGCGCCGCAGCCCTGCAGCTTGCCTATGACATCCTGCAGATGAGCGGCCTTCTGTTCCTGACCGGCGGTCTGGGCAATCCATTCGCGTTCCTGCTGATGGCGCCGGTGATGGTGTCCGCGACGGGCCTGTCAGCCCGTTACACGGTGATCCTCGGTATTCTGGCCACGGTTTGCGCCAGCCTGGTTGCGGTTTTCCACCTGCCTCTGCCATGGCCGGTGGGTGACGACTTCTCGCTTCCGATCGTCTACTCCGTCGGCATCTGGACCGCGCTCGTCTCCACGCTCGGCTTCATGGCGATCTACGCGTTCCGGGTGGCCGAAGAGGCCCGCCAGATGGCGGACGCGCTTGCGGCAACCGAACTCGTGCTTGCCCGTGAGCAGCATCTCAACGCGCTTGACGGGCTGGCAACCGCGGCCGCGCATGAGCTCGGCACACCGCTTGCCACCATCTATCTGGTGGCCAAGGAACTGACGGACGAATTCGAGGCGAGCGACCCCAGGGCCGAGGACGTGGACCTGATCCGCTCACAGGCCGAGCGCTGCCGGTCGATCCTGCGTCAGCTCACGAGCCTGTCGAGCGAGGAAGACCGGACCTACCAGCGCATGCCGGTGTCGCAACTGCTGGAAGATGTGGTCGACCCGCACCGGGGCACGGGCGTTGCGATCCACTCCACCGGGTCCGGAACCGGCGCCGAGCCGGTGGGTACACGAAACGCGGCAATCCGTTACGGACTTGGCAACCTGCTGGAAAATGCCGTCGACTTCGCCAAGACCCGCGTCGATGTGTCCGCCAGTTGGGACGAAACGACACTCTCGATTTCCATCAAGGACGACGGTCCCGGATTTTCGGTCGAAATTCTGGGCAAGATCGGCGACCCCTACGTTTCCGTGCGCGGCGGAAAGTCGCCGCAACGCGGCACCGGCGGAGGGCTTGGTCTTGGCATCTTCATTGCCAAAACCCTGCTGGAACGCACGGGTGCCAAGCTGCATCTGGAAAATTCGGCCCCACCCCAGACAGGGGCTCACATCCGCGTAAGCTGGCCGCGCAAGGTGTTTGAACAGGACGGCAGAGTGGACGAAACGGCTTTTTCACCCCATAACGGCAATAAAGCGCAAACAATGCATGCTGTGCCCGTGAATCCATCCGGGGTGCAGGAGAAGACGCAAGAATAAGACCGGTAGAGCCAAATGACGGACCAGACACCTGCCCTGAACAGTTCGGAGGACATGACCCTCCTGATCGTTGACGACGACAAGCCGTTTCAGCAGCGCCTCGCACGCGCCATGGAAAAACGCGGCTTTACGACGGAAACAGCCGACAGTGTTCAGGACGCAGCCGGCAAGATTGCCCAGAACGCCCCGGCCTTCGCCATTGTCGACATGCGGCTTGAAGACGGCAACGGTCTTGATGTCATCGAACAGCTTCGCCAGCGCCGTCCGGATGCCCGCGCCATTGTGCTGACCGGATACGGCAACATTGCCACTGCGGTCACGGCGGTCAAACTGGGGGCCATCGACTATCTCGCAAAGCCCGCCGATCCGGACGATATCGTTGCAGCGCTTGCGCGCAAGCCCGAAGACAAGGCGCAGCCGCCGGAAAATCCGATGTCGGCCGACCGGGTCCGCTGGGAACATATCCAGCGGGTGTACGAGCTTTGCGACCGCAACGTTTCGGAGACCGCACGCCGGCTGAACATGCACCGCCGAACCCTGCAAAGGATCCTGGCAAAGCGCGCGCCGCGCTGAGAAAGCCGGGGCTTCCCGCCATTGCGGGCTTGCCCTTAGACTGCCACTTTGCCTAAGTATTCCCAAACGGTGCTAACCTGCGCTCCCACGGAGATCGCTTATGCGGCTTGATGCTGCCCATGCTCTTGTTACCCCCGCGCTGAAATCCGGCCTGCTGGCCGCGTGCAGTGTGGTTCTTATGATGTCGGCTTTGCCTGCACAGGCTCAATCGGTTCCCGAAACCGTGCGCATCAACGTGGAACCGCCGCAACCCGGCATCCGGTCCATCACCGTGAACAAGAAATACCGGCCGATCATCAGCCGCGACGACAAGGGTGTGGTCATCGACACGATGGGCAGCGACAACAAGTTGCCGCCCTGTGACGTCAAGCTTGAAGTCACTCTGGAAAACAGCCGCGTCCTGCATCGGGATGCCAGCTTCTGCTCCGGCGGCACGCTTGTGGTCGACGTCTCGAACGACGGCAAGCCGGGCGCGGTCGCCCGCATCGTCGGCACAACTTCCGGAACGGCCGCCGGCCCGGTTTCCAATGCTCCGGCGGCAACACAGTCTTCCCAGCAGGATCGACCTGCCGAAGGACAGCAGACCGCTTCCAACTCCAACGGATCATCAACCCCATCCGTTGAGGAAATCAAACCACCTGCCGAAGAGGGCGGACTGAAGCCTCTCGACCAGGTCGATACCCCGATTTCCGCACCCGGCACCGAAACGGCCTCCCTGCCTGATGACATCGACACGGTAACCGGTGACGGTTATCCGGGTGCCGCCAATTCCGAACCGGTTCTGGTAAGCCCGAACGAGGCGCGCGAGTGGCTGGCCGAACCGGGTACGCAGCCCGGAACACCATCGCTGCTTCAGCACGCCGTAGCGCAAACCGACGACCGGGATTTCCGGGCCGATTGCACCACCCAGTCCGGGTTTGCCAAGATCACGTTCCAGCAGGCTCCCGCCGGGCTTCTGGAAGGCATGCCACAGGCCGTGCGCATTTCCGCAGGCGAATTCGACAGCGTCTACAATGCTTTCGGTTCTTCCAGCGCCAATGAAGCCGGCACGTCGCTGCCCGAAGTCAACATTGAAATGACCGACCCGCTGTGGGAGGCCATGATCAAGCAGTCTGCCCTGTCGATCGCGGTCGAAGGCCTGCCTGCACACGAAGTTTCCCTCAAAGGCAGCGCCAACCCGGTGCGTCTGTTCGTTGCCACCTGTGCCCAGCCTCAGCAGATCGTTTCGGACGATGCCTACGGCAGCGGTGCGGAAGAAGCGAACTCGGATCTTTCCTGCTCCGAGGCAGGCCGGGTGCGGTCGGTCGAAGCCGTCCGGCCTGGTCAGATCGTGTTCCGCAACGCCAGCCGTCAGCCCATTGAAGTGAGCTGGGTGGATTACCGCGGTGGCGAGCGGCCCTACGCGCGCCTTGAACCTGGGCAGATCCTGGAACAGCAGACCTATGTTTCCCACGCCTGGACCGTGCGCGGCTCCAGTGGCGAATGCCGGGGTATTTACGTCACCAAGACCCCGTACCGGGAGGTCGTGATCAACGGACCGGCGAACTTCGGTGCCCCCGGTAACAACGGCTTTGGTAACAACGGGTTCGGCAACAACGGCTTCGACAATAATGGCGGCACCTGGGGTGCCCCCAACGGTGGCGGTTTCGACGGTCAGCCCGGCAACGATTTCCCGTCCGGCCCCGTCCCCCCGGGATCCATCGAAGGCTCAAACCAGCCGAATTTCCAGCAACAGCAGACGGCGCGCGCCAATGTGGCCGACTACCTGTGCACCGCCGGCATAGATCTGAATGTCGTGTTTTCGCCGGACATGCAGTCCGCGACCGTTGCCGAAATGGGCTATGGCGCAGTCACCCTGCAGAGACAGGGCAGCGCCAACACGTTCTATTACGAATCCCAGGGGCATGTGCTGAAGGGCCAGGTTCAGAATGCCACCTGGTCCCGTCCCGGATTGCGGGACGTGTTCTGCGCCCGCAGATAAATTTCAGACACACCTGTAAAAAACGTCAGGTTTAATACTTGGTAGAAATCCGGACTGTCTGACAGTTTTCGGAGCCTTAATCGTTTTAACGGCATAAATCTTCTGTCTTCTTAAGCATTTGGTCAATTATTGAGAGGAAATCTTGTCGGACAGAGTTCGATAGGAATCACTTAACCATGTCCTTCGCCCGTTGGCCCATTACCTGGAAGATCAGCCTCCCGATCGCGACCATCCTGCTGTTCACAGCCGCGATCTGTGTGGTCAGTCTCAACAGTCTTTATTCGGCGATGTTCGCGGAACGCCTCAAAAAGATTGAAGAAATCACCGAAGGCGCGGTTTCGATCGCCGCCTATTACCATGGCCAGGAAGCAAGCGGGAAAATGACCCGCGAAGAGGCCCAGGCCTCAGCCCGGGAAGCCATTGGCGCCATCCGGTTCGAAGGCGACAACTATGTCTTCGCCTATGACTACCAGGGCATGAACCTGGTTCATCCGAACGCAAAGCTCGTCGGTACCAACATGATCGGCTTCTCCGACAAGACGGGTGTGAAGATCGTTGCCGAACTGATCAAGGATGCCAAGGCCGGCGGCGGTTCGCTGCTCTATTACTGGCCGCGCACAGCCGGCGAAGAACCGATTGAAAAATATAGCTGGGGTTCCGGTTTCGAGCCCTGGGGCTGGATGATCGGCACCGGGGTTTACGTTGACGATCTCGAAGCTGCCTACTGGAGCGCTGCCACTTCGATCATCGCCCTGGCGCTTGTTGGTGCCCTGATTGCGACCGGCATTGCCTTTGTCGCCGTCCGTAACACGGTTCGCCCGCTGCGCGCGCTGACCGACAACATGAGCCTGCTGGCCGATGGCAACACCAGCATCACCATTGACGGCACCGACCGCGGCGACGAAATCGGCCAGATGGCAAGCGCCATGGAGGTTTTCGTCCGCAACGAAGCTGCACGGCGCGAACTTGAAGAGCAGCAGAATTCCAGTCAGGAAGACGCCGCCCGCAAGGGAGCTGAAATCCAGCAGCTCAGCGGCGACTTCGATCGTCAGATCATGGAAATGCTCAACATCATCGACAGCTCCGTGCAGAACCTGCAGGCTGCTTCCGCCGACATGACCGGCGTCGCGGCACAGACCACGGAACAGAGCGGTCGCGTTTCCAACGCCTCCTCCCAGGCAGCCCACAACGTTGAAACCGTTGCGGCGGCGGCGGAAGAACTGTCGGCCTCGGTCAACGAAATCCGCCGTCAGGTGCAGTCTTCCAGCGAGATTGCGGCCCGCGCTGCCGGAGAAGCCCAGGCAACCAACCAGCGCATGCATGGCCTTTCCGAAAGCGCCAGCCGCATCGGCGAGGTCGTGAACCTGATTCAGGCGATTGCCGAGCAGACCAATCTCCTGGCGCTTAACGCGACCATCGAGGCGGCACGCGCAGGCGAAGCCGGCAGGGGATTTGCGGTCGTTGCGGCGGAAGTCAAGGAGCTGGCCACCCAGACTTCAAAGGCGACCGAGGAAATTTCCAGCCAGATCACGGCGATCCAGGATGAGACCGGTCATGCGGCCAGTGCCATCTCCTCGGTTACCGAGATCATCAACAACATGAACGAAATCGCCTCGTCCATTGCCTCTTCCGTGGAAGAGCAAGGCGTCGCGACGCAGGAGATCGCCAGCAACGCGACCGAAGCCTCGCGTAGCACGGTTGAAGTGACCACGAACATCGAGACCGTTGCAGCGGCTGCCGAAAACACCCGCGACACCGCGGAAAAGGTCGATAGCTCGGCCCAGCAGCTGAAGGAAAACGCCTCGATGCTGCGCAATCAGGTCGGCACCTTCCTGCAGGAAGTCCGCAAGCGCTCCGTGGCCTAAGGTCCGGCCACCAGACGCAAAAAGCCCGCAGTCCCTCAAAGACTGCGGGCTTTTTCGTGTCTGCTTCCAAGTGGTATGTCAGCCCGGCGGGGTAGTCAGAAGGCCTTCTCCAAGAACCTTGAAAGCGTCGATCACCTTCTTCAGGTCCGCTTGCGGGTCATCGCTTGCCGCAATCCAGAGCGCTGCATTGAAGGCAGCGCCGTTCAGTAGCCGCGCAGCGGCTTCCGCGTCGACGGGTTTTACCAGGCCTTCGGCGATCAGACGTTCAAGCGCATTGGTCGTTGTCTGCAGGCAAACATTCTGGCTCGGCCACTGTGACGGATCGCCAAGTACGGATGGTCCGTCCAGCAGCACGATACGCTGCACTTCCGGCTTCAGAGCCATCTCGATATAGGCGATGCCTTCTGCCATGAGCGACTCCCATTCGCTCCCGCCAAGCCGGCTGGCGGCTTCCTTGGCTTCGGCTGCAATTTCGCCATCGAGCTGATTGACCACCGCCTGCAGAAGACCCTTCTTGTCTCCGAAATTGTGATAAAGCGCGCCGCGCGTCAGGCCGACAGAAGCGGTCAGTTCATCCATGGACGCAGCCGCGTAGCCCTGTTCGGCAAAGGCTTTTCGCCCTGCCGCTATCAGCTTTGCCCGCGTTTCCTCCATCATTTCGGCTCGTTTTCCAGGCGCCATCCTTACCTCGCAAATTCGCATACGTCGCGTATGCCAATTGACATACGGCGCGTATGTGAGCTATTCACATACGCAGCGTATCTCAATAAGCGCTCCCCGTTAAGCCCGGTTTCACACCGAAGCTCCAGCCTTGAAAGGACTGAACATGACCAAGAGCCAACCCGTTTTTCCGGAAGGCCGCCACGCCCTTTATGACACGCATAAATATTCGGCCGCTCTTCGCTCCGGCGACCTTCTTTTTGTATCCGGTCAGGTCGGCAGCCGCGCAGATGGCACGCCTGAACCAAACTACGAAGATCAGGTGCGCCTGGCCTTTGAAAACCTGCAAGCCGTGCTCAAAGCGGCCGGCTGCGGACTGGACGATATCGTCGACGTCACGACCTTCCACACGGACCCGGAAAACCAGTTCGAGAGCCTGATGAAGGTGAAGGACGAGGTTTTCGAAGAAGCGCCTTATCCGAACTGGACGGCTGTCGGCGTCAACTGGCTGGCCGGTTTCGATTTTGAAATCAAGGTCATCGCACGAATTCCCGGCGACGCCTGACACCTTTTCGGCAGACCTGCCTTCCGGTTTCATCGAGCCTGAAGGCAGGCCGGGCCGAAACCAACTCTTCAACGGTTGCAAGCAGCGACGTGGCACACCACGTGCGGAAAGCGCTGGGAGACGGACACTGACCTTCTCCAGCGCATGTCTGCCGATGCATGTTCAATGGAGACCAGGTTATGAACGACACCACGAATTGGCACCTTTCCGAAGAAATCCGGACATCTGCCGGTGTCGTCATGGCGGGCCGGGCGGGTGAAGGGCCGTCGCTGGTGCTCGCACACGGCTGGCCGTGGTCGTCCTGGTCCTGGCATCGGCTCATTCCGGTACTCTCCAGGAAGTTCCGCGTCCACTGGTACGACATGCCTGGATACGGCCAGTCGGCAAAGTCACCTGATCAACGCACATCCCTCGACATTCAGGGCAAGGTCTTTGCCGAAATGCTCGATCATTGGCAACTCGAACGACCCTCGGTCGTGGCCCATGACTTTGGCGGGGCAACAACGTTGCGGGCGCATCTTCTGCACGGCTGCGATTTCGAGAAATACGTCTTGATGAACGTCGTTGCCCTCAGCCCCTGGGGGTCGGAGTTCTTCGATCACGTCGGCCGCCATGTGGAAGCCTTTGTCGGGCTCCCGCCGCATATCCACCGCGCGGTTGTCGATGCCTATATCGGCGGCGCCCTTGTCAACGAAATCGGGGCCGAGGCCCGCGCGGCACTGGCAAAGCCCTGGCTGACCGAAGAAGGCCGCGGCAGCTTCTATCGCCAGTTCGCCCAGGCAGACGAAGCCTATACCAACGAGATCGAACCGCTTTACGGCGACATTCGGTGCCCGGTGAAGATCCTTTGGGGAGAGGACGATCCGTGGATCCCGATCGACCGGGGCCGGGCTCTGCATGAAGCCATTCCGCAGTCGACATTCGAAGCGCTGCCGAACGCCGGCCACCTGCCGCAACTCGAGGTGCCGGATCTTGTTCTGGCCAAGCTGGGTGCCTTCCTCTGAGGGACAGGCGTCAGCTGCAGCTCAGATCTTGCGCAGGGCGACCTTGGCAATCTTGTGACTGGAATCCTTGGTCAGGATCAAGTCTGCACGAGGCCGCGTCGGCAGGATGTTTTCGCGCAGGTTGACCAGGTTGATGTCGTTCCAGATGCGATTGGCGGTCGTAACGGCTTCCTGATCGGTAATCCGCGAATACTTATGGAAATAGGATCCCGGATCGCGGAAGGCTGTCTCGCGCAGGCGCATGAAGCGGTCGACATACCAGTTCAGCAGCAGGGTTTCATCGGCGTCGATATAGACCGAGAAGTCGAAGAAATCCGAAACGAACGGCACCGCGCGCCCGTCCTTGGGCAATTCGCGCGTCTGCAGCACGTTGAGGCCTTCGACAATCAGAATATCGGGCCGGTCGACCGTCACCGTGTGGCCGGGCATGACATCGTAGTAGAAGTGCGAATAAACCGGTGCCCGGACGAACCGCTTGCCTGCCTTGATGTCCGACAGGAATTTCAGCAGACGT
Organism: Labrenzia sp. C1B70; assembly: GCF_000475395.1. Classification (NCBI taxonomy): domain Bacteria; kingdom Pseudomonadati; phylum Pseudomonadota; class Alphaproteobacteria; order Hyphomicrobiales; family Stappiaceae; genus Labrenzia; species Labrenzia sp. C1B70. Next base: position 142,472 of record NZ_AXCE01000004.1, read on the forward strand.
GGCCTGTCGAAACTTTCCGGAAAGCCCTTCTTGGACATCAGCCCTTCGGCTTCCAGCACCGCGTTTGGATACAGAAACCCGTCGGTGGTGATCAGGTCGACCTTGGGACTGGCCGGCCAGCGGGCAAGTAGCTCACGCAGCACGCGCGAAGTGGTCGACTTGCCGACGGACACCGACCCGGCAACACCGATGATGAACGGTGTCTTGCCGTCACGCGTGCCGAGGAAGTTCTGCGTTGCCTGAAAGATGCTGATGGTTGCTTCGGCATAGAAGGCAAGCAGACGGGAGAGCGGCAGGTAGATTGTCTCGACCTGCTCGATCGAGACCGGCGCATTGAGGCCCTGCAACTGGGCCACCTCATGCGCATCCAGCGTCATGGGCGTGTCCGCACGCAGTCTTGCCCACTCGCGCTCGGTGAACACCTGGTAGGGGGACAGATCCATGTCCAGGGCCGTGGCGACTTTCTGATCCATTACTTCGCAGTTCCTGCTGCGCGGCTGAACGCCGGATCCGGTACAGAGCCTGCAGGCCCTGGATTATTCCTGAGGCCGGGACGCCTTTTCTTCCAGTCCGGTCTGTCCCGTACGGCTCGCAAGCTCCTTCATAACATCCCCGAGGGGGACATTGGAGACATTGAGAACCACCAACAAGTGATAAAGCACATCGGCGGCCTCGGCCGTCAATTCCTGCCGGTCCTTCTGAACGGCGGCAATCGCCGCCTCAACCGCTTCTTCCCCCAGCTTCTGGGCGCATTTGGCAACGCCCTTGTTGACGAGCTTGCGCGTATAGGACTTGTCGTCCGCGCTATTCGCACGTGCAGCAATAATGGCGTCCAGATCTTCCAAAGTGAAGTCGGTCATTCGGCTAGTTCCCTTGAGGCCGTTTCAGGCGTCGAGGCGCATCGGTACGCCGGCATCGTTCATGTAGTGCTTGGCTTCCTGAATGGTGTATTCGCCAAAGTGGAAGATCGAGGCGGCCAGCACCGCAGTGGCATGGCCATCACGGATGCCTTCCACCATATGATCCAGGTTGCCGACACCGCCCGAGGCGATCACCGGCACCGGCACCGCATCGGCAATCGCCCGGGTGAGGGCGATATTGTAGCCGGACTTGGTGCCATCCCGGTCCATGGACGTGACCAGCAGTTCGCCGGCACCCAGTTCGACAACCTTCCTGGCGAACTCAACAGCATCGATGCCGGTGGCATTGCGGCCGCCATGGGTGAAGATCTCGAATTTTTCCGGTTCGCCCGGAGCGTTGACCTGCTTGGCATCGATGGAAACGACGATGCATTGCGCGCCGAATTTTTCCGCCGCTTCGCGCACGAAATCCGGATTGGTAACGGCCGCCGTGTTGATCGACACCTTGTCGGCTCCGGCAATCAGCAGCTTGCGGATGTCTTCCACCGTGCGCACGCCGCCACCGACGGTAACCGGCATGAAACAGGCTTCGGCCGTGCGCCGGACAACGTCGTAGATCGTGTCCCGACCCTCGTGACTGGCGGTGATGTCGAGAAAGCAGAGCTCGTCCGCCCCGGCCGCATCATAGGCCTTGGCGGCTTCCACCGGATCACCGGCATCGACCAGATCCACAAAGTTGACGCCCTTGACGACACGGCCGTCCTTGACGTCGAGACAGGGAATGACACGGGCTTTCAAGGTCATGATGCTTTGCTCCGCGCGGCCAGGATCAATTCCATGGCCTCTTTCGGATCGAGACGGCCATCGTAAAGCGCACGGCCAGAGATTGCCCCTTCCAGGATAGCGCAGTCCGGCTCCAGCAGACGGTGAATGTCGTCGATCGACGCAAGGCCGCCCGAGGCGATGACCGGAATGGAGACGGCGCGGGCAAGGTCCAGCGTCGAGGGAATATTGAGCCCCTTCAGGACGCCGTCACGATCGATATCGGTATAGATGATCGCCGCAACGCCTGCATCCTCGAACTGCCGGGCAAGATCGACTGCGGTAAGTTCGGACGTTTCCGCCCAGCCCTCGACGGCGACATAGCCGCCCTTGGCATCAATGCCGACGGCAACTTTGCCGGGGAACTTGCGGCAGGCTTCCTTCACCAGGTCCGGATCGCGCACGGCAACAGTGCCCAGGATGACGCGGCTGATGCCTTTGTCCAGCCAGGTTTCGATATGTTCCAGCGTCCTGATCCCGCCACCCAGCTGTACCGGGTTCTTCGTTGCCCCCAGAATGGCATCGACAGCCGCGCCGTTGACGCTCTCGCCGGCAAAGGCGCCGTTGAGATCGACCACATGGAGCCATTCGAAGCCCTGATCCTCGAACGCCCGGGCTTGCGCGCCCGGGTTGTCGTTGAACACGGTTGCCTGGTCCATGTCGCCCAGTTTCAGGCGAACGCACTGGCCATCCTTCAGATCGATGGCGGGAAAGAGGATCATGTCGCTTTAAATTCCTTCAACGATGACGATTTCGCCATCGGCTACCTTCTGGCGGATTTTCACCGCTTCCTGATATTCCGGCGAATTATAGCAATCCACCGCGTGCTGGAAGCTCGGAAATTCGATGATGACGTTGCGCGCCCGGCCCGGGCCTTCGATGGCATCGGTCTTGCCGCCGCGGGCAAGGAAATTGGCGCCGAACCGCTCGAAAGCGGGCTTTGCCGTTTCCACGTATGCCGGATATCCGTCGGCGTCATGCACGTCGACACGGGCGATCCAGTAACCTTTGCTCATGTTGGCCTCCCAGGCGCTTTTAGATTAAGGGGTCCAGTCCAGGAAATTGGCGATCAGCTCCAGACCGAGCCGTTGGCTTTTTTCCGGGTGGAACTGTGTGCCGATCATGTTGTCCTTCGCCACCATGGCGGTGAAGGTGCCGGCATAGTCGAACGTTGCCAGGCGGTCTTCCGCCCTGGCACAGGCAAAGTGGAACGAATGCACGAAATAGGCGTGCAGGCCATCCGGTCCCGTTTCCAGCCCCTTGAAAACCGGGTGGCTTTCCGGACGGACCTCAATGGTGTTCCAGCCCATGTGGGGGATTTTCAGCGTCTTGTCTGCCGGTTCCATGGCTGTAACGTCGCCTTCGACCCAGCCAAGACCTTCAACGGTCTCGAATTCCAGGCCGCGGCTTGCCATCAGCTGCATGCCGACGCAGATGCCGAAGAACGGCTTGCCGTCCTTGCGAACGACCTGTTCCAGCGCCTCGGGCATGCCTTCGACAGCCCACAGGCCGCGCTTGCAGTCGGCAAAGGCGCCGACACCCGGCAGCACGACACGGTCGGCCTTCAGTACCCTTTCGGGGTCGGACGTCACAATAACGTCGGGCGTGTGGGCGTGGGCGCGGGCCGCGCGCTCAAACGCCTTTTCGGCCGAGCGCAGGTTGCCCGAGCCGTAATCGATAATCGCAATTGTCATTGACGGGTCTCCGGACCGAGGGTCAGGCCCACCACCTGCTCGCTACCGATCCTCGGGATGATCGGTTGGGAGGCGGGGCGCTGTTGCCGGTCGATTTGAGGTCTGGGCGGCGACACTCGGTCAGCCGCCTTGTGGAGAAATCGGAGTTCGGCTTCGCTCTTGTTGTGCGCGTCGACGATGCCGACAACGCGCCAACCCTTGCGCTCCAGCGACCAGCGGCGCAGCGCCTGGGCCTCGAGGCCGAACAGGATGGAGGTGAAGAGGGCAACGACGGCCATGGCTTCCTGACTGACGGACAGCGCCAGCAACTCGATCACCAGCGTCGCGGCGAGATAGCCAAGCAGCACCAGCCACATGCGGTTGACCAGCAGCCAGATGACGGCAAACAGGAACGCAAGTGTCGAGAAGCCGTCCGGAACGAAGGCGAGCCTGTCGGTCTGGCGAGGATCGCCAGCCACGTCTTCGAATTCTGGCGGAGCCATCACAACATATGTGCTCATGCGCCGTTTCCTGCCCTAGCTGCCGAGCTGGCCCTTGGTGGTCGGAATGCGGTCTGCCTGCCGCGGATCGATCTCCACCGCCTTGCGCAAGGAGCGCGCAACCGCCTTGAAGCAAGTTTCGGCGATGTGATGGCAATTGGAGCCATAAAGGTTGGCAATATGAAGGGTAATCCCGGAATTCATCGCAAATGCCCGGAAAAACTCCTCGAACAGCTCCGTGTCGAATTCACCGATCTTGTCCCGGTCGAAGGTGACGTCCCAGACCAGGAAGGGACGGCCGGACACATCCAGCGCGCAGCGGGTCAGCGCTTCATCCATGGCAAGATGGGTATCGGCATAACGGGTGATGCCCGCCATGTCGCCCAGCGCTTCGGAAATTGCCTGGCCCAGCGCAATGCCGGTATCCTCGACCGTGTGGTGAAAGTCGATATGAGTGTCGCCATCGGCACGGGCCTTGATGTCGATCAGCGAATGTCGCGACAATTGCTCCAGCATATGGTCGAAGAACCCGACGCCGGTCTGGACGTCGTATGCGCCCGTGCCGTCCAGGTTGATCTCGACCGCGATGCGGGTTTCCTTGGTGTCGCGCGATACACTCGCTGTGCGCATGTGCTGATGCCCCGTGGGTAATGGGAAAGAAGAACCGCGGTGTTGTAGCAGCCTGAACCGTCTAAGAAAATAGCGGTTTCATAGTGAAAGGGTTCTGTGGCCGGACTATCTTGCAGACAGGCAAATCGGCATTCGTCTGTCGCCGCGTTCCTGAAATCCATTTTGGGGGAAATCCATCATGTACAAAAAAGCCATTTCAGAAGGCGGGATTGCCGTCGTTACCGGTGCTGCCAGCGGCGTCGGACTGGCCGCTGCCACCCGCTTCGCCCAGGCAGGACTGGGCGTCATTCTTGCCGATCTGCCCGGTCCGGCCCTTGAAGAGGCAACGGAAAAGGTGCGTGCCGCCGGTACGGTCGGTGTCGATATTTTCGCGGTTCCGACCGATGTCGGTGACATGGCGCAGGTGGAAGCCCTGGCCGAGAAGGCTTTTCAGACCGGGCCCGTCGCGGTCCTGATGAACAACGCCGGCATCAGCCTGCCGACCTCTGCCTGGGAGGACTTCGACAATTGGGTCCGCCTGATGGACATCAATTTCTACGGCGTCCTGCGCGGTGTCCATGCCTTCACGCCGCGCCTGATCGAGGCTGCCCGCCCGGCGATCATCGTCAACACCGGATCGAAGCAGGGCATCACGACACCTCCGGGAAACCCCGGCTACAACACCACCAAGGCAGCCGTGAAAGTGCTCAGCGAACAGCTTGCCCATGAACTGCGGCAGGCCGGTGCGCCCATTTCGGTGCATCTGTTCGTGCCTGGGTTCACCTACACGGGCATGACCGCAAGCCACTTTCCGGAGAAGCCGGACGCGGCCTGGACCAGCGAGCAGACCGTCGATCATTTCATCGAACGGATGTCAGCGGGCGATTTCTACATCCTGTGCCCGGACAATGACGTCGACAGCACCAGGGACAATCGCCGGGCAGAATGGGCCATCGGCGATATCATTGAAAACCGGCCGCCGCTGTCGCGCTGGCATGACGACTACAAGGATGCCTTTGCAGAATTCGAGCGAACAGGCAAGGCGTAGTTCTGGGTAGTTCTGGCGCTGGGCGATCCTTGGTGCTATGCACTGGCACCTGCCCCAAAATCCGAGGATCTGCCCATGCCGACCAGCCCTTTCTCCCCGAAAACCGCTCTGGATCGCCTGATGCTGCCTGTCGACGTGCCGACGGTTGCCGAGGCCGAGAAGCTGGTAAAGCAGACTGAAGGCAAGGTCGGTGTCTACAAGATCGGCATGGAACTTCAGTTTGCCGGCGGGCTGGAATTCGCCCGTGACCTGGCGCGTGACGGCAAGAAGATCTTTCTGGACGTCAAGCTGCACGATATCGACAACACCATCGAAAAGGCCGTACGCAATGTCGCCAAGATGGGCATGACCTTCATGACCCTGCATGGCTACCCGAAAACCATGCGTGCTGCCGTGAAAGGCCTGCGGGAGGAGGGTAATCCCGATCTGTGCCTGCTTGGGGTGACGGTGCTGACCTCCATGGACGAGCAGGACCTGGTCGATGCAGGGTATCGCGGCCCGATTGGCGATGTGGTGGAAGCGCGGGCGAAGGACGCCCGTGTGGCTGGCATGGGCGGCATCGTCTGCGCCGCCACCGAAGCCACAAAAATGCGCGCCATCCTTGGAGACGAGCTTGTGATCGTCACCCCCGGCATCCGCCCTGCCGGCAGCGACGCCGGAGACCAGCGCCGGGTGATGACCCCGGCGGACGCGATTCAGGCTGGTAGCGACTACCTGGTGGTCGGCCGCCCGATCAGCCGGGCCGAAGATCCGGGTGCGGCGGCCGATGCCGTGGTTGCCGAAATAGAAGAGGCGCTGAACCTGCCGCCGCTAGTCGATAACACCGGTAACCGGAAAGCCGCATCCTTCGGCAACTTTTCGATATGACGCGGTAAATCCGCTCAGGGAAGCGGTATAGATGAGGCCACTCGGTCCGACGATATCGATCTGCCCGTTTCGTTGCATCGCCTGCAGGACGCGCTGAGCGTCCTCAATCGGGAAATAGGTCTGGGCGACGGCGAAACCGTCTTCATCGAAATAGGCTTGGACCGTTGCCTGCGCGCTGTCGCCGTCATCAAAGACGAAATTGACCTTCTGATCATTCTGAAGAACCGTCGCATGGCCGCGGACGGCACGTTCCGTCAGCTGGACACCGGGGAAGAAGTCCGGCGGCAATGCATCGCTGTTGGACGTCGCAAAGCCTACGGTGGGCAGGCCGTCGCCGCCGGTCCACATGGTGCAGTTGATACGAAAGTCTTCGCCCGTATCAAACGACTGAATCTCTACATTCCAGTCCTTGTAGGAAAAATACTGTTCCTTGGCCTGAACAGCGGAAGCGGCAAGCAGGCCGAGTCCGAGGCCGGTCAAAATTCTGAATGTCATCAAAAGGTCCCCGAAAAGGTAGGATGACGCCAACTCAACACCGAAAACCTTAAAATAAGTGACTGATGTCAGGCGTTTTTTGGCATCACCCTTGTCGGGTCCCACTTCCTCTCCTGAACAACGCGAACCGGGTTCCGCCATGCTTTCCCGGGATGACACTAGTGCTTTCCGGAACCGTTTCTTTCCCTGGAGAGAAGGGGTAGAGGCCGGTTGACCAAGGCCAGAAAAAAACCACCGCCGAAGCGGTGGTCCAGTTTGCTACAATCACGTGATCTCAGGTCACGCTGCCTGGTTGTCTCCATTGGCCGCAGACCGGAGAACCATGCCGTAGAGGTCACGCGGGTCGTCCGGATCAGCCAGCAGGTCGAGCTTCTCGAAGTGACCGGTTCTGGGCAGAAGATCGCGGACGTAGCGCAGGGCGGCAAAGTCCTCGATGGCAAAGCCGACGCTGTCGAACAGCGTAATCTGGTCCTGCGAAGCGCGGCCTTCTGCCTTGCCGGCGTAGACCTGCCAGAGTTCGGTAACCGGATGATCGCGGTCGAGCTGCTGGAATTCACCCTCGATATGGGTCTGGTCCGGGAACTCGACAAAGATATCGGACCGCAGCAGGATATCGCGATGCAGCTCGGTCTTGCCCGGGCAGTCGCCGCCGACCGCGTTAATGTGAACGCCGGTGCCGACCATGTTGTCGGTCAGGATCGTCGCCGATTTCTTGTCCGCGGTTACGGTGGTGATGATCTGCGCGCCTTCGATCGCATCTTCCGGCGTCTTGCAAATGGTCACGTTCAGCCCGGAAGTGGCGAGGTTGCGGGCAAGGCGCAAACTTGCAGCGCTGTCGATGTCGTAGGCGCGGATGTCGGTGATCCCGAGCATGTCCTTGAACGCCAGGCACTGGAAGTCGGACTGTGCGCCATTGCCGACGATCGCCATCGTGGTGGACCCCTTGGGTGCCAGGTATTTGGCGGCAAGCGCCGAGTTGGCTGCCGTGCGCAAGGCCGTCAGGATGGTCATCTCGGTGAACAGCACCGGATAGCCGGTCGTCAGGTTCGACAGAACACCGAAGCCGGTAACAGTCTGCAGACCATCACGGGTGTTGCCGGGATGACCGTTGACATACTTGAAGCCGAAGGTCTTGCCGTCACTGGTCGGCATCAGCTCGATGACACCCTGAGGCGCATGCGCCGGAATACGCGGTTTCTTGTCGAAGCTTTCCCATCGCAGGAAATCCTGCTCGATATATTCGGCGATGCCACGCATGAAGGTTTCGACGCCAATCGCGCGGACATTGCGCATCATGTTGTCGACGCTGACGAAGGGCACATAGGCCAGATCCGACGGCAGGAGATTGATGGGGCTGTTTGACATTGTTCGGTCCTCTAGAAGCTTCTTGTCGGCCGGTCGAAGACCCGGCGGCCAAACAGGCTGCCGGTCAGTTCGACCATCAGACGCGCGGTTTTTCCGCGTTCGTCCAGGAAGGGATTGAGCTCGACCAGGTCGAGAGAGGTGACGAGACCACTGTCATGCAGCATCTCCATCACCAGATGGGCTTCGCGGAAGGTCGCGCCGCCCGGAACGGTGGTGCCGACGGCCGGGGCGATTGACGGATCCAGAAAATCGACATCCAGGCTGACATGCAGAAGGCCGTTTTCGGCCCTTACACGCTCCAGAAACGGCTTCAGAAGAGTGCCGATGCCTTCCTCATCGATCCGGCGCATGTCGCTGACACCGACGCCGTGGCTGACCAGCAGGTTGCGCTCGGCATCATCGATCGAGCGAACGCCGAGGATCTCGACATTCTGCGGTTTCAGGGTGTGTTCCAGCGGGCTGCCGAGCAGATCGTCAAATCCGGGCAGGCCGCACAGAAACGCGAGCGGCGTACCGTGAAGGTTGCCGCTGGCGGTGCTGTCCAGCGTGTGAAAATCCGAATGCGCATCGAGCCAAAGCACGAAAAGCGGGCGCCCGAGTGCTGCTGCCGCCCTTGCCTGACCCGAAACGGTGCCCGCCGCCATGGCGTGATCGCCGCCAAGATAAATCGGAAAACCCGGTCCTTCGCCAAGTTCCGCCGCCTTCTGGTGGAGCGCCCGGGTCCAGGCAACATAGGCGCGGTAATTCCGCAGTATCCTGTTGGGAGGGGTGAGGCTGCCAACTTCCGCCGGGCTCAGATTTCCGTGGTCGACGACCGAATGGCCGAGTTCCTGCAGCGTCTCCTGCAGGCCGGCGGTTCGATAGGCGTCCGGTCCCATGAGGCAGCCGCGCTGACCGGCGCCTTCATCCACCGGAGCTCCAACCAGCACAATCTGTTTCTCAACGACGTTCACGTCCTGCTCCGCCTCAAAATTCAACTGTCAAAAGTGTGCTGAAACGCCGCGGCGGAGTAAATCCGGACACTTGATCAAAAGAGCAGCCAGATTTATCATTTTGATAAGCTCAATTTATCGGAATGGAAAAATGGACGATCTGGATCTTCGATTGATCTCGCTTCTGCGCCATGACGGGCGAAGGTCAGTGTCCGAATTGGCAGGTGATCTGAAGGTCTCACGCGCCACCGTGCGCTCTCGCATGGAGAAGCTGGTCGACACGGGAGAAATCCTGGGATTTACCGCCGTCCTGCGCGACGACTGGCGCGATCTGCCGATCCGCGCGGTGACGCTGGTAGTCGTAGACGGCCACAACACCGAACCGGTGATCCGCTCGCTCAGCGCCATGACGGAGGTTCGCGCGATCCATTCAACAAACGGCAAGTGGGATCTGGTACTGGACGTCGCCACGCGCGATCTTGCTGCCTTTGACGATGCACTCAATCGCATTCGCCTGATCGAGGGTATTACCGGCACGGAGACGAGCCTGCTTCTGACCACGCGCAAGGGACCTGCGGTTTCGGCCAGCGAATTCAAGGATGTTCTGGGGTAGCAACGCCAGTCCCGGTTTCTGTGCAGTCATTCCGGCCGAGTGAAGCGGAAACTGGTACCAAAGCGCCAAGGATCATGAGACGGATCGCAAATCGGGTCGATCCCCTGTTGTTCGCCGACTAAGATCGGAGCAGACTTCAAGTTCAGCATGAAGAAACCGCCATGACCAAAGCGCTCGACCTTACCAGCCTGACGTCCGAACCGACCCCGATCTCCATCGGCGAGGAGGCTGCGCAGCACTACGACGTCGTTCGCCGCACCTTGAAGCGGATCACCGAAGACTGGCGCGAGCAGCCCACGCTGGACCAGCTGGCCAGGGAAGCCGGTCTTCAACCCATCCAGCTGCAACGCGTGTTTTCGCGCTGGGCCGGACTGACGCCGAAGCAGTTCCTGCAGGCAATCACGCTGGATCACGCCAAGGCGCTGCTGCGCGAGTCCGCCAGTGTTCTCGACGCGACCTACGAAGTGGGCTTGTCCGGATCCGGCCGGCTGCACGACCTTTTCGTCACCCATGAAGCCATGACGCCTGGCGATTACCGCAATCGTGGCGCAGGTCTTTCAATTGCCTACGGCTTTCATCCTTCCCCTTTCGGCCAGGTTCTGGTGATGGCCACCGACAAGGGTTTGGCCGGTCTGGGATTTGCCGATCCGGGCGAGGAAACCTCTGCCCTGGAAGACATGTGCGAGCGCTGGCCCGCAGCCGTTTTCGTCCAGGATCAGGATGCGACGGCGCAATTTGCCCGGCGCGTCTTCGATCCGAAAAAGTGGCAAGAGGATCAACCGCTCAACATCGTTATGATTGGTACCGATTTTGAAATCAGGGTCTGGCAAACCCTGCTGAAGATCCCGATGGGCAAGGCCACCACCTATTCCGACATCGCCGCCTGCCTCGGCAACCCGAAGGCATCCCGCGCTGTCGGCACCGCAGTCGGCCGCAACCCGCTCTCGTTCGTCGTCCCCTGCCACAGGGTGCTCGCCAAAGGCGGCAAACTCGGCGGCTACCACTGGGGCCTCACCCGCAAACGCGCCATCCTCGGCTGGGAAAGCGGCTTGTCCGGGCCGGTTCTGGAGTGTCTTTGAGGGGGGGCAAAATGAACCCACCGTCCGTCATTCCGGACAAGCGCAGCATCGATGCGCGCAGATCCGGAATCCAGACATCAGCATGAGCGAAGCGAAACCCGCTTGAAAGAAGAAGCGGCCGCGCCTTAGGCGCGAAAAGCATCTGGATTCCGGATCTGCGTTCGGCTTGCCTCACTTGTCCGGAATGACAGCCGGAGACCCTAAAACACCGGCCCCTTCGGCATCGGATAGTTGCCGGTGATTTCCCAGCCGAATGCGGCGATGCGTTCGGCGGCCATGGGTGTGACGTCGCCGGTGATCAGGAAGTCGACGCCCGTTGGCGGGAAGGGCAAGGTGCCGAGGCCTTCGTGCATGGCGGAGAAGGTCTGCGCCACGGTCTGGGTCCAGGCCACATGATCGAAAGGCATGACGATGGCGGCGATGCCGTCACGGCGCAGGGCGACGGGGATGCCGGACACCAGCTTGATGTCTCCCAGCGGCGAAACCGTGCTGTTGTAGGTTTCCATGAGAACGACACGACGAAGCTGGAAATAGGCAAGATCCCGGCTGTCGGCATCAGCCGCCTTTTCGGCAATCAGGTAAAGGTCCTTCACACCGGGCATTGCCTGCATCTGATAGGCGATCGCGGCCTTTTCGGAAGCCGTGTAGAACGGATTGCCCATGAGCTTGGCATTCGTCACCTCGGGCACGCCCACGGCGCGCAGAACGCTTGAGGTGCGTTCCTGCAGCTCGGTCGGCGTGCTGTCGACGATGAGATTGCGGAAATTGTCTGCCTGCCGCGCGGCATTTACGATGATACCGCCGGGCAGGAGGCTGGTAATTGCGCTCACCGTCCAGTTGCCTGCCGTGGTCACGCTGGCGGTTTCGTCGAGCTTTTCCGATAACGGCCGGTAGAACGTATAGGGATCGACACCCACATCGACCGCAAGTTCGCGCCGGGCCTTGGCCTGGCCGGTGATCGACTTGGCAAGTTCCGCCGGAGATCCGCCCTTGCCGCTGACAGCGGCCTCGACGCCCTTGGTGAGGCGGCCGAACATGCGGCCGACACCGGAAACGGTGTTCTTTGCGGTTCCCACAGGATCGGTCACCGTGCTTTCGACGAACTCGACCGGCTTCATGGCCGCCTGCTTGAGGCCGTCAACGAAGCTTGCGTCGTTCTTCAGACTGTCTAGGGCAATCAGCACCTGGATTTCGTGCAGGCGCAGCTTGAGCATGCCGTCGCCTTCGATCTGCTCGACGCCGAGATCGGTCTGAACCTGATAAATCCGCAGGAAACCGTCACCGCGCACCGGCGAGAGTACCGCATAGCCGGGACCGAGTTCCTTGCCGTCGAGAAGTGTGGCCGGATCCTGCTCCGGTGGCGTCTCATATTGTTCGGTGAGCGCGTTTGCAGGCACGCTCAAGAGCAGAGCGCCCAGGAAAGCGCCTGCAAGCTTTGGGCGACAGGTTTCAAAACCGAACATTCAGGGCCTCCTCGGGCAGAGGCCGGTGACGCCTCAGACCGGCGCCAGACCGCTGCGCGCCAGAACTTCACCAGCCAGATAGAGCGACCCGCAAATCAGAATCCGGGGCGGCTCGCCATCTTTTGCCGCACAAGCTGCCACATCTGCCAGCGCCGCGTCCAGTGATTGAAACGGCGTCGCTTCAAGTCCCGCACAGCGGGCAAGATCGGCCAGGTCTTCCGGCTCCCTTGCGGTGGGTGTCGTGGTGATCGGCACCGTGCCGACATGGCGTGCAAGTCCGTGGAACGGACGGAAGAATCCGACGGGATCCTTTGTCGTCAGCATGCCGGACACGAGGTAAAGCGGCCGGGGTGAGCGCTCTTCCTGTTCGCCCATGAACTGGGCGATCGAAATGCCCGCGCCGGGATTGTGGCCACCATCGACCCAGACTTCCGACCCTTCCGGACACAGGTCATGCAAAGGTCCGCTGGTGATCGGCTGCAGCCGTCCGGGCCAGTTGACCGTTTTCAGGCCGTGGGCAATCGTATCGCCATCCGGCAACATGCCCGCCGCCTTCAACGCCGCAATGGCGACAGCCGCATTGGAGAACTGGTGACGGCCACCAAGCACGGGCACAGGCAGGTCGATCAATTCGTCCTCGTCCTGAAACGCCATGCGGCCCTGGTCTTCCTGGGCTGCGAAATCCTGCCCGAACACTTCGATCGGCGCCTTGTTGCGCGCTGCCTGACGCGCAATCGTTGCCATGGCGCTGTCTTCCTGCGCAGCGCAGATGACCGGCACGCCCGGCTTTATGATTCCGGCCTTTTCGGCAGCAATCACCGACAGGTCGTCACCCAGAAACTTCTCGTGGTCCATCGAAACCTGGGTAATCACCGTGGCAAGCGGCCGGTCGATCACGTTGGTCGCGTCTAGACGGCCTCCGAGACCGACTTCAAGCAGCAGCACATCTGCGGGATTTTCCGCGAACAGGAGCAAGGCAGCAGCGGTGGTGATCTCGAAAAAGGTGATTTCCTCACCGCCATTGGCTTCTTCGCAGCGGTGCAGGGCCTCATAGAGGACCGGATCGGAGACGAATTTGCCATCCGAGCCGAGCCGAATGCGCTCGTTGAAGGAAACCAGGTGCGGCGAGGTGTAGACGTGGCAGCGTTTTCCGGAAGCTTCCAGGATCGCCCGCATGGTGGCGGTAACCGAGCCCTTGCCGTTGGTACCGGCGACGTGAATCACCGGCGGCAGGCGCTGTTCGGGATGCCCGAGCGCTTCCAGCAGGCGGTACATGCGACCGAGCGAGAGATCTATCTCCTTCGGATGCAGCGCCAGCAAACGGTCCAGAATTTTCGTGATTTGATCCAAGGCGCCCTCCGCAGGGTCCCTTTTTCCCGGTTGCGTTTGACTAACGCCTTTACGGGAAGGCCGCCCGCGAGACAAGCGGACAGCCCGGAAATGTCGTGTCAGGCCGCTTTCGCGACGTATTCGTGTAACGAAGCCACCTAGCTGGCAGCTTCCGCGCCCTTGGCAGGCTCCGCAGCCGTTTCGGCAGGCTTGGCTTCGGCTTCCGGTGCCGGCTCCTTCGGCGCTTCAAGCTTCGGCAGTTCGACTTCCCGCTTCATCAGGATACCGCAGATGCGTGCCAGTGTTTCCTTCATCTTCTGGCGCGGCACCACCATGTCGATCATGCCGTGGTCGAGAAGATATTCGGCAGTCTGGAAATCGTCCGGCAACTTTTCGCGCACGGTCTGTTCGATCACGCGGCGGCCTGCGAAGCCGATCTGGGCGCCCGGTTCGGCAATGTGCACGTCGCCAAGCATGGCGTAGGAGGCCGAGACGCCGCCTGTGGTCGGGTTGGTCAAGACGACGATATAGGGCAGTCCCGCTTCGCGCAGCATCTGCACACCGACCGTGGTGCGCGGCATCTGCATCAGCGACAGAATGCCTTCCTGCATGCGTGCACCGCCGGAAGCGGCAAACATGACGAAAGGCGTCTTGTCCTCGACCGCTTTCAGCATGCCGGCAAGGATCGCTTCACCCGCGGCCATGCCGAGCGAGCCGGCGATGAAATCGAAGTTCTGCACGGCAATGGTCAGCGGCGTGCCGTTGACCTGGCCCTGGGCCACGATCACAGCTTCGTCTTCGCCGGATTTGGTGCGGGCTTCCTTCAGGCGGTCGGTGTAGCGCTTGCTGTCGCGGAACTTGTGCGGATCGGCATGCACTTCCGGGGTATCGACCTCGGTGTATTTGCCGCCGTCAAACAAAGCCTCAACGCGTTTGCGCGCCGGGATGCGCATGTGATGACCGGAATTCGGAATCACCCAGAGATTGGCTTCCAGATCCCGGTGAAACACCATTTCACCGGTTTCCGGACACTTGATCCAAAGGTTTTCCGGAACTTCGCGCTTTTTCCAAAGATCACGGATCTTGGGGCGTACGATAGAATTGATCCAGTTCACGTCAAACGCGTCCCGCTACTCGAGTTACCATTGGACGGAGATATGGGGTCCGTCCGAAATCCTTCAATTCAGACCAGCCGATGGCTGACCAGTCAGGCTGTTCTTGACCGGGCGCATCCGGAGGCCAGGTCGGATACCAGGTCGACGACGGTCTGAACGGTTTTGTCAGTCGCCTTGCCGGCCTCATCGAGGCTGTCACGGATGGCATTGACCAGAACCGACCCGACCACGACACCGTCGGCATCCTTGCCGATTTCCGCTGCCTGGTCTGCGGTCTTCACGCCGAAACCGACGGCAACCGGCAGGTCCGTGTGGCCCTTGATCCGCTTGACCGCGGTGGTCACCCGACCGGTATCGGCGATATTGGCGCCGGTGATGCCGGTCACGGAGACGTAATAAACGAAACCGGAGGTGTTGGCCAGAACGGCAGGCAGACGCTTGTCGTCAGTGGTGGGTGTTGCCAGGCGAATGAAATTGAGACCTGCTTCCAGGGCCGGAATGCAGAGTTCGTCATCTGCTTCTGCCGGAATATCGACAATGATGAAGCCGTCGACACCAGCGTCCTTGGCTACTTGCACGAAAACCTTCGGGTCTCGCACGTAGATCGGATTGTAATACCCCATCAGGATGATCGGCGTATCCTGGTCCTGCTTGCGGAACTCACGAACCATGTCCAGGGTCTTGTCCATGGTGTGCCCCGCAGCCAGCGCACGCTGATTGCCAAGCTGAATCGGGATGCCTTCGGCCATCGGGTCGGAAAACGGCATGCCGAGTTCGATAACGTCGGCACCTGCTGCCGGAAGGGCGTTCAGGAGGGCTTGCGAGGTCTGCAGATCCGGATCGCCTGCGGTGATAAAGGTGACCAAGGCCGGCCGGCCGGCATCCGCACAGGCTTTAAAACGGCGGTCGATACGCGTATCCGTCATTCACTGCTACCCTTTTTCGCGCCATCCGGGACCCTCCGGGGCGTTTCCGTTTCAGCGATGTACGGGGGCAGTGCGTGCAATGTCAATTGTCTCATGCAGATTCGGAGCGTTGAAACAGGCTCCGAACCCAGACCGGTCAGCGGCTTGGATAGTCGATCAGGCCGATAGCGCGCAGGGCGGCATCCGCCCGGTAGACATGTTCGCTGCCCATGGGCTTCGCCCGGCCGGAGCGCGTGAACGGGTTTCCGGCACCGCGAAACACGGTGGCGAGGGGCGCTGCCGATGGCGCGCTGATATGGAGGGCCTGCAAGGTGCTCATCTCAAAAACCAAAAAAGATTGATGCCGCGATCCGGAATCGCAACCGGGCCGCACCTTATGGCTTTTTTGCAGTGCAGCAAGCTGTGGAAGCGCAGGTCAGACCCGCGAAAAATGCATGGCTGATAGGCGAAATGTGCACAAATTGCGCCTAGAAAAATGCACTGCGTGCACCTATTGTAGAACGAACCACTGAGCCACCAAACAAATAAGGAGCTGAAAATGGCCCATTCCCTGTTCGAACCCGCTCCTCAGCCTTTCACTGAAAAGCTGTGGCGCCGGATGAGGGATTTTCACCTGGGTTTTGCCCAGCGCAAGGGTGTTGCCGAAGTTTCTTCCGCGCAATCAGACCCGGCGCTGGCACAACAGGCGACCGGTCTGGACGCCCGGGGCCGCCAGCAGTTGCTGGAAGCCATGTTGACGGCAAAACCCATAGCCGTGCCACTGCGCGCTGCTTACAAACGCAGCGCCTGACTGGCTGCAGCCTTAGCGCCGTTTGAAATGACGGGCGAAGGCGCGGCTGGTGATTTCGCTGCGTTCCAGGCCGAGATCGGCAAGCTGGGCGTCGTTCAGGTGGTTCATGCGTGCGATTTCGCCGGCAACCTTGCGGGAAGCGCGAAAGTCGCGGACGAAGCCGGTCAGAAGATCGAAAGCCATTTCGGGGTTTCCTCAAGCGGCCGGCAATAGCGCCGACCCTGTTTCATTCGCGGCTGATTTAGTCTTTCCCGGCGGATTCACAACGCACAAGTTTGCATTGCAGCATTTCCAAACTGGCGGGGCTGGTTAACCGGCGTTAGGGGCCGGTGGCAAGCCGCGTTGTCATCGCGGTCAAAATGGAACGTCGGCCCTATCCAAAACCCGCATTGATGACGTGCAGGCGCCAGGCCTTTCTCTTGGCGGAGGGGATGACAGTCCGGAGCGGCAAAAAGAAAAACCGCGCACCTTTCGATACGCGGTTTTCCAGGGTTCCGTTCGAAGCGGGCTATCAGAGATCGAAGCCCAGCATCTGGCCAACGGCAAAGACGTCCTTGTCGCCCCGGCCGCACAGGTTCATGACGATGATCTGGTCCTTGTCCATTTGCGGGGCCAGTTTCACGACATGGGCCAGCGCGTGGGCCGGCTCCAGCGCCGGGATGATGCCTTCAACGCGTGTGAGCATCTGGAAAGCTTCCAGAGCCTCGTCGTCCATGACCGGTACATAGTCCACACGGCCGATTTCCTTCAGCCAGGAATGCTCCGGTCCAATGCCCGGATAATCGAGACCGGCGGAAATCGAGTGACCTTCCAGGATCTGGCCGTCGTCGTCCTGCAGCAGGTAGGTGCGGTTGCCGTGCAGAACGCCCGGCTTGCCTGCGGTCAGGGATGCGCAGTGTTCTTCCCCCTGAAGGCCACGGCCACCAGCTTCGACGCCGTAAATCTTGACGTCCTTGTCGTCCAGGAACGGATGGAACAGGCCAATGGCATTGGAACCACCACCGACGGCGGCAACCAGCGCATCCGGCAGCCGGCCTTCGGCTTCCATCATCTGTTCGCGCAGTTCCTTGCCGATCACCGACTGGAAGTCGCGCACCATTTCCGGATAGGGATGGGGGCCCGCGGCAGTACCGATCAGGTAGTAGGTGTCCTCGACGTTGGTCACCCAGTCGCGCAGCGCCTCGTTCATGGCGTCCTTCAAGGTGCCGGCACCGGCGGTCACCGGCACGATTTCCGCGCCCAGAAGTTTCATGCGGAAGACGTTCGGCTTCTGCCGTTCCACGTCGGTCTTGCCCATGTAGACAACGCAGGGCAGACCGAAGCGGGCACAGACTGTCGCTGTCGCGACACCGTGCTGACCGGCGCCGGTTTCCGCGATGATGCGGGTCTTGCCCATGCGCTTGGCGAGCAGGATCTGACCGACGCAATTGTTGATCTTGTGCGATCCGGTGTGATTCAGCTCATCACGCTTGAAGTAGACCTTGGCACCGCCGAGTTCCTTCGTCAGACGCTCGGCAAAATAAAGCGGCGACGGACGGCCGGTGTAGTGTTTGTTCAGCGTCTCGATCTCGGTCTTGAAAGCCGGATCGTTCTTGGCGTCCTTGTAGTGCTGTTCCAGGTCCAGGATCAGCGGCATCAGCGTTTCGGCAACATAGCGGCCGCCAAAAATACCGAAATGCCCGCGGTCGTCCGGACCGGTCCGGATGCTGTTAGCCATATCGTTCACGCGTTTACTCCTTCACCCGGGGTTCAGCCCGGAACCTTGACGCCCTTGGCCGCCGCCAAGAATGCGCGAATGAGACCACTGTCCTTGACGCCCTTTTCCCGCTCGACGCCGGAGGAAACATCCACCTCGCTGACGCCGCTCAAACGGATCGCCTCGGCGACGTTCTCCGGATCAAGTCCTCCGGAAAGCATGAAGGGCTTCTTCAGGTCAAGGTCTTTCAGGATCGTCCAGTCGTAGGAGACGCCGTTACCGCCGGGCAGTTCGGACCCTTTCGGTGGCTTGGCATCGAACAGGAGACGATCTGCCACAACAGCATAATAGTGCGCCTGCTCCAGATCTGAACGGTCGGAAATCGAAATCGCCTTCATGACCTTGGTGCCCTGCATCACCTTGGCCGCTGCCAGGGCTTCCGGAGCTTCCTCGCCATGAAACTGGAACGTATCGGGCTTCACCAGCTCGTTGATACGGGACAGGCCGTCGAGATCCATGTTGACGGTTACCGCCACGATCTCCGCCCGGCCGCGCGCCATATCGGCCAGCCGGCAGGCCTGGCTGAGCGACACATGACGCGGGCTCTTCGGGAAGAACATCAACCCGACCATATCCGCACCGGCATCCAGCGCCGCCGCCATGGTGTCCTCGGTCGAAAGACCGCAGATTTTGACTTTAATATCCGACATGGTTTCGAGGTATCGCCGTTGGGGCAGGGTTTGTCAAAAAAGATTAGCTATCGCGAAGCGAAAAGGCGCAATTGCACGCTATCGCCCCTCTATCGAGTGACTTGCAGCTTAAGTACGACGAGACACCGGACTTTGGATTTCCATGTGTGTTGCCGCAGCGCTTCGGGGCTCCCCGATCCCGGATCTTCGCTACGCTGCGTCCGGGATGACGACCGAGAGATCAAGGTAGTTGTTACTGATTTAGAACCAGATACAGATCCTGCCAGTCCGGGTTCATCTCCTCGATCAGATCGAATTTCCATTGCCGGCGCCAACGCTTGATCTGTTTTTCGCGGGTAATCGCAGCCCCGGTCTCTTCGTGCTGTTCTTACCAGACCAGGGATTTCGTTCCGTATCGGTTGGAAAAACCCTCAATCAGACCTTCGCGGTGCTCGTAAACCCGGCGGGCCAAGTCCGTCGTCACGCCCGTGTAAAGAGTTTCGAACGGTCGCGAGGCAAGGATGTAGACCCAGGCTGTCAAACGATGGTCACTCCGGGTTTCGAGAGGTTTTGGGGTGGCTCCCCGATCCCGGGTCGCGCTTTGCTTGCCCGGGATGACGACTGAAAGGTTTTACCAGACCTATCTTCGTCATCCCGGACGCAGCGCAGCGGAGATCCGGGATCGGAGCGCCCCTAATTCAGCGGAATAATCACCACCTCACGTCACATTGAACGCCGCGATGGCGGCCATGTTGACGATGTCGCTGTCCTTCGCACCCAGGGGAACGATCTGGATCGACTTGTCGAAGCCGACGAGCAGCGGGCCGATGACCGTGGCGCCGCCCAGTTCCTGCAACATCTTGGTAGAGATGGATGCCGAGTGGAACGCCGGCATGACCAGAACGTTGGCCGGACCGGACAGGCGGCAGAACGGATAGGCGGCCATTCGGTCCATGTTGAGCGCGATGTCCGCGGCCATTTCGCCGTCGAATTCAAAGTCAACGCGGCGGCGTTCGAGGATCTTGACCGCCTCGATGACCTTTTCCGAGCGTTCGCCCTTTGGATGGCCGAAGGTGGAATAGGCCAGCATGGCAACACGCGGTTCGTAGCCGAATTTGCGTGCGACATGCGCCGCTTCCTCGGCGATGTCCGCCAGTTCTTCCGATGTCGGCATGTCGATCACCGCCGTATCGGCGATTAGCACGGTACGGCCGCGGGCCAGTGCCAGCGACACGCCGATGACCCGGTGACCGGGCTTCGGATCGATGGTGGCCTTCACCGTATCGAGAGCGACGGAATAGTTCCGGGTCAGACCGGTCACCATGGCATCGGCGTCGCCGCGCGCGACCATGATCGCACCCCAGTAGTTGCGGTCGTTGTTGACCATGCGCTGGCAGTCGCGCAGCAGGTAGCCCCGGCGCTGCAGGCGGCCGTAGAGATACTGCGCGTAGTCGCTGTTGCGGTTGGAAAGCCGCGCGTTCTGGATGGAAATGCCCGGCCGGTCGATGTCGATGCCCGCGCGTTCGGCCATGGATTTGATTTCGTCTTCGCGGCCGATCAGGATGGCCTCACCCAGGCCCTGCGACACGAAGCTTGTCGCTGCGCGGATGACCGGTTCTTCCTCGCCCTCGGCGAAGACGACCCGCTTGGGCTGCTGGCGCACCTTGGAGAAGATCCGCTGCAAGGTGCCGGCGACAGGGTCGCGGCGGGCGGAGAGCTGGTGCTTGTAGGCCTCCATATCGACAATCGGCTTGCGGGCGACGCCGGACTCCATCGCAGCCTGGGCGACCGCAGGCGGAATGGTGTGGATCAGGCGCGGATCGAAGGGCACCGGAATGATGTATTCCGGACCGAACTTCGGCCGGTTGCCCCGATAGGCCGCGGCAACTTCGTCCGGCACTTCCTCCCGCGCCAGTTCCGCCAGTGCGTGTGCGCAGGCAACTTTCATGGCGTCGTTGATCGTGGTGGCCTGAACATCAAGCGCGCCGCGGAAAATATAAGGAAAGCCGAGCACGTTGTTGACCTGGTTCGGATAGTCCGAACGCCCGGTCGCGACAATTGCATCGTCGCGCACTTCCGCCGCCTCTTCCGGCGTGATTTCCGGGTCCGGGTTGGCCATGGCGAAAATGATCGGGTTCGGTGCCATGACCCGCAGCATGTCAGGCGTCAACGCGCCCTTTGCAGAAACGCCGAAGAAGACGTCAGCGCCCTTGAGGGCGTCATAGAGCGAGCGTGCCTTGGTTTCGACCGCGTGGGCGGACTTCCATTGGTTCATGCCCTCTTCGCGGCCCTTGTAGATGACACCCTTGGTATCGCACAAAGTGACGTTCTCGTTCGGAATGCCCATTGCCTTCACGAGTTCGATGCAGGCAATGCCGGCCGCACCCGCGCCATTGCAGACCACCTTGGTGTCCTTCATGTCGCGACCGGTCAGGTGAAGGGCGTTGATGAGACCCGCCGCCGCGATGATGGCCGTGCCATGCTGGTCGTCATGGAAGACGGGAATGTTCATCAGTTCGCGCAGGCGCTGTTCGATGATGAAACAGTCCGGCGCCTTGATGTCCTCCAGGTTGATCCCGCCGAAGGAAGGACCGAGATAGCGGACCGCATTGATGAATTCATCGACCTCTTCGGTATCGACTTCCAGATCGATGGAATCGACGTCGGCGAAGCGCTTGAACAGGACGGACTTGCCTTCCATCACCGGCTTTGAGGCAAGCGCGCCCAGATTGCCGAGGCCCAGAATAGCCGTGCCATTGGAAATCACCGCAACCATGTTGCCTTTGGTGGTGTAGTCATAGGCACGGCTGGGGTCTTCCGCGATCGACCGCACCGGCACCGCCACGCCGGGCGAATAGGCCAGCGACAGGTCGCGCTGGGTCGCCATCGGTTTGGTGGGCGCAATTTCCAGCTTCCCGGGGCGGCCTTCCTGGTGGAATTGCAGCGCTTCCTGGTCGGTGAAGCTGACATTGGTCTTGGTCGGTTTCTTGTCGGCGGACATGGTTTGGGCGTTTCCTCTTGCGCGCTCTCTTTACGGGGCGGGAGCCCGACCTTATCCCCTGGAAAATGAAGCCTCAAGCCAAGATGGAATAGGCCCTTGGTGGAATGGTCCGCTCAGTTTGCTAGGTATCAGGCATGAGTGGACAGAGCGCGCAAGAAATCACCCCGGCGGACAGCAAGGTCACGCCAATGATGGCCCAGTTCCTGGAGATCAAGGCTGCCAATCCGGACAGCCTTCTGTTCTACCGGATGGGCGATTTCTACGAACTGTTTTTCGAGGACGCCGAGGTTGCCTCCGCCGCGCTCGGAATCACGCTGACCAAGCGTGGCAAGCACCAGGGTGCCGACATTCCGATGTGCGGGGTGCCGGTGCATGCAGCCGACGACTATCTCAACAAGCTGATTGCCAAGGGGCACCGGGTATCGGTCTGCGAACAGACGGAAGATCCGGCCGAGGCCAAGAAACGCGGCTCCAAATCCGTCGTCCGGCGCGATGTCGTGCGTCTCGTCACCCCCGGAACGCTGACGGAAGAACGCCTGCTGGATGCCGGTGCCAACAACTACCTGATGGCGCTGACCCGGTTGAAGGGCGGCTCGCTGGACGGCAGCGCGGTCTATGGCCTTGCCTGGATCGACATGTCCACCGGCTCCTTCCAGGTGTCGGAAACCGATCATCAGCGTCTTGCCGCCGACCTTGCCCAGGTTTCCCCGCGCGAACTGATCCTGTCGGACAATCTGCTGCAGGAAAGCGAGTTGCGCCTGACAGCCGAACAGGCGGGCGGTGCGCTGTCACCGGTGCCACGTGCCTTTTTCGACAGTTCCACCGCCACGGACCGGCTTGCGCATTACTTTGGTGTGAAGACCCTCGACGGCTTCGGCACCTTCAGCCGGGCGGAGCTTTCCGCCGCCGCCGGCATTCTTGCCTACATCGAGAAGACCCAGCTCGGCGAACGCCCGCCGCTGGATCCGCCCGTGCGCGAGGCCGGCGCCGGGCGCATGCTGATCGATCCGGCAACCCGGGCCAATCTGGAGCTGTCCCGCACGCTTTCGGGCGAAAAGCAGGGCTCGCTGCTGGCGACAATCGACCGGACAGTGACAGGCGGCGGCTCGCGCCTGCTCGCCAGCCGCCTGGCCGGACCGCTGGTCAATGTCGATGCGATCCAGCACAGGCTCGACGGCGTTGCCTTCTTTCTTGAAAACGAAATCATGCGCGAAGGCCTGCGCCAGACACTGAAAGGCGCCCCGGACATGGCCCGGGCCCTGTCGCGGATTGCGCTCAACCGCGGCGGGCCGCGCGATATCTTGTCGGTTGCCCAGGGGCTTGAGGCCGCGCGGGCAGTGCTCGACCAGACCAGTGCGACGGCGGGAACGATTCCGGCGGAAATCGCTGCTGCGCGCGCCAGTCTGGAACAGGCCCCGCACGATCTCGGCAGCGAATTGACGATGGCACTGAAAGAAGAGCCGCCGCTTCTGAAACGCGACGGCGGTTTCATCGCCACCGGTTACAACGCCGATCTGGACGAACTGCGCTCCCTGCGCGACGAAAGCCGAAAGGTCATCGCGAAGCTTCAGGCAGACTATTCAGAAGAACTCGGCCTGAGGTCGCTGAAGATCAAGCACAACAATGTGCTCGGCTGGTTCATCGAGGCGCCTTCCGCGCAGACGGAAAAGCTGACCGGAGATCCCGGCCGGTTCATCCACCGCCAGACCATGGCCGGCGCCATGCGCTTCACCACCACGGAGCTTGCGGATCTGGAATCGAAGATCGCCAGTGCCGGCGAACGCTCGCTTGCCATCGAGCTGGAAATCTTCGACCGGCTTGCCAAGGCGATCATCGACGCAGGGGAAGCAATCAAGGCCGCCGCCCACGGCCTCAGCATTCTGGATGTTTCGGCGGCGCTTGCGAAACTTGCCCAGGAAGAAAGCTATGTCCGGCCCGTCGTCGATGACAGCCGCGCCTTCGACATCAAGGGTGGACGTCATCCGGTGGTCGAAAAGGCGCTGAAGAAATCCGGCGGTGACAGTTTTGTTGCCAATGATGCCAATCTCGGTCCGGAAGTGGACGAGGATATCGGCCATATCTGGCTGATTACCGGTCCGAACATGGCCGGTAAATCGACTTTCCTGCGCCAGAACGCACTGATTGCCGTGATGGCCCAAACGGGCGGATATGTGCCGGCAGCAGCAGCCCATATCGGCGTGGTCGACAGGTTGTTCTCCCGCGTCGGCGCGGCAGACGATCTTGCGCGCGGCCGTTCCACCTTCATGGTGGAGATGGTCGAGACCGCCGCAATCCTCAATCAGGCCGGTGACCGCTCACTCGTGATCCTGGACGAAATCGGCCGTGGCACTGCGACGTTCGACGGCCTGTCCATTGCCTGGGCGACGATCGAACATCTTCATGAGGTCAACAGGTCCCGTGCCCTGTTTGCGACTCACTACCACGAACTGACTGCCCTTTCCGCCAAGCTGGCCCGGCTTTCAAATGCCACCGTCTCGGTGAAGGAATGGAAAGGCGACGTTATCTTCCTGCACGAGATCGTTCCGGGCGCAGCCGACCGGTCCTACGGTATTCAGGTGGCCAAGCTGGCGGGTCTGCCGGTATCCGTCGTCGAACGCTCCAAGCAGGTGCTCAGCCAGCTGGAAGAGCAGGACCGCCGCTCGCCGGCTGAGAGCCTGATCGACGAACTGCCGCTTTTCGCAAGCCTGACCGCGCCTGCGCCCAGCGCTCCGGCAGGGTTTGCGGAACCCGATCCCGTCTCGGTCGCGCTTGAAGCAATCAATCCGGATGACATGACCCCGCGCGAAGCGCTGGAAGCGCTGTACCGGCTGAAGACGCTACGGGTGACGCCGGACGACTAGTTGTCAGGTTCGAATTGTGCCGCTGATTTGAGTGGCGATAGCGTTCGGGATTGTCTGGTTTTCGAAACTTTCCGAAACCGGTTGCGCGATCGGCAGACGCGCGTTCGGCAAAAAAAAGCGGTGACGGGGCGATACAACCCAGTTAGGTTGTAATTCTTGCTTATTTCACTTTTCCGGCGATCGTCATGTTGTCCCTCCTGCAACTGCCCCGACAGGCATTGCTGATTCTGCTTCTTCAATTCACCAACAGCCTCGGCGTTTCGGCGCTGGTGCCGCTGATGAGTTTTTTCATTGTGGAAGGGCTGGGCGCCGAACCCTGGCAGGTGGGGCTTTACTCCGGTCTGGTGATGCCGCTGACGCTGGCCGTCAATCGATGGGCAGGCGAACGGCTGGACAACCGTTTTCCGGTCAAGAGCCTGCTGGTCGTCTCTGTTGTCGCCTATATCACGCTCGCCGCACTGCTGACCCAGATCAGCAGTCTGGTGATGCTGCTCGTTCTGATCGCCCCCCTGATGAGCCTTTCCAACATGGGCGCGGGTGTCGTCTTTACCTTCGGCCGCCTTTTTGCCGAACAGCAGGGCATGGACGTTGCCAGGGTCAATTCCTGGCTGCGCATGATGGTTTCACTTGCGTGGATGATCGGGCCGGCAGTCTCCTTTTCGGTGGTTGCAGCCTTCGGCTTTGCCGCCGCCTTCCTGTGCGCCTTTGCGATCGGCATTGTCTACCTGATGCTCTGGTACATTGTCGTTCCGGCGGACTTCAGGTCAGCACGAGAGCGTTCCAAGACAAACGGCAAGGCGCCGATCAACTGGGGTCTTCAGATTGCCGGGCTGACCTGCCTTGGCTTTGTCATCACCAATTCGCTGTTCGTCTCGGCGATGCCGCTGTTCTTCGTGCAGGAAACACATCTGCCCGGCGCAACACCCGGCTTGGCACTGTCGGTCAAATGCCTGCTGGAAGTCTTTGTCATCTTCGGCTCGGTTCGCCTTGCCGAGCGCATCGGCATTCGCCAGGTGCTGCTGCTGGCAGCGTGCCTTGCCGCGGTCAGCATGGTGCTGTTTGCCCAGGTGACCGCACTCTGGCAGGTGCTGGCCATCGCGGTACTGGAAGGGACTTATTATGGCCTGTTTGCCGGTGTCGCGATCAGCTTCGTGCAGAGCTTCGCACCGGACCGGCCGGGCCGGGCAACGGCGGTTTACATGAACAGCCTGTTCCTCGGTGGCATGATCGGCAGCATTTCGATGGGTTTCATCGCCAGTGCGGCCAGCTTTCAGACCGTGCTTTACACCGCAGCGCTTTCGGCAACCGCGGCCCTGGCCGTTCTGCTTGCAACGCTCAAGGTGCAGCCCAAAGTCATTGAAGAAGGAGCCTAGACACCGCCTGACTTGGCGACGGACAACGCATTGGCCATGGCACCGGCAAAACTCGTTCTGTCATCGGGATTCAGGAAATTGCCGAGATCGACCTGTTCACCCCGACTGAGGAGGGTCACCTTGACGACCCCTTCGTCCTCGATCCGGTCGACCGTCAGGCGGACCCAGAAGGGATTGAAACGGTATTCCTGGTATTTCTTGCCCGGGCCAACCTTGCGGATCGCGATCTCGTGCCGCGAGACAACCACTTCCTCGAAAGTTCGTGCGGAGTGGTAGTTCATCCGAAAGGCAAACCAGAGCAGCGCGATATCAAGTCCGAAGAACCCGAAAACCGGCCAGGCGCCGATACGCAGAAACAGAATACCGGCGATGAAACTGACACCGCCGAAGAAGCACATGAGAACCAGGAATCCGTTTGGCCCCAGAGACCGGTGAGGGGTCAGAACGGCAGTGAAAAACGGCCGGTCCTGATCCGGCAATTCGCCATCCCGCAGGGGTTTCGGATTGTTCTTGCTCATGAGGAATGATTATAGAGAGAAGATGACGCAAGCAAAGAGCCCTTCCAAGACTGCGGCAGCACGCCGGCCCGCAAAATCCAAACAGACCCGGAGAAAAGCACCCTCCGTGGACAACCCCGGCAAGGTGCTGAAACGGTCCCGCTATACGAAAGCGGAAACCTTTGCGATCTTCCAGCGCTTCCATGCCGACAATCCGGAACCGAAGGGCGAACTGGATTATGTCAATGCTTTCACGCTTCTGGTTGCCGTGGTGCTTTCGGCCCAGGCAACCGACGTTGGCGTGAACCGGGCAACAAGACACCTGTTCCAGATTGCCGACACACCGGAAAAGATGGTGGCGCTCGGGGAGGACCGGGTGCGGGAGGAAATAAAGACGATCGGCCTTTACAAGAACAAGGCCAAGAACGTCATCCTGTTGTCCGAGCAGCTGATCCGCGACCATGGCGGCGAGGTTCCGGAAGACCGCGAAGCGCTGGAAGCGCTGCCCGGTGTCGGCCGCAAGACCGCAAATGTGGTTCTGAACATCTTCTTCGGCCACCCGACCATTGCCGTCGACACGCATCTGTTTCGCCTGGGCAACCGCATAGGCATTGCCCCCGGCAAGACGCCTCTCGACGTGGAAAAAGCCATGGAGAAGGTCGTGCCGGTGGAATTTGCGCTCCATGCCCACCACTGGCTCATCCTGCATGGCCGGTACATCTGCAAGGCGCGCAAACCGGAGTGCCGGCGCTGTGTGATTTACGATCTGTGCCGGAGCACGGAGAAAGAACTTTTTGATGCGGTGCCGGATATTGCCCTGCGCACCAAAGCCCTTATTGAAAAGGAAACAGTTGCGTGAGTTTCCCGCTTGGACCATTTCCCGTGAGCGAGAGGCTTCGCTTCCGCTTGCCTTCCAGCAATGATGCCGCTTTTTACCACCAGCTCATGAATGAGCCGGATTACATCCGATTTATCGCCGACCACGGTATCAAGACCGAGGAAGACGCGGCCAACTACATCAAGAACAAGACGCTGGCGCGCTTTGCCGCCCATGGAGTCGGGCTTTGGATCCTGGATCTGAAACCATCGCTGACACCGGTTGGTGTGTGCGGTCTGGTGGTGCGCAAGGAACTGAAGTACCCGGACCTTGGCTTTGCCTTTCTGGAAGACCACCGCGGAAAGGGGTTCGGGCGCGAGGCCGGGCAGAGCGTGCTGGACTTCGTTACCCGGGAACTTAAGCTGCGCACGCTGTGCGCGATCACGCATCCGGAAAACGTCCGCTCCGCCAACCTCCTGAAGAAACTTGGCTTCGAGCCGGATGGCCAGCGGCATCTGGCGGAGATCGGGACGACCTCCAACTATTACGAATGGAAATTGCGTTATGTGGAAAGCGGTCTGGCCTGAGGGCCGCCGCAATCAATCGCGACGATCAGCGTTTCTCGCGAACGCGTACGACCACGTCGACACGAACGATTTCCATGCCTTCGGGTGCTTTCGGCAGAGCGCCGATGCCTACACCTTCGCCCGGAATGTCGATCACCCGGTTTTCGCCTTCGATGAAGAAGTGATGGTGGTCGGACACATTGGTGTCGAAGTAGGTCTTGTTGCCGTCGATCGCGACTTCGCGCAGCAGACCGGCTTCGGTGAACTGGTGCAGCGTGTTGTAGACCGTGGCGAGAGAGACCGGCACATCGGCGTCGACCGCCTCTTCATGAAGCAGCTCGGCCGAGATGTGGCGATCGCCCCGGGAGTACAGAATTTCTGCAAGCGAGACACGCTGGCGCGTCGGCCGAAGGCCTGCAGACCGCAGCATGTCGGTCACATTCTTCTTGTCGCCGGTTTCATGCACCACAAGTGTTGTCATTCCGATCCGATCCAGGTCCAGGGTCGCTTCTTGAAACGGCGCAAATATGTACCGCGCAAACGTTGCGCCGGGCCGTTTTCACTAACATTGGCCTATATCTGCCATTTCTTGTACCCAAGATGCAAGTTTTAAACGTAAAGGGCAACCTGAGCGGAAATCAGGGCGCAACTGCGGCGCGTTCGGAAGGTTCGTGCAAGCGCTGACCAAACAGCCGCAAGCCGGTGTCCCGGAGCCGGATGCGCAGATTACGTCGAATACGCACAAAACTTGGCGAAACGCCCGAAAAAACCGAGTAACTTCGCGCAAGTGACATCTTTCGGTCATGGTTCCCCTGTGTTAGGAAGGCGCCTCAAACGAACCGAAAACAAACCGAACCTGCCCTGGGAATTTCTCTGGCAGGAGACAAAACACGGATCCCGAATGACCGATCGCCGCTCCAGCTACGATTATGAAGCACTTCTCGCCTGCGGCCGCGGCGAGCTGTTTGGCCCGGGCAATGCCCAGCTGCCTCTTCCCCCGATGCTGATGTTCGACCGGATCACGGAACTTTCCGAAACCGGCGGTGAATTCGACAAGGGGTTCGCTCGCGCCGAGTTCGACATCAAGCCGGATCTCTGGTTCTTCCCGTGCCATTTCCAGGGAAATCCGGTGATGCCGGGCTGCCTTGGTCTCGACGCCCTGTGGCAGCTGACCGGTTTCTTCCTTGGCTGGCTGGGCCTTGAAGGCAAGGGCATGGCCCTGTCGACCGGTGAAGTGAAGTTCAAGGGCATGGTTACGCCGGACGTGAAGCTGGTGGAATACGGTGTCGACTTCAAGCGGGTCATGAAGGGTCGCCTGGTTCTCGGCATTGCCGACGGCTGGTTGAAGGCGGACGGTGAACAGATTTACAAGGCGACCGATTTGCGCGTCGGCCTGGCAAAGACCTGACACCCGTTCGCAGGATCAATTGATGGCACCGGCGCTTCTTTTTCATTGGGAGCGCCGGTTTGCATATTATGTATGTGCCTGCAGGCTCTCGACACACCCCCTGAGAGCTGTGGTGCAGTCAAGACAATAGGAGACCGCAATGAGACGCGTTGTCGTCACCGGCATGGGTATCGTGTCGTCCATCGGAGCAAACACCGAAGAAGTGCTGTCCAGCCTTCGAGAAGGCAAGTCCGGCATCAGCTTCGCTCCGGATTACGCGGAACACGGCTTCAGAAGCCAGGTACACGGCATGCCGAATGTCGATATCGCTTCGCTCATCGACAAGCGCCAGCTGCGCTTCATGGGCGACGGTGCCGCCTATAACTACATCTCCATGCAGCAGGCGATTGCCGACAGCGGTCTGGAAGAAACCGACATCTCCAACCCGCGCACCGGCCTGATCATGGGTTCCGGTGGTCCGTCGACCAAGAACCTGTTCCAGGCGCACCAGATCGTGCTGGAAAAAGGGTCGCCCAAGCGCATGGGCCCGTTCATGGTGACCCGCGGCATGAGCTCCACCAACTCTGCCTGCCTGGCGACGCCGTTCAAGATCAAGGGCATCAACTATTCCATCACGTCGGCCTGCTCCACCTCGGCACATTGCATCGGTGCAGCTACCGAACAGATCCAGTTCGGCAAGCAGGACGTCATGTTTGCCGGTGGTGGCGAGGAACTAGATTGGACCCTGTCCTGTCTGTTCGACGCCATGGGCGCCATGTCCTCCAAGTACAACGACACCCCTCAGACCGCATCGCGGGCCTATGACGCGACCCGCGACGGCTTCGTGATTGCCGGTGGTGGCGGTGTGGTGGTTCTGGAAGAACTGGAACACGCCAAGGCGCGCGGCGCGAAAATCTATGCCGAGGTTACCGGCTACGCAGCCAACTCCGACGGCTACGACATGGTGGCGCCTTCCGGTGAAGGCGGCGAGCGCTGCATGCGCCTTGCCACCTCGACCCTGGGCGACCGCAAGGTCAACTACATCAACAGCCATGGCACCTCGACACCCGTCGGCGATATCGGCGAAATCGAAGCGATCCGCCGCGTGTTCGGTGAAAACCAGCCGCCGGTGTCTTCGACCAAATCGCTCACCGGCCACAGCCTGGGTGCGACCGGCGTTCAGGAAGCCATTTACTGCCTGCTGATGCTGCAGAACGACTTCATGACAGCGTCTGCCAACATCAACGAGCTGGATCCGGCCCTGAAGCCGGGCGAGATCGTGACCGAGCGCGTGGACAATGCAGGCCTCGACACGGTTCTTTCCAACAGCTTCGGCTTTGGCGGCACCAACGCGTCGCTCGCGCTGTCGCGCTTTCACGGCTGAGGAGTTTTGAATGTCTGATCTGATGAAGGGCAAACGCGGCCTGATCATGGGCGTTGCCAACGACCACTCCATTGCCTGGGGTATTGCCAAGACGCTCGCCGATCACGGTGCCGAACTTGCCTTCACCTATCAGGGAGAGGCTTTCGGCCGCCGTACCAAGCCGCTGGCGGATTCCGTCGGTTCCAAGATCCTTGTGCCGTGCGACGTGGAAGACATTGCGTCGGTCGACAGCGTGTTCGACACGTTGAAGGAAGAGTGGGGCAGCATCGACTTCCTGGTGCATGCGATCGCCTTTTCCGACAAGACGGAACTGCGCGGGAAATACGCCGATACCACGCGGGAGAATTTCTCCCGCACCATGCTGATCTCCTGCTTCTCCTTCACCGAGATCGCCAAGCGGGCTGCCGCTCTGATGACCAATGGCGGTTCCATGGTGACGCTGACCTATGGTGGTTCCACCAAGGTCATGCCGAACTACAACGTAATGGGCGTTGCCAAGGCTGCTCTGGAATCTTCCGTCCGTTACCTGGCGGTGGACTACGGTGAGCAGAACATCCGCGTGAACGCGATTTCCGCAGGCCCGGTTCGGACCCTTGCAGGATCCGGCGTTTCCGATGCCCGCCTGATGTTCAACTTCCAGAAGCGCAATTCTCCGCTCTGCCGGACCGTTTCCCTGGACGAAATCGGCGGAACCGGCCTCTATCTCCTGTCGGATCTTTCCGGTGGCGTGACCGGTGAAGTGCACTTTGTCGACAGTGGCTACAACATCATGTCGATGCCGCGTCTGGAAGAGCTCAAGGTTCAGGAAGTTCAGGCCGACTGAGGCCTGTCCAACAATCCAAACATGCAAAAGGCGGCCGGATGGCCGCCTTTTTTGTTTCAGAAATTCCGCGCCGTATTCCTCAGGATGAGGGATCAGGAAACCCAGGCAATCGAGGGAGGAGGACGTCAGTCTCCGATCAGCTCGTCCGGATAGACACCGAACAGGCGGGTCTGATCCAGCCAGCCGTCATAATTCTCGCCGTTGACCCGGCACCAGCCTCCGGCACATTCGGAAACCGTCGTCAGCACGAAGGGATCCAGTTCGGCAACGATATCGGCGTCGGAGCGGGAGCGGGAGCGCAGCGGTGTGCGGTCGCTTTTTTCCCATGGGGTGACGAGAGCCGTGCGGCGGCTGGACAGCAGCGAGCGGAACACCCAGCCCTGCTTGCCTTCCCAATCGCGAATGCGGCGCCAGTTCTCGAATTCACCGACGATTTCCACGGGCAAACCGGACTGCACGAAGGTCCACGCGATATCATGTTCGCGCGAAGGCCCGATGCGCACATTGACCCGGTCGGACTTCAGACTGACAAATCTCGGCACCGGCAGGCCGCTTGCGCCGGTCGTGGTGCCCTGGGCCTGCGAAGCGACCGAAGTTGCGAGCAGACCGCACAGCAATGTCATCACATTGAGGAAGATCCGGGTAGCCTGGAACGAGCGAGCCATATTGTCCGGTTGTCCAATTGTTATTGATCTTTGATTTGAGGCAAATCTCTACCGAAAAATTTGCGCGAAAACCAGCTTGGTCGTTTTGGCCGGTTGGCGATCCGCAGCGATTGAAACCGATCCCTTGTTTCTGCCGGACCATCTGGTAAGGAAAAGGGGTGGTCTCATCCGCTCGCGCAACGCGCAGCGTCAAAGTGGTACCGTTGAGGTTAACAAGTCCTCAACGAAGCGCGAAAGGCAATTGGTATGGCGAAAAAGAAGCCTGTCGTTGTGGTGACCCGGAAGCTTCCGGACGTGGTCGAAACACGGATGCGTGAGCTTTTCGAGACGCGTCTAAATGATAATGACAGGCCCTTCAGCCAGGCGGAACTGGTGGAAGCGGTGCGAACCGCCGATGTTCTGGTGCCGACCGTTACCGACCGGATCGACTCATCTGTCCTCTCGCAGGCTGGTGAAAACCTGAAGCTCATCGCAAACTTCGGTAATGGTGTCGACA
Organism: Labrenzia sp. C1B70; assembly: GCF_000475395.1. NCBI lineage: Bacteria > Pseudomonadati > Pseudomonadota > Alphaproteobacteria > Hyphomicrobiales > Stappiaceae > Labrenzia > Labrenzia sp. C1B70. The sequence continues at coordinate 175,213 of NZ_AXCE01000004.1, forward strand.
ACATCGATGTCGTGAGTGCCAACAACCGGGGAATCAATGTCACCAACACGCCGGGCGTGCTGACCGAAGACACCGCGGACATGACCATGGCGCTGATCCTGGCCGTACCGCGTCGACTTGCCACAGGCATCAAGGCGCTGGAAGCCGGCGACTGGGCCGGCTGGTCGCCGACCTGGATGCTTGGCCACCGGATCTGGGGAAAACGCCTGGGTATCATCGGCATGGGCCGCATTGGCCAGGCCGTTGCGCGCCGTGCCAAGGCCTTCGGCATGTCGATCCACTATCACAACCGCCGCCGCCTTGCCGAAAGTGTCGAGGAAGAGCTTGAGGCAACCTACTGGGACAGCCTTGACCAGATGCTGGCGCGCATGGATGTCGTCTCCATCCACTGCCCGCACACGCCGGGAACGTTCCACCTTCTGTCCGCCCGCCGCCTGAAGCTTCTGAAAAAGGATGCCTACGTCGTGAACACCGCCCGTGGCGAGGTGATCGACGAAAACGCCCTGATCCGGATGCTCGAGAGCGGTGAGCTTGCCGGCGCCGGTCTGGACGTGTTCGAGCACGAACCCGCGGTCAATCCGAAGCTGGCCAAGCTGGAAAGCGTTCTGCTGCTGCCGCACATGGGGTCGGCCACCATCGAGGGCCGTATCGAAATGGGCGAGAAGGTCATCATCAACATCAAGACCTTCATGGACGGGCACCGCCCGCCGGATCGTGTTCTCCCGTCGATGCTTTGACCCGTTTGCGAGTCTCATGTCTTGGCTGATCGTTTCATCGGCAGCGCGGTTGCCGTGCCGGCCAGTCTCGACTGGCTGAGGGCGACCGAAACCGGCCGTATCTGGCTCGACAAGCTGCCGGTGCTGCTTGAAACCGCGTGCGAACACTTCGGACTTTCAGAAATTGGGAGCCCGTTTTCTGGCGGTAATGTATCTCTCGTCGTTCCGGCAAGGCACGACGGTGAGGATGTTGTCCTCAAACTGCAGTTTCCCGATCACGAATGCCGCCACGAAGCCGAGGCACTGTGGCGCTGGAACGGCAAGGGTGCCGTTCGGCTTTTGAAGCATGCGCCGGAACTCGGCGCACTGCTGCTGGAGCGCTGCAGGCCGGGACAGTTTCTGGCCGACGACACCGAAACGGACCGGATTGGCGTTGTTGCAGGATTGCTGCGTCTCCTGACGATCCCCGCCGGTGATCCGTTTACCCGCCTCAACGATGAAGCCGCACGGTGGCGGGATAGCCTCGACCATAACTGGATGGCTGCCGGGAAGCCTTGCGAGCAATATCTCGTGGACGCTGCGCGCAAGGCCTTGCAGGACCTTTGTCTCGAGAAAGAGGCGGAAGAGGTCCTGCTTCACCAGGACCTGCACGGACACAACATTCTGTCCTCTGAAAGAGATACCTGGCTTGCCATCGACCCGAAGCCTCTCGCCGGCGATCCTGCCTTTGCGCTAAGCCCGATCGTCAGGAGCTTCGAGTTCGGACATTCGAAAGCCGAAGCGCGTTACCGCCTGGACCGACTGTCGGAAGAACTGGAGCTTGACCGGGAGCGGGCAAGATATTGGACCATCGGCCAGACCATGGCCTGGGCATTCAGCAGCAGCTATGCCGAGCGGCACTTTGAAACAGTGCGCTGGTTGCTGGCGGAAAATTGATCCACCAAATCCGTTTAAGAGGTCTTTCGAGCCTCAGCCGTTGTATTTTGACCAGATCGCACTGTCGCCCATGCCTTCGATGAAGGCCTTGTGGGCTTCAAGCTCGCTTTCCTGCAACAGGCGCTGCAACGGCGAGGGACGCTGGCGGGCGTTAAAGGTGCCGAGTTCGCCAGGTTCGAAGCTGGAGCCTGCAGAAGAGGTTTCTTCCTCGTCCGTCATCAGGCCAAGGGCCGTCTGGCGGCCGCCGATAAGCTCCAGATAGACTTCAGCCAGGATTTCCGCATCCAGAAGAGCGCCGTGCTTGATGCGCTTGGAGTTGTCGATGCCATAGCGAGAGCACAGCGCATCCAGCGAATTCGGCCCTGATGGGTGCTTGCGGCGGGCAAGATCCAGAGTATCGAGCACCTGGGTATTCGGAATTGTGCGCCGTCCAGCCCGTTCCAGCTCCATGTTGATGAAGCCCATGTCGAAAGCCGCGTTGTGGATCACCAGCGTGGCATCGCCAACGAACTCCAGAAACTCATCCGCAACGTGCTCGAACAAGGGCTTGTCGGACAGGAACTCCGCCGACAGGCCATGAACCCGGAAAGCTTCTTCCGGCATGTCTCGCAGCGGGTTGATGTAGACATGATAGGAATTGCCCGTCGCGATGTGGTTGATCAACTCAACACCGCCGATTTCCACCAGCCGATCGCCTCCGCGCGGGTTCAGGCCTGTTGTTTCCGTATCGAACGAGATCTCGCGCATTTTTCCGCCTTTTGCCTATGGATTCACTGTGCAGCTTGCAGGGTGAGTGGCAAGAGTTGCGCGCGGTTTTCCCCGGTGTTCTGGGGTTCTGGCGTTTGATCCCAGTGCCCCCGTGCCTGTTCCGTCCAACACTTCATTCAAAGGAGCTCGGCATTGCCGGGTGTCTCGAAGGATGGGTCACTGGTTTCGGAGTATGCCGCCCATCCTTCGAGACGGGCCTTGCAGGCCTTCCTCAGGATGAGGGAGAAGTTGAAAAGACCTTCGGTGCAAGAGGAGATCAGAGAGACGTCACCCTGCCGCGGCCAATGCCTTCAGGATCGCTCTCACCTGCCGCTTGGCCGCTTCCATGCCCCGGCCGGTATCGACCAGGAAATGCGCGCGGCGGCGTTTTTCGGCGTCATGCATCTGCTTGGCGAGGATCGCCTCGAACCTGTCTTCGCTCATGCCAGGCCGGGCGAGGACACGGTCTCGCTGAACCTGTGCATCGGCGGTGACAACAACGACGACATCCACACGGGCCTCACCGCCGGTTTCAAACAGCAGCGGAATATCCAGCATGACGATACGCCGGTGGTCCGCCCGGGCGCGTTGCAGAAAGAGCTGCTCTTCCTCACGCACCAGGGGGTGAACGATGGCTTCGAGCTTTTTCATGGCCTCGGGCTTGCCAAGCACATGCGGAGAGAGCAGCGTACGGTCGACCTTGCCGTCTGATACCGTGCCGGGAAACGCCGCCTCGATCAGCGGTGCGGCCCGGCCCGAATAGAGCGCGTGGACCGTGGCATCGGCATCGTGCACGGGAACACCTTCAGCGGCGAACATTTTTGCCGTTGTCGATTTGCCCATGCCGATGGAGCCGGTAAGGCCGATCCGGATCACGCAGTTACTCCAAGGTCTGCGAGTATGAGGTTGCGCAGGGTGTCGTCCACTTCCGGCCGAACCCCGAACCAGCGCTCGAAAGCCGGGACGGCCTGATGCAGCAGCATGCCAAGGCCGTCCACAGTCTGGTTGCCCCGCGCCTTCGCGCTGCGCAGCAGGTCGGTTTCAAGTGGAGCATAGACTGCGTCAGTGACGATTGCCGTCTTCGGCAAGGGTGACAGATCGATTTCCAGCGGCGCCTTGCCGGCCATGCCGAGCGAAGTGGTGTTCACCAGAAGATCGGCTTCTTCAAGCACTGTCCCTAGGTTGTCCCATTCATGGGCAATTGTTCCGGAACCAAACATATCCGCAATGGCTTTTGCTTTTTCGAATGTCCGGTTGACGATATGCACTCTTGTGAATTTCCGTGAAAGCAATGCCCACACTACGGCACGTGCGGCTCCGCCTGCCCCCAGGACCACGGCAGATTCACGTGAAACGTCCCACCCGGGGGCGAGCTGATCAAGATTGCCGAGAAAGCCGAGACCATCCGTATTGGCCCCGCACAGCCGGCCGCTGTCGTCCAGCCAGATCGTGTTGGCAGCCCCCATGGATTTTGCCGCATCGTCCAGCCAGTCGCAGGCTGCGGCAGCCACTTCCTTGTTAGGAACAGTGACATTGGCGCCGGACAGACCCGCGTCAGCAAAATTCCGGTAGAAGTCCTCGGCAGTTTCCGGCGGAACATCGATCCTGCCATATTCTCCCGCGATACCATGCTTCTTCAACCAGTATCCATGCACCAGCGGAGAGCGGGAGTGTGTGACCGGATGGCCTGTGATAGCCGCTTTTTTCACGGATCCGCTCATGTTTCGATCACCTTCAGGCTGCGCAGTTCTGCCAGAAGAGGCAAAAGCGGCAGGCCAAGAATGGTGAAATAGTCGCCATCTATCTTTTCAAAAAGCTGCACGCCGAGACTTTCCAGCTGATAGGCGCCGACGCTGGAAAGCACGTCCTCACCGGCCGCAGCCAGATAATGGCCAATGAAGGCCGGGCTCAGTTCGCGCATGGTCAGGCGTGCCGTGGAAACGTGGCGCCAGATTGCTTCGCCATCCTTTGAAATCACCACGGCGGAATGCAGTTCGTGGGTCTTGCCGGAAAAGGCGAGCAGTTGCCGGCGCGCAGCTTCCATGTCCTCCGGTTTTGTGCGTCTTTCACCTTCGAACGCCAGAATCTGATCGGCACCGATGACAAGATCTCCGGCGCGGCGGTCACTGACGTCATTCGCCTTGGCTTCCGCCAGAACGCTTGCCAGGTCTTCCGGAGGAAAGCCTGCTTCCAGGAGCGGGGCTTCGACAACACGTTCGTCGACATCGGCCGGGTCGACCTCAACGTCGAGCCCGGCGTTTTTCAGAAGATCAGCGCGGATTCTGCTTCCGCTTGCCAAGACAAGTGCCATTTCCATCCCTTTTGCTGGTTATCCGGCGCGCCCGGTTTCTCCTCCGCCTTCCTGCCCTGATTTGAATTCCTTGAAAAGGGTCAGAATCTCCGCAGCTGTCTCCTCGACAGAACGACGCGTAACGTCAATCAGCGGCCAGCTATGTTCCGTGCAGAGCCTGCGGGTCATGTTGATCTCCTGGGAGATCTCCTTCCGGTCGACATACGTGTCGTTATAGCCTTCCGAATTCAATGACAGCACACGGTTGCGGCGGATTTGCTGAATGCGTTCGGCAGAAGCGATCAGACCGACAATCATCGGCTGCTTGAGTTTCTTCACATGTTCGGGCAGGGCAATGCCCGGGACCAGCGGAACGTTTGCAGCCTTGATGCCCCGGTTGGCCAGATAGATGCAGGTTGGCGTCTTGGATGTGCGCGAAATGCCGATCAGCACGATATCGGCGGATTCCAGATCGTCCCAGATCTGACCGTCATCATGCAGCATGGTGTAGTTGAGCGCTTCCATCCGGCGAAAATATTCCGCATCCAGTTCATGCTGTCCGCCAACCCTGTGGGTTTGGGTGACATTGAGATAGGACTGGAAGACCGCGAAGACCGGATCCAGGATATTGACGAAGGGCACACCCAACTCGCGGCACTTCAGTTCCAACCGGCCGGCGATTTCCACATCGACCAGGGTATAGAGGACGATGCCGGGTGCCTTTTCGATTTCAGTGATTACCCGGTCGAGCTGCTTCTGGGAGCGCACCAACGGATAGACATGCTCGATTTCCTGCACGTTCTCGTACTGAACCGTCGCCGCACGGGCCACTGTCATCAGCGTTTCGCCGGTGGAGTCGGACACGAGATGGAGATGGAAGTAGTGTCTCGACTTGTTCACGTTGTCATCCCCAGGCCTGTTGATGATTTGGGTAAGATGTCTGCCACCCAGTGCCTAGCACGAAGTTTATGCCCGCTCAGCCGAATTTATTAACAATGCTTAAACGAGCGGAAACTGATGCCGAAACGGTTGTGCATGGATGTGGATTCACAAAGGCGCTGTGACATATCGACAGATTGTCCACTGCCGCCCAATTCCTTAACGAAACGTAAACAAGCGGACAAGTGATTGTAATTCAATTCGTAATCCTGTTATCGACTCCTGGGGAGGAAATCTGCTTAACAAGTAGCGGATTTTTTCCCGCCGAGAAAATCAGGCTGATGGATTGTGGATAGAAAATGATCCCGGTAATCCACGCACAAATAGAAAAAACAGATTCAAAATAAGAATCTTTATTGATTTGAAATGTGGGAAAGGCGACCTCATGAAATCCCAAGACAGGTCCGTGATGCGGGTACTCTCCGGAGAAAAGCTCTGGCCGCCTCCCATCTGGATGATGCGTCAGGCCGGACGCTATCTTCCCGAATATCGCGAAGTGCGTTCGAAAGCGGCAAACTTTCTGGAGTTCTGCTATTCGCCCGACCTTGCAACAGAGGTCACGCTCCAGCCGATCCGCCGGTATGGTTTTGATGCAAGCATTCTGTTTTCCGACATTTTCGTCGTACCGGACGCCATCGGGTACCCGGTTCGTTTTGAAGAAGGACGTGGTCCTGTTCTGGAACCGCTGTCTGCTGATCTTCTGGATCGTCTGGAACAGGATCGCGCCGAGGATCATCTCAAACCGGTCATAGAGACGGTTTCCCGCCTGCGTGCGGAGCTGCCAGAGGAAACGACGCTTCTGGGCTTCTGTGGCGCTCCGTGGACGGTTGCCTGCTACTCCGTTGCCGGTCACACCACCCAGGACCAGGTTGCCGCCCGTGTGGGCGCCTATCGCGATCCTGACCTGATGCAGCGTTTCGTCGATCAGCTCGTCACCGCCTCGATCCGCTATCTCATCCGACAGCTGGATGCGGGCGCGGATGCGGTCCAGATTTTCGATACCTGGGCAGGCGTTCTGGATGAAGCCGGTTTCAAGCGCTGGTCGATCGAACCGACACGCCGGATCGTTGACGGTGTTCGGGCCGTGCGGCCGGATGCGAAGATCATCGGTTTCCCGAAAGCTTCCTCGGCTCGGATGATGGCATTCGTGGAAGGTACGGGTGTGGATGCGGTCGGTTTCGACTGGACGGCTCCGGACCAGGTTGCGCTCGACATTCAGAAGAAGGTCCCGATCCAGGGCAATCTCGATCCGATGCGGCTGGTGGCTGGCGGCAAGGCGCTGGAAGAGGGCGTGGCCCATATCCTGAACACCTTCGACAAGGGTCCACTGGTCTTCAACCTGGGGCATGGTGTGACGCCGGACGCGGATCCGGAAAACGTTGCCCGCATGGTCGAGCTGGTCAGGAAGGGATAAGCGCATGGATCTCTTTCTCTGGATCAAGGCGCTCCACGTCATCTCGATCATCGCGTGGATGGCCGGCATGCTCTATCTGCCGCGGCTGTTCGTCTACCATGCGGCCACGGAAATCGGATCGGAACAGTCCGAGACCTTCAAGATCATGGAACGGCGGCTGCTGAAGGCCATCATCAATCCGGCCATGATCGCCTCCTGGGGGTTTGGCCTGTGGCTCGCCTGGGAACTTCAAGCCTGGCAGGACGGGTGGTTCCACGCCAAGTTCACGTTTGTCCTGATCATGTCCGGTGTGCACGGCCATCTCAGCAGCTGTGTGAAGAAATTCGCCCGCGACGAGAACAAAAGGTCGCAGCGTTACTACCGGATACTCAACGAAGTTCCGACTGTCCTGATGATCGGGATCGTCATCTTCGTCATCGTCAAACCGTTTTAAGCGGCACAAAATAGGCAATAGAGACAGCCGCAGACATGCGGCCGTCATTTTCACCTTTCGAATTCTAAGTGTGGCCTAAAAAACCGGCAGAATTCCGGGCTTGCGCTTTATTGCAAATCAACGTATCTTTCGCGCATCTTCATACGGCACAGTGTTCGTTTTCAATCGCTCCGCAGTCGCCGTACAATCTGGACACGCCTAAAAGTCTCTCAGATATCTTCTGGCCGACCCATCCATACGGCGCAGAACGACCTTTCCAAACCTAAATCCATAACAACACAAAAAAAGACCCCAACTCGATGCGGGAAATGAAACTCAAAGACCTAAAAGAAAAAACACCGACAGAGCTGCTCCAGACTGCTGAGGAGCTTGAAGTCGAAAACGCCAGCACCATGCGCAAGCAGGAGCTGATGTTCGCCATCCTGAAGAACCTAGCTGCTCAGGATGTGGAGATTATCGGCGAAGGCGTCGTTGAAGTCCTTCAGGACGGCTTCGGCTTTCTCCGGTCTCCGGATGCGAACTATCTGCCGGGCCCGGACGACATTTACGTCTCGCCCTCGCAGATCCGCCGCTTTTCGCTGCGGACAGGGGACACCGTTGAAGGCCAGATCCGCAGCCCCAAAGAGGGCGAACGGTATTTTGCCCTTCTCAAAGTCAACACCATCAATTTCGAGGATCCGGAAAAGGCCCGGCACAAGGTTCACTTCGACAACCTGACGCCGCTTTATCCGGATGAACGTTTCCGGATGGAGATCGAAGATCCGACCATCAAGGATCTCTCCTCCCGCGTAATCGACCTGGTAGCGCCCCTCGGCAAAGGCCAGCGTGCGCTGATCACCGCGCCGCCGCGCACAGGTAAAACGGTGTTCCTGCAGAACATCGCGAAGTCCATCACCACCAATCATCCGGAATGCTATCTGATCGTTCTTCTGATCGATGAACGTCCGGAAGAAGTGACCGACATGCAGCGCACGGTCGACGGCGAAGTGGTTTCCTCCACGTTCGACGAACCGGCCGCCCGCCACGTGCAGGTTGCCGAAATGGTGATCGAGAAGGCCAAGCGCCTGACCGAACATGGCCGGGACGTCGTCATCCTGCTGGACTCCATCACGCGTCTGGGACGTGCGTACAACACCGTCGTTCCGTCTTCAGGCAAGGTGCTGACCGGTGGTGTGGATGCCAACGCCCTGCAGCGGCCGAAGCGCTTCTTCGGTGCGGCCCGTAACATTGAAGAGGGTGGCTCGCTGACGATCATCGCGACCGCACTGATCGATACCGGCAGCCGCATGGACGAAGTCATCTTCGAAGAGTTCAAGGGCACGGGTAACTCCGAAATCATCCTGGATCGCAAGATCTCCGACAAGCGTGTTTACCCGGCCATTGATATTCAGCGCTCCGGTACGCGTAAGGAAGAGCTTCTGGTACCGGCCGAACGTCTCAAGAAGACCTTCGTGCTGCGCCGGATACTCAACCCGATGGGGACGGTGGATGCGATCGAGTTCCTGCTCGACAAGCTCAAGCAGACCAAGTCGAACGACGATTTCTTCGACAGCATGAACACTTGATCCCAAACGGATCGGGTTCTATTCAAAGGCGCGGCCCGCGAGGGTTCGCGCCTTTACTTTTTGTTAAGAATTAAACACCCCACCACCGTGTTTCACGTGAATCCTGCCTTTTGTTGAATCGGACCCGTTCTGATGCCTGAAGCTTCGTTCCTGTTAGAGACTGACCGGCTCCTGCTTCGTCCATGGAAGGATGAAGACCTGGACCCATTTGCCAGGCTCTGTGCCGACCCCGAGGTGATGAGATTTTTCCCTGAGGTGCTGACGCGGGAGAAGTCAGACTTGCTGGTTGCGCGGTGCCGGGAAAAGACGGTGAAGGACGGTTTCAGCATGGCGCCGATTGAAATCAAGGAGACGGGAGAATTTCTCGGCTTCGTCGGTTTGAACGTTCCGTCCTATGCGGCGCCCCTGCCATTCGAGCCATGTGTCGAAATCGGCTGGCGCCTGAAGCGGACTGCCTGGGGGAAGGGCTATGCAGGCGAGGCTGCGCGGGAGTGGCTTCGATTCGGTTTTGAAACCATCGGTCTTGAAGAGATCGTGGCTTTCACCATCCCGGACAATCTGCCGTCGCAAAGGGTCATGGAAAAGATCGGCATGACACGTGACAGGGATGGGGACTTTCTTCACCCCAGTCTTCCGGCAGATCATCCGATCGCAAAGCATGTGCTCTATCGCCTGACGAAGTCCGACTGGATGTCCGGCCCGAAGCAAGTCTGACTTCTGGTCCGGTGTGTTGATCAGATTCACGTGAAACAAAACCGCATCGCATCCGTTTCGACGTGCTTGATTTCGACGACGAAGATGTGCTGCCCAATGGTGCCGGTGTCTATATCGCTTGGTGACTGACGCCTTTCCCGACAATGTTCCCACGCAGGAACCGACGAGCCGAATTGGAATGGGGTGCGATACACCCGGCGATTTCCTGCATCCGAACCTTCGAGACGGATGCCGCTTCAAACGGAATGTTCTCGAAAAGTCTGACAGAAGCCGATTGCCAGATGCCGGCGCTGGGTAAGATCACTTCAAGACGAATACTGCCAGCGCATAGATTCACGTGAAACAGAAGAGGGGCGGCGTCACGGGTTGAATTTGTTTCACGTGAATCCGTCACGTTGAATCGGCTCCGATCCGACGGCCGGAATTGTCACTTGAGGGGGGCTTCTTTCTCACATCCTGCAAGCTTAAATTCGAATCCGACGTCAAGTCTGATTGCAGTGGCTGGACCAGAGGACGAGGGAGAAATCCCGGAAGCGGTGTTTCACGTGAATCCCCTGTTTTGAATCGGCTCCGAATTCATCGCCTACTGTTGTGTTCAGGAGCTTAACCGCCTCCACTTACATCGTGTGACGACATGGGTGAAAGACCTCGACCCTAGGCCTTCGAACAGATTGTGAGGTTGTGACGTAGTCTCCCCAAATGAAATGCGATTCCCTCATTCAGTGTGTTTCCGTCCTGGACCCGATTTGAAGGGGGAGCAGGAAATGAAGGAGACTGGGTACACTCTGGCCGAAGCTGTGTGTGAGGGACGAGAACCGCGCCGGAAAGGAAAGCCGCTCCTGTTCAGGACAGGTATTTTTCTGACAATTGATTCACGTGAAACAGATCGCCGTCTCACCGATCACTTCGATTCGGCGGCGGAATGGCGAGGCTTGTTCTTTTCCGCGGTGACGAGAGTTGATAAAGAGGCGGTCCACGACCCGACCACGAACCGGATGACACCATGGCTGACACGATCTTTGCGCTCTCCAGCGGAGCTGTGCCTTCGGGCGTTGCGGTGATCCGTGTGTCTGGTCCAGGTACCAGGGAGATCGTTGAGACGGTGGCTGGCAACGTGCCACAGCCACGGAAGACGATGCTTGCCAAGCTCCGGGATCCGGAAACGAAGGACGTTCTCGACGAGGCCCTGGTACTCTACTTTGAAGGACCTTCCAGCTTCACGGGAGAGGACGTTGCCGAGTTCCAATGCCATGGTGGACGTGCCGTGGTCTCAAGCCTTCTGTCCGTACTTTCCCGGTTTTCCAATTGCCGTCCGGCCGAGGCAGGGGAGTTCACGCGCCGCGCTTTTGATCGTGGCCGCATGGATCTGACGGAAGTCGAGGGCCTGGCAGATCTCATCGCTGCAGAGACCGAGAGCCAGCGCAAGCAGGCAGTCCGTCAGATGGGTGGAGCCCTCGGCAAGCTCTATGACGACTGGAGAAAGCGTCTCATCCATATGCGGGCAATGATCGAGGCAGACTTCGATTTCGCCGATGAAGAGGATGTTCCTGGCAGCGTTGCCGATGAAGTCTGGGCGGAAGCAACCCAGCTCCATGGTGAGATTGCAGATCATCTTGAGAAATCCCGCAGCGGCGAGCGTCTACGGTCCGGCTTGCAGGTGGTGCTGATGGGGGCGCCCAATGCCGGCAAGTCTAGTCTCCTGAACGCCATCGCAGGACGGGAGGTCGCCATCGTCACGGAAGAAGCCGGAACGACCCGGGACGTGATTGAGGTTCATCTGGATCTTTCAGGGTATCCCGTGACGCTTGTCGATACCGCCGGCCTCCGGAAGACGGAGGGTGTGGTTGAGAAGGAAGGCATACGCCGGGCGGAGGAACGGGGCCGGGGAGCGGATCTCATCCTGTGGGCGGTGGAGCCTGGTGGGGTGGAACAGGACGATGTCATCGCCGGCCTTCCGGAAGACCTTCGCCGTAGCGTGCCTGTCTGGACCGTTCGAACGAAGGCTGATCTTGAGACTCTTCCGGAACAAGACTCTTCCGGAACGATCCAGGAAATTGCTTGTTCCAGCAAAAGCGCTGAAGGTATGAACCCACTTTTTTCCCGGCTTACCCGTTTTGCCGAGGAAACGATATCTGTCGGCGAAGCACCACTGGCCACCCGGGAACGGCACCGTCACTATCTCAAGGATTGTCTGTCCGGCCTGAGAGCTGCCGTGGATATGGTGCACCTGCCGGCGGAATTGCGCGCGGAAGACCTTCGCAGGGCTGCGGATGCTCTCGGGCGGATCACCGGGAGGATCGATGTCGAGGATTTGCTTGATGTGATCTTCCGGGATTTCTGTATCGGCAAGTGACCTGTTTCACGTGAATCATCTCAGGTGAACTGCGGATCGATTCTCTACCGGAACATGTTTCACGTGAATCATTTTCTCTGCCGTAAGTGCAAAATGACCAGCGCCACCAGACGATCTGTCTGCTGACCTGAATTCCGCTTTGACCTACAGCTGCGTCACACGTATAAGTCTCGGCGAACAAGTGCCGGTTTGCGCGGCCTGTGATAGTCTGGCCTAGGCCGGAGAAAGATCCCGAAAACCGAACCGGAAAAACCCGGACCCGAGGCTCTGCTGTCGGGTTTCGTGAGCGGTAGAGACTATGAACGAACTGGACCTGACATTCGATGTGGTGGTGATTGGTGGCGGTCATGCCGGCTGTGAAGCTGCGGCGGCATCGGCACGTGCTGGCGCCGCGACTGCTCTGGTCACCCATCGCTTCGATACAATCGGTGTGATGTCCTGTAACCCGGCCATCGGTGGTCTGGGGAAGGGGCACCTCGTTCGCGAGATCGATGCGCTTGATGGATTGATGGGGCGTGTTGCCGACAAGGGCGGGATCCAGTTCCGCATGCTTAACCGGCGCAAGGGACCGGCGGTGCGGGGTCCGCGTGCGCAGGCAGATCGCAAGCTCTACCGGGAAGCGATGCAGCGTGAGATTGCCGCTGTCGAAGGTCTGAGCGTCGTTGAAGGCGAAGCCCACAAGATCCGGTTTGCGGTTGACGGCGAAAAACGTTCTGTCTCGGGTATCGAACTGGCCGATGGCCGGGTGATCAACTGCCGCGCCATCGTGCTGACGAGCGGTACATTTCTCCGGGGCCTCATTCATATCGGCGACAAGAAGATACCCGCGGGACGCTCCGGCGAAGCGCCGGCACTCGGGCTGTCTGAATCACTGGAGGAAATCGGCTTCGATCTTGGGCGTCTCAAGACAGGTACGCCCGCACGGCTGGACGGCCGGACGATCCACTGGGACAGGCTGGAAGAGCAGCCGGGCGATGACGACCCGATTCCGTTTTCCACCCTGACGGACAGGATCGAGACACCTCAGATCCCGTGCCACATCACACGCACGACGCCCGAGACACATCGCATCATTCGTGAGAACCTTTCTCGCTCTGCTATGTATTCAGGCGAGATCAAGGGGCGGGGGCCACGCTATTGTCCATCCATCGAAGACAAGATCGTTCGCTTCGGCGACAGGGACGGGCACCAGATTTTCCTGGAGCCGGAAGGACTGGACGATCACACCGTCTATCCGAACGGCATTTCTACATCGTTGCCGGAAGATGCGCAGATAGCGTTTCTGAAGACCATTCCGGGTCTGGAAGATGTGGTGGTGCTGCAGCCGGGTTACGCGATCGAATATGACCATGTCGACCCGCGCGAGCTGCGTCCGACACTGGAAGCCAAGCGGTGCTCTGGTCTTTACCTGGCCGGCCAGATCAACGGTACGACCGGGTATGAGGAAGCTGGGGCACAGGGTCTTGTGGCCGGGCTCAACGCCGCTCTGAAGGCTGCCGGCAAGGCGCCGTTCGTGGTTGACCGGTCCGAGGGATATATCGGTGTCATGATCGATGACCTGATCACCAGGGGCATCACCGAACCCTATCGGATGTTCACGTCGCGTGCAGAGTACCGGTTGTCCCTGCGGGCGGATAATGCGGACCAGCGCCTGACCCCTTTGGGTATCGCTATTGGGTGCGTATCCACCACACGTAGAGAAGCCTTTGAAGACAAGATGGCCAGGATCGCCATTGCGCGGGAACTTCTGACGACGCTGACCGTGACGCCTTCCGAAGCTCAGAAGAAGGGCCTGCCTGTAAATCAGGATGGCATTCGCCGGTCTGCTTTCGATCTGCTGTCCTATCCCAATGTCACCTTCGAGGGCCTGTCGGACATCTGGCCCGAACTGAAGGATATTGATCCGGCGATCGCTGAGCAGGTTGCGACAGATGCGCTTTATGCCGTTTACCTCGATCGTCAGATGGCAGATATCGAAGCCTTGAAACGCGATGAAGCCTTGTCGATCCCGGATGGTTTCGACTACGAAGCGATCATTGGTCTTTCCAATGAAGTGCGCCAGAAACTGATCGACATTCGTCCGGCCACTCTTGGCCAGGCTTCTCGCATGGATGGCATGACACCCGCCGCGCTCACGCTGATCCTGTCGCATCTGAAGCGCCAGAGCCAGAAAGGGGCTGCCTGATGGGCCGCCCAGTGATGTTGAATACCTCTGGACAGGTTGTGCATAAGTTTGGGGATGTTTCACGTGAAACGTTGGATAGACTCCAGATCTACGTCGACCTCGTTCTGAAATGGCAGCCTGCGCAAAATCTCATTGCACCGTCGACCATCCCGGATATCTGGACCCGTCACGTGGCGGATAGCCTGCAAACCCAGTGGTGTTATCCGGAAGCAAGGACCTGGGTTGATATCGGCAGCGGCGGCGGGTTTCCCGGTGTGGTGACCGCAATCCTGCTCGCCGATGAGCCGGACGCACATGTGCACATGATCGAGAGCAACCAGCGCAAGGTGGCATTTCTCAGAACGGCCTTGAGGGAGACAGGGTCCAAGGGGACAGTGCATCCTGGCCGGATCGAATCGGTTGCGAAAGATTGGAAGCATGGCCAGGTGGACGCTGTTTCTGCGCGCGCTTTGGCGTCGCTGGATCTGCTTTTTCAGCTTTCAGAGCCGTTTACGGCAGCCGGCGCAAAGGCTGTTTTCCACAAAGGTCAGGATTTTCAGCGAGAAGTTAACGAAGCTACTGCCCGTTGGCAGTTCGACATGATAGAAAAAGACAGTCTTGTTGATCCAATGAGCCGGATGCTTCTTTTCTCGAATATTTCAGCCCGGCCGGAGTAGCCAGGAAGGTGTTGTAGCAATGAGCATGCTTCCCGAAATGCCGCGCGTTCTCGCGCTAGCGAATCAGAAGGGCGGGGTGGGCAAAACCACGACCGCCATTAACCTCGGCACGGCGCTTGCGGCGATTGGCGAAAAAGTTCTGGTGATTGACCTTGACCCGCAGGGTAACGCTTCAACGGGTTTGGGTATCGAGCATCGCGACCGTGGTCTGTCGACATATGAAGTTCTGAGCGGCGACTGCTCCCTTGCAGAGGCCGTTCGCGAAACGGCTGTGCAGCGTCTTTGGGTGGCGCCGTCCACAATGGATCTGCTGGGACTCGAACTGGAAATCGCCTCCACGGGTGACCGGGCGTTCCGCCTGCGCAGTGCCATCGAGAACCTGACCCATTCGCGTCTGTTCCAGGAGATCGGCTTTACCTACGTGCTGGTCGACTGTCCGCCGTCACTGAACCTGCTGACGATCAATGCCTTGTCTGCGTCGCACTCCATCCTGGTGCCGCTGCAATGCGAGTTCTTCGCGCTTGAAGGTCTCAGCCAGTTGCTCAGCACGGTTGAGCAGGTCAAGAACGCGCTTAATCCTGAACTCAGCATCCATGGCATCGTTCTGACCATGTATGACAGCCGCAACAATCTCTCCAGCCAGGTGGTCGCCGATGTGCGCGAAACCATGGGTGATGCGGTTTACGAAACGATCATTCCGCGCAACGTTCGTATTTCGGAAGCTCCGTCCTATGGCAAGCCGGCGCTGCTTTACGATTTGAAATGCGCCGGCAGCCAGGCATATCTGCGGCTTGCTTCTGAAATCATCCAGCGTGAGCGCGAACTGCGACGCGTCGCGGCATAAAGCCCGATCGATTCGGCTCCGTTTTGGCGAGCCTTGATGCATGGCGGCGAAGGGGCACAGTCGCCATGCTATATCCTATTGAAATATAAGAAGAAAAAGGTGCGGTATGGCGGAAAGAGACGTCAAGAACAAGCGTTTGGGCCGTGGTTTGGCGGCGCTGATCGGGGATTCGGCTCCCGAAGCGGCCGCACCGCCGGAAAAGATCATTCGCGACTCCCGCAGGGTGCCGATCGAACATCTGGAGCCCAACCCGCGCAACCCGCGCAAGACCTTCACCGAGAAAGACCTGGCGGATCTTTCCGAGTCCCTGAAGGCAAAAGGCATCGTCCAGCCGATCCTGGTACGTCCGGCGGCAGGGAAGGCCAATCGTTTCGAAATCATCGCCGGCGAGCGCCGCTGGCGGGCCGCACAGCGGGCCGGGCTGCACGAAGCACCGATCATCATTCGGGACGTGACCGATCAGGAAGCGCTTGAGCTCGCCATTATCGAGAACGTCCAGCGTGCCGATCTCAATCCGATCGAAGAAGCGATGGGCTATGAGCAGCTCACCGCCGAGTTCAGCTACAGCCAGGGCGAACTTGCAAAGGTGATCGGCAAGAGCCGTAGCCACGTGGCCAACACCATGCGCCTGCTGAAGCTGCCGAATTCGGTAAAGGACTATCTGCACGAAGGCCTGCTCACGGCCGGCCACGCCCGGGCGCTGATCACCATCGAGGACCCGAGCGCACTTGCCGATCTGATCGTCGAAAAAGGCCTCAGCGTCCGCGAGACCGAAAAGATCGCCCAGGACCCGGATGCTCTCGCCAAACTGATGGGCCAGAAGAACCCGACCGAGAAGGCCCCGAAGGACGCCGACACCAAGGCTCTGGAAAAGCGCCTCACCGACACGCTCGGTCTGAAAGTCACCGTCGGCCACAAGCCGGGCAAGGAATCGGGTGACCTGAAAATCAAGTACACGTCGCTGGAACAGCTCGACGAGATCTGCAAGAAGCTGGGCGTTGAGACGCGCTAAGATATTGAATTTATTTTAAATTTTAGAGCCGGAGCGATTATTGCTCCGGCTTTTTTGTTTTGATTTTGCCAGCCTGTAATCCCAACATCCCTCATCCTGAGGACTGTCATCAGGCCCGTCTCGCAGAATGGCCCACATGTCCCGGTGGTTGCCGTCCATCCTTCGAGACAGCGCTTGCGCGCTTCCTCAGGATGAGGGAGGCGTGTGAGTGAACGCCAAGAATACAGGGAGACTCAGGGAGAGGAGCAGGTAAGCTCGTTAGCGCCGCTGTTGCCGCGCTCTGGCGGCTCTGCCGAGCTTCAGGAGAGCTTCGGAGAGGACGGGTACACCAAGGGCATCGTTGAGGCGGGAAATGCGTGTAGCCTCGCTCAAAATGTCCATGGCGCGTTCCAGATCCGTCAGGGACCAGATCCGCAGCTGCTGGGTGAATTTCGGCTTGCGGGAGAAGAAGATAGGCGGTCGCTGTCCATCGACGACGGCCTGGGCGTTTTTGCCCGGTTCGATATCGATTCGCATCCGGTGCAAATGTTGAAAATGCTTCAATGTCTGGTTGGCGATCACCGAGGCCTTGGAGCCGGCTTCCGCGAGCCGTTCCAGCCCGTGGTCCAGCAAGGCAAGGTCTCCCGATGCTGCAGCATCAATCAGCTCCGACATTTCGAAGGCGGATGCATCGCCGATGATAGCCTCGACATCCTCGCTGTCGATCCGGCCCTTGTTGAGGGCATAGAGGCAGAGTTTTTTCAGCTCACCGCGGCTGGCCATGCGATCACCGCCCAGCAGGCTGTGCAGTGCTGCCCGGGCTTCCCGGGTAACCGAAAGACCGGCTTCGCGGGTTTCCTCGTCGATCAACTGGTCGATGCCCCGGTCATTGTCGGCATAACAGGGCAGCGCAACGGCGCGTTTGTGCGATTCGATCAGCTTTCTGAGGCCGACGCCCTTCTTGATGTCGCCGCCCTCAAGGACCACCAGCGTCTGCCAGTCGTCCAGCTTCAGAACGGGTTCGACTGCAGGATTGAGATTGCGGGAGGAAGCATCCTTCACCCAGACGATCCTGCGGCCACCAAAAAGCGGAACGGTCAGAACTTCGTCGATCAGCCGATTCGGATCCGAACCGAGATCAGATGCATCAAGCTTGACCAGATTGAACGGATCGCTTTCGCCTTCGGAGGCCTTGTTGACGAGGCGGGTGGCGCGTTCCGATACAAGTCCGGTATCCGGACCGAAGATCAGGACAACGCCGCCAGCTTCCGGGGGATTGGCGACGAAACGGTCAATCTCCGCGGCTTTGAGGACGGTCACGGCCGTTTGCCTCCGGGGTCAGTGTTACGACTGGCTGGCGAAATAGCCGGCAATCCGGGCTGCGATATCGTCAGCAACTGCCTTGGCAACACGTTCCTGAGCATCACGATAGGCACGGGTGTTGGCAAAACGCTGGTTGGAGAAGTCGTAGGAAGCGGATTTGAACGCCCGGCCGGTCATCAGGGTCTCGTCGGTCGCCAGATCGCTCAGGACGAAGGTCGAGTTCATCGTGGTCGTGTAGGCGGAAGGCACGTCGGAGAACTGTTCAACACCGACTTCCGAACTGCCGATGTCCATCAACACCTTGAGACGATATTTCTTGGCACCAGAGCCTGCCCCACGTTCGAACCGGTAGGTCAGTTCATTGTAGAGAACACGCGATGCATCGTCGTTGGCGTACTGGCTGGAGATGGATTCCAGGTCGATCGCCGCAAGTTCCGCCGCTACGGGAGAGGGCTGGGAACCGAAGTCGCCCGTGCTGCTGCCGTAAAGCGGGCGGACCTGACATCCGCCCAGAGCCATGGCAGCTGCCAGTCCGGCGCAAAGGGCAGCGCGACGCAACGCGCCGCTGCTCTGGAAGAGGTTGTTAAACAACGACATTCACGATCCTTTGCGGTACCACGATGATCTTCTTCGGCGCCTTGCCTTCAAGAGCCTTCTTGACTGCGTCGAGGGCCAAGGTAGCCGCTTCGACCTCGTCTTTGGAAGCCTCTTTTGCAATCGTCAGTTCACCGCGTTTCTTTCCGTTGATCTGGATCGGGTAGGTGACGGTGTCGTCGGACAGCAGGGCCTCGTCGGCCTGCGGCCAGCTTGCTTCCGAAATCAGATTGTCGTGGCCGAGTGCAGACCAGCATTCTTCTGCCAGGTGCGGCATCATCGGAGCCATCATCTGCACGAGGTAGTCGGCTGCCTCACGTACGGCATATTCGGTGCCGGCATCGGCTTCGCCCTCGTTGAAGACCTTGCTGATGGTGTTGACCAGCTCATAGAGGCGGGCCACGGCCCTGTTGAAGCCGAGGCCTTCCAGATCGGCGGAAACGGCCGCCAGGGTCTTGTGGCTGGCCCGGCGCAGATCAAGCGCCTTGCCGTCGACTTCCGGTGCCTTGCCGCCACGAGGTTCGATCTTCTCGGCAATGTCGCCGATCAGGCGCCAGACGCGCTGGACAAAACGCCAGGCACCCTGCACGCCGTCCTCGGTCCAGATCACGTCCCGCTCCGGCGGGCTGTCGGACAGCATGAACCAGCGGGCGGTATCGGCGCCGTAGGTGTCGATGATGTCGGTCGGATCGACAGTGTTCTTCTTCGACTTCGACATCTTCTCGATGGAGCCGATGGCAACGTCTTCACCGGTTTCGACAAGAACCGCGCGGCGCTTGCCGTCGACATCCTCGATACGGATTTCGGACGGGGCAATCCAGCGCCCGTTCGCACCTTCGCCGACGCGATAGGTCTCGTGGGTGACCATGCCCTGTGTAAACAGGCCCTTGAACGGCTCCTTCAGATCAAGCGCACCGACCTTCTGCATCGCCCGCGTGAAGAAACGGGAATAGAGCAGGTGCAGGATGGCATGCTCGATACCGCCGATATACTGGTCCACCGGCAGCCAGCCGTTGGCGGCTTCCGGGTCGGTCGGCTGATCGCAGTCCGGCGCCGTGAAGCGGGCGAAGTACCAGGAACTGTCCACGAAGGTGTCCATGGTATCGGATTCGCGGCGGGCAGGCTTGCCGCATTTCGGGCAGGACGTGTTGCGCCAGGTCGGGTGACGGTCGAGCGGATTACCGGGCTTGTCGAAGTTGATGTCGTCCGGCAGCTGGACCGGCAGGTTCTCGTCCTTCTCCGGTACCACACCGCAATCGTCGCAATGAATGACCGGGATCGGGCAGCCCCAGTAGCGCTGACGCGAAATGCCCCAGTCGCGCAGACGGTAATTCACCTGGCGTTCTGCCTGGGATGCGCCGTCGACGGTGATCTCTTCCAGCTTCTTGGCCACCGCTTCCTTGGCGTCCGGAATGGAAAGACCATTGAGGAAGTCGGAGTTGAAGATGGTGCCGTCGTCGGTGAAAGCCTCGTCGGCTATATCAAAGGTTGCCGGATCGGCATCCTTCGGCAGCACGACGGGCGTGACAGGCAGGCCGTATTTGCGGGCGAAGTCCAGGTCGCGCTGGTCATGTGCCGGGCAGGCAAAGATGGCGCCGGTGCCATAGTCCATCAGGATGAAGTTGGCGACATACACCGGCAGCTCGATGGAGGCATCCAGCGGGTGCTTGATGCGCAGACCGGTATCGAGGCCTTTTTTCTCTGCCTTTTCAATTGCTTCTTCGGATGTACCGACCCGGCGGCACTCTTCGATGAAGGCTTTCAGCTCCGGATTGCTTTCCGCCAGCTTGGTCGAGATCGGATGATCCGGCGACAGGCCCATGAAGGACGCACCGAACAGCGTGTCCGGACGGGTGGTGAAGATTTCCAGCGTCTTGTCGCCGGTGGGCGCAGCCTCGGTGAACTCGAAGCGCACACGCAGGCCTTCGGAGCGGCCGATCCAGTTCTTCTGCATCAGGCGCACCTTGTCCGGCCAGCGGTCGAGCGTGTCGATCGCCTCCAGCAGGTCTTCCGAGTAATCGGAAATCTTGAAGAACCATTGGGTCAACTCGCGCTGCTCAACCAGAGCGCCGGAGCGCCAGCCGCGACCGTCGATTACCTGTTCGTTGGCCAGAACCGTCATGTCGACCGGGTCCCAGTTGACCTTGGCGTTCTTGCGGTAGACGAGGCCGGCCTCCAGGAACTTCAGGAAAAGCCGCTGCTGCTGGGTGTAATAGGCGACGTCGCAAGTCGCGAATTCCCGGCTCCAGTCCAGCGACAGGCCCATGATCTTGAGCTGGTCGCGCATGGTGGCGATGTTTTCGTAGGTCCAGTCCTTGGGATGAACCTTGTTCTGCATGGCCGCGTTTTCCGCCGGCATGCCGAAAGCGTCCCAGCCCATCGGGTGCAGGACGTTGAAGCCCTTGGCGCGTTTGTAACGGGCAACAACATCGCCCATGGCGTAGTTGCGCACGTGGCCCATGTGGATGCGGCCGGACGGATAGGGGAACATTTCAAGGACATAGTATTTGTCGCGGGGATCGTCGTTGTGGGTGACGAAGACGTCCTTGTCGTTCCAGACCTTTTGCCAGCGCGCTTCGACTTCGCGCGCATTGTACCGTTCCGTTGCCATCAAATGTGCCGTTTGTTCTTGCCGCCGGATCCGGCGGATTTCCTGAAAGATTGACTGCCGGACTGTCACCAGAAATCGCGTCCGGGGTCAACATGTGAGAAGAGATTGATCTTGCAGATGCCTGTTTATTTCGCAACGCCGCATTCGTAAAGCTATCGGATGGCCGCTTCCGGCGTTGTTTCGGGATCAGGCGGGCTTGAAGCTTCCCAGATTTCCAACAGGCGCCGCCCGTCCGGGTGCTTCCTGCTGAACATGGGATACATGGGCACTTCCAGGAAGGTGGGGGAGTGAACGAGCAGGCTTGCTTCGTCACCCAGGAACACGGCCTTCCGGATCATGCCGACTTCCGTGCTCTCCATATAGACATCGGCCCGTTCGTGCAGAAGCATCGACCAGGCAAGCTGTTCCGTCGACACATATTCAACAGTGACACCGGCCGCCTCCAGCATGTCTTCATACCAGTAGTTTCTGACCGCGACCACGGAGAGCCCTTCCTTGCGAAGATCATCGAAGCTCAGTGGCCCGATGCCGTCCGGAAACCGGTCTTTCTTGTAAAAATGTACGTAGGTCGCCAGTCCGACGGGTCGTTCGGGAAAATAGAATTCCTCGCTTCGTTCATCCGTGTAGGACCAGGAAAAGGTTGCGGCGTAAGTCCCGTTCCTGACCATCTGGTACGATCGCTGCCAGGGCAGAAAGTCGAATTTCGCCTGATGCCCGGCTTTTTCGATTACGCGCCTGACGATCTGGGTGTGGCTTCCGAAGCCCGGTGACTTCGCGCCAATAAAAGGCGGCCATTCGCCAACCGCGAACGTGAAGGTTTCACTCCGCGATGCAGGAACGTACAGAAAGCAGAACAACATCAGTATGCAGATAAATGAACCGAGTTGCCTCACACCGGGCCCTCCATCTTCATTTGATGCAAGCGGCGAGACACTATCGGCAAACCTCTAGGAAAAGGTGAACCTGATTGAATACCTGGCGTGAAAATTCACCGGCTGTGCACTCACGTCAGGTTGCTTGGGTCTTTGCAAAGACCACTTGAGATCAAGGGGCGACCGGGCCTATGAGAAGGAACGCGCGATCCGGCAGAGCACCTGACAATTTGAAG
Organism: Labrenzia sp. C1B70; assembly: GCF_000475395.1. Taxonomy (NCBI): domain Bacteria; kingdom Pseudomonadati; phylum Pseudomonadota; class Alphaproteobacteria; order Hyphomicrobiales; family Stappiaceae; genus Labrenzia; species Labrenzia sp. C1B70. Next base: position 197,632 of record NZ_AXCE01000004.1, read on the forward strand.
GACCAACTGATGACCTCCGCAGCAGACCGACTGGCAAACGTCCAGGCAGATATCAGAAGTGCCGAAGCCGAGTTCGGCAGGCCGGAAGGGTCGGTAACGTTGATTGCGGTTTCCAAGACCTTCGAAGCGGACGAGATCCGCCCGGTGCTTGAGGCAGGTCAGCAGGTTTTCGGCGAAAACAGGGTGCAGGAAGCCATGCACAAGTGGCCGGGGCTTCGCGAGGACTTTGATGGTATCGAATTGCATCTGATCGGCCCGCTGCAATCCAACAAGTCCAAGGAAGCGGTCGCGACCTTTGATGTCGTCCATACGGTTGACCGGCCGAAAATCGCGAGGGCATTGAAAGCCGAGATGGAAAAGCAGGGCAGGGATCTGCCGTGTTTCATTCAGGTAAACACGGGTGAAGAGCCCCAGAAGGCAGGCATCGCACCGAAGGATGTCGATGCCTTCGTGAAAGAGTGCAAGGAAGATGTCGGGCTCAACATTGTCGGCCTGATGTGCATTCCGCCGGTCGACGAAGCACCGGGCGAACATTTCGCGCTTCTGGAAAAAATCGCCGCCCGCAATGGTCTTGAGCAGCTTTCCATGGGCATGTCTTCCGACTATCCGGTCGCGGTCGGCTTTGGGGCCACGCACGTGCGTGTCGGATCCGCCATCTTCGGCTCGCGCGACTACACCTGATCAGAGCCTGCCGTTTCACGGAACGGCAATCAGACCGGGACTGGTATTGCTTCGGTTTGCAGGACTGGTCGCGAACCGAAGCATGGATAGCCGTTTCAACCAGTTTGTTTCGAATTTATAAATAAAATCAAATAGATATTCAGACTGATTTTTCCAGCGGAAGCCCCAGAACTGCCCAAAATCGTTAAAAATGACGGTAGTTTGACCGACCTGTGGCTGATCCCCATGGCGGAACACAACATTGCCGCGAAGGTTTCAAAGAGCTGCCCTTTGCCGGTCGCGATCGGCCCGCAGTGTTTGTCTCGTTCCGGTTCGACGGGTCGCAGGGGCCTGGCGAACGGACGGAACGACAGGTGAGCCCAAAGCCGAATGGCACACGGGACACCTGACAAGACCCAAACCATTGGAGGTCATATCATGTCCAAACGTCTTACTGCTGCTCTTCTGATCGGTGCCTTTACCGCGTCTTCCGCAGCTCTTGCCCAGGGCATGTCGTTCGAGGCGGTGGATCTCGATCAGGACGGTTATGTCAGCTTCGAGGAAATCGCGGCAGCCGTCCCGACCCTTTCCGAAGATGCATTCAACGCGGCTGACAGCAATCAGGACAGCCTTCTGGATCCGGAAGAGTTCTCCTCCGTCCAGCCGTAACCGGGCTTCGGGCAATCAAACCCCCCGTCGGCTGCGTCAGCAGCCAGATTGCCCGAACAAGACCACCGTCGGTAAGGTCACGCCGGCGGTGGTTTTCCGTTTTGAAGGGGACTTTCGAACTTTACTCGAACAATTGAGCCAACCCGGTCGGGCCAGGCTTCAGTCCAGCCAGAAATCCGGCGTCAGGAGCAGGATACCTGCCAGGATTTCCAGTCGACCGAGGATCATCTGAACCGCCAGAAACCATTTGGCGAGATCCGGCAGGGACTGGAACGTACCGGACGGACCAATGGTATCGCCAACGCCGGGACCGACATTCGCAAGGGCTGTGATGGAGGCGCTGAGCGCCGTCTCGAGATCAAGACCGAGCATCATGTAGACCAGCGAAAACGCCGCAAAAGCGCCCGCATAAAGAACGGCGAAGACAAGCACACCTTCCAGAACCGGATTTGACACGGCCCGACCCTGGTATTTCGGCTCGACCACCCGGTGTGGCCGGATCATCCGTCGGAAGAGGCCCTGGATGTAACTGCCCAGAATTGCGATCCGGAACATCTTGAAGCCTCCGGACGTGGAGCCGCTACAGCCGCCGAAGAACGTCAGCACGAAGAAAATCGCGATCACGGGCGGACCGAACTGCAGGTAGTCGTTGGCGGCATAGCCGGTGGTGGTGATCACCGAAACCACGTTGAAGACCGCGAATGTGAACATCTGGAACGGCGTGTCATGTCCGATGAACCGCTCGAACAGGAACACGCTGATCGAAGCTGCGGCGACAATGGCAAGCAGCAGCATAATCTGGACGTCTTTTACCCAATGCCGTCGCTCGATACTCCGGATCAGATAGAGGAACGGCACAGCGGATCCCAGCATGAACACCGAGGCGACCCAGTAAACGGCGAGGCCGTCGAATTGGCCGAAGGACTGGTCGGACGTGGAGAAGCCTCCCGTCGAGACAGTGGTCATCGAATGGATCACCGCTTCGAAAAAGGTCATTCCACACAGAAGGTAGAGCGTGGCGCAGGCAATCGACAGTCCGGCATAAAGGGCCAGCAGCCGATAGACGAACGGGCCGACATGACCATAGGGCTTGCTGGTATTTTCAGACGATTCCAGCGCGAAGAGCTGGCTGCCACCAACGCGCAAGCCCGGCAGAAGCCAGATCCCGATGGCAACCACGCCAATGCCGCCAACCCATTGCAGCAGCGCCCGCCACAGCAAAATGCCCGGCGGCAGAGTGTCGAGACCCGTCAGGATTGTCGAACCGGTTGTGGTCAGGCCGGAGGCGGTCTCGAAGAAGGCGTCTGTGAAGCTGATGCCGAGGCCGCTGAAGTAGAAGGGTACGGCACCGGCGAAGGAGAAGGTGAACCAGGCGGCGTTGACGAACAGGATCGCTTCGCGAAAGTGGCTCGGCGGCTGTTCTCCCTGGAAAGCCATGGTCATGAGCAAGCCTGCGGTTCCAAGAACCAGGGCCGATACCAGAAAGACCTGCCAGTCCGAGTTTCTGGCGAACACATCCGCGATACCCGGAACGATCATCAGAACTGAAATCAGGATGAGCAATCGTCCGATTGGCAAAGCAATGGCGCGATAATTCATAGACTGGACGTCCGCAACGGTCGGCTGTCAGGACAGCAGGCGTGTGTGTCAAAAGACTGTCGTTATCTGCCTGTGCACCGCAAAAAGCAAGGCCGTCGGGTTTTAGGCCTGCCAATCGCCTGGAATGACCGGCAGGGTAGCTGACCTGCGGGCGATCGGCAAAACTGCTTCTAAAACACACCTATACGCCAGTTCATGTTGACCGGACCGGGAGGCTTTGCCAGAGTGATTTCATAAATTTGGGAGGAAAACATGAAAGTACTTTCCTGGGCGCTTGGCGCGGCAATGGCGCTTGGCCTGGCAGCCGGTTCGGCACAAGCAGCAGACACAACCTTGCGCATTTCGCTGCAATTGCCTCTGACGAGCCACCTCGGCCAGAATCTGCAGCTCTTCAAGGAAGAAGTAGAGAAAAACTCCAACGGCGACATTGCCGTGGAGATCTACGATTCCGCTCAGCTTTACAAGGACAACGAAGTTCCGGCAGCCGTCGGCAGCGGCTCCATTGAAATGGGCGTTGCGTCGCTGACGCGTTATGTCGGCGACATTCCTGCCGTCGACGTCTTCTATCAGCCGTTCCTGTTCGACACGGAAGAAAAGGTTCGTGCGGCCGTAGCCAAGGGATCTCCGGTGCGCGGACCGCTGGATGAGGCAATCGCGGAAACCGGTTCCACCGTTCTGTGGTGGCAGGCTTATGGCGGCTCCATCATGCTGTCCAATGGCGGACCGCTGAAAACCCCGGAAGATCTGAAAGGCAAGAAGGTTCGCGTCTTCGGCAAGACGCTTGGCGATTTTGTCACGGTTGCCGGCGGTGCGCCGACGCTGATTTCCGGTTCCGAACAGTATCTGGCCTACCAGCGCGGCACCGTGGACATCGGCATGACCGGCGTTTCCGGCGTGAAATCCCGCAAGCTCTGGGAAGTCATGGACACGATCACCGTGACCAACAATGCGGATATCGAGTTCATCGTCGTGGTGAACACCGATTTCTGGAACGGCCTGCCGGATGAGCACAAGAAGATCATCGAGGCTGCTGCCCTCAAGGCGGAAGCCGATGTGCGGGATCGGATGTCCCAGATCGAAGCTGAAGCTTACGAGATTTCGGAGCAGAACGGCATGACCATCTACACGCCGACCGCAGAAGAAATGACCGCCTGGAAAAGCGTAAGCCAGCCGGTCTACGACAACTTCGTCGAAAAAGCGGGCCCCCTCGGCAAGCAGGTTCTCGAAGCCGCTCAGAAATTCTGACGGTCCGCGGATCCTGAACGACGGAAGCGGCCGCGGTCATGCTGGCCGCTTCCAGTCACGGATGCCGGAGTTCCGGTGTCTTTTCGCGACCGGGTTTCACCGGCCGTCTTTTCCCGGCCTTGCCGATTGCTCGATCGACAGATGGTTTCATGAAAGCCTTCTATTTTCTTCTTCAGGCCTTTGCCTGGATCGCCGCGCTGCTGTTCGTCGCCGTGGGCTGCATGCTCACGTATGAAGTTCTGGCCCGGTATCTTTTCGTTGCACCGACCATCTGGGCGTCGGAGTTGTCTCAGCTGTGCCTGATCTGGGGCACCATGCTTGCCATGCCATGGCTGTTGAAAGCCGGTCGGCACATTGCGGTTGATGCGCTGACAGACCAGCTGAGCCCGGGCTGGCGCCGCGCCTGCCATGTGGTTGCCATGGGCTTTGTTGCGGTGTTCAGCATCCTGGTCGCCTGGAAGGGTGGCGGGATCTTCTACGATTCCTTCGAGCGAGGCCGCACCTCGGGCTCCATGCTGGACCTTCCCATGTGGATCTCCGAACTGTCCGTTCCTGTCGGGTTTGCGCTTCTGTTCGTGCAGGCCCTCATTGAGCTGGGCCAGAAGCCCAAGTCGGGCGATCATGAAGCGGTGGTGATGGAATGACGACGGTTCTCATTCTCGCTTCGCTGTTCACCTTGTTGCTGATCCGCGTGCCGGTGGCGTTCGCGCTGGGCGGTCTCGGCCTTGGAATGCTCATTCTCGGTGGTTTCTCGCCGCTGATGGCGCCCCAGGCGATCCTGTCGACCCTGGATGGCTTCATTCTTCTGGCGGTACCGCTGTTCCTGCTGATGTCCAACATCCTGCTGAAAGGCGGGGTCGGGCGGGATCTCTTTGCCGCCGTTCATGCCTGGGTCGGTCACTGGCCGGGTGGACTGGCCGTCGCGACCATCCTGTCCTGCGCCATCTTCGCAGCCATTTCCGGATCGTCTGTGGCAACGGCCGCCACCATCGGAACAGTTGCGATCCCCGAAATGATCCAGCGCGGCTACGAGCGGAAATTCGTCTACGGCCTGCTTGCCGCCGGTGGCACGCTCGGCATTCTGATCCCGCCGTCTATCCCGATGATCGTCTATGGCTTCGTTACCGAACAATCGGTGATCGCGCTGTTCCTGGCGGGTGTTGGCCCGGGCCTTATGCTTGTGGTGTTCTTCATCGTTTTTTCCATGGTCTATGCCCGCTGGTTCGGCGGCTACACGCCGGAGCCGGCGTCAAGCTGGGACGAGCGCATGCGGGCAACAGTGCGGGCATTTCCGTCGATCCTGTTGGCGCTTGTTGTTATCGGCGCCATCTACAGCGGCGCGGCGACACCGACGGAAGCTGCAGCCATCGGCTTTGCCGTGGCGCTGCTGATTACCGGGCCCATCCTGCGTACGCTTACCTGGCAGGGTCTGAAGGAAGCCGCGTTCGATGCCATGGTGACGACCGTTGCCATCGTCTTGATCATTGCCGGGGCCAAGGTGTTCGGCAAGGCGATCACGCTTTACCGGATTCCGCAGGATATCTCGGTCTTCATCGGCCAGACCATCGATACGCCGCTCGCATTCATCATCGTGGTGTCGATCGTGCTTCTGATCATGGGGCTGGTGTTCGAGGCGCTGTCCATGGTGTTGATCATGACGCCCGTACTGCTGCCGGCAGCCATGGCATTGGGCTTCGATCCGATCTGGTTCGGCGTCTACATGGTCGTCATGGTGGAATGCGCCCTGATCACACCGCCGGTCGGGCTCAATCTCTATGTCATCCAGTCAGTCGCGCGATCGAAGCTGTCCGACGTCTCCCGTGGCGTGCTGCCGTTCCTGGTGATCATGTTGATTTCGGTCGCGATCCTGTATGTCTGGACCGATCTCGCGCTCTATCTGCCATTCAAGTTCTGAGGTTTTTGTCATGCCGTCACCGGCAGCTACCCTTCGCGCGCTGCTGGAGCAGCCGAAACTTCACGTCATGCCTTGCTGTTATGATGCCTTGTCCGCCAAGCTGATCGAGCAGGCAGGGTTCGATCTCACCTTCATGTCCGGCTTTGCCGCCTCCGCATCGCGGATCGGGCAGCCGGATCTGGGGCTGATGTCCTATGGCGAAGTGCTCGATCAGGCGCGCAACATCACCGATGCGGTCCGGATTCCGCTGCTGGCGGATGGCGACACTGGTTACGGAAATGCCATGAACGTGCGCCGGACCGTGACCGGCATGGCCAAGGCAGGCGCTGCGGCCGTGATGATCGAGGACCAGGTGGCTCCGAAACGCTGCGGTCACACACCGGGCAAGGCGGTCGTTTCGCGCGAGGAAGCCTTTGACCGGATCCGGGCGGCGCAGGATGCCAAGGAGGCAGGGGCCGATATCCTGATCCTTGCCCGGACCGATGCCCGTCATGAGCACGGCCTTGCCGAGGCAATTGCCCGGGCGGCAAAGTTCAAGGAACTCGGTGCTGATATCCTGTTTGTCGAGGCGCCCAAGACGGTTGCCGAAATGCAGGAAATCTGCCGGGAACTGCCGGGTCCGAAGATGGCCAACATCGTGGAAGGCGGCGAAACTCCCGACCTTTCGCATGAAGAGCTTCGGGACATCGGTTACGCCATTGCCGCCTATCCGCTGACCCTGATGGCCAGCGCCATGAAGGCAATGGTCGCGACGTTGCAGCAGCTGAAGAGCGACCAGGACCGCACACCGGATCTCATGGACTTCAAGGAGCTTCGGGACCGGATCGGCTTCAACGACTATTATGAGGTTTCGGCCAAATACGAGACGTCCAAGCGGGATTGATGCCGCCGGACTGTCCGGAACCCGGTCGCTCTGCCGAACTGCAAAATACGCCAACCCGTGCTACTCGGCGTTGGATTTATTGCAGATGGAATGTTAGACCCTGCGCGACTCAGAAGCTGTAACGGAAATCTTGAATGCAGGGCGAAAGACGCCGAAGACCTTCGCTGTCGCTGCCGATCCTGCGGACATCGCGCGACCAGCACCGGGACGGCACACTGACGCTCGGCAATTTGCTGTTGGCGCTGGGCGAGACGTCGTTCGGCTGGGCGATCGTGCTGTTTTCCCTGCTGACGCTTCTGCCGTTGCCTCCCGGCTCCTCGCTCGTCACCGGTCTGCCGGTGCTCGTCACCACGTTTCAGATGGTGCTCGGCTTTCCGCACGTGAAACTGCCCAGGCCGCTTGCACGCCTGTCGCTCAATCACAACAAGCTGCGTCGAACGATGGTGCGCCTGCGTCCCGTCACAATGCGGCTGGAGCGTGTGCTGGCCCACCGGTACGAAGGTCTGTTTGCACGAAAACATGAGCGCTTGCTCGGGCTTGCGTTGTTCGTCATTGCTTTCACGTTGTTTCTGCCAGTGCCGCTCAGCGGCTGGTTTCCGGCGGTCGCGCTGTTCATCGCCGGCGTCGGCATTGTCGAGCGCGACGGACTGGTCGTCATCTTCGGTCTGCTGCTGGGTCTGGCCGCGGTGCTGCTCACCATCGCCATCCTGACGTCGATTGCGATCAGTACCCAAGCGTTCATGGCCTGAACCGAAAACCAGATGTTCGACAAGACGAAACGGCATGGATCCCATGGTCAAGCCACGGGATGACGGTGTAGAGACAGAAATCCGGATCAAGGAAAACGGGAATTTCCGCCGCTTCCTTGACTCTTGCCCGGGTTTCGGGCATATCCCCGCGAACTCCATATGAGTGATTGAAATTTCGATCCGCCGACCGGGACCCGCAAAGGTGTAAAGAGTTCCCGGAGGTTAACATCCGACAGCGCGTTGCGCCCTCGGGTGTCAAACTGCTTTGCGCGGATTGATCCGGTTGGAAATGACCGGCGGTTGCCCATATGGTTCGGGAGACTTCCCGAAACCGAGACTATTCAAGGACTACTGATGTTTGAAAGCCTGTCCGATCGATTAAGCGGTATTTTCGACAAGCTCACCGGCCGCGGTGCGCTGTCGGAGAACGACGTCAACGAGGCGCTGCGCGAAATCCGCCGCGCGCTGATCGAGGCCGACGTTGCGCTGCCGATCGTACGTTCCTTCACCGACAAGGTGCGCAATCGCGCCGTCGGTGCCGAGGTGGTCAAGTCCGTGACCCCGGGCCAGATGGTCGTGAAGATCGTTCATGACCAGCTGGTCGAGATGCTCGGTGAAGAAGCCCATCCGATCGACCTGAACGCTCCGGCACCGGTGGCGATCATGATGGTCGGTCTGCAGGGCTCCGGTAAAACCACCACCACGGCCAAGATTGCCCGTCGCCTGACCCAGCGCGACAAGCGCAAGGTGCTGATGGCATCGCTCGACACCCGCCGTCCGGCTGCCCAGGAGCAGCTGAAGGTTCTGGGTGAGCAGAACGACATCGACACGCTGCCGATCGTTGCCGGCCAGGGCCCGGTCGAAATTGCCAAGCGGGCCATGTCCGCCGCCAAGCTCGGCGGTTATGACGTGGTCATGCTCGACACCGCTGGCCGTATTCACATCGACGAGCCGCTGATGGTTGAAATGGCAGAGGTGAAAGCCGCTGCCCAGCCGCATGAAATCCTGCTGGTGGCGGATAGCCTGACCGGTCAGGACGCCGTCAACCTGGCGCAGAGTTTCGATGAGCGCGTCGGCATCACCGGTATCGCCCTGACCCGTATGGACGGCGACGGCCGCGGCGGTGCGGCGCTCTCCATGCAGGCGGTCACCGGCAAGCCGGTCAAGCTGATCGGTACCGGCGAAAAATCAGACGCACTTGAAGACTTCCACCCGCGCCGGATCGCCGACCGCATCCTGGGCATGGGCGACATCGTCTCGCTGGTGGAAAAGGCTGCAGAAGCCATCGACGCGGAACAGGCCGCGAAAATGGCGAAGAAGATGCAGAAGGGTCACTTCGACCTGGAAGATCTCGCCGAGCAGCTGCGCCAGATGGAAAAGCTGGGCGGCATGTCCGGCATGATGGGCATGTTGCCGGGCATCGGCAAGATGAAGAAGCAGATCGAGGCCTCGAACATCGACGACAAGATGTTCAAGCGTCAGGTCGCCATCATCGAATCGATGACACCGGCCGAGCGTCAGAAGCCCGAACTGCTCAAGGCCAGCCGCAAGAAGCGTATTGCAGCCGGGTCGGGCATGGATGTTGCCGACGTCAACAAGCTTCTGAAAATGCACCGCCAGATGGCGGACATGATGAAGAAGATGGGCAAGGGCAAAGGCATGCTGGGCAAGCTGATGGGCGGCCTTGGCGGCGGCGGAATGCCGGATGTCGATCCCAAGCAGCTTGAAGAAATGGCCAAGTCCGGCCAGTTGCCGGGCGGCATGGAAATGCCGAAAGGCCTGCCCGGCGGGTTGGGCGGCGGTCTGCCGCCAGGCATGGGCATGCCGGGCCTTCCGGGCCTCGGCGGTCCGAAACTTCCCGGGTTTCCGGGTATGGGCAAAGGCAAGAAACGATGAGCGAAGCGGAGAACAAGCTGGGTGAAAGCCCCGCCTTGCGCGAACTGAAGGCTCTTCGGGCGTCCATCGACAACATTGATGCGGCTCTTGTTCACATGCTCGCCGAACGGTTCAAGTGCACCCAGAAAGTGGGTGTGCTGAAAGCCACCAACGACCTGCCGCCGGCTGATCCGGCGCGGGAGAAAATTCAGATCGAACGGCTGCGCCAGCTTGCGGGCGACGCCAACCTCGATCCTGACTTTGCCGAGAAATTCCTGAACTTCATCGTCAAGGAAGTGATCCGGCACCACGAAGCCATTGCCGCTGAAGCCGGCAACTGAACAAACTGGAGACATAAAAATGGCTACGAAAATTCGCCTGGCACGTGGCGGTTCCAAGAAGCGCCCGTATTACCGCATCGTTGTTGCTGACATCCGCTCCCCGCGCGATGGCCGTTTCATCGAAAAGGTCGGTTCCTACGACCCGATGCTGCCGAAGGATTCCGAAAACCGCGTGACCCTGAACGTCGAGCGTATTCAGCATTGGCTGGACAGCGGCGCAAAGCCGACCGACCGCGTTCACCGTTTCCTGGATGCTGCCGGCCTCTTGAAGCGTGAGCCGCGCAACAACCCGAAGAAAGCCGAGCTGGGCGCAAAGGCGAAGGAACGCGTTGAAGCCAAGCGTCAGGCTGAAGAAGAAGCAGCTGCTGCTGCCGCTGAAGCTGCTGCCGCTCCGGCAGAAGAAGCAGCTGCCGAATAAGCAGATGCGCCAAGCCGCACCGGAAGACATTGGCCAGGGAGCCTTTTGAGATGACGTCCAAGGACGATCAGAAGGTACTGATGGCCAAGATCGGTGCGGCGCATGGCATTCGCGGGGAAGTGCGGGTCAAACCTTACGGCGATGACCCGCTTTCCTTTGCCGATTATGGCATTCTGACCACCCGGGACGGCAAACGTTCCTTCGAGGTGGAACGGGCGCGGGTGCAGAAGACGGTGGTGATCACCAAGTTCAAGGGGATCGCGGACCGCAACCAGGCGGAAGAGCTGAACGGTGTCGATCTCTTTATCGACCGTGACCAGCTGCCCGAACCTGAAGAAGACGAATTCTACTATTCCGACCTGACCGGCCTCGATGTGCTCGACCAGACTGGCGAGACACTCGGGAAGATCATTGCGGTGCAGGATTTCGGAGCCGGCGATCTGCTGGAAGTCCGGCCAAAACGCGGCCGCAGCTTCTATGTTCCGTTCACGAAGGAATTCGTGCCGGAGATCGATCTGGAGAACGGCCGGGTCAGCGCTTCGCTGCCGGAGGATTACTTCTCCGAAGGAGCTCCTGAGCCTTCTGAAGACGAGCCGGACAGGTAACGCGTTGGCACGGGCTGCAAGCCCATCTTGCGTAGGTTGAGCTCTTCGCGCTCCTCCGCGGGAACGTCCTGGCGGGCAGCCTGCCGAACCTCGGAACGCTTCAGCGCAATCAGTGCGACGACCAGTGCAACCCCGATCCCGTTGGCAAAGGCATCCTGCAACGACATTTCGTGGTGGGGAATGAAGCCTTGCACCACTTCACCCGCCAGGCCCATGCCGAAGGCGACGACGGCGGAAATACGCAGCCGGCAACAGAACAGCGCATGGATCGACAGGGTCAGAAGTGCGAAAAAGCCGATATGGATGACCTTGTCATAGGGGTGGCCGACGCCGGTGTTGAACACAAGGCCGGCCAGCACGCCGAAGGTCATCAAGGCGAACAGGGGCAGCACGCGGCTCAGGGAAATGTCGAGATAGTGGCGGTCGACATGCACCTGAATGAAACGGGGAAGCTTGAAACGCAGGACTGGAAATTTTGCCACGGCAATAAACCCGATTGAAACGCTCTTGCCACTTTATACTGCGAGCCTTAATCAGAGCTTTCTTTCCGGCGGCTACCCTGAAGAATTCGACAGGTTTTTAGGAAAGCGGTAAACGGCTCGTTAACCAATGAGCGGTTTTGGACCCGGGCATACCGGCCAATCAGCAGAACTGACAGGCGTAATGACGTTCAAGGCAACCATTCTGACGCTCTACCCGGACATGTTTCCAGGGCCCCTGGGCCACAGCCTTTCGGGCCGGGCGCTGGACAAGGGGCTTTGGCAGTTGGAAACCAGCCAGATCCGCGACTTCGCGACGGACAAGCACCGCTCCGTTGACGATACGCCGGCCGGTGGCGGTGCCGGTATGGTGCTCAGGGCCGATATCCTGGCCAGGGCCATTGATGCGGCGGCCCCCGCTGAGGACCCGCGCCCGCGGCTCCTGATGAGCCCGCGCGGGGCGCCCTTTACCCAGGACCGTGCGCATGAACTTGCCGAAGGCCCTGGCGCAGTCATCGTCTGCGGCCGCTTCGAAGGGGTCGACCAGCGGGTGATCGACGCGCGCGGTCTGGAGGAAGTCTCCGTCGGCGACTACATCCTGTCCGGCGGCGAAATCGGCGCGCTGACCATGCTGGACGCTGTTGTCCGGCTCATCCCTGGCGTCATGGGCAACATGGACAGTGCGGAAACCGAAAGCTTCGAAGGTGGCCTGCTGGAACACCCGCAATACACGCGGCCGGCCGAGTTCGAAGGCCTGACCATTCCCGAGGTTCTGACCTCGGGCAATCACCGGAAGATCCACGAATGGCGCATGGCCGAAGCCGAGCGCCTGACACGCGAGCGGCGGCCGGATCTCTGGGATGCCTATATGGCGGATGAAGACGACCTGGATTGAAGAATCCGCATGACAGTGGCGCAAATTTCCTGTATATGCGCGCGGAAGCTGGGTGAAGTTGTCTCTTTTCCTTGGAAAGACCTGCGTCCTGAACCGGACCAAAAGGACCGGAAAATCAGGAAAGTCCAGCCGACAAGCAACATGGCCCAAAGTCGGTGAACCCGTTTCCGGCCAAAACCGGAAAACGCTCTGACCGCTTTGTAATTCAAAAGGGAAATATGCCATGAACATCATCGAGCAGCTCAATGCTGAGGAAATGGCGAAAATCGAAGAGCAGCGCAAGCTGCCGGAATTTTCTCCTGGTGACACCGTTCGCGTCAACGTGAAGGTCACCGAAGGTACGCGTACCCGTACCCAGGCTTACGAAGGCGTCTGCATCGCCCGTTCCGGCGGCGGCATCAACGAGAGCTTCACGGTTCGCAAGATTTCTTACGGTGAAGGCGTCGAGCGCGTTTTCCCGGTCTACTCCCCGATGCTGGAAGGCGTTGAAGTGGTTCGCCGCGGTAAAGTCCGTCGCGCGAAGCTCTACTACCTGCGCGACCGTCGCGGCAAGTCTGCCCGTATCGTCGAAAACACCAATGCTCGTTCCAAGCGCCTCAACGAAGAAGTGCGTGCGGAAGTGGCTGCTGCCAAGGCAGCTGCTGCAGAAGCCAAGGCCGCTGCCAAGGAAGCTGCAGAGAACGCAGCCGAATAAGCCGGCCCGGCAAAACGTTTCGAAAAGGCGGTCCTTCGGGCCGCCTTTTTTGCGTTTGCGCCAAACCCCGGCGCAGCCCGATGCAAATCCGGGGTTTTGCGCCCCGTTCTTCCTGCGCCGGTCAATCTGAGTTGAATTCAGCTCAACTCGGAACGCTTGACCTTCAGGCGGCGCTGCGTCATTCACTAGCTACGATAAACGAGGATAGACCCTTGCGGCAGGACGCGCCGCGACGGGCATCACCGGGCATTTCGCAAACTTTAGACCGTTTGACCGTTTGCTCGGATGGACCGAGGAGAGACCCATGGCCAACGCACGGACGCTTTACGACAAGATCTGGGACGACCACGTGGTCGACATGCAGCCGGACGGAACCGGTCTGCTCTACATCGATCGCCACCTGGTGCATGAAGTTACCAGCCCGCAGGCATTCGAAGGCCTGCGCATGGCCGGCCGCCAGGTGCGCCAGCCGGAGAAGACGCTTGCCGTGGTCGACCACAACGTTCCGACCACCGATCGCCGTCACGGCATCGATGATCCGGAATCGGCCCTGCAGGTCGACACGCTGGCCAAGAACGCGGCGGAATTCGGCATCGAATATTATTCCGAACTCGACATGCGTCAGGGCGTCGTTCACATCGTGGGTCCCGAGCAAGGCTTCACCCTGCCCGGCATGACCATTGTGTGCGGCGACAGCCACACCTCCACCCATGGCGCTTTCGGCTCCCTCGCCCACGGCATCGGCACGTCCGAAGTGGAACACGTTCTGGCCACCCAGACGCTGATCCAGAAGAAAGCCAAGAACATGCTGGTGAAGGTCGACGGCAAGATCCCTGCCGGCGTCACCGCGAAAGACATCGTTCTGGCCATCATCGGCAAGATCGGTACCGCAGGCGGCACCGGTTACGTGATCGAGTATGCCGGCGAAGCAATCCGTGCCCTGTCAATGGAAGGCCGCATGACTGTCTGCAACATGTCCATCGAGGCTGGTGCACGCGCAGGCCTGATTGCACCGGACGAAATCACCTACAAGTACATCGAAGGCCGCCCCAAGGCGCCCAAGGGCGAAGCCTGGGACATGGCTCTCGGCTACTGGAAGACCCTGCATTCGGATGCAGACGCCTATTTCGACAAGGTCATCGAGCTGGACGCTGCCAACTTGCCGCCGATCGTTTCCTGGGGCTCGTCTCCGGAAGACGTCATCTCGGTGGAAGGTGTCGTGCCGGATCCGGCCGAAATCGCTGATGAAAACCGCCGCGAGTCCAAGAAGCGCGCCCTGGAATACATGGGCCTGCAGCCTGGCACCAAGATCACCGACATCAAGATCGACCGCGCCTTCATCGGTTCGTGCACCAACGGCCGCATTGAAGACCTGCGTGCTGCGGCGGCCGTCATCGGCAATCACAAGGTGGCAGCAGGCGTCAGCGCCATGGTTGTCCCGGGCTCTGGTCTGGTGAAGGAACAGGCCGAGGAAGAAGGTCTGGACGTCATCTTCAAGGAAGCAGGCTTTGAATGGCGTGAGCCGGGCTGCTCCATGTGCCTTGCCATGAATGCGGACAAGCTGAAGCCGGGCGAGCGCTGTGCGTCGACGTCCAACCGCAACTTCGAAGGCCGTCAGGGTCACAAGGGCCGGACCCATCTTGTTTCGCCGGCCATGGCGGCAGCGGCGGCAATCGCCGGCCATTTTGTCGATATCCGCGAGTGGACGACGAATTGATTCGACCGCATTTCGGTTCATGAGAAAGGGCGCCGCAAGGCGCCCTTTTTGCTTCTCCCCGTAAAACAGTCACAATGACGCAGGGGATTTTGCTTTTGCGTAAATAATTCATGTAGTTAAGAAAAATCCTTTGCCGGGTCTGATCTGGCGACAACTGCACTCAGAAATGATTTTCCCGGGCTTCACAAGACTGTCACCTCGGCACTACAATACTCCCGTCACAAAAGGACTGTTCCGCTGTCCGATTGACCGGATAACGGACATTCCGACAGGTCAACGCGCTGTCAGTTGGCACCTGATTGCTGGAAGTTGATCCAACGTAAGTCGTTAGAGCAACGCATCCGCGTGTGGATTCGGCATGCTCTGGGAATGAGGAGCGGAAGGTGACGATAGCGGTTTCGTCGGGCGCCCATCCGGCGTTGGTGCTCAATGCGGATTACCGGCCTTTGAGCTACTACCCCCTGTCGCTGTGGAGTTGGCAGGATACCATCAAGGCTGTGTTCCTGGACCGGGTGAACATCGTTGCCGAATACGATGCAGCGGTTCGAAGTCCGAGCTTCGAGTTCCGATTACCCAGTGTGGTCTCTCTCAAGACCTTCGTGAAACCCAGCCGATACCCTGCCTTTACCCGATTTAACGTCTTTCTCCGCGACAAATTCCAGTGTCAGTACTGCGGCTCCAAGGATGAGCTGACCTTCGACCACCTTGTGCCGCGTTCCAAGGGTGGTCTGACGACCTGGGACAATGTCATCACCGCCTGCTCCCCCTGCAATCTGCGCAAGTCCAACAAGTCGTGCCAGCAATTGAACATGTGGCCGATGCACATGCCGTTCCAGCCGACCATCCAGGACCTGCACAACAACGGCCGCGGTTTCCCGCCCAACTATCTGCACGATAGCTGGCTGGATTTCCTCTACTGGGATACCGAGCTGGAACCGTAGTCTCCGGTTCGTATTGCGAGCCTTCAGGCGGGGTCATCAAATGCCCTTGTGACGGCGCCAACGCGTCTGCGTCGGAGCGCCTATTCCACGTTGCAGGCAACTGGCAGTTGACATCCAGTGGATGTATTTATGCCGTTGAATATTTGATTTTAACGAGGCTTTAACCTCGTTCCCAAAGTTCATTCACTGTTTTTTCTTAAAGTGTGTAGTAGCTGTCTTTATCTCCCTTGAGGCGGCGCCATACATGTCTCTTCTTTTCTGGAATTTCAAAATAAACAGACGATTTCTCACGCAACGTGAAGGGGCCGTGCTGCCCATCTTTGCGTTGATGGTGATTTTTCTGATCGTCGTCATGGGCGCAGCCGTGGACGTTTCGCGCACGGTCAACGCCCGCGAGAAGCTGTCTTATGCGATCGATGCGGCCGCACTGTCCGTGGCGGCGGATCTGTCGACATCGCTCATGACGGATGAACAGATCAAACATGCGCTGACGGATTCCTTCAAGTCCAACCTGGACGGTGCCGAGTTTCTGACCGAAGCCATCAAGAACCTGACCTTTGTGGTCGATGCGGAAAATGGAACCATCAAGGTCTCCTCGACGGCCAGCCTGCAGAATTACTTCATCGATTTCGGTGGCTACATGATGAAGAACCTGGGTCCGGAGACTTTTGCCTTCGGAACCAGTTCACAGGTCTCCTATTCCAAGTTCAATGTGGAGCTGGCCCTTGTGGTGGACGTCACCGGCTCGATGTCCTCAAGTGACATGAACACGCTGCGCGATGCCTCGACGGCGGTGGTCAACATTCTGCTGCCCGAGGACGTGGAAGAAGACGATGCCAAGGTGCGCATTTCGCTGGTTCCCTACAGCCAGGGCGTCAACCTCGGCACCTATGCAAAAAAGGTGAAGGGCGGCGATTTCTACAGCGTCAGCGGCAACTGCGTCACGGAACGTCAGGATTATTCCACCTATGAGGTCATGCTCACGGACGATCCCTATAACTACTACAAGAAGTCCAGCCCTCCTCCGGCACAGACCTTTTTTGGCGGGGGCAGCAGCAGTTGCTCCTCCACGTCCAAGCTGGTGCCGTTGACCAAGAGCCGCTCCACGTTGCTGCCGGCGATTTCCGCTCTCAACAACACTGGCGGTACGGCGGGTCAGACCGGGGTTGCCTGGGGCTGGTACAGCCTGTCGCCGAACTACGCCAACGTATGGCCTGCGGACAGCGCGCCTGCGGCCTATTCAGACGGCGATACGCTCAAGTTCGCGATCATCATGACTGACGGCGACAACAACCGGTATTACCAATATATCGAACAGGAGGAGCAGTGCGGCTGGGTCAAGAAAAACGGCAAGTCGACCTGGCAATGCAGCACAGTGGCCGTGAACGCCTGGCGGGAAACAGGTGAAAGCGAAAGCTACAACAACACCTCTTCCGTCCGCTCACGAGACATCTGTGCGGCCATGAAGGCTGCCAATATCCAGGTTTTCGGAGTTTACTTCGGAACCAGCAATACATCCGCAGGGGCAAAAAACATGCAGTCCTGCGCAAGCCAGGGAAACTACTATCAGGCTGCATCGTCCGATGAACTCATAGGAGCGTTCGCAAACATCGCGCGGAAGATCCAGTCGATCTACCTGTCCAAATAAGACCTGCCGGACGACCGGCCAGCGAAAAGCGTCAGTCTCGATTCTTTCCGATTGGTTTACCAAACGGAAACAACCTCCTATTTTCTACATTCCGTTTAAGGAATTAGGTACTTTTCTAGAGTAACTGTCTCACAAAATGACGAGGCAGTAATGCAGTATTTGAAGCGTCTCATTTGCCGACCCCTGCTTGCAGAGTTTACCGGCGACCGCAAAGCATCCATTTTGCCCATTTTCGGTATGCTGGTGATCCTGATCGTCGTGATCGCGGGGATTACCATCGACGTGTCCCGAACGGTGAATGCGCGCGAAAAACTGTCCTTTGCGATTGATGCCGCGGCACTTTCGGTCGCGGCAGACCTGTCGACCAGCGTCATGAGCGACGACCAGATCAAGCAGGCACTGGCGGATTCCTTCAAGGCCAACCTGGCCGACGTCGAATTCCTGGACGAGGCAATCGACAATCTCGATTTCGTCGTCGATCCGGACAACGGCACCATCAAGGTAACGTCCACGGCCTCTCTCAAGAACTACTTCATCGACATGGGCGGTTACGGCAAGAGTGCCCTCGGCCCGGAAACATTCAGCTTCGGAACGAGCTCACAGGTCACCTACTCACGCTTTGACGTCGAACTGGCCCTCGTCGTCGACGTTACCGGGTCCATGCGCAACGACATGGATACGCTGCGGGATGCCTCCGAAGGCCTGGTGAACATCCTGATCCCGGATGGAACCGAAGAATCCGAAAGCAAGGTCCGTATTTCGCTGGTGCCATACAGCCAGGGGGTCAACCTGGGAGCTTACGCTTCCAAGGTGAAGGGCGGCCTCTTCGGCTATGCCGACAGCAGCAAATGCGTGACGGAACGCCAGGATTACGACGACGGCGAAGATCTCTACGAAGTTCGCTACACCGACAAGA
Organism: Labrenzia sp. C1B70; assembly: GCF_000475395.1. Lineage (NCBI taxonomy): Bacteria > Pseudomonadati > Pseudomonadota > Alphaproteobacteria > Hyphomicrobiales > Stappiaceae > Labrenzia > Labrenzia sp. C1B70. Next base: position 215,881 of record NZ_AXCE01000004.1, read on the forward strand.
CATACAATTACTACGACAAGACCGATCCGCCGCCGAAGGCCGTGTTTTACGGCGGTGGCAGCAACAATTGTTCCAGCACGTCGAAGATGATCCCGCTGACATCCGACCGGGACGAGTTGCTCGATGCGATCGCCGACCTGGATGATAACGGCGGTACGGCAGGCCAGACCGGCGTGGTCTGGGGCTGGAACAGCATCTCGCCGAACTATTCGGACGTATGGCCCCTTGCAAGCAAGCCGGAGCCTTATGACAACGAGGATGTTCTCAAGTTCGCGATCATCATGACCGACGGGGATAACAACCGGTACTACGAATACATCGGCGAACGGGAAGAATGCGACTGGGTTTATTCCAGACGCCATGGCTGGCAGTACAAGTGTGAGACGGTTACGATCAATCAGTGGCAGGAACGCAGCGAAAGCGAGAGCTACAGCAACAATTCCTCAACGGCTCAGCGCGCGCTTTGCCAGGCCATGAAGGACGAAGGAATTTCGATCTTCGGCGTCTATTTCGGCACCAGCAACACCTCGGCCGGGTCGAGAAACATGCAGTCCTGCGCCAGCACGGGCAATTTCTACAAGGCAACGAGTTCGGACGAGCTGATCAACGCCTTTGCCAATATCGCCAAGAAGATCCAGCAGATCTACGTTTCGAGGTAATCGAAGCTTTTTGGGACGGGTCGACCAAACTGAAAAGGCTCGCCGGGTGGCGAGCCTTTTTGCATTTCATAGTCCGGAGTGTGCCGGTCAGCCGCGGTTCTGGCGGTTGTCGATCAGGTCGTCGACGACGGTCGGATCGGCCAGGGTCGAGGTGTCGCCCAGGCTGTCGAAGCTGTCTTCGGCGATCTTGCGCAGGATACGGCGCATGATCTTGCCCGACCGGGTCTTCGGCAGGCCGGGTGCGAACTGGATCAGGTCCGGAGAGGCAATCGGCCCGATTTCCGAACGAACATGCTTCACCAGTTCCTTCTTCAGGTCGTCGCTCGGCTCTTCGCCTTCCATCAGCGTGACATAGGCATAGATGCCCTGTCCCTTGATGTCGTGCGGATAGCCGACCACAGCGGCCTCGGAAACCTTCGGATGCGCCACCAGTGCGCTCTCGACTTCCGCCGTGCCCATGCGGTGACCGGAAACGTTGATGACGTCATCGACGCGGCCGGTGATCCAGTAGTAGCCGTCCTCGTCACGACGGCAGCCGTCACCAGTGAAATAGAGGCCCTTGTAGGTGGCAAAATAGGTCTGGACGAAGCGCTCATGGTCGCCATAGACCGTGCGCATCTGGCCCGGCCAGCTGTCCTTGATGACAAGGTTGCCTTCCGTTGCCCCCTCCAGGAACTTGCCTTCCGCGTCGACGATCGCCGGCTGGACGCCGAAGAACGGACGGGTGGCGGAACCTGGCTTCAGGTCGGTTGCGCCCGGCAGCGGCGTGATCAGGATCCCGCCGGTTTCGGTCTGCCACCAGGTGTCGACAATCGGGCAGCGCTTGTCGCCAACCACATTGTAGTACCAGGTCCAGGCTTCCGGATTGATCGGCTCGCCAACGGACCCCAGAAGACGCAGGGACTTGCGCGAGGTTTTGGTGACGTGTTCGTCGCCGGCGCCCATCAGGGCGCGGATCGCGGTGGGGGCCGTGTAGAAGATGTTGACGTTGTGCTTGTCGCACACTTCCCAGAAACGGCCCGGACCGGGATAGGTCGGAACACCTTCGAACATCAGCGTGGTGGCGCCGTTGGCGAGCGGGCCGTAGACGATGTAGCTGTGACCGGTGACCCAGCCCACATCCGCCGTGCACCAGTAGACGTCGCCTTCGTGATAATCGAAGACATATTCATGGGTCATGGAAGCGTAGACCAGGTAGCCGCCGGTGGTGTGCATCACACCCTTGGGCTTGCCGGTCGACCCGGAGGTGTAGAGGATGAAGAGCGGATCTTCCGCGTTCATTTCCGCCGGTGCGCAATGGTCGGACACACGGTCCGCCTCGTCGTGGTACCAGACGTCTCGACCGGCCTGCATGGCAATGTCGCCGCCGGTGCGCTTGACCACGATGACGCTCTTTACCGGCGCTTTTTCGGCAGCCTTGTCGACATTGGCCTTCAACGGCACCTTGCGGCCACCGCGCAGGCCCTCGTCTGCCGTGATCACGCATTCAGAGGCGCAATCCTCGATACGCTGGGCAAGGCTGTCCGGTGAAAATCCGCCGAAGACGATGGAATGCACAGCGCCGATGCGGGCGCAGGCAAGCATTGCATAAGCTGCTTCCGGAATCATCGGCAGATAGATGGTGACGCGGTCACCCTTCTTGACACCCTGGCCGTGCAGCACGTTGGCGAACTTGTTCACCTCGCGGTGCAGTTCCTTGTAGGTGATGACCTTGTGCTCGTTCGGGTCGTCGCCTTCCCAGATGATCGCGGGCTGGTCGCCGCGCTTTTCCAGGTGACGGTCAACGCAGTTGGCCGAAACGTTGAGCGTGCCGTCCTCGAACCATTTGATCGAAACGTTGTGATAGTCGTAGGAAGTGTTCTTCACCTTGGTGAAAGGCTTGATCCAGTCCACCCGTTTGCCGTGCTCACCCCAGAAGCCATCGGGGTCTTCCACGGAACGCTGATACATTTCCTGATATTTGGCATTGTCGACATGCGCCCGCGCGGCAACCTCCGCGGGAACGGGAAATACGGACTCAGTCATGTGAAACCTCCCAGAAACCACAATTGGACCTGCGGTAAGCGAGTTCTCCCTTCCGCGGCCTTATTTTGCCGGGGCCATTATGCGTATGGCCCCTCAAAGCGTCCAGAACCTAGACTTGGTACTTTAGTCGGCGAGTCTTTGGTCTATGGCAAGGCCTAAGACCTTCAATCTCGTACGGATTTACGCGTATTTCCCGGCGATCACGTCAGCTCAGCCATCCGATCACGATACCCTGGACAAGCAGTACCCCGAGCCAGTGACCGCCGTCGATCAGCGTCAGGTTCCAGGACAGCCCTTGAAAGCGGTGGTTGACGATCTGTGTGGTCATGACGATGCCGACCCAGATCATCAGCGCGGAGATGATGCCGTTCCTGATATCGGTTCCACCGGTGTGATAGATCACGCCCGCAAAGACGAATGCCATGATGATCTGGCAGAAAAAGGCCGTTGCAAAGACAACCGGGTTTGGCCTCGTCTGCTCCTTGGTCAGACCGGCGGCGTTCATCCAGGCCTTGCCGAGGATGCCGTACCAGAGCGCGCCGAACAGGAAAGACACAATGGCGGCCGCAGCAACTGCAATCAGGTTGATACCGTCGAACATCATTGCAGGTCTCCCAACGTCATTTTTTCCTTGGCAATTCTGTCTACTTGCGACTTTTATCACACTTCGGGATTGCAAGTGTCTCTAAATTCGGCCCGTCTCGCCTATCTCCTTTCCGGATAAGGCTTTTTCGAAAATTCATTACAGGAGCCCAAGGTTTCATGCTCTTTTCAAAGCGACCTGTGTTTCGACTTATGGGAGCTGCCCTCATCGGCGGCACGATGTTCATGTCCCCTGCAGGGGCACAGACGGACACACCTTCTGATCTTTTGTTCGTCCTGGATTCTTCCAATTCCATGTGGGGCCAGATCGACGGTACCGCGAAAGCGGAAATTGCCCGGTCTGCCTTCGAAGGCTTTGTTGCCGGTCTTCCGGATGGAACCAGGGCTGGTGTGATGGCCTATGGTCACCGTCGCAAGGCGGATTGCGGCGATGTGGAAACGCTGGTGCCGGTGAGTGAGCTGGACCGCTCCAAACTGGTGCAAAGCGTCAAGGCGCTCACGCCGCGCGGCAAGACGCCGATTACCGAAACACTTCGGCAGGCCGCGGAACTTCTGGCGCAGAACGACCGCCCGGGACGGCTGATCCTGATCTCCGATGGTATCGAGACCTGCGGCGGGGATCCTTGCGCCCTCGCCGAGGCACTTGCCAAGTCCGGTGTCGATTTCAAGGCCCATGTCATCGGTTTCGACATCGCCTCCAAGGCGGATCAGGCCAAGATTGCCTGTATTGCGCATCTGACAGGCGGCACCTACTGGAACGCCAAGGACGCCGATGGTCTGACCGAAGCGCTGAAGGAAAGCGTCGCCGCGGTTGAGGAAAAAGCGCCGCTGCCTGTGACAGTCCTGACGGCGGCGGACAAGGAAAGCGGCCAGCCTGTTTCAGGCCCTGTGCAATGGACAGTGGCAACCGTCGACGACGAGACCGTGGTGGCGTCCGGCATGACAGGTGGCAGCGTCGAGGTCGAGCTCGAGCCGGGATCCTACGTCGTCAGTGCAGAACTTGGTGAAAAGGCAGGCGGTGCATCGCTTGAGGTGTCCGACAAGGGCGGACAGCAGACTGTTCTTCTCGACGGCAATCTTCCCGAGGCGCGTGTCACGCCCGCCTCCCCTGAAGCACCTGCAACCTCGCTGCTGGAAGTTGCCTTTGAAGGCCCGGGCCTGGATGGTGATTTCCTGCGTGTCGTCACCCCGGACGGAAACAGGCTCGAACGGGATCTCTGGGTGTATGTGCGCGACGGTAATCCCGCCAAACTGGCCCTGCCAACCCAGCCGGGCGACTATGAAATCGTCTATGTCTGGGCCGATAGCGGTGAACGTGTTCTGGCAAAGGCGCCGATCAAAGTGACCGAAGTCCAGGCAATCCTGACCTACGCCCCCGAAGTTGCCGCCGGTCAGCCGGTGGAGATTGCCTTCGAAGGTCCGAACGGGCCGGAGGACTGGATCGGGATCGTTCCGAAGGACGGCACGGTTGACGATTACCAGGGCCGCTGGAAAGGCACTGCCGACGGGTCTCCCGTCACCCTTCAGGCACCGAGCGAAGCCGGCACCTATGACGTCATCTATGTCACCGGCATCGACCAGACGATCCTGACGCGCCAACCGCTAACCGTTGGCGAAAGTGCAGCAACGCTTCAGGCCGACAGCACGGTTGAGGCGGCCGGCAGGCTGAACGTGACCTGGAGCGGCCCGAAGGCGCCCGACGACTGGATCGGCATCGCGCCGGTCGGCTCCGACCCTTCGGCCTATGTGACCTACGAACGTCCGGATGGGGACAGCGTCTCGATCATCGCGCCGTTGGCTCGGGGCGATTACGAGCTGCGTTACATTCTCTCGACGTCCGACGGATCGAAGATCCTGGCCAGCCAACCGTTGAAGATCACGGATCCGAAGGTGACGCTGGAGGGCCCGTCCGAAGTTCCGGCCGCCAGCTATGTCAGCGTAAAGGCGAGCGGCCCTGCCAACAGCAGCAACTTCATCGGTTTTGCCGAACCGTCTCAGGATGCCTGGAGTACGGCGCCGGGCGCCTGGGAGATTGCGGACAACATCTCCAACGGCGTTGTGGAGGTGCGGACACCGGAAGAGCCGGGCACTTACGAGCTGCGCTTCGTGCTGTCCGCAGGTGACGCGGAAATCGTTGCGCGGCAGACCGTGACGGTGAAATAGCGCGACCGGTCATCAACGAAAATCGGAGCCCGCAGCTGTAAAGTTGCGGGCTTCGCCCTGTCCGGAGCTACTGTTTCAGCCAGACGGAAAGCTGTCCGCAAGGCTCGAAACCGAGTTGTCGATAGACCGGTAGCACGCTTGCGTCATTTTCGTAGGTGCAAATCGACCGGTTCGGAAACGGTTCCAGAAGATCGCGCAGAGCACTGTAGAGCCAGGTCTTGCGGCAGAAGACGTTTGAAAGGCCAAGGATATCCTTGCCGTCAAGCTTCGGACCGGTGTTGAAGACCGCCCCTGCCTTCACCTTGCCGTCCTTGACGATGGCGGCGAAATCAATGGTTTTGCGTTCCAGCAGTCTGGACGGGAAAACGGCATGGAGGCTTTCGTTCTCGTTCCAGCCGGCCAGCCACTTCTTCAGGCTTTCCGATGTCGCCACCTTGTGCCAATCGGAGCTGATCGAGGCACGTTTGGCACTTGGCGGCGGACGAAACAGCCAGGTGCCGGTAAAAAGCCTCTGAAAGCCGTAAGGTGCCAGATCCAGACTGTCGAAACTGTCCTTTACCCCGGCCCCCTGCGGCAAATCGGGCAGCGCGGCATAAAAATCCGCTCCCTGCTTCGGCGACAGGGTGACGATGTTCGGATAGAGCGGCAGGGCCTTGTCCCGAGCGCACCAGAACCCTGCATGAAACTCGGTTTTCGCACCTGCGGTTTTCAGGACCGCATCGCACCAGAGCGCATTGTTATGCGCGCAGGCATCCTGTCTGCCAGCGATCATTCGGCCATCAACATCGAAGATTTAAGCGTTCAGCCCACCCTTTTGGACGATGAAGTCTACCACGGATTCGACGCCCTCTCCCGCCTTTGTATTGGCGAAAACAAAGGGTCGTTCCTTGCGCATCTTCTTTGCATCCCGGTCCATAACCTCCAGATTGACGCCGACATAGGGCGCAAGGTCGGTCTTGTTGATGATCAGGAGATCGGAGCGCGTGATGCCCGGCCCGCCCTTGCGCGGAATTTCCTCGCCGGCGGCAACATCGATCACGTAGATCGTCAGGTCGGCGAGCTCCGGTGAAAAGGTTGCGGCCAGGTTGTCACCGCCGGATTCGATCAGGATCAGGTCGAGATCCGGGATGCTTTTGGTCAGGTCCGCCACGGCGGCCAGATTGATGGAGGCGTCTTCACGGATTGCCGTATGCGGGCAGCCGCCGGTCTCGACACCGCGAATGCGGTCACTGGTCAAGGCCTGCGAGCGCATCAGGGCTTCGGCGTCCTCGCTTGTGTAGATGTCATTGGTGATGACGGCGAGCGAGTAGCGGTCGCGCATGGCCTTGCACAGCTTGTCGGTCAGCGTGGTCTTGCCGGAACCGACGGGACCGCCGATGCCGACGCGCAAGGGACCATTTTGGGAAGTCATGAACGGAACAACCTCGAATACTGGGTTTCATGTGCCATGGAGGCGATATCTGCAAGGAAGGTGGAGGTGCCGAGATCGTCAAGACCTGCCGCCTCGGCCTCTTCTGCAATTTCGAAGATCACCGGTTCCAGACCAGCCAGCACCTTCTGGCCGTCGCTCTGGCCAAGCGGTACCACCCGCACGGCGACGGAAATCAGATTGGCCGCGAAAGCATGCAGGAAACAGTGAAGCGCGGCATCCACCGGCAAGCCGTGAGCCGCAGCTGCAAGTCCCAGCACTACCGGGTAAGGCCAGGAGGTGTTTTCCTTGCCCGCGAATTCGTGAAACAGGCGTGCGGCCTCGGTGCCCGCTTCCGGCATCCAGCTGTTGCACACGGCTCTGAAAAAGGCGCTGCCCTGGGCACTGGATTCCAGATGCCGCTCCCTGGAGGGTTGCAGGGCCAGCCCCAGGTCACGCAGCTCGTCAACGGTCGCTCGATCTCCCGCAAGAGCAGACCTGTAGGTTTCCTTCAGCAGGATGGCGTCGCTTCGTCCAGCGCCGAAGCGGAGGATTTCACGCAGCCAGACGCCAAGTTCCGCCGCACTTGCCACCCCGCCCTGCTCGATCACCTGTTCCAGCCCGTGGCTGTAAGTAAAGGCGCCGATCGGAAAGGCCGGTGAGAGAAAGGCCTGTAGCCGGTAGAGCGCCTGCGGTGACAGGGGCAGTCGCGGAGCTGAGGGCTCAGTCATGGGAATGTCCGGAATCGTGGTCGTGCCCGTGCCCGTGATGATGGTCGTGGGAATGCCCGTGCCCATGATCGTGGCCGTGGGTGCGACCATGGCCGTAGGCGCCGCCTTCCGGATCGAAGGGTGCGGATAGCCTGGTCAGCCGGCCGCCGAGCTTTTCCACCATGTCTTCAATCACGTGGTCCCGCCGGATCCGCAGGGTATTGCCCATGAGCTGCGTCGGCAGGTGCCTGTTGCCCAGGTGCCAGGCGATCTTCACCAGGTGGGCGGTGTCGTCGGCGTGAATTTCGACTACTTCCTCAGGTTCTGCGAGAACTTCGACGATCCGACCGTCTTCAAGTTCCAGTCCGTCGCCATGGCGCAAATGGATCGCCATCGGTTCATCCAGCAGGAAGGTCAACCCGGCTGCGCCGGTCAGGACTGCCCTGCGCCGATACCGGTCTTCCCGGTCAAGCGTGACCCGGTCGGTGACATCGCCGGTCCAAGTTTCGGCCTTGTGGATTTTCGCGACGCGGATCATGCGGCTTCCATCACCTTTGCCATCATGGCCTGGAAAGCGGGACGCTCCCTGAGGCGTTTGAAATAATCGTAGACCGGACCTTCTTTGGGCAGGTCGAACTTGGCGGCCAGTGCCCAGCCGGAGCAGTGCCCGACGATGATGTCGGCAATGGTGAAGGTTTCGCCCATGGCATAGGGGCCGTCACCGATCAGCGCTTCCAGCGTTTTCAGGCCTTGCTCGAATTCGAGCCGACAGACGTCCTTGACCGCCGGAACACGGACATCTTCGGGATGAATGAAGGTGTTCTTCGCAGCGGTCCAGAGCGCGCCTTCCAGCACATCGACACCGAACTGGGTGATGCTGTCCTGGCGGGCGCGATCAAGAGTTCCGGCAGGAAAGGTAAACCGGCCGTGCTTGTCGGCCAGATAGGTACAGATTGCGACGGAATCGGTGATGACGGCGTCACCGTCGACCAGCACGGGCACCTTGCCGCTTGGATTGAGCGCCTTGACGGTATCCGACTGCGGCAGAGCCGGGTCAACCTCGTAAGGCTCGCCCAGTTCCTCAAGCAGCCACATTACCCGCATGGCGCGGGTCCGCGGAAATCCGACGATCTTATACATGCCTTTCCTCTCCCGAACGCGTTCTTGCGGAGCTTAGAACAGGAAGTAGCGCTGGGCCATCGGCAACACTTCGGCAGGTTCGCAGGTCAGCAGTTCGCCGTCGGCGCGCACCTCGTAGGTTTCCGGATGCACTTCGATCTTTGGCATCATGTTGTTGTGAATCATCGACTTTTTGGAGATTCCACCACGGGTGTTCTTGACCGGAAGTACCAGGCTGTCGAGACCTGCCTTGTGCTTGACGCCGGTGTCATAGGCCGCCTGGGACACGAAGGTGACACGGCTGTGCGTCAGCATCTTGCCGTAGGAGGCGAACATCGGCCGGTAATGCACCGGCTGCGGTGTCGGGATGGACCCGTTCGGATCGCCCATCGGAGCGGTCGCGATGGAGCCGAGCTTCAGCACCAGCGCCGGCTTGATACCGAAAAATTTCGGGTCCCAGAGCACGAGGTCGGCCAGCTTGCCGACTTCAACCGAGCCGATGTACTCGTCCAGGCCATGAGCGATGGCCGGGTTGATGGTGGTCTTGGCCATGTAGCGCTTGACCCGGAAGTTGTCGTTCTCGCCGGTTTCATCCGAAAGGCGGCCGCGTTGCACCTTCATCTTGTGCGCGGTCTGCATGGTGCGGATGATGATTTCACCGACGCGGCCCATGGCCTGGCTGTCGGAGGAGATGATCGAGAACGCACCCATGTCATGAAGAATGTCTTCCGCCGCAATGGTTTCCTTGCGGATGCGGCTTTCGGCAAAAGCAACGTCCTCCGGAATGTCCTTGTGCAGGTGGTGACAGACCATGAGCATGTCGAGATGCTCTTCCAGCGTGTTGACCGTGTAAGGCCGTGTCGGGTTGGTGGACGACGGAATGACGTTGGGTTCGCCAACCACCTTGATGATGTCCGGTGCGTGGCCGCCGCCGGCCCCTTCGGTGTGGAAGGCGTGGATGGTGCGGTTCTTGAACGCAGCGGTGGTGTTCTCGACAAAACCGGACTCGTTCAAGGTGTCGGTGTGGATCATCACCTGGACGTCGTATTCATCGGCAACCGACAGGCAGTTGTCGATGGTCGCCGGTGTGGAGCCCCAGTCTTCGTGGATCTTGAGGGCTGCGGCCCCCGCCATCACCTGCTCTTCCAGCGCGGCAGGCAGGGAGGCGTTGCCCTTGCCGGCGAAGATGAGGTTCATCGGGAAGCTGTCGGCTGCCTGAAGCATCCGGGTGATGTGCCACGGGCCGGGTGTACAGGTGGTCGCGTTGGTGCCCGTTGCCGGACCGGTGCCACCGCCGATCATGGTGGTCACGCCGGAGCACAGGGCTTCATCGATCTGCTGCGGGCAGATGTAGTGGATATGAGCATCGATCGAACCTGCGGTGAGTATCTTGCCCTCCCCGGCGATCGCTTCCGTGCCGGGACCGACGATGATGTCGACACCGTTCTGGACATCCGGGTTGCCGGCCTTGCCGATGCCGACGATCCGGCCGTCCTTCAGCCCGACATCGGCCTTGACGATGCCCCAGTGGTCGATGATCAGCACATTGGTGATGACCGTGTCGACGGCGCCGGCGGAACGGGGTGCCTGGGACTGGCCCATGCCGTCACGGATAACCTTGCCGCCACCGAACTTCACCTCGTCGCCATAGGTGGTGAAATCCTTTTCCACCTCGATGATGAGATCGGTATCCGCAAGGCGCAGCCTGTCGCCGGTTGTCGGTCCGAACATGTCCGCATAAGCGGCGCGGGGCATCTTGTAGGCCATATCTAGTCTCCAATCGGCGATCAGAAATCGGTGTGTTTAATTCGCGTAGTCCTCAACCGTCGCATCCAGATCCTCTGTGCGTTTCATGGTGAGGACGATCAGGCAGTTCCGGTACAGTTCGTTGCCGCGTGTGCCGCCCCTGAAGGGGAAGCTGTAGGCGGTGCAATCCTTGTCGGCGTAGGTTTTCCAGGCGGCCTGGGCATCGTCGAGGCTGGCTGGGGCGCCCTTCAGCTCCTCCGGCAATTCCGCATCGATCTCGACCAGCCGTGCACGCAGCCGGTCGAAGGCCTCCTTCATGCGCGTGTCAGCGTCTTCAAGGGCCTTGTCGGCACAAAAGCTGCGTTCGGCTTCGGTCAGCGGATAGCCGCAGTCGATGTTGTCGTTGACCTTCTCTTCCTCAGCAACCGCCGTGCCGGCGGTGGCCAGAAACAGGGCTAAAGCAGGAAGGGTCACACCGCGCACAGGCATCAATTCCCCAGACCTTCGCCGAGCTGTCTCAACTCGTCGATGCGGTTGCGGGTCAGATCTGCGCGGCAGCCGTAGACCAGCATGGGTTCCATGGTTCCGCCGCGGGCCAGAAAGCCGTAGGCGTCGCAGGCCTTGTCACGATAGGGGATCCAGGCACGCTGGGCTTCGCGCAATGTTTCGACCGCCCCCTTCAGCCCTTCCGGCAAATAAGCGTCGGTCTCGGTCATCTTTTCCATTGCGGATCTGTAGACCGCGTTCAGCTCCGCATCCGCCTTCAGCCAGTCGATGTTGGCACACTGGGTCATCTCCGACTGCGTCATGGCATTTTCGCAGTTGGGTGTTTCCTGCGCGGCGACAGGTCCGGCGAGCAGAAGACCGAGCCCGATCAGCGAAAACGAAAGAGATGATGCGGATCTGATCACAATTCGCCCATGACCTTCTGGTTGAAGCCGTAGACCGTGCGGCTGCCGCGATAAGGCACCAGTGTCACGGATCTGGACTGGCCGGGTTCGAAGCGCACGGCTGTGCCTGCGGGAATATCCAGGCGCATGCCGCGGGTCTTTTCCCGGTCGAAAGACAGGCCTTCATTGGTTTCGAAGAAGTGATAGTGGCTGCCGACCTGGATCGGCCGATCACCCGTGTTGGCGACTTCCACCGTCACGGTCTCAAGGCCTGTGTTCAGTTCGATCTCGCCTTCGGCGGGAAACAGTTCTCCGGGGATCATGCTCGTCTCCTTGGAAATTGCGGTCAGCGGATCGGTTCGTGCACGGTCACGAGCTTGGTGCCGTCAGGAAAGGTGGCCTCGACCTGAACATCGTGAATCATCTCGGACACGCCTTCCATCACCTGGTCGCGTGTCAGTACCTTGGCGCCCGCGGACATCAGGTCGGCAACGGTGCGCCCGTCACGGGCCCCCTCGACAACAAAATCGGTGATCAGGGCGACGGCTTCCGGATGGTTCAGCTTCACACCCCGTTCCAGGCGGCGGCGGGCGACCATCGCGGCCATGGAAATGAGCAACTTGTCCTTTTCGCGGGGCGTCAGGTTCATGAAAGAAAGTCCTCCAAATCAGCAATACCAGACGCGCGGCAGCGCCGTCATTCGGTATCCGGTGAGAAACGACATCAGGGCCGTGCGCAAGCCGCGGCCATCATTGGACACAAACCGGGTTATCAGCAAGCCGTTCCAGGCGCTGGCGGCCGCCTGGGCGGTTCCATCCGGCAATGTTTCGATCAGCTCTCTTGCCCTGGCGAGCCGGTCTTCGGCATCGGCGGAGCAATCGACAAAGGTTGCCGCGGCCAGGGCGCCGGCGGCCGTAGCCGGGCCGGTCAGCGCGTCGGCCGGGTCGCCATCCAGCCGGATGTCGTCGGCAAACACCAGCTTCCCGTCCCGGCGGATGCGCCAGCTGTCGCGGTAGAATACGGACTTGACCTGCTCGCCCATCGCCTTTCGGCCAAGGACGAAGGATTCGACCATCATCAGCCTTGCGTCACCTTCCAGGTCCGCCTGCAGCGTGCGGCGAAGGCGCGAGGCGTTGAAAAGGATGGTTTCCTGGGGCAGCCATTCCAGGGTCGCACCGGGTCCGACCGTGAAATGGCCGCTCACCTGGGCGGTGCCGCCCGGGCTGCGGTAGGCACGTTCGGCCGTCTGGCTGGTCACAATTACGTGTACACCGGCGTCAGCCCCGACTTCATAGTCGAGCTGGTCACCTCCGGTGAGACCGCCGGCGGTGTTGATGAGAACGGCTGTGGCAGGGGTATCATAGACCTTCGGCAGGCGAACCTTGGCCGACCCGCTCTGATACAGATCGGTCAGACGGGTTTTGCCGTCCGGCGCCGAAAAACGCACCTTGCCGATGCCTTTCACGCGCTGAAGAACTACGGCTTTCCCGCCCGTTTCTGATGCCAGACCAGCATCATACATTGCTTGACCGCCCCCCCTGCGGGCTCATTCAGTCATTGTTATTTTTCACATCTGTTCAAATTGGTCCAGACCGTCGCCGGGCCGCAATGGGCAATATGCCCTCGGCAATCTTAGCAAGAGCCGGGCCAAGGCCGGCAAGTAGAAAGGCAAGACGACACCGGCGAAAAAAGTCCCTGTTTCCCGCAGCTTATCAATGCCTGCTCGCAAAAGTTGCTCAAAAATAAGGCAATTGCAAGAAAGATTGGCGTGGAGTGGATTTGAGGAAGGGGTTGCTCTCGCGCCGATGTTCCGGTTTTTTAAGAAGACAGCAGCTATTCATACTGCCATTGCCCAATTGCGACGTGTCATCCGCTGGATGACGAGCGAGGGAAACCGTGTTTTTGAGCCCGATTGGCCGCCTGACTTCCGTTTGTCTGACCGTAACCGCTCTTGTGATGAGTCTGGCCATGAGCCAGGCACGGGCGGATATAGGTGCCTATGTCCTGATCGACGCGAGTTCCGGCGCTGTGATCGAGCAGGAAAACGCCACGCGCAAATGGTACCCGGCCTCACTCACCAAGCTCATGACGGCCTATGTCACCTTCAAGGCGATCCGCGAAGGCCGCGCCTCGCTCGACAGCGCGGTCGTGCAATCCAAGAACTCCGCGGCCGAACCACCCAGCAAGATGGGGTTCAAGGTCGGGACGCGGTTCACTGTCGACACGGCGCTGAAAATCATTCTGATCAAGTCGGCCAACGATGTTGCGGTAGCGCTCGGCGAGTCGATCGCGGGATCTGAAGCCGGCTTCATCGCCATGATGAATGCGGAAGCTCAGCGCCTGGGAATGTCCAATACCCGGTTCTACAATCCGCACGGTCTGCCAGACAACCGGCAGGTGACCACGGCGCGGGACCTTGCCATTCTGGCCCTGGCGCTGCGCCGGGACTTTCCGGAATCCCGAAACTACTATGACCACCCGGGGATCCGCTTCGGCAAGAAGACCCTGCGGTCGGCCAATCGGGAATTCTTGCTGCGCGTGCCCGGCGCCAATGGCATGAAGACCGGCTACATCTGCAATTCCGGGTACAATGTTGCCGCCTCCGCGACGCGCGGCAACAAGACCCTGATCGCGATTATCCTTGGCGCGGGTTCCGGTCTGGAGCGCACCGCCTTTGCACGCCAGCTTTTTGACGAAGGGTTCCGCAAGCGCGGCGGCCGTAGCATCACGAGCCTTTCGGGCACCAGCGGCAATCCGCCGGCCGACGGTTACTGCCGGCGCAACAAGAGCCCGGGTCCCAAGGGTTACATGGCCCGGTTCGACATGGAAAAGGAAAAGCAGGGCGGGTTCCTGTTCTTCGCCAAGGCCAACAAATCCGATGAGGACAAGTTAGACGACAGCGGTTTCAAGCTGTCCAACGGCAAACCGGACTGGGCAAAGATCCTTGATCGTACGCTCGGCCCTCGCCGGATTGCCTACCGTCCGCTGGATGTCGGCCTCGGCAACCCGAAAGGGTCGCCTTCCGTCAGCCCGGGCACCGTTCCCGCCGGTGCCGCCAGCGAAGCGGTCGCAGCCATCGCGGGCGAGGATATTGCCGCGGAAGACGTACCGCTGCCGGTCGCCAATCCCGTGCGGCGGGCAGAAAACGAAATCCGGGCGAAGATGCAGCTGACGGCCAATGCCAAAACCGCAGGCGCAATTCCGCAGGGTGGCGATACCGTGTCACGCCCGGGAGCCGCGGTTGAACTTTCGAAATCTTCACCCGGATCGATCTTCCGCAAGGGTCTGGATTTCACCGTTCCGGTTCCTTCCCCAAGTCCTCGCAAGTAATTCGATTTCCAGATCTTTGACGGTGCCGATGATGTAGCGTTGCGGTTAACGGAGTTAACCTTTTATTTACGCTACTCCTTAACACTGCAGTAAGCATTTTTCTGGCAAAGGCGTGCTCCCTGCCGGACCTCGAAATGCCACTGCGGCACAGAATATGCCGGTACAACAGGTCGAGAGATCGCATGATGATTGAACCGAGATCCACCGCCACCATCAAGGCTCTGGCGAGCCTTGCGGAACTTTCCGCCAATCAACTGGAGGAAGGGGTTTCGGTCGACCATGTGATCGCCACCTTGCGAAAGGCGGCGGAGGCTGTCCGGCTCGTGGTTGATGTCGAGGCGGAAGAGGAACTCGACGACTTCGAGTTCGAAGCCGACAGCGACACAGACGTGGAAGCCGAACTGGAAGTGTCTGAAGCGGACATCGTCCAGGATCTGACCCCGATGGATCTGTCCGAGGACGAGGCCGACAGGAAAATTGTCGCCCTCGACAAGAAGGACGCCGAAGCGGCCTCCGAAGAAGAAGACATCATCCTCAACGCGGGGTGATTCGGCGTCAGCCGGACATTTTTCCAACTGAACAAGCCGACGTGGCGGGACCAGCATTTGCGCTGACCCGCCTTTCTGCCTATGTGTCTGCGGAAAGTCCGCCGGGTCCGATCAAGGACCGGCGAATGCATCTGGAGAGATACCATGGCCTCGCCGACACCGGTTGCCGAAGGACAAAAAACCAAGGGTCCGAAGCCCCCCATTCCCCTGTCAGTCCTGACCGGGTTTCTGGGGTCGGGCAAGACGACGCTCCTCAATCGGATCCTGAAGGATCCGTCGATGGCGGACACAGCGGTCATCATCAATGAATTCGGCGAGATCGGGCTCGATCATCTGTTTGTCGATCAGGCCGGCGACGGCATCGTGGAGCTTGCCTCCGGTTGCCTGTGCTGCACCATTCGCGGCGATCTTGTCACGACGCTCGAAAACCTGTTGCGCCGACTGGATAACGGCCGCATGGACAGGCTCAACCGGGTGATCATCGAGACGACGGGTCTGGCGGATCCGGCGCCCATCCTGCACACGGTCATGCTGCATCCCTATCTGGTGATGCGCTACCGGCTCGACAGCGTGATCACGCTTGTGGACGCGGTCAACGGTCTGTCGACCCTCGACAATCACGAAGAAGCGCGCAAGCAGGCCGCTGTTGCCGACCGGCTGGTCTTCACCAAGACCGATCTCGTTCAAGACGAAGAGGCGCGGGCCTCTTTCGACGCCCTCAAGCAGCGTTTGCAACAGCTCAATCCCGGCGCTCGCCGGCTGGACGCCCAGGCGGATGATGCAACTGTGGAAAATCTTTTCAACGCCGGTCTTTATGATCCCAAGAGCAAGATCCCGGACGTGGCTGCCTGGCTGAACGCGGAAGCCTACGAAGACCAGCAGCATGACCACCATCACGGTCACGGTCACGGTCATGGCCACGATCATGCACATGGCCATTCGCACGGGCATCACCACGATCATGCTCATGACGTGAACCGGCATAGCGATGCCATCCGGGCCTTTACCCTGTCGACAGATCGACCGGTGCCGGCGTCTGCGCTGGAAATGTTCCTCGATCTGCTGCGTTCGGCGCACGGACCGAAACTGCTTCGGGTCAAGGGCATCGTGCAACTGGCTGAAGATCCTGAACGGCCCGTGGTGATCCACGGTGTCCAGCACGTCTTCCATCCGCCAGCAACACTGGAAGCCTGGCCGGATCAGGACCGGCGAACCCGCATGGTGTTCATCACCAAGGACCTGCCGGAAGGGTTCGTCAGGCGCATGTTCGAAGCCTTTTCGGGCGCCTTGCTGCCCGATACGCCGGATCACCAGGCCCTGACCGACAATCCGTTGGCGGTGTCGGGCTTTACCAGTCCGGTGAGGTAGGCGGCAGGTCTGCAATACCCCGGCGCTCTCCAATGGGATCCCTCATCCTGAGGAGCCGCGAAGCGGCGTCTCGAAGGATGGGCGGCACCCACAGGAACAAGTGGCCCATCCTTCGAGACGGGCCTTAAGGCCCTCCTCAGGATGAGGCTCTGAGGTTTTGAGTAGCAGCCAGCGGTGACTGCACCATCGTCTCGGAAACTCAATCTTTCTTGCGCAGACGGATCAGTCCTTCCTGGGCGGTCGAGGCGATCAGGACCCCGTCCCTGGTGAACAGAGATCCGCGGTTTATCCCGCGTGAGCCGGAAGATGAGGTGCTGTCGGTGGCGTAAAGCAGCCAGTCGTCGGCGCGGAAAGGACGGTGAAACCACATGGCATGGTCCAGGCTGGCGGCCTGGATCTTCGGGCTGAAGACGGACGTGCCATGGGGAAACAGCGAGGTGTCCAGCAACGTCATGTCGGAAGCATAGGCGAGGACACACTGGTGCATGCGTTCGTCGTCCGGCAGTGGGCCCGTCGCCCGTACCCAGACATACTGCTGCGGTGGCAGGGGCTTCTTGCTGAAATAATGGGTCATGTCGACCGGGCGCATCTCGATCGGTCGCTCGCGCTCCCAGTAGCGGCGGATGTTTTCCGGGGCCATCGACAGGAATTTTTCCTTCAGTTCCTGTTCGCTGGGCAGATCTTCAGGCGTCGGAACGTCCGGCATGTCGATCTGGTGCTCCAGCCCCTCTTCATGCACCTGGAAGGAGGCGGACATGGAAAAGATCGCTTCGCCGTGCTGGATCGCGACAACGCGCCGGGTGGTGAAGCTGCCACCGTCGCGGATGCGGTCAACTTCGTAGATGATGGGGACTGACGGATCGCCGGGCCTCAGGAAGTAGCCATGCAGGGAATGGACGTGACGGTCTTCCACCACGGTGCGCGAGGCGGCAACCAGCGCCTGGCCGATCACCTGCCCGCCAAATACGCGTTGCCAGCCGACCTGCGGGCTGCGACCACGGAACAGGTTGCGTTCCAGTGGTTCCAGGTCGAGAATCTGGAGAAGATTATCAATGGCCGTGTTCATCGGCGCGATCCCTGTTAGATAGACGGCAGGTGATTTGGTTCGAGGCTTGGAGCCCCGGCACCGCACTCTTGGACGGCAGTTGACGTTAAAGTCAAGATGCCTTTAGGGAAACCGAAGGCAAGGAGAAGAAGACGATGGCGAGGAAAAAAAGCGTCCCGGACATGTTCGATGTCGTGATTGCAGGCGGCGGCTATGTCGGCCTGTCTCTGGCGGTGGCGTTGAAGCAGGGCGATGCCGGCCTCACCTGTGCCGTGGTCGATCCCAAGCCGATGGAAGACCTCCACAAGGATCCACGCGCCTCAGCCATCGCGGCAGCTGCCTCACGCATGCTGTCGCAACTCGGCATCTGGCAGAAGATTGCGGGCGAGGCCCAGCCGATCAACGAAATGATCGTCACCGACAGCAAGCTTCGCGATGCGGTTCGCCCGGTCTTCCTGACGTTCGGCGGCGAGGCGACGGAGGGTGAACCCTTCGCCCACATGATGCCGAACGGCGTGATGATGCCGGCGCTCTACAAGGCGGCCAAGGCGCTTGGCGTGAGTTTTTTCGCACCGGGCACCGCGGAAACCTTTCGCACTCATCCAGACCACGTCGAACTGGCGCTGGAAGACGGGGCCCTTCTGAAAAGCCGGCTGCTCGTTGCAGCCGACGGCGTGCGCTCCCGCCTGCGCGACCTTGCCGGTATCCGGACGGTCAACTGGGACTACGGCCAGTCCGGCATCGTCACAACAGTGAAGCATGAACGGCCTCACAACGGCCGGGCGGAAGAACATTTCCTGCCTGCCGGGCCATTTGCCATACTGCCCTTGCCGGGCAACCGGTCGTCGCTGGTCTGGACGGAAAAGACAGCAGACGCCGACCGGCTTGTGCGGTCTGACGACTTTACTTTCGAACTGGAACTGGAACGCCGTTTCGGACATCACCTCGGCACACTGGAGCTGGACGGTCCGCGCCGGGCCTATCCGCTCGGGCTGAAGCTGGCGCGTGATTTCGTCAAGCCGCGCTTCGCCCTGATCGGCGATGCCGCCCATGGCATTCATCCGATTGCGGGCCAGGGGCTCAATCTGGGCTTCAAGGATGTCGCGGCACTGGCCGAAGTGCTGGTGGATGCCCGCCGTCTGGGGCAGGATCTCGGCGGTTTCGACGTTCTGGAACGCTACCAGCGCTGGCGCCGGTTCGACACGTTCCAGATGGGCGTTGTCACCGACGTACTGAACCGCCTGTTTTCCAATGACAATGACGTGTTGCGCGCCATGCGCGATTTCGGACTTGGTATTGTGGACAGGATGCCGGGCCTGAAAACGCAGTTCATCAAGGAAGCTGCCGGTTTTGCGGGGCCGGTGCCGAAATTGCTTTCCGGCGAACCTATCTGATAGGAGTTGGATCGGACCGTCTTCCACTCCGCAGGATTTCCATTTGATGATTGCCAATCCGGAGAGTTTTTCCGCGCACCGGTCGATCCTGATTACGGGCTGTTCCTCCGGCATCGGCCTTTCGGCAGCCCACATCATGCGCGGGCGCAACTGGCGTGTTTTTCCGACTGCGCGGAGCCAGGCGGATGTTGACGGGTTGAGTGATCTTGGTTTCGAAGCCTTTCGCCTGGATTATGAGGATCCGGACAGCATCGAGGCGACGGCAAGCGAAGTTCTGCAGCGGACCGATGGTGCGTTGAGCGCGGTGTTCAACAACGGCGCCTATGCGGTTCCAGGTGCGCTGGAAGACCTGCCGACGGAAGCCCTGCGGTCGCTTTTCGAGGCGAACTTCATCGGCTGGCATGATCTTACCCGCCGGTTGGTGCCTGCAATGCGTGCCAACGGTTCCGGGCGGATCGTGCAGTGTTCGTCCGTACTGGGGTTTGTGGCACTCAAGTACCGCGGAGCCTACACCGCTTCCAAATTTGCGCTTGAAGCCTATTCGGACACCCTTCGCCAGGAACTGAAAGGCACCGGCATTCACGTCAGCCTGATCGAACCCGGTCCTATCGATACCCGGTTCACGCAAAACGCACTGGCGAATTTTCAGCGCTGGATCGGCGAGGATGGTCTGCAGGCGTCGCGGCATCGTAAGACCTACGAAAAGCGCCGCATCCGAATGGAGGCGGGAGAGCCCGGGCCGTTCAAGCTGCCGCCGGAGGCCGTGGTCAAACGGCTGGTGCATGCGGTGGAAGCAAATCGGCCGAAAGCGCGCTATCATGTAACAATTCCGACCACCGTCATGGCGGTGGCCAAACGGGTGCTGCCGACCAGTCTGCTCGACCGGTTCTGCATCTGGGCTGCCGACGGCGAGGAATAGCTGCCTGCCGACAGGTGGCTGCGCCGGACAGTGGTGAAACAAGGAAAACGAAATGGCAGATCTGATCAACTTTCTCATTCCCGTCGGCCTCGCCGCGGTTGCACTCGTGTTGCTGCTCGGTATCTGGAACATGTTCCGTCACGGGCCGGCTAACCGCTCGCAGCTCCTGATGCGCTGGCGTGTCGGCCTTCAGTTTCTGGTGATTGTCCTGGTCATGGGCGGTCTCTACTTTTTCGGAACCGGCCACTAAGACAAGATAACCGGACACTACTGGAGGAACTGGGGGCACAATGGTTGTTCTGAACAAGATCTACACGAAGACGGGTGACGACGGCACGACCGCGCTGGGTTCCGGAGAACGGCGCCGAAAGAGCGACCTCAGGATCGAGGCATACGGGACCGTCGACGAGACCAACTCCGTGGTTGGTCTGATTCGCCTTCAGACCGGGCAGTCTGCGCCGGAGGTCGACCAGTCGCTCGGCAGGATCCAGAACGACCTGTTCGACCTGGGGGCCGATCTTGCAACACCGGAAACGGGTGAGGACCTTGGGTACGAGCCGCTTCGGATCACCGATGCCCAGGTCACGGCGATCGAACAGGCGATTGACGTCCTCAATGCGGAGCTCAAGCCGCTGCGTTCCTTCGTGCTGCCGGGTGGCAGTCCTGCCGCTGCCTACCTGCATCTGGCCCGCACGGTCTCACGCCGGGCAGAACGTCTGATGGTGGAACTGGCAGCCCGCGAGCAGATCAATCCCGCTGCCGTGCGCTACATGAACCGCCTGTCGGACTATTTCTTCGTTGCCTCGCGGTACCTGAATGAAAAGGGTGAGCAGGACGTTCTTTGGGTGCCTGGACAGAACCGTTAGGTCAGTTCCCCTTGCCGGAGGCCTGGCGCTGAATGTTCATTCCCCTTCACGATCACAATCGGCTGGTCCATGTTCCCCGCCCCTTTGTGAACCTTTTCCTGATTGCCGCCAATATCCTGATCTTTCTTCTGTATCAGGGTGCAGGTTCCCAGCAGGCGGTGGCCGCGTCCTCCTATTCCTTCGGCCTTATCCCGGTTGTCCTGTTCGATATCCGGGATCTGTCGCCGGAGCTGCAGATGCTGCCCGACTGGATGTCAGTAGTCACCTATGCCTTCCTTCATGGCGGCTACATGCACCTCATCGGCAACATGCTGTTCCTGTGGGTGTTCGGTGATAATGTCGAGGATGCCATGGGGCACCTGCGATACCTGGTCTTCTATCTGCTGTGTGCGATAGCCGGCGGGTTGGCCTACGCCTCCATCGACGTCAATTCAGATGTGCCGTTGATCGGGGCGTCCGGCGCCGTTTCAGGTGTTGTTGCCGCCTATCTGATGCTGCACCCGCGGGTGAAGGTGTGGGTGCTGGCACTGGGCCGGATACCCTTGCGCCTTTCCGCCGGATGGTTGCTCGGCGGCTGGATCCTTTATCAGATCGTCAATGCCGTGATTGCGTCCGATAGCGATGTCGCCTGGATCGCGCATATCGGTGGCATGGCGGCGGGTGCCGTGTTGATCGTGTTTTTCCGGCGCAGAGGTGTGCCCCTGTTCGACCGAAACATCGCCTAGGCACAGTTTTCAAAAAGAATGCGGACCGGTCAGGAAACTAGGCTGCTTTCCAGACAGCATCGGCAGTGCGGCAGGCGACTCCACGGCGGCTGATCATTCGACCGTCAGCCAGCTTGATCCGTTCGCGGTAGGAGCGGCAGAAGTCGCCGGACGTATTTTTCCAGGTTTTCAGAGGCGTAATTGTGCCGCTCGCCCCACTCGACGGGTTTTTCCAGCTCCGGTCTTTGCCGGAAACAGACTTCTCCAGCGCAGCTTGAAGCGTGCTTTCAGCCCGGTATTTGTCTGATGCTTGCAGCTTTGAAGCCGGTTTGCGGGTTTCCGCCGCGGCGGGTTCCTGCAGGGAGACAAGCGTGTCCTGCACTGACACTACGGAACAGCCTGTGAGGATATTTGCCAAAAAAAACAGAAAAAACGTCCCTTTCGGAACGTGAAACCCACGAAAAATCAAGTCCGATCCCGCCTCTTGGATCTATTGCCAGCCGTTCGAGATAGCCTCCCGTTCTTCCCGCGCGCTGAGGGACCCACCAGAAGGCTCGCTGTCACCATTAAACTGACGCCCGCCAAAGATGCGATCTAAAAAACCGCCTGAACCGGACTTTTGTGTGGCAGAGCTAAAAGAAGTTCGTTCTGACGAACCGCCAGACGACGAACCGCCGGATGACGATCCACCCGACGAAGAGCGGGAGGAGGAAGGAGAAGAGGAGCCTCCGCTGCGACCGGAGTTGCCTTTGCTTTCCGAGCTTCTTCCGGCCGATTTGTTTCCTGCCGAACTGTTACTGGTGGAGCTTTTACCGCTCGAACTGTTACCAGTTGAGTCGCCGCCGCCCGAACGGCTGCCACCTGTGTCGCCGCCACCGGAACTGCTGCCACCGGTGCTGTCACCGCCAGAGCTCTTGCTGCCGCTGTCACCACCGGAACTCTTGCTTCCGCTGTCGCCGCCGCGGTCTCCACGGTCACCGCGTTCGCTGCGACTGCCGCGATCACCATGCGAATCTGCGGCCGCGGCAATGCTGTCCTTCATGTCGAACAAGGGGCTGAAGTAGACAAGAGAGAACATCATTGCCGCAGCTGCAACACCCGGCAGTATGCGAAACATCGCAGAGAGGCGGTCTTGCAATGTAATCTGGCGGGCGCGTTTCATCTGATGCGATTCAATTCGTAATAAGGGGTTTTTGGCAGTCGACGAGAGCGGTTTTACGACCTTCGCACGCATAACACCTGGGCAATCTTTGTTCTTCCCGAAGATAGTCTAAAAAAAGTCGGGATCAAAAGGTCTCCTTACGTGTTGTCTCGCTGAGAGCGGTTTTGCGGAGAACTCCTTGCCTGAAGATACGTTAAAGACGGAGATGATCCGTCTGCTCCCGAAGCTGAGGAGTTTTGCTTTAAGGCTGTGCCGGAATCCGGATCAGGCAGACGATCTGGTGCAGATGACATGCGAACGTGCAATCCGATCGCTCGACCAGTTCGATCCGGCCACCCGGCTCGACAGCTGGATGTTCCGGATTTTGCAGAATCTGTACTTCAATTCGGTTCGCGACACCGCAAACCGGGCTAGGCTTTTCGACCTTGCCATGCTGGATTTCGAGGAAAGCTACGACGGTGCGAAAGCCGCCGCCGACAGCCTGGAACTCCAGAAAGTGCAGGATTTCATTGGCGAGCTGGAAGAAGACAACCGCGAGGTGCTTCTGAAGATCGCCGTTGAGGGCAGAAGCTACAAGGATGTGGCGGATGAACTCGGCGTTCCGATTGGAACGGTAACCAGCCGGCTTGCCCGCGCAAGACTGAAACTGCGCGAGTGGCTGGACACGAACGATGCCCCGCAGGGCGTCAGGCTGCGCAGCATGCCAGGGGGTATGTGATGACATTTGACGAAAAGCGCGAACAGATCCTGCTTGCAAAGGATATCGGCAAGATCCTGGACGAGGAAGGTTCGGAAGAGGAGCGTGCAGCTCTGCTTCGCCGGATCGAGGCGACTGGTGGCGGACATGATCTGCTGGAGCAGATGTCCAAGGACAATACCATTCTGCAAAAAGCGGTTGCCGCGCCGGTGCCTGACGAATCAATGGCACGGTTCGAAGCACTCATCGAAAAGGAATTCGCCAAGCGCGAAGGTCCTGCGCCCCGTCATGCGCATGCGTCCTGGACAGGCGTGCTGATCCAGATCGCCGCCGCACTTGTGATGGTTGCCGGCACATTCGGCTTTACCACCTACTGGATGCAGACGCGGATGGACAGTGCCGTGTCTTCTCTTGCCGCACATATGGAAACTGAGCGGATGCTCCTGGCGCAGACCGTCCAGGAAGCGCTGGAAACGAAAGTCAGCGGCGAGCCCGTGTTCGTTGGGCAGGAAGGCGACTGGCGCGAGATCCTGACGCCGATAAAGACCTACCGCAGCAAGAGCGGGCACTGGTGCCGCGAGTACCTTCGCGAGACCACCTTCAGCAGGCTGGACCTTTCCATCCGTGGCACGGCCTGCCGGGACGAGAACGGCACCTGGGTGACCGTGTTCGCCGAACCGGTGTCCGACAAGTTCTCGCCGCAGACCCCCGGCATCTGACCGGGGACCGGCACCAGGAAAACAGAGAAGTCGCCGCGTGTTGCCGTAACAGGTGCGCGCGGTTTCTTTTTTGCGGTGAGCCCCGGTTTTCCACGCATTGTTGCGTTGCCGAACTATCATCATTGCGACGCATGTTTTTCCAAGCCCGGCAAATTGCCGCCTTAGACCTTTTACCGCAATTGACAGGTGCCGTGTCGGTCAGTACCGTCCCCCGCCATGCGCCACGATTGGCTCAATTCTGCCGTTTGTAACCTTGCGTCATGAGGGCAGAGAGCCGGAGAATGCGGTGCGGTGAAAGCCGGCCCAGCAAGAGGTTGAGACCAAATGAAGATCCTCGTACCCGTAAAACGGGTCATCGACTACAACGTGAAGGTCCGTGTGAAGGCGGATGGTTCTGGCGTCGATCTTGCCAACGTCAAGATGTCCATGAACCCGTTTGACGAAATCTCCGTCGAAGAAGCCCTTCGGCTGAAGGAAGCGGGCAAGGCGAGTGAAGTGATCGTCGTGTCCGTCGGGCCGCAACAGGCCACCGAAACGCTGCGCACCGGCCTTGCCATGGGCGCCGACCGCGGCATTCTGGTGAAGACCGACGACACCACCGAGCCGCTGGCAGTCGCGAAGATCCTGAAAGCGATCGTCGAAGCCGAAGAGCCGGGTCTCGTGATCCTCGGCAAGCAGGCGATTGACGACGACTGCAACCAGACCGGCCAGATGCTGGCAGCCCTCCTCGGTTGGAGCCAGGGTACATTTGCCTCCAAGGTCGATCTGGGCGACGGCACTGTCGATGTCACCCGTGAAGTGGATGGCGGCCTGCAGACCGTGAAGCTGAAGCTGCCGGCCATCGTGACCACGGACCTGCGCCTCAACGAGCCGCGCTATGCGTCCCTGCCGAACATCATGAAAGCGAAGAAGAAGCCGATCGACGAAAAGTCTCCGGCCGATTTTGGTGTCGACACCACGCCGCGCCTCACCGTTGTCACCACCACCGAGCCGGCATCGCGCCAGGCCGGTATCAAGGTCGGTTCCGTTTCCGAGCTGGTCGACAAACTCAAGAACGAAGCCGGCGTCCTTTAAGACCCGTCGCAGGAGGATAAAACATGACAACACTTCTTGTGGCCGAATACGCCGGTGGCGAACTGAGCGATGCCACGGCAAAGGCCCTGACGGCTGCCGTCGCTCTTGGTACCGATGTTCACGTCCTGGTCGCCGGCAAGGGCGTTCAGGGCGTTGCGGATGCCGCGTCCAAGCTTTCCGGCGTCGCCAAGGTTCTGCTTGCTGAAAGCGATGCGCTGGAGCACCAGCTGGCCGAGCCGACCGCCGATCTGATCGTCGGCCTCGCAGGCGATTATGACGCGATCGTTGCCCCGGCAACCGCCAACGGCAAGAACACCCTGCCGCGCGTCGCAGCCCTTCTGGACGTGATGCAGATCTCCGACGTGACGGCTGTTGTCGACGCGGATACTTTCGAGCGTCCGATCTACGCGGGCAACGCGATCCAGACCGTGAAATCCGGCGATCCCAAGAAGGTGATCACCGTGCGGACCTCCACATTCGCGGCAGCGGAAGCAGGCGGTTCTGCCGCTGTTGAAACCGTTGCGGGAACGGACGGTTCGGGTCTTTCGGAATTCGTCGGCGAGGAGCTTTCCAAGTCCGACCGCCCGGAACTGACGTCTGCCAAGATCATCATTTCCGGTGGCCGCGCGCTCGGTTCTTCCGAGAAGTTCCAGGAAGTCATCATGCCGGTGGCCGATGCTCTCGGCGCGGCGGTTGGCGCATCGCGCGCCGCCGTCGATGCGGGCTACGCCCCGAACGACTGGCAGGTCGGCCAGACCGGCAAGGTGGTTGCTCCGGATCTCTACATTGCCTGCGGCATTTCCGGTGCCATCCAGCACCTTGCCGGCATGAAGGATTCCAAGGTGATCGTCGCGATCAACAAGGACGAGGAAGCTCCGATCTTCCAGGTCGCGGACTATGGCCTCGTGGCGGATCTCTTCGACGTGCTGCCGGAATTGAAGGCTGCCGTCGAGTAACACCTGCGGCAAATTGATCACGGACCCCGGGGCGAATAACAGTTTTCGCTCCGGGGTTCTTGCTGTTCGGCGCAAGACTTGCCAAAAATAGCCGCAACCCGTCCAATCGGGATGTTTTCTAAAGATCGGATTTTCAGGATGGCAGTCGAAATCAAGAAAGTCGGCGTAATCGGCGCTGGTCAGATGGGCAGCGGCATTGCGCATGTGTGTGCACTTGCGGGCTTCGACGTGGGATTGAGCGATCTCTCCATGGAACGGATCGAATCCGGCCTGGCTTCGATCAACGGCAACCTGGCGCGCCAGGTGTCCAAGTCCATGATCACCGAGGAAGAGCGCAACGCGGCGCTGGATCGCATCAAGGCAGCCGAAGATCTCGATCTTCTGCGTGATGCAGATCTGGTGATTGAATCCGCCGTCGAGAACGAGCAGGTCAAACGCAAGATCTTTTCGCAGCTTTGCCCGATCCTGAAGCCCGAAGCGATCCTGGCGACCAACACTTCGTCGATCTCGATCACGCGTCTTGCCGCTTCGACCGATCGTCCGGAACGCTTCATCGGCATCCACTTCATGAACCCGGTTCCGGTCATGGAGCTGGTCGAGCTGGTGCGCGGAATAGCCACAGAAGACGAGACTTTCGAAGCCTCGAAAGGGTTCTGCGTCCGTCTCGGCAAGCAGATTGCCGTCGCAGAGGATTTCCCGGCCTTCATGGTCAACCGTATCCTTCTGCCGATGATCAACGAAGCAATCTACACGCTCTATGAAGGCGTCGGTTCTGTTGATTCCATCGACAAGGCCATGCGTCTCGGGGCCAACCATCCGATGGGGCCGCTGCAGCTTGCGGATTTCATCGGTCTCGATACCTGCCTGTCGATCATGCAGGTGCTTTACGAAGGTCTGGCGGACACCAAGTATCGTCCATGCCCGCTGCTCGTGAAATATGTTGAAGCAGGCTGGCTCGGCCGCAAGACCCAACGCGGGTTTTATGATTACCGCGGCGAACACCCGGTTCCGACCCGGTAATCGGTTCGCCAGCCACCGCAGAAGCCCCGGTAACGATGAACCTAGCCCGCTATTGCCTGACCAGCGCCGCCCCGGACCCGGGCAAGACGGCGCTGGAACTGGTCGGGGCCGGTGGCGCCCTTCTGGAAACATGGAGCTATGGCTCGCTGACGCGGGCCGTTCTTTCGGTTGCCGCGGGTTTGCGCGCCACGGATCTTTCGTCCGGTGACCGTATCCTTCTCAGGATCGGTCACTCCAGCGATTTTCCGCTGGCGTTCTTCGGGGCGATTGCGGGTGGTTTCGTGCCGATCCCGACGTCTTCCCAACTTACTGCATCCGAAGCTGACGCGATCCTGGCCGATAGCGGCGCGCGGATGGTGCTGCACGACGGACATACTGTGCTGCCGAACGCGGGCAGTGCGACGTTGCTGGGTCCAGAGGCCTTGGTCGAACTGAAGCAGGCAGAGCCGGGAGACTTTGCGGAGACCCACGCTGACGACCCGGCTTTTCTTGTCTATACGTCCGGTACCAGCGGCACGCCGAAGGGCGTCCTGCATGCGCAGCGCGCCGCCAGTGCGCGCCGGCCCATGTATTCCGGCTGGTATGGCATCGGCGCTTCCGACCGACTGCTTCATGCCGGAGCATTCAACTGGACCTATACGCTGGGTGCCGGCTTGATGGACCCTTGGGCCAATGGTGCGACCAGTGTTGTTTATGACGGGCCTCGAGACCCGGACCTCTGGCCGGACCTGATGACAGACACAAGGGCGACGCTGTTTGCGGCCGTGCCCAGTCTCTACCGGCGTATCCTGAAGTATGGCGCTGTTACGCCCGCCTCCTTTCCCGACCTTCGCCACGGCCTGACGGCCGGAGAAGCGCTTCCGGCAAGTCTTTATCGGGAGTGGAGGGAACGCACCGGCCGCGAACTTTATGAAGCGCTCGGCATGAGCGAGATCTCCACCTATCTCTCCAGCAGCCCCAGCGTTCCGGTAAAGCCGGGTTCTCCGGGCAAACCCCAGGAAGGCCGGAAGGTTTCCATTCTCAGCGAGTTGGATGACACGCCGGTGCCGGTGGCCGGAACGGAGACAGGGCTTCTGGCTGTTCACAGGGATGAACCGGGCCTGATGCTGGGATACTGGAACCGTGCCGAGGAAACGGCGGCCGCATTCAGGGGCGACTGGTTCCTGACCGGCGACAGGGCGCGTACGGATGAAGACGGCTATTTCTGGTACGAAGGCCGTGCTGACGATCTGATGAACGCTTTCGGCTACAGGGTCGCTCCGGAAGAAGTGGAGCGGGTGCTGGCAGCTGACCCGCAGGTGCAGGAAGTGGCCGTGACGGCGGTGCCTGCGCGCGAAGGTGTCAGCCTGATAACGGCCTTCGTGGTGCCGGCCCTCCCCGGACAGCTGGATGCCGACCGTCTTGCCGCTCATGCGGCAGAAAACCTGGCGGAATACAAGCGTCCCAAGGTTTACAAGGTGCTGGAACAGTTGCCACGCACACCGTCCGGCAAGGTCCGGCGCAGTGTCTTGCGGGAAGGGCACTGACATTCGTTAACGCCTGATTAAGGGTAGGGGGTTAGGGTGGCCACAACCTCAGGAGTTAATGATGGACAGCGTTGGCATCGCCACGACATTCGTTGCGCAGACCCAGGCACAGACAGCCCAGACGCTTCAGACAGAGATGATGAAGATGGCCGCCCAGCAGGACGCCAATCTGGTGGCGCTGCTGCAGCAAGGGGCTGACAATCTTCAGGCTCAACAGGCCACACCACCTCCCGGTCTCGGCGGACGGGTAGACGTCAGCGCCTGATCCCGTTCCTTTGCAGTTTTGTTAACGGCCCGTGCGGATTTACCCCGCACGGGCCGTTTTCGTTGCTCCACCGGGTGTCTTTTTTCGGGTGAAGCCTGAAAAGCGCCTCTCGAAAGATGCTTCTGAAAGTTCCTGTCTTTCAGATGCTTATCCATAATTACGTAAAGTTTTAAGAAAAATATTCTGATCAATTCAGTAATTGAGTCAGCAACTCTGAGAGTTTTTTTGGAAATTTACCTTTGAATTCAGGTATTTCATACAAGATGAAGTTTGAAATCGTATCCAAGGATTGGAACGACCATGCCTGAAGCAATAGGATATGGAGCATCCCAGGCGTATCAGCCGAACCAGGCCAACACGCGTGCGGGCCAGGTTGCAGAACAAGCCGAAGCGTTCAAGACCAAACGCTCCGAAGCTGCAGCCGTGATTGCGCAACGCCAGGCGAGTTTCAGCACGAACCGGGCAGAATTCCTGAGCCGGCAAGCTGAGCAACTGGAAAATCGCGCGGAAACGCGTCGGCTGGAAGATGGTGTCGGATTACAGGTCAACATCCTGGCCTGATGTGACGCATCTTCCGGATAAGCCGACTGGAAGCATAAGACGAACGAACAAAAAGCCGAGTTGCCCGATTGCAAGGATGACGGGTGACTAAAGGCTGCGGACAAGCCTCATCACCACGGCGAAGGAGTAACCCATCATGCCGAGTGCTATCGACAGTTCCTCTTCCTCGGCCGCCTACAGCGCTGCAAGTGTTCGCAGCGAACTTGCTGCCAATGCGGTAAAGGACCAGAACCAGCAGGAACGCCAGGTTGCCGAGCGGCTGGAGCAGGCCCAGGCAACCCAGGAAGAAGACCGGCGCGAGTCGCGCCGCATTCCAGGTCTGGGCAACGCGGTCGACATCAGCGTCTGATCCGGCGGAGGGTCACCTCCACCGGCTTCGAAAGGGCTGATGATCTTGATATTTCTGGCGGCAGCCGGACGTCAGGCGTCCGGGGCCGCCATTGCGTTTTTAATAAGCGCCTTGGCCTCGCCGGAGGCCCATTCAGCAGGGCCGTACATGGTGCCGATCTCGCAGCCCTTCGGGCTAACCAGAATGGTTGTCGGCAAACCGGTTGCCCGCGCAACCTTGCGAAGGTCCTTCAGAAGATCGTTCGAACTGTCCTGATAGAAGGCGAGATTGCCGACGCCGATCTCGTTCAAAAAGTCTTTCGGCTTTTCCGGTCCGCCCCGGTCGAGATTGACCGCAACCACCTCGAAATTGTCGTCTCCCATCTCCGCCTGCAGCTCGTCCAGGGCCGGCATTTCCTTGCGACACGGGGCACACCATGTTGCCCAGAGATTGAGGAGCACTGTCTTGCCGCCGAAGTCCGACAACGCCATCTGCTGGTCGTCAGGCCCCTTGAAGGTCAGGTGCTGAAGGTCCAGCGGAGCACTTGCCGGAAGGAAGGCGGCCACTTCTCCAGTGGCAAAAGGCTTGGCCGCCGCCGCAAAATCGAGCGCAGCCGAACAGCTTTGCGCACCGGCGATGTTGCCATTCGGTCCAGCGATCACGTATAGAGCCGCTACGGCGGCCACTGCACCCGCAAGCCCGGCGGCAACAATGCCGCGTCTGTTGGTTTTCGCTGGTTCGGTTGGCTTTGTCATTCGTTCACACCCCGCAAGGGGGCGCCTTCTAAGGGACAGGACATGAGCAATCGCATGTGGGGAGGCCGGTTCGCTGAGGGACCGGACGCCATCATGGAGGAGATCAACGCCTCCATCGACTTCGACCGGAAGCTATATAAGCAGGACATCGACGGCTCGAAAGCCCATGTGCGCATGCTCGCGGAAAAAGACATTGTGACGCGGGACGATGCCGACAAGATCGTTCAAGGTCTAGACACAATCCTGTCAGAGATCGAAAGCGGCAAATTCAAGTTTTCCCGCGCGCTTGAAGACATCCACATGAACATCGAGGCGCGCCTCGCTGAGCTGATCGGCCCGGCTGCCGGACGCCTGCACACGGCGCGCTCACGCAATGACCAGGTGGCGACCGATTTCCGCCTGTGGGTGCGCGACACGCTCGATACACTCGACGACCAGCTGGGTGAGCTGATGCAGGCCCTGGCGGAAAAGGCGGAAACCCATGCTGCCGACGTCATGCCCGGGTTCACGCACCTGCAGTCGGCCCAGCCGGTGACCTTCGGACACCACATGCTGGCCTACGTTGAAATGTTCGGCCGCGACCGGGGCCGTGTACGCGATGCGCGCAAGCGCATGAACGAATGCCCGCTTGGTGCCGCGGCGCTAGCCGGCACGTCCTTTCCGATCGACCGGCACATGACCGCCAAGGCGCTCGGTTTCGACCGTCCGTCTGCCAATTCGCTCGATGCCGTTTCCGACCGTGATTTCGTCATCGAGGCGCTGGCGACGGCATCTCTCACCGCCATGCATCTGTCGCGCCTTGCCGAGGAAATCGTCATCTGGTGCTCGGCGCAGTTCGGCTTCGTGAAACTGTCGGACAAGTTTTCGACCGGTTCGTCGATCATGCCGCAGAAGAAGAACCCGGATGCGGCGGAACTGGTGCGTGCCAAGTCGGGCCGCATCTACGGTTCCCTGCAAGCGCTTCTGGTGATGATGAAGGGCCTGCCGCTCGCCTATTCCAAGGATATGCAGGAAGACAAGGAGCAGGCTTTCGACGGCCTGGCCAGCGTTTCCCTGGCTCTTGCGGCCATGACCGGCATGATCCGCGATCTGGAGCCTGTCACCAAGGCGCTGAAGAAGGCCGCAGGCTCTGGCTATTCGACTGCAACGGACCTCGCCGACTGGCTGGTTCGTGTTCTCGGTCTGCCGTTCCGCGACGCCCACCACGTGACCGGGC
Organism: Labrenzia sp. C1B70; assembly: GCF_000475395.1. Taxonomy (NCBI): domain Bacteria; kingdom Pseudomonadati; phylum Pseudomonadota; class Alphaproteobacteria; order Hyphomicrobiales; family Stappiaceae; genus Labrenzia; species Labrenzia sp. C1B70. The sequence goes on from NZ_AXCE01000004.1 coordinate 247,657, forward strand.
GCATCGTGGCGATTGCCGTCGAGAAGGGCATCGAACTGCACAAGGTTTCGCTGGAAGAGATGCAGGCGGTGGAGCCGAAGATCACCAACGAGATCTTCCAGGTGCTGTCCGTCGACAAATCCGTACGCAGCCGAACCAGCTATGGCGGCACCTCGCCGGTAAACGTACGCAAGCAGGCACGCCGCTGGCTGAAAGAGCTGGCCAAGGCCTGATGGCCCATTGAAGGTCGGCTTTCCCCGCAACACACCGCGCGAACTGGTCTTGCCGAACGCGCCGTGTCATGCGAGGAGAAGGACCGGTATGTGACTTTGTAAGAACTCCCGTGTCCGCCCGGACGCGGGGCAGTCGATCCAAAAAGGCATGATGGTGATGACAATGCGGTTCAAAACCCTGGCTCTGGTCGGTCTTTGCCTGAGCGTGACCCTGGCAGGGTGTGGCCGCAAGGGCGGACTGGAAAACCCGGGAGCGCCTGTGCAGCAGGCGGACGCCGCGGTTGATCCCGCTGTGGCAGCACCGGTTCAGCCGGAAGCGCCGCAAAGCGACAAGCCCTTTTTCCTGGATTTCATGATCCGATAAACCATGCGCGCAGCGGCAGAGCCGGCTGCGCATCGGAGCAAGCCGGCTCTGCCGAGGCAACCGATACGCTCCATCGTTTCAATGCCGATCAGCTTCCGCACGGTCTGGTAACACCGACCGGCCCTGAACCTGATCCAGCCGCATGAGGGCCGTCCCTTGCATCACTTCGATTACAAGAATGGCGAGCTGTTTGCCGAAGACGTGGCGATCGAGACGATCGCGCGTGAAGTCGGCACGCCGTTCTACTGCTATTCCACGGCAACGCTCACCCGTCACTACCAGGTGTTTGCCGCCGCGTTCAGCGATATCCCGTCGCTGGTCTGCTATGCGATGAAGGCAAATTCCAACCAGGCGGTCCTGAAGACGCTTGCACAGCTAGGCGCCGGCATGGACGTTGTGTCGGAAGGCGAGTTGCGCCGTGCACGGGCTGCGGGCGTTCCCGCGTCGAAGATCGTCTTTTCCGGGGTCGGCAAGACCGAGGCCGAACAAGCCTACGCGCTTCAGGAAGACATCTTGTGCTTCAACGTGGAGTCCGAGCCCGAGTTGCGCCAGCTTTCACGGGTCGCCACTGCAATGGGCAAGACCGCACGGGTGTCCATGCGCATCAACCCGGACGTCGATGCCAAGACCCATGCCAAGATTGCGACCGGCAAGGCCGAGAACAAGTTTGGTATTCCCTGGCAGCGTGCACGTGACGTTTATGCCGAGGCAGCGGCTCTGCCCGGTATCAAGGTCACCGGCATCGACATGCACATCGGCTCGCAGATCACGGAGCTGGAGCCTTTCGACAACGCATTTGCGCGGCTGGGCGAGCTGATCACGGATCTGCGCTCGCAAGGCCACACGATCGACCATGTCGATCTCGGTGGCGGACTGGGCATCCCCTATATCACCGATAACAATCCGCCGCCGCATCCGGACGCTTATGCCCAGGTGGTCAAGAAGCATGTGCGCGAACTGGACTGCATGGTCATGTTCGAGCCGGGCCGCATGATTGCCGGCAACGCCGGCATCCTGGTCACCGAAGTCGTCTATGTGAAGGAAGGCGCCGACAAGAATTTTGTTATTGTCGATGCCGCCATGAACGACCTGATCCGTCCGACGCTTTACGAGGCCTATCACGAGGTTCGCCCGGTGCGCGAACCGGGGAAAGAAACAGACCGAATCAAGGCCGATATCGTCGGTCCGGTGTGCGAAACCGGTGATTTTCTGGCCCAGAACCGGGATATGCCCAAGGTAGAAGCCGGGGAAATGCTGGCGGTCTATTCGGCCGGCGCCTATGGCGCAGTCCAGTCCTGCACCTACAATTCGCGGCTTCTGGTGCCCGAAGTGCTCGTAAATGCAGACCAATTTGCCGTTATCCGGCCCCGGACCAGCTACGAAGACCTGCTCGGTCTGGACCGGATTCCGGACTGGCTCAAGGGTTCGTGAACAGATCGGCTGACAATTAGTTGAACCGACAGGTTGCCGGACAGCCCGCTATGCCTCACCTTGTTGTATGGTGGGCAGGTCCAGCGGGCTGCGTTTCCGGAGAAACGGGCAGTTCGGGGGGCAAAACCGGAGGTGCCATTGAGCCCGAGCGACAGCGATCCCGATCAAGAACGGCAGATTTCTTCCGAGACCTACGGCTGGCGGGCCTTGATCCGATCCCGGCTGGACAGCCTGGTGCGCCAAAGCCGCCGTGCCTTGTTCATCGAACGCCTGTGGCGTGCTTTGCTTCCGGTGCTGGTGGTACTCGGCCTGTTTGTCGGGGTTTCCTGGCTTGGTCTGTGGTTGGTTCTTCCTGCCTGGGCAGGCCCGCTCGGGCTTCTGGTATTCGCTGCCGCCACCTTTTGGGCGGCGCGGGATCTCTTCCACCTTGCCTGGCCGACGCGCGAGGATGCGCTCTCCCGGGTCGAGAAATCCTCAGGCCGTACCCACCGTCCACTGACAACGCTTGAAGACGAATTGTCGGTCGGTGCGAGCGATCGCGAAAGCCAGGCGATCTGGGCCCTGCATCAGCGCCGCACAGCCGAAGCAGTCGCCGCGATCCGTTCGAAAGCGCCGGATCCGCAGGCCTTCCGACGCGATCCCTGGGCGCTTCGTGTCCTGGCCGCCAGTGTGCTTCTGATCGGGTTTTCGACAGCCAGTGGCGATCACTTCGGCCGGCTGGTCTCGGCCTTTCAGAACCCGTTCAAGACAGTGGAACCGCCCAGCCGTCTCGATGCCTGGGTCACGCCGCCGCTTTATACCAGCGAGCCACCGATTTACCTGACGGGCGAAAGCGCCCAGTTGCGCGACCCGGGTGCGCCGATCTCCGTGCCGGAAGGGTCGATACTTGTGGTCCGCACGCAAGGCGCACGTGATCTCAAGATGACCTACGCCCGTGCGGAAGATACCGAGCCTCAGGTGATCGAACCTGAACTTGGGACAGAAACGGAAGATCCGGATCTGAAAACGCTTTTGCCGGTTGAACGCCGGCTCGAGCTGGAAACCACCGGTATCGTCGAACTGCTCAACGGCGAAGAGCCGATGCTGAGCTACGTCTTCGCGGTGAAGCCGGACGATGCACCGGACATCCGGTTGACGGACGATCCTGAAGAACAGCTCAGCGGTGCGCTCAAGTTTTCCTATCTTGTGAATGACGACTATGGCGTTGTGGCCGCTGAAGCTCGCATCGCGCCCCTGCCTGATCCGGACAACAACAACCGGGCTCCGCGCCCGCTTGTGGAGGCACCCCAGTTCCCGCTTTCACTGCCGCCGCGCGCCGGCACAGCCAAGACGGCGGAAACCATCCGGGACCTGACGTCGCATCCCTGGGCCGGTTCTGAAGTCAATCTGTCGCTGCTGGCACGTGACCAGGCCGGTCAGGAAGGGCAATCGCCCGCGTACCGCATTACCCTGCCCCAGAGACGCTTCGGCAAGCCTCTGGCCCGCGCTGTTGTCGAACAGCGCCGTAATCTTGCGCTTGATGCCGAAAGCCAGAGCGAGGTCATCATCGCGTTCGACGCCCTGATGCTGGCGCCGGAAATGTTCGACTTCAAGCCGCGCAACTATCTGGGCATGCGCTTTGCCTACGGCTCTCTGGTGAACGCGAGGACCGACGAAGACCTGAAGGCCCTGTTGCCGCTTTTGTGGGACCTGGCCCTGTCGATCGAGGACGGTGACCTTTCCGCAGCAGAACGCAAGCTGCGTGATGCCCAGGAGGCCCTGCGCAAGGCGCTGGAAGAAGGGGCGAGCGACGAGGAAATCGCCAAGCTGACCCAGCAACTGCGGGAAGCCCTGAACGAATACATGCAGGCACTGGCCGAGCAGATGCGCCAGAACCCGCAGGCCATGCAGCCTTTCGACGGCAACCAGCAGACGCTCAGCGAACAGGACCTGACCGAAATGCTGGACCGGATCGAGGAACTGGCGCGTACCGGCTCCCGTGATGCTGCGCGCGAGTTGCTGGCACAGATGCAGCAGATGCTGGAAAACCTGCAAGCAGGCCGGCCGCAGATGATGCCCAACAGCATGTCCAGCGAAATGATGGAGATGCTCAACCAGCTGGGTGAAATGATCCAGCGGCAACAGCAGCTGATGGATGAAACCCACAAGTTCAACCAGGATCAGCAGCAGCAGCGTCGCGGTCAACAGCAGCAACCCGGTCAGCAACAAGAGGGCCAGGGACAACAGCTGACCCAGGAGCAACTGGAACAGATGCTTCAGCAGCTTCAGGAGGGCCAGGGGGACCTGGCGCAGCGGCTGCAGGAACTCATGGACCAGCTGAGCCAGAACGGCATGGGCCAGAACCAGGCGCTGGGTGAAGCCGGCGAGTCCATGGGCGAAGCTCAGCAGTCCCTGGGGGATGGACAGGGTCAGCAGGCGCTCGGCGAGCAGGGCGACGCCCTGGATGCCCTTCGGCGCGGCGCGCAGGGCCTGACGGAGCAGATGATGGGTCAGGGCGAAGGCCCGGGATCGCCCAACGGCGCGTCGCCGATGGACGAAGACCCTCTTGGCCGTCCGCGGCGCACCGAGGGCCCGGACTTCAACAACCGGGTGCGCATCCCTGACGAGATCGATGTTCAGCGGGCGCGCCGGATCCTGGAAGAGCTCCGCCGCCGCTTCTCCGATCCTTCCCGGCCGCAGCTGGAGCTCGATTATCTGGAACGGCTCCTGAAGCGGTACTAGGCCCGTTTCTGACAAAGGTTTCATGACCCCGCTTCGGCGGGGTCAGTTGTTTTTGACGGTGATGTTTGTGTTTGTGGCCCATCCTTCGAGACGCGCGCACGTGCGCTCCTCAGGATGAGATTGTGAGGCCCTTTGTAAGCCCCGCGGAGAGCCCAGCCACATTCGGATATTTCTTTGCCGCAAGATCACCCTCATCCTGAGGAAGCGCGAAGCGCTGTCTCGAAGGATGGCCGTTTGCTCAATTCTCTGTGTTCTGAAGGAATACGGTGACTACCGGCGTGATCAGCCCAAACAAAAACCCCGCCGAAGCGGGGTCTTGGGTTTCGGAATTGCGGCGGCAGGCCTTACGCGTAGCGGCGGGTCTCGCTCGGCAGATCGCCGGAAATGGCGTTGCGCACGGCCTTGCGGATATCGGCCAGCGAAAACGGCTTGGTGACCACGTCATGGACCAGGGATTCCAGGCCATTGGCCCGTTCTCGCTGGTCGGCAAAGCCGGTCATGAGGAGGATCGGCAGCCGTGGATAGTCGCGCGCCGTATGCAGAGCCAGGGCGATGCCGTCCATGACGGGCATCTTGATGTCGGACAGCAGCAGGTCGAAGCTGCCCTTCTCGCGGGTCAGAACCTCGACGGCTTCGCCGCCATCCTCGGCCGCTTCAACGGAATGACCGTCAAGCTCCAGGGCACGCTTTACGAAGCTGCGGACAGCTTCATCGTCTTCAGTAAGAAGAATGCGAGCCATGCTCACTCTCCTGTGTTGCCGTCAGCCGCTCCGTCGTCCGGGGCGACAACGTATCCAATATAGGGCAACTGCCGCCAAGCGTGGCCCATATCCATACCATATCCGACGACAAACTTATCAGGACAGGCAAAACCGACATAATCGGCAGATATGGCAGCTTTACGGCGCTCGGGTTTATCCAGCAGAGCTGCGATCTTCACCGAGTGCGCGCCCCTGTTCAGCAGCCGCTCCCGCGCGAAGGCGAGCGTGCGACCGGATTCCAGGATATCATCCACTAAAATAATATCGCGCTCGTTAACGTCACTTTCAACATCGCGCAAAATCCGGATGGTGTCGGAGCCTTCAGTCCCGGCGCCATAAGAGGACAGGTGCATGAACTCCATTTCCGGCTGCAGCCCTGCCCGGTGCATGGCCCGCACAAGATCGGCCGCAAAAATGAAGCTGCCTTTCAGAACCGCGACAACCAAAAGATTTTGCGGTTTGCCTTCGGCGATTTCCTCTGCGAGCGCGCCAACACGTTGGGCAATGGCGTCTTCATCGAACAGAGTATGGATATCTGATGTCATGGTCACTCTAGAACTACCTGGCGTTGGCCGCGTTCAACAAACCGGACCTGGATATCGGACGCGGTTTTCGGAGGGTCGGCTAATATCGTCCTGAACCGGGTTTCGTCCAGTGCGTTTAGCGATTTTGTTCTGGGCTCGACAGTCCAGGCATAAACTTCCTGCATGTCCGCACCGCGGATCGAGAGGCGCACGGCGGGCACCGAGTTCAGTTCATCAAGCAGGTTGCGGATCGACCCCTCGACCACGAGAACTTTCTTTCCGTCCTCGACCTCGGTGAAGGTGCGCAGGTTTCGGAATTCAAGTCCGCGCAGATTGACTTCAAACCCGATCATCCGGAACAGGCTTGCCAGGTCAGGAGATTGTTTGACGAGCGAGTCTCGCATGAGGACAAACAAAACACAGGCCGCAACCGCGACGCCGAACAGGGCAACGCCGCCAATGCGCCGATAATTTCGCCGCAGGATCCAGTTGAGGATCGCACCAATCTGGTCCCGCCGGAACTTGTTCGGATTGACGATGATCTTCGGCCGCTTGGCCATGGATTCGATGTCGGCCTTGTTTTCGGGCTCACCGGTCCTGGCGTCTTCCTTCAGATCCGCAGCGAATTTTGCCTCGTCGCTGGCCGTACGGGCGGCTGCGGGTTCGGGAGCGACGGCGGCTTCGGGTTCGTCGTCCTCGTCATCCGCTTCCGCGTCGAACGTTTCTTCTTCCGCGTCGGCTGCCCAATCGGCTTCGTCCTGTGCGGGATCTTCTTCAACGGAAGGAGGTGCAATTTCGTCGACGTCGTTCTTTGCGCTGAACGCAACATCGCCTTCTTCGTCATCGTCGGGCGAAACGAACCAGCGGTTGCCGCACTTGGCGCATTTGACGCTACGCCCTTCCGGGCCAAGCGCCTCTACCTTAATCTCGTAGGACGTACTGCAGTCCGGACATTTGATCTTCATGTGCGAAGACCTTTCGCCATGGCATGCTCTAGCGGTTCACTTTGGAACCGGGGGGTCGAAATCCGGCACGAAATATTGGACAAGGGCCAAGCAAATCCTATGACGGGCTTTCAGGTCCTTAATGGACCTTTATATGATTAATGCACCGTTAACGGCCACGCTATAGCGTTCGGGCCATCAACAGGAGTAATTTTGTGATCCGCTTCGAAAATGTCGGATTGAGATACGGAATGGGATCGGAAATCCTGCGCGACCTGACTTTTCAGATCGAACCGCAGTCGTTTCAGTTCCTGACCGGTCCCTCGGGGGCAGGCAAGACCAGCCTGATCCGGCTCCTGTTCATGTCCCTGCGCCCGACCCGAGGCCTGATAAAGGTTTTCAACCGCGACCTGAGCGTGATCGACAAGCAGGAATTGCCAAAGCTCCGGCGCAAGATCGGCGTGGTGTTTCAGGATTTTCGCCTGCTGGACCATCTGACAACCTATGAAAACGTGGCCCTGCCACTGCGCGTGGTGGGAAAGGACGAATCCGAATACCGCTCCGATGTGATTGATCTGTTGAAATGGGTCGGACTTGGAGATCGCATGCATGTGCTGCCGCCGGTGCTGTCGGGTGGGGAAAAGCAGCGTGCGGCCATTGCGCGGGCGCTGATCACCCGGCCGGAGGTGCTGCTCGCGGACGAGCCGACCGGTAACGTGGATCCGCCACTTGCTCGTCGTCTGTTGCGCCTTTTCATCGAATTGAACAAACTCGGCACTTCTGTCGTCATCGCGACCCACGATATCGCGCTGCTGGAACAGGTGGACGCCCGGCGCATGGTGCTTGCCGACGGGCGCCTCTCAATTTTCGATTAGGCGGCATGATGGCTCAGTCCGACGACACAGACAAAAAACAGGCAAGCGCCGCCAGTGTTCGCCCGCCCAAGCGAGCCGAACGACCGAAGCGTGGCCGAAAGCCGGCGCGCAAGGCCGCCCCCAGGCCGAAGAACGAAGCACCCCAGGGGGATGATGCCAAGTTGCGCCCCTCCGCGGCAATCGTTCCGCCACAGGCAGTCGCCGGGCGGGCTCTCACGCTGGTGGTGGCCATCATGAGCTTTCTGGCCTGTCTGACGGTCGGTGCAGTGTCGGTGGTGTGGGATGCAGCCGATGCGTGGCAGAACGATCTGGTGCGTGAGATTACCATTCAGATCCGCCCGGCTGAAGGCGTCGACATGCTGCGGGAGATCGACAAGGCCGTTGCGCTTGCGCAGGAGTTTCCGGGCATCGATTCCGTACGGGCCCTGTCAGATGCCGAAACCAAGTCATTGCTGGAGCCCTGGCTGGGCGAAGGCCTTCAGCTTGACGGCCTGCCGGTGCCGCGGCTCATTCAGATCACGGTCGGGGATCCGGAACTTCTGAACCTGTCGCAGTTGCGCTCGATGGTCTCGCAGAACGTGACGGGCGCGAGCGTCGACGATCATTCCGTCTGGACGTCTCGTCTGTCGGCCATGGCAGGCGCGGTGGTGCTGGGCGGCTTTGCTATCATGGTGCTTGTGCTCGGCTCGATGGTCTTGAGCGTCGTCTTTGCGACCCAGGCAGCCATGGCCGGCAACAAGGACGTCGTCTCCGTTCTGCATTTCGTTGGAGCGGAAGACGGTTTCATCGCTCGTGAATTCCAGCGCCACTTCCTGATGCTGGGCCTGAAGGGCGGTGTTTCCGGCGGTGTTGCGGCCATCCTGGCCTTTCTGACGGTTGACATGCTGACCCGGCAGAGCTCCGGCCAGGCGGGGTCGGACCAGATGTCGGCTCTCTTCGGCGGCATCTCCGTCAGCCTGCCCGGCTACCTCGGTGTATTCGGTGTGGTGTTCCTCGTCGCGATCCTGACAGCCCTGACTTCTGGCCTTGCCGTCAAGGCCCATTTGGCAAAAGTGGATTGATTTTATCGCACAATGCCGTGAAATTGGCCGAATCACTTATCATAGTCGCGCCATGACCCATGCTGACACAGTGTTAGACCCCGTTCTGGACGACGGTTCTTCCGTCGTCGGCGATCGACGTGTGTCCGTTTCAAAGGACAAGGGCACAGCGCGCAGGAACGCCACAAGCGGTGATGCGCGCAAGAAACGCTTCGGTCTCAGGATCCTTTTCGTTGCCGTCATCACGGCTCTTGTTGCGGGAACCGTCGGGCAGTTTGCCATGTTCGCGCAGAAGGTTGCCAATGCCAGAGTGCCGGCTTCCGCAAATGCGGATGCCATTGTCGTGCTGACGGGCGGGCATGCCCGCGTCAACGAGGCAATCCGTCTTCTGGAAGAAGGCCGTGCCAACCGGTTGCTGATTTCAGGCGTTCATCCCGGCACCACGCGTGAACAGCTTGCCGCCGTTACTGCGTCCAGCATGCCGCTGGAAAAAAACAGTGTCGATCTTGACCGGGTCGCGCTCAATACAGCGGGCAATGCGGTAGAAACAGCCAACTGGGTCAAGAAGAACGGGTTCTCGTCCCTCCTGGTCGTCACCAGTGCCTACCACCTGCCGCGTGCCAAGGTGGAACTTGCCGGTGCCCTGCCGAATGTCGCCCTGATTGCCTATCCGGTCTTTTCCAAGGACCTGAAGCTGGACAGCTGGTACAGGGAACCGGCAACGATGCGGCTTCTCATGCGCGAATATGTGAAGTATATCCTCGCCCGACTTCGGATTACCGTGCAGGGTGTGCGCTGACAGCTGTCGGACCACGGCCGAGCGGTGGCTTCACCCACGACCAGTCTTTATGGTGCCATGGTTTTTCTGCGCTCTACCCTTTTCCAGATCCTGTTCTATCTCGTCACGTTCGTGCTGATGATCCTGTTCGCGCCGGTCATGCTGCTGCCGCGGCGCTGGGGCTGGTGGGTGGTGCCGACCTGGTCACGGGTGTTGCAGCTGCTGATGCGTGTCTTTGCGGGCATCAAGGTGGAAGTCCGGGGACGGGAAAACCTGCCTGACGGCGGTTTCATCGCCGCCATGAAGCACCAGTCCGCCTGGGAGACAGTGGCGCTGATCCCCCTCTTCAGAAGCCCGACCTTCATCCTGAAGCGCGAACTGCGCTGGATACCGATTTTCGGCTGGTACACAGCCAAGTTCAAGCAGATCCCGATCAACCGGGGCAAGCGGTCCGAAGCGCTGGCGGCAATGATGCTGGCCGCAAAGGAGGCGATTGCCGAGAAGCGCCAGATCCTGATCTTTCCGGAAGGCACCCGCCGGCCGGCCGGGGCAGAGCCGAAATACAAGTTCGGTATCGCGCATCTCTATCGCGACCTGAAATGTCCGGTTGTCCCGATAGCTCACAACGCCGGCCTCTATTGGCCTCGCGCCTCGTGGAAGGTCTATCCGGGCACGGTGATTGTCGAGATTCTGCCGCCGATCGAGCCGGGCCTGGCGCCCAATGCCTTTTACGAAAGAATGGTCACGGATATCGAGACGGCCAGCGATCGGCTGATCGAGGAAGCCCGCACGGCCCGCAAGCCCTCGCCGGTGCTTGCAGAAGTCGACACGCGCCGCAAGGCACAGCCGGTCTGAAAAAAAGACCGCCCCAATGCGTTGAGACGGTCTTTCAGTTTGAACGGGTCCAGGCGATATCATCGCCTGGACCTGTCTTCAGGCTGCCTTATTGTGCTGTCTTGCCGGCTTCGGTCGTCTGCAGGCGCATCAGGCCCAGATGCAGCACACCACCCAGAACCGCGCCGATGACCCAGCCGTAGCCGGAGAGTTCCGACAGGGCCGGAACCCAAACGGTTGCCACCGAGAACAGTGCGGCGATGGCAAAGGCAAAGATCGCCTTCATGTTCCAGCCGTTGTTGTAGTGGTAGCGGGCGTCCGGATCGGAGGAAAACAGCGCCTCGACATCGATGTTCTGCTTGCGAACCAGGTAGTAGTCCGCGACCAGAATGCCGTAGAGCGGTGCCAGGAAGGCGTCAAGCGTATCGACGAATGCGGCAATGCCAATGTTCGAGATGACCGACACCCATAGCGCGCCGATGAAGAAGGCAATGACAGCGGTGATGATGCCGCCGGTCCTGGCCGAGATCTTTTCCGGGTTGAGGTTGGCAATGTCATAGGCCGGCGGAATGAAGTTTGCCACCAGGTTGATGCCGACCGTTGCCGCAAAGAAGGTGACGGCAGCGATCAGCGTCAGCAGGACGTTGTCGACACGGTCGACAATATCAGCCGGGTTCACCAGTTTTTCTCCGAACAGCACCACGGTGCCTGCCGTCACGAACAGGGCGATGAAGGAGAAGAAGGCCATGGAAACCGGCAGGCCCCAGAAGTTGCCGCGCTTCATGGCGCGTTCATCCGACACGAAGCGGGAAAAGTCGCCGAAGTTGATCACGACGGCGGCGAAATAGGCGATCATCGTGCCGACCACCGCGACAAAGGCCGCAACAGGACCGCGCGGGTCGGTTGCTTCGCTGCCTTCGAAGATGGTGCCGAGAGCCGAGAAGATGCCGTTGCCGGCCTTCCACCAGATCACCAGGCACAGGGCGATCATGACGATGTAGACGAACGGACCTGCCCAGTTCAGGAATTTGCCGACCCAGTCGATGCCTTTCATGAACAGGGCAACCTGGAAGACGCAGACGATGAGATAGGAAATCCAGCCGACCGTTGTCATGCCGAGGAATTCCGCGCCACCCTCAGTGCCGAGCAGCGTGTTGAACAGCAAGGCAACTGCCGTGGAGGCGAAGTAGGTCTGCACGCCATACCAGAAAATGGCGACGATACCTCGCACGAGCGCCGGGAAACGGGCGCCGTAGACGCCCATCGAGGCGCGTGCGATCACCGGATAGGGCACGCCGTGCTTTACCGACGGGCGGCCGGTGAGATTGACCAGCACCATGACGAAGAAACCGGCCAGCACGATTGCCGCGAAAACCATCCAACCGTTGAGGCCATAGGTGATGAATAGCGATGCGGCCAGCGTGTAGCCGAACAGGCTCTGGATATCGTTGTTCCAGACGTTGAAGATTTCGAAGGCGCCCCACTTGCGCTCCGAAGCCGGGATCGGCGCCAGGTCCTCGTTGTAGAGGCCTCCGTCTCGCGGACCCGATTTGCCAGATAAATTCGCCATAGTCTCCTCCATGTGGCCGCATCCCCGGCGGCTTCGGTGTTTTTCCGGACATTCGCAGGTCTTCTTGCGTTCTCCCGGACGCAGGAAGCTCTTGGCTGTGCATTGCAAAAAGTTTGTGCTTGCATCTAACATTTTACAAAGCATGTTAGGTAACAGACTATACGGAATTTCAAGCAGGTCCTTTCGGCTTTGCTTGGAAATGCCAGTGGCGACAACCTGCGATCATCCGGACCGGATCGACGGAGCTGCAATGAAGGACGCAAACAAGGGTGAATTGCTGAACGACAAGGCTTTTCAGGCGCTTGTCGAAGCCTTGCGCAGCGGTTCGCTGCGCAATGGCCAGTTCCTGTCGATGTCCCAGCTTGTCGACCAGTTGGACTATCCGATCGCGCCCGTGCGCGAAGCCGTCAAATACGCCAGCTCGCAGGGGTTCCTGACGACGGTGCCCAAACGCGGCTTGCAGGTGATGGAAGCTAGCCCGGACAACATTCGCGAATGTCTGGACGTGCGTCTGGTGCTGGACCAGGAAGGTGCGCGCCGGCGTATATCACAGGGAAATCTGGAGGGTCTGGATGCCTTGCGCCGGCGTCACGAGATCATGCGTGACGAGGTGCGGACGGGGCCTGCGGCCAGCCTGCCGCCCAAGGCGATCGAGGTGGACCTGTCCCTGCACACATACCTTGGCGAGGGACTTGGAAATTCGCTGCTGTCGGCTGCCTATGCCGCAAACCGTATCCGGATCGCCGTCATCCAGCATGCGCGGCCGTTTCTTGCGGATCGGATCGCCTCGGCGATGGACGAGCATCTTGCGGTCATCGAGGCGCTGGAAACCCGGAACGAGGCCGCTGCGGTGCAAGCCTTGAAATATCATTGCGAGCAGACATTGCGCTGGTGGGGTGTTCCCTGAGCGTTAGCATCCTGCAAGACCTGTACTGCCGTCCCTGAGCCTGGCTCAGGCTTTCAGGCGCTCGGCCAGCCAGGCAAGACCCGTATCGGGAATGCCCATTTCCTGGAGGTGGGCGGCGGTGTTGATGACATAGTCCGGATTGGCGCCGGACTTGCCGACAGCGCCTCTTACGATTTCCAGCTGCTCTTCAAGCGGCAAGGAACCCGCATATTGGGCATGGCCGTGATCGACCATGTAGACCAGCGCTTCCACCTTCTCGCCGCTGTCGAGCTCGACGTGATGATGGTGCTCCTTGTAGACCATCGTCGTCTGTTCCCGGGCGCGCAGATATTCCAGCACCTGCGGCCAGATATCCCCGGAGACCTGATAGGCGATGCCCCGGCATGCGCCGCCGTTGTCGAGGCCGAAGACGAGACCTGGTCTCTGCTGCGTACCCCGATGTACCCAGGAATAGACGCAAAGCGAGCGATGTGCACCGCGCAGCAGCGCCGGTTCGGCGCGCTGGTGATCAAATCCTGGGTTCCACATCAAAGAACCGTAGCCAAAGACCCAAAAATCGCTCATATCGACCTGTCTTGTGTTACCGCAGCTGCGGAGATAGCAAGCTGCACCGGTCGTTTCAATGGCACTCCGGCAGCGCCTGTCTTGCAGGTGGCCCTTGTCGGCAGTGTGACCGGTCCGGAAATCGCCCGAACCAGAAGAGAGTGTCTCCCAGTGTCCGATATCAAGACCAAGCCGCCGAAACCAACCAGACGCGGGTATATCCTGCTGGCAGGAACTGTCGTTCTGGTAATTGCTGGCTGGTCGGCCGCCTGGTTTTATGGGCAGTCCGTGCTGCGGGAACAACTCGACCGGCAAATTGTCCGCATGGCGGACCAGGGCCTGGATGTGAGCTGCGCGGATCTTGCCATTGCCGGCTATCCGTTCCGCTATGAGGTCTCCTGCGCGGACATGCGTTCGGCCGACCGTCGGGGAACAGCCGCATCGCTCGGCGGGCTGAATGCCGTCGCCTTGATCTATAATCCGTGGCACGTGATCTTAGAGGCAAAGTCGCCTGCGGCCATGTCGGTGCCGGTGAACGGCCTCGAGGGTGGCCTGACGTGGCAGACGGCCCGCGCCAGCGTGAAGTTCAGCGACAATGCGCTCGGATCGTTCGATGCGGTGATCGACAAACCGGAAGCAGCGTTCGACACCGCCCTCGCCCGTGGGCTGTTTGCGGCTGAAAAGTCCGAAGTGCATCTGCGCAAGCAACCCGAGAGCGCGGCGACGCTGGAAAGTTTCGTCACGGTTCAGGACCTCAGCCTCAAATCTCTGCCGGAACTTCAGCAGACGATTTCCCTGCGCAGCCATGCCCGTATCGAAGGCGGCACAGCCCTGCTTGCAGGGGCAGACCTCGTTTCGCTTGTGCGGGCGCAGGGCGGAGAATTGCCGGTCGAACTGGTGCTTACCGAGATACTGCTCGGGGCTGGCAAGGCCACGGCAAGCGGCAGTCTTGTGCTTTCGGGTGACGGCACCTTGAGCGGATCACTGGAGTTGAACCTCGGTAATCCGGACGCGCTTCTGGACAGCGTGAAGCCGTTGTTCCCGCCTGAAGACCAGACTTTCTCACTGCTGCAGAATGTGGTGAAGAGCCTGGAGCCTGCCGCCAAGGAAGTCGACGGTGTGCGGACCATCACGCTGCCGGTCTCGGTCGACCGCGGCGTGGTTCGCATCGGTTTTCTGCCGCTTGGCCAGATCCCGCCGTTGTTTCCCGCGGGATCCTGATCACTTGATGGCCTCAGTCCGCACCCAGAAAAGTGGTATGCGGCCTGAAACCTGCCTGAAGGCGAAGCCCGGTCAGTCGCCGGCGATGCGGTCGATCGGGATCAGGTAGCTCTTGCGATGATCGGGTTCAGCGATCTTTTCGTAGAGCGCAACCGCCGGGGTGTTCTTGCCCGGTACGAGCCAGCGCAAATGCAGCCATCCGCGGTTCTGGCCTTCGCTGACCAGGGTTTCGATCATCTTGCGGCCGGTGCCCTTGTTGCGGTGATCGGGATGGACATAGATGTCATCCATCTGACCGATCCTGAGACCCGTAATGAGTTCCGGCAGGTCGAAGAAAACTGCGAAGCCGACCAGCTTGTCGCCTTCGAAAGCTCCCAGAACCTCGGCCGTCTTGTCCGACAGAATGCGTTCGGCGTAATAGGCGTCGGGACGACGCGGTGCACCGCGCCGCAGCGCCTGAGCATTTTCGGCAATAAGCGGCGCAAGCTTATGAGCATCATCCAGCCGAAGGGCCCTGATTTGCGTTGTCGTCATGATTTCCCCGGAAAGCAAATCGATTAAGAGTGAGACTTTGGCCCACCATGTCCCGAAACGGGTTCGCTGATCAAGGACTTCGATCAATTAATGGCTGCGGCATTGCTGACGGTCGGCTACGCAGGCCCTGTCCGGGATCTGCGGCCTTTCGCTTGCGGCGATTTCGTGCCATGAGCGATGCACGGAAAAGACGGGAACAGGAAATGGCGGACAAGCAAAAGTTGAGGGCGACGCTGATCGGACTTACAGCTGTGCTGATGTGGGCGACCCTCGGCCTGTTTGGTGCCGGTTCCGGAAATGTGCCTCCGTTCCTGTTGAACACGCTCTGTTTCGGCTTCTCCGGCATCATGGCGCTGATCTGGCTGATCGCGACTGGCAGAACCCGGTTGCTCAGGCAGCCGCTTGGCGTTTGGGCATTCGGCACGTTCGGCCTGTTCGGCTTTCATTTTTTCTATTTCACTGCCATCCGCAACGCGCCGCCTGTGGAAGCAAATCTGATCAACTACACTTGGCCGCTCCTGATCGTGCTGTTTTCCGCCCTGTTACCGGGGGAACGGCTGCGTCTGCATCATGTCATTGGAACGGTTCTGGGCTTGGCCGGCGCGGTGCTTCTGATCACCGGCGGGGAAGGTGTCGGTTTTTCCTCCGGCTCGATGCTCGGTTATGGGGCGGCGGTGGCCTCGTGTCTGTTCTGGTCCAGCTATTCCGTGCTGTCGCGCAGACTGGGTGCGGTGCCGACCGAAGCCGTTGCAGGGTTCTGTGTGATGACCGCAATCCTTTCGGGTATCTGTCATCTGGCGCTGGAGGAAACGATCCTGCCTGCATCGTCGCTGGAATGGGCATCGGTGCTGGCGCTTGCCGCCTTTCCGGTGGGACTTGCGTTTTTCACCTGGGATGTCGGCGTCAAGCATGGCGACATCCAGGTGCTGGGCGCAGCGGCCTATTCGGCGCCGCTCCTGTCCACCCTGTTGCTGATTGCCTTTGGCTTCGGGGCGCTGACACCTGCCGTTGGCATCGCCTGTGTGGCGATTACGCTGGGGGCGGTGATTGCCGCAAAGGACATGATCTTCAAACGCCGACAGAAAGCGTCGGTGAGCATGCAGGCAGACGAACTCCCGTGATCGGCGGCAGCGCCTGCGTTTGGCGGTACCCTGGTGCACGAACGCGGCCGTTCCCCCTTCGGCGAATTCCCCTGGCCGCCGCGATCCACTAGGGTGTGGACTCAAAAATGAAGATGAAATGGTTTGAGGCGGATTGGTCTTCCTCAAGGCGCGGAGGCGCAGGAAATGTGGTTCATTTTCAAGCTTTCGCAACGCTGAGGAGGACCAATCCGGTCAAATCCGAAGGACATGAAAATGGCTTCACCGCGTGTCGTCAGCGTGCTTGACCGGGCAGAAAGCCCGCTCCGCGCACCCTTCCTAACGCGGTTTCGCCATTTCTCATGCCATTTCGTCTTCATTTTTGAGTCCACACCCTAGGTTAACCGGAAATCCGTTTTCCCGACTTGCAGGATCGACCCATGACAACACAGCCAAGACCCCGCCGTTCCGCTCTCTATATGCCCGGCTCCAACGCCCGGGCGCTGGAAAAGGCGGCAACGCTGGATGTGGACTGCCTGCTGCTGGACCTTGAAGACGCGGTCGCTCCCGATGCCAAGGACATGGCGCGCACCCAGATCGCCGAGGCCGTTTCGGCCCGTCCCTATGGCAATCGCGAGGTGGTGATCCGCATCAACGGGCTGGAGACGCCCTGGGGCGAAGACGATCTGGCGGCAGCGGTGAAGGCCAATCCGGATGCCATTCTGGTGCCCAAGGTCAACGGCCCGGTCGACCTGCAGATGGTTGCGCACAAACTATCGCTTCTGGGGGCGTCCGCGGACCTGACACTCTGGGCCATGATGGAAACGCCGCTCGCCATGCTGAATGCCGCCGCCATCGGCGCCTGTGGTCAGGATCCGGCTGTGCGACTGTCCTGTTTCGTGATGGGCACCAATGATCTGGCCAAGGAAACAAGGGCACGCCTCACGCCCGGCCGCGCCGCCATGACGCCCTGGCTGATGACCTGCGTTGCGGCAGCGCGCGCCGGCGGCATCGACATTCTGGACGGTGTCTACAATGCGTTTCAGGACGAGGAAGGTTTCGCTGCCGAATGTGCCCAGGGTGTCGACATGGGCATGGACGGCAAGACGCTGATCCACCCGAAACAGATCGCCCCCTGCCACGCGGCCTTCAGTCCGTCGGAAGAGGAAGTTGCCTGGGCACGCAAGATCAATTCTCTGTTCGATGAGCCGGAAAATGCGGGCAAGGGCGCAATCCAGGTGGACGGCAAGATGGTTGAAAGGCTACATGCGGACATGGGCAAGCGGGTGATCGCCATCGCCGACGCCATCGCTGCCCGGACCTGACACACAAGAGAGCTCTCATGAAACTCTACCGCTTCATCACCGGCATCGACGACAGCGAATTCTGCCACCGGGTTACCCAGGCTCTCAACAAGGGCTGGCAGCTGTCCGGTTCTCCTTCGCTTACCTACGACGCAACGCGTGGCGCGACCATTTGCGGCCAGGCAGTGACAAAGGAAGTCGAAGGCGTCGAATACTCCCGGGACATCAAGCTCGGCGACTACTGATCGCAGTCGGTTCCATTAATCAGGTGGCTCTGAGCGAGCGCTGAAAATTCAACGGCCCCGGAAAGTTCCGGGGCCGTTTCGCTTTGTCGGGTCAAGAAGTTCGGTTCGCTACTGCATCCCCTTCGACAGGAAGTCCTCGACGATGTTCGACATGTTGAACGACGCCCCGCCCTGGAC
Organism: Labrenzia sp. C1B70; assembly: GCF_000475395.1. Taxonomy (NCBI): domain Bacteria; kingdom Pseudomonadati; phylum Pseudomonadota; class Alphaproteobacteria; order Hyphomicrobiales; family Stappiaceae; genus Labrenzia; species Labrenzia sp. C1B70. Next base: position 265,721 of record NZ_AXCE01000004.1, read on the forward strand.
CGGGGGATAGTCTGCAAGGCTCTGCAGATGCTGACCCATGAGCACACCCATCGGCTGGATAAGCCACGATACCTTCTGCATCAGATGCCCGTAGCCATCGGTTGAATCGTAGCTCTCGAATGGATCCGCACGGATGTTGAACACCAGTGGGACGGTCCGCGGAACCAGGTTGGCGTAATAGTCTTCCTTGGTCGAGAAGTGGAATTTCCAGGGTCCCATCCTGATCGCCGTCAGCACGCTTTCGTAATAGTGAAAGATGTGAGTGCGATTGGAATTGGCCTGTTCGCCCTTCCAGTAGGCCAGATTGTTGACCCCGTCGATGAACTGCTGCTTCTCGGCCATCACTTCGGCGTTCACGTCGTCAATGCCGGCAGCTGCGGCAAGGGTGGTGAACATGTCCTGGTGCGCCTGAATTCCGTTCATGACCTGGCCGGGTTCCAGCACATTCGGCCAGCGCACCATGGAAATGACACGCACACCGCCCTCATAGGTGGTCATCTTTTCGCCCCGGAACGGGGTGGTAGCGCCATGAGGCCAGGAGGCATGCTCCGGGCCGTTGTCGGTCGAATACCAGACAATGGTGTTTTCCGTCAGGCCCTGTTGGTCGAGCCAGTCCAGCACCAGGCCGATATCATGATCGTGCTGCAGCATGCCCGAGCCGTGGTAGTCGGCTTCGGTCGTATAGGCTTCTGCGGCGTAGCGCCACTCGTCGTTCAGCCGCGTATAGAGATGCATGCGGCTGGTGTTCAGCCAGACAAAGAACGGTTCGCCTGCTTCCTGGGCGTTTTTCATGAAGTCCTTGGCCAGAGGGATGACTTCTCCCTCGTCGAAGTTCTTCATCCGCTCCTGGGTGAGCGGACCGGTGTCCTCGACCGTCTGCTTGCCTATGACACCAAACCTGGGCTGTTCGGTATCGTCGAAGGTTTCCGATGCAAAGCTGTGTATGACGCCCCGTGTTCCGAACTGCTTCTCGTATTCCTCAAGGCTGCCGGAAAAGGCTTCGCCGAAACGCTGGTAGTCGCGCTGTTCGGCTTCTTCCTGCGTATTGAGATGATAGAGATTTCCGAAGAATTCGTCGAAGCCATGGACGGTGGGCAGGTGCTCGTTCCGGTCACCCAGATGGTTCTTGCCGAAATGTCCCGTGCGGTAGCCGATCTGTTTCAGCTCTTCCGCAAGCGTTGGCGACTCTGCTTTCAGACCGAGCGACGACCCGGGCTGACCCACGGTGGTCATGCCGGACCTGATCGGGTACTGACCGGTCAGGAAGGCCGCACGGCCTGCGGTGCAGCTCGGCTGGGCATAGTGATCGGTGAAGCGGAGGCCTTCATTCGCCAGGCGGTCGATGTTGGGTGTGGTGTAACCCATGGTGCCCATGCCGTAGGCGGAAACATTCTGCCAACCGACATCGTCGCCCCAGATGACCAATATGTTTGGTGGTTTTGACTCTTGCGCCATGGACGTTGTGCACGTCATGAAAAGTGCGATTGGCAAGCCTGCAAGCAGATGTCGAAAAGACATGATCCTCGTCTCCCTTGAACACGCTCGGTGAGTTCCTCTGGCAGAGTAGGCGCAACACGGCAATAAGCCAAGCTGTGATAGTGCTTGCGTTTAATGCACGGAATGGTCGCATCCGGGAATCGCCCAGGATTTGCCCGGGATATGTTCGGGTTCTGGTGTCGCCATACAGATTCAGGCCTCAGCGGATACCGTGGTCCTGTCCGCAATGCCGTCCTGAAGCAGGTCCTCAACGAACCAGGCTGCGAACTGGTGACGGCCCGAAACACCGGCCTTTGCGTAGATCCTGGTCAATTGGGCGCGCACGGTTCCCTGTGCCGCGCCCCGCAGCTGAGCGATTTCGGAAAGATCCAGGCCTTTCAAGGCCAGGAGGCCGACATCGCTTTCGGCAGGCGTCAGGCCCCATTCGGCAAACTGGGTGTCAATGATCCGGGCAAGGTCGCCACGGGCGGCTCCAAGGGCGCGCTCCTGATTGCGCAGTCTTTCCAGGGTGAGCCGCAACTGCCAGCCGGCCAGAAAAATGCCGACGATCAACACGAAGGCGACAAAGAATTCGAAAATGGAATGCGGGCTGCTGACGTCGGTCACAAGATCGGTAAAGGCATCGCCGACAAAAAAGATCGCGGCAACGGACTGCAACAGCATGAACGCGGCAAGGGCGGTCGTCTCCCGCCGCCCCTGTCGAAGGTTGATCCCTGTAAATGTCATTTGTCCTTGATCCGGCCAACCAGCATGGGTCGGACCAGATTACGCCTCGTCGCGCGACTTTCAACTGCGACACCTGCGACATGGATCAGGGCCAGCATCAGCATCAGGTTGGCTGCGATTTCATGAACTTCCTTTGCAGCTTCCCCCAGCACCTTGCTGTCTTCGCCCTTTTCATCATCGTCGTCCTTGACGAGCACCGACCAGTCTCCGGCGGCAACCGCCACCTTTTCCTCGGCAATCGTGATGGGGCTCTTGGCGCCGGTCATGTAAAGGCCGGTTCCGGTTACCACCACAAGGCAGGCCCAGAGCGCATAGACCATGATCGCTCCGGCGGGATTATGGGAGCGGTAGTGGCGCGGGCTACCGCGAACGAGATCGATCAGGTGAGACACCGCAGCGCGCGGATCAGGTGGAAAGGCGGAGAACCTGGCTTCCGCTGGTCCGAGAAATCCCCAGACAAAACGGAGCGCAAGCAGGGCGAGAACTCCCCAGCCAATCCAGATGTGAATGGTGCCACCCGGCTTGTTGAGGAGACCGTTGGCTATCACCGCGACTGCGATCAGCCAGTGACTGATACGCACCAGCGGATCCCACAATTCGGGGGGGCTTTGCGCCCCCTCGTTCGATTGCGGGGTGTTTGAGGCACCCATGATCAGTCTTCGTTCTTGACGTTGGTGACCTTGCCGGATTTCGGGTCGATGTAGACTTCCCAAAGCTTGTTTTGCGCATCGGTGCATTTCGCTTCGATCTTGCCGTCCTCGGCTTCGAATTCCTTGACGGTGCAACCGGCCTTGGCCAGTGCCGCGGTGGCCTCCTCGGGATTGGTGCCGACCATGTCTCCAACGACGGGCATGGCCTGCGCGGCGACCGGAGCAAGGCAGAGGCAGAGTACGGCGAGAGATTTCTTCAGCATGATTGTGTCCTTCATCAGGTTTCTGCGACCGTTGCGGTCTTCGTCCTGATTGGCCGCAAACTCGGCTTCGGTCGATTGACGGACTGCTGACGCCGGGCATCATAAGCAGATGCTTACGCGCGGATTTCGATCCTTCGGCAGCCGTCCAGAAGGTCAAACCAGGCAAATGGTCTTGCCAGGGTTGAAACGGCTGAAATGAATTGCGAAGTCAGGGGAACAGGAATTGCTCCGGCACATTTTCGAGCCGGTATTTTCAATTTGCATCAAGGAAACAGGCCGTTGCGCATCTTTTCCCTACTGGCGCACCCCAGGGACAACAGCTTCTGCCATGCGCTGTCGAAACAGGCGCGTGAAACTCTGGAGGCCGAGGGGCACCAGATAGATCACCACGATCTTTACGCCGAAGAGTTCGATCCCTGTCTGACAGCAGAGGAAGCCTACTCGATCGGCGACACTCTGGAAGAAGTGCTGTCCCGTTCAGAGGATGCCGTTGTTGCACGGCACAGGGAGGGTATTTCGAACGCCGATGGTCTGCTGGTCGTCCATCCGAACTGGTGGGGCAAACCACCGGCGATCCTTGCAGGCTGGATGGACCGTGTGCTGGTGCCGGGCGTTGCCTACCGGCTGCAGACTGCCGACGGTCTGCCGGAAGGACTGCTGTCGATCCGCAAGGCCGTCGTCTTCAACACGTCCGACACCGAGGCGGAGCGAGAGCGGCTAGATCTTGGAGACCCGCTGGAGCTGATCTGGGGCCGTTGCGTGCTGCCGTATTGTGGCGCTCTGGATTATGAGCGCCACGTCTTCAGGCCCGTTGTGGGCAGCTCCTATCCCCAGCGGCAAGACTGGCTGGAAGAAACCGCCCATATTTGTCGAAGCGCCTTTGATGGTTGACTAAGCTGTCACGAGATCCTTCAGGACGTCGGCCGCGAGCTGGAAGGATTTCACGCGGGCGCCGTGATCATGGATCATGCCGGTGATCATCAGTTCGTCGGGCTGGTAGCGGGTGATGATTGCCGACAGTTGGTCGCGGATCGTCGCCGGAGATCCCGTTGCCGAGCAGGACAGGGCGTGTTCGACCTGCGCCAGAACGGCGGGCGGAATTTCGGCGGGGACATTTTCCACCGGCAGGGGCAGTTTACCGGGGTTGCCCATGCGCAACCGGGCGAAAGCGAGCAACTGGGAAGAGCGCAGGTAATCTGCCTCTTCGTCGGTCTCGGCAGCAAAGACGCCAGCTGCCACCATAACATGCGGTCTGGCGAGCTGCGGTGACGGCTGGAAGGTTGCCCGGTAGATCTCCAGCGCTTCTTCCAGCATGTCCGGTGCGAAATGGGAGGCAAAGGCATAGGGCAGCCCGAAGGCCGCCGCGAGTTGCGCCCCGTAAAGGCTCGAGCCAAGGATCCAGATCGGTACCTGCGTGCCTTCGCCCGGGATCGCGCGCACCCTGCTGGTTTCAGAAGCGGGTCTGAAATAGCCCATCAGCTCCTGGACATCCTGCGGAAAACTGTCCTCACCGGCCATGTGGCGACGCAGGGCCCTGGCCGTCGCCATGTCCGTGCCCGGGGCGCGGCCCAGGCCCAGGTCGATCCGGCCCGGGTACAGCGTTGCCAGCGTGCCGAATTGCTCGGCGATGATCAGCGGCGAGTGGTTGGGCAGCATGATACCGCCCGCGCCGACGCGCATGGTGGAGGTTGCTGCCGCCACCTGGCCGATGACAAGCGATGTAGCGGCGCTGGCGATGCCCGGCATGTTGTGATGCTCGGCCAGCCAGTAGCGATGGTAGCCTGCCAGTTCCGCGGACCGCGCCAGATCGACCGTGTTTGCTAGAGCCGCGGCCGCTGTCTGGCCTTCCGGCACAGGGGACAGATCGAGAAGGGAAAAATGCTGCATGGATATCTCCGTTGGAGCTCCATGTAGGATCTGAAAACCCACCCGCCAAGGTCAAGTTTTGTCGGCAGCCCGCTTTGGCGCAGCCTTCCCAGGCGCTTAAACGGGCATGGCTCCCGGGGTCAGCGGGATCTATTCGGCGAATGTCGCTTCGAACACACGCTCGTAGATATGCTTCACCGCTTCGGTCTCTTCAGACCCCTGCCGGGCAAGGTTGCCAAGACCTGGCGCGGCGTTGACCTCCAGGACAACAGGTTCTGCGTTGGCCGCAGTCGGCAAGATCAGGTCAACGGCGGCATAACGCAGAGACAGGGCCTGTGCGGCCTCGCGGGCAAGGGCTGCAAGGTCCGGGGCGAGCGAGCCGGTGATAATTCTGGCCGTGCCGCCCGCGGACAGATTGACCACGGGCAGAAGCGTGACCGTCTGGCCTGGCGCGGGAACCGTTTCCAGCATCAGCCCTTGTTGCTGCAGTTCGAGAACGAGGCGGGGGTCGGCAGCGTCGAAGCGCGGATCGGCGCCGATGATCTCGGCAATGCTGCGATGACCGTCGCCCGTGATCTGAGGCGGATGGCGTTCGATGGCGCACAGCACATCGTCGTCCAGAACGATAATTCTCAGTTCCTGTCCGCGGATTTCCGGTTGCACCAGCAGCTGGTCGTTGCTCTTGGCGAGGGTTTGCAGGGCCGTTTGAAGGGTGTGACTGGTGTCGACCCGCACTACGTCCCGCCCTTCCCGGCCACAGTTCGGTTTGACGTAAAGCGGGAACCCCTGGTTCCCGGCAAAATCCAGAAGGTCTTGCGGCGCAGTTCGGCTCGTGCGGATGTCGTGTGCGAAAACCAGAAGTCCGTCCGGCACTGTCAGGTCCGCGGCCTTCAGAAAGGACGCGGCATAGGCCTTGTCGGTGGCGATTTCCGCTGCGCCGAGCGTGTTGAGGTCGAACCTTGTGCCCTTGAAGAACCAGCGCTTGCCGGACGGGCTTTCGACCATGCCGGCATGGCCATGGCCGTCGCCCGCCGTCAGGCGGTAGCCTTTGCGGGCGCAATAGGCCTCAAGCAGGTCAAAGACGAGTGCGCGCCGGCCGGCCGTTTCCGTCATGCTGGGGCCAGCCGGGCTGTCAGTTGTTTTTCTGGCGGGCGTTGGCCAGATAATCGATCTTGAAAAGGTCCGGATTGGTCGGGCCGTTGGACACAACATTATAGACCGCAACGGAGGTGTCGTAGCCCTGCTGGTCGGTAACGGTCCACTGCTTCAACGCGTAGTCCTTGGCATCGAAGATCAGCGTCAGGGTACCGGAGTTGAACTTGGTCTTGTCCAGGATGGTGACGGTGATCAGGTCTTCTTCCACCAGAACGTTGGTGACGTTGGTGTCCTTCTGCAGGTCGATGTCGTCGGACAGCAGGAAGCGCAGCGGCGTCTGGCCAAGAGGCCAGATGTCCTGGGTGTTCAGCTTGCGGTCGCGCACGGACACCGACTTGCCGTCGGCCACAATGTCGAGCACGGAAGGCTTGTTGTAGTAGAAGCGCACCTTGCCCGGGCGGGCCATGTAGAACTTGCCGTCGGACTGGTTTCCGTCAGGACCGAACTGGATGAAGTCGCCATGCATGGTCTTCACCGAGTTGAAATAGGAGTTGAGATCCCTGAGGGCATTTTGTTCCTGCTCGGTCAGCGCCGCGGCGGGCAGCAGTGCCGACAGGGACAGAGCCGCAGCAATGCCAGCTGCCAGCATAGGTTTGATCAGGCGGGAAGCGAAGCGTTTCAGCATGATGCAATGTCCTAAATCGTTCTCTGTGTGACACGTTTCCCCCTAGCTAGGGAGCGTGTGTGGCAAAGCTTTGGCAGTTTACCATCAAAAATCTTCTTCCACGCCGTTCTGCACGAGAATTTCGCGTTTTCCGGCATGGTTGGCGGCGCTGATCAGGCCTTCGTTTTCCATCCGCTCAATCAGCGAAGCAGCACGGTTGTAGCCGATCGAAAGGCGCCGCTGCACATAGGAGGTCGACGCCTTCTTGTCGCGCAGCACGATGGCAACCGCCTTGTCGTACAGATCGTTGCCCTCGTCGCCGCCGGCAAGTCCGCCGCCACCGTCGTAGGGGCTTTCGGCCTCGTCATCTTCCTCGGTCACGGCTTCCAGATATTGCGGCGTGCCCTGAACCTTCAGGTGCTTGACGATATCCTCGACCTCGTCGTCGGAGACGAACGGCCCGTGCACACGCTGGATGCGTCCGCCGCCGGCCATGTAGAGCATGTCACCCATGCCCAGAAGCTGTTCGGCGCCCATTTCACCCAGGATGGTGCGGCTGTCGATCTTCGACGTCACCTGGAAGGAGATACGGGTCGGGAAGTTGGCCTTGATGGTGCCGGTAATGACATCCACCGACGGCCGCTGCGTCGCCATGATCAGGTGAATACCGGCGGCACGGGCCATCTGAGCCAGCCGCTGGATAGCACCTTCGATGTCCTTGCCGGCCACCATCATCAGGTCGGCCATCTCGTCGACGATGACGACGATATACGGCATCGCCTCAAGCGGCAGCTGCTCTTCTTCGTAGATCGGCTGGCCGGTGTCGCGGTCGAAGCCGGTTTGAACGGTGCGGGTGAATGTTTCGTTCTTTTCCAGCGCCTGCTTGATGCGGGTGTTGTAGCCGTCGATGTTGCGGACGCCCATCTTGGACATCTTCTTGTAGCGGTCTTCCATCTCGCGAACGGTCCACTTCAAGGCGACGACGGCTTTCTTCGGATCGGTCACAACCGGTGTCAGCAGATGCGGAATGCCGTCGTAGATCGACAGTTCCAGCATCTTGGGGTCGATCATGATCATCTTGCACTGCTCGGGCGTCAGCCGGTAGAGCAGCGACAGGATCATGGTGTTGATCGAGACCGACTTGCCCGAGCCGGTGGTACCGGCCACAAGCAGGTGAGGCATGCGGGCCAGATCCGCGACAACGCTTTCGCCGTTGATGGTCTTGCCCAGGGCCAGCGCCAGCTTGGCCTTGGACTTTTCGAAGTCCTGGGCGGCCAGCAGTTCACGCAGGTAAACCGTCTCACGACGGGCATTCGGCAGTTCGATACCAATGGCGTTCTTGCCCGGGATCACCGCCACACGGGCGGAAATCGCGCTCATGGAGCGGGCGATGTCGTCCGCAAGACCGATGACACGCGAGGACTTGATGCCCGGTGCCGGTTCCAGTTCGTACAGGGTCACAACCGGACCGGGGCGAACCTCGATGATTTCGCCGCGCACACCGAAATCCTCAAGCACGCCTTCCAGGATGCGGGCATTCTGCTCCAGCGCATCGGCGGACAGACCCGGCACCTTGCCGGCCACCTTTGGCTCGGCCAGCAGCCGCAGCGGAGGCAATTCGTACTCTTCCGGGGCTCCGAGGAAGGATGGCTGGGCTTCCTCTATCGCACGCTTGCTCTGCTTCGGACGCGGTGCCTGCGGAATGACGCGGCCATTTGCTGCCGGTTGCGCAGGCGCCTGCTGAGCCTCCGGCGCGGCAATGCCGACCGGGACCGCGGGACGACCGTTGACGGGGCCCTTGTCGATCATCAGATCGTCCGGCTCGAAGGTATCGCCTTCCTCGTCGTAGTATTCTTCCGCGTAAGGTTCGTCTCCGTCGTCCGCATGACGGCCACGCTGGTAGAAATCGTCCAGGCCGTCGTCATCTTGCGGCATCAGCCGGCCGGCAAGGGCCTTGCGGAATGCCTTCAGACGGCTGCCCTGGCGGGTGTCTTCCGGCTCGTAGTCGGTGTCGTCCTCATCCTCGTCCCAGTATTCTTCTTCCTCCTGGGCCTGGCTGCGCTTCAGGCCGGTCAACCGGCGCACCTGTGCAGCAGCCTGAAGACCGAAATGCTCCATCTGGCCGACGAAGGCACTCATGAAGATACCGATGCGGGACTCGCCATCGTCGTCGTCAAAGTCGAGTTCATGCTCGGCGGCCTTGCCGTGACCGACAGGGCCGGCCACAGGCTCGATCCGTTCGGACGGAGCGCCGATGCTGCCCAGCCAACCGGCAGCTGCCAGCAGGCACAGGATAGCCGGTACGCCAAGACCAAGCACGCCGACGATCGTGGCAGCGCCGCTTGTCATGTTGTCGGTAACGAGTGCAGGCAAATGGTGAACGGTGTCGCCGAAAAAGCCGCCGAGACCGGTTGGCAGCGGCCAGCTTTCGGGAACCGGCAGCGACGCCAGGGCACCTGCGGCAAGGCTTGTGCCGATCAGCCAGTAGACCAGGCGCTTGCGGCCGATGCCAAGCGCGTGGCCGGTCAGAAGCCGCCAGCCCCACAGAACCAGAGGAATCAGGAACACGGCCGTTGCCAGGCCGATGGTCTGCATCAGAATGTCTGCAAGGACAGCGCCCGGTGTTCCCAGGGCGTTGCGCACCTGGCCACCGGTGGCATGATTGAAGCTCGGGTCGCTGACGGACCAGGTGGCAAGGCTTGCGGCGAGCATTGCCGCCAGCGCAATGATACCGAGACCCGCGGCCCCGACAAGATTGCGCCGGATGAACCGCTTCAGTGGGCTCTCGGTGTCCAGAAGGTCAACCGAAGATCTGCGGCCGTTGCCGCGAACTGCGCTGGCCCGCCTCATGCCTTGTCCCCCAACCATTTTGCCAGACGCTCCAGAGCGATCTCTGTCTGCTCAAGAGGAGCCGTCAGGCTGATGCGAATATAGTTCCGCCCCGGATTGCTGCCGTCCGACTGGTCCGAGGCAAGGTAGCTGCCCGGCAGCACCTTGAGCCCGATTTCGGTCCAGAGTGCTTTCGTGACCGCAACGGCGTCGCCCCAGCGGCTGATATCCAGCCACAGGAAGAACCCGGCGTCAGGCGTGACCGGCCCAAGGATCGGGCCGAGGTGTTTTTCGGCAGCTTCGAATTTTTCGTTGTAGAGCCTGCGGTTTTCAATGACGTGGGATTCGTCCTGATAGGCCCGGACGGCAACTGCCTGTGCCGGCAGCGGCACCTGCGGTGCGGCAAGGCCTCTGAACTTCGCCCACTTTTTCAGGAACTCGGGATCTCCTGCCGCAAAGCCGCAGCGCAGACCCGCCAGGTTGGAGCGTTTGGACAGAGAATTGAGGACGATGATGTTGGCAAAGCCGCCGCCCTGCTCTTCATTCAGATCCCTGGCCGCTTCCAGAATGCCGATTGGCGGCGTCTCGCGATAGATTTCCGAATAGCATTCGTCTGCAAAGATATAGAAGCGATGCTTGCGGGCGAGACCGATCAGGCGCTGCCAATAGGCGGTATCGGCCACAAACCCTTCCGGATTTGTGGGCGAGGCGACATAAAAGGCGACGGTCCTTTCCAGCAGCTCCGCATCGAGGCTGTCGAGATCCGGCAGAAAATTGTTTCCCGCAATCGCGTCGAGCAGCACGGCCTCCGCATCGGCGACATGCGCTGCGGCAGCATAGGTCTGGTAGAACGGGTTGGGCAGAATCACCACAGGGTGGTCCAGGCCCTTGTTCAGCTGATCACGCGCGGCAATGGCGCCGAAGGAAAGTCCTTCGCGGGAGCCGTTCAGCGGCAGCACACCATGGTCGGCGTCGATCAACCCACCCAGATTGTATCGGCGATCCAGCCAGGATGCGACGGCCGAACGGAATTCAGGCGAGCCGTCGATCGGCGGATAACGGCGGAACCCGGCCATATTTTCAGCCAGAACTTCCGCGGTGAAATCAGGAATGGCGTGTTGCGGTTCGCCAATCGTCATGACAATCGGGTCAAGCCCCGGCGTCTCGCCGCTCAGGAGTTCGGCAAGTCGTTGAAACGGATTGGAGCTCGGCAGGGACACACCGCGCTGATAGGCTTTTTTGCTGGCAAGCATGAATGATCCGGCACTCGTTACGCATAACTTTGCTCAGACCCTATAGCCGGTGTGGTAAATCCCTTATTAACCAAGCGGGGCAGCGCACAGGAAATGCTGCAAATGGTTGCGGATTTTCCCGCACTGCCTGCCCGGGCGTCTGACCTGTCCAAAGGGATAATTTCACCCCTCCGTCCTTGGTTGGCGGGAATTGCCCGGAAGTCCTTGATCGTCAACGAAGACTCTGTAGAAATTGAAGGCATCGGCGCGGTCGGCAAAAATGAAATATGCCTGACCTTTTTCAAAGTGCGCCCACCTGGACAGGTTCTACGATGTCGAAAACAACAAAAAATCCGATAAGCGTCGTTTGCTTTGGCGACTCTCTCACCTGGGGATTCAATCCGGTCGACAAATCCAGGTACGGCCACGACATCCGCTGGACCCGGCTTCTGCAGAAAGAACTGGGTGACGGGTTTTATGTGGCCGAAGAAGGCGTCAACGGCCGAACAACCGTTTTCGAGGATCCGGTCAAGGGCGACAAGAACGGTCTTGCGCATCTGGCCACCGTTCGCAAGACGCATATGCCGATCGACATTCTGATCATCATGCTCGGCACCAACGACCTTCAGGCCCGGTTCTGCATGAACGCGGAAACAATCGCGATTGCCATGGGACGCCTTCTGGATTTTGCCCGCAGGCCAACCGACGATGTCGAAGGCCGGGCGCCAAAGGTGCTGCTGATGTCACCGCCGCCGCTGGCACCACTGGCAGGCACACCCTTCGTGGCACAGTTCAGCGAACAGAGCGTCACGGAATCCCATCGCCTGGCCGCCTGCTACCGGGAGAAAGCTGCTGAATATGGTGCAGCTTTCTTCGATGCAGGAACGGTGATTTCCGCCAGCCCGGTTGATGCCGTCCATTTCGATGCGGAGCCGCAGGCCGATCTCGCCAGGGCAGTGGCAGCGGAAGTGCGCAAGCTGGCAAACTGAATTGGCAGACTGGATTGCCTGCTGCGGTTAGAGCTGTCTCCGACAGGCAGACCGGCTGAACATTCCCTCAGAAATCTGAGGTCAGTCCCTTGATCTCCCAATCGTCGTAGCGGGTGGGCTCCAGGCCGCCGCGTCCGTTGACTTCTTCGGCCATGTTCTGCTGTCTTGCGTCGATTTCCTTGCGCCGTTCTTCGGCTTCCTTGAGGGCGCGCTGGGCTGCCGGTGGCAGGTCCTCGAATTTCCGCTTCGGAGCTTCCTCGACATTGGTCTTCAGGGAGGGAGCCTCGTTCTGGCTGTAGCGGCTCGTCGGGTTGTCCGGTGTTTCTGTCATGGCTCTTCGGGTCGTTCAGTTTGCAGTCTTGTCTGGCGTATATAGGGTAATCTTGCCAAGAATGGCAGCACTCCCCATCTGTTGGACGGATACAAAGGCCATTATGCGCCTTCTTGCAAGCAGTCGAAAACAGGACAGAAACGGAAACAAGCGGCGATGAACTACATTCGCACGGCAATGCTTCTGGCGGGGATGACCGCCTTGTTCATGGGGATCGGTTTCATGATCGGCGGTCAGTCGGGCATGCTGATCGCGCTGCTTATTGCAGCCGCCATGAACCTGTTCAGTTACTGGAACGCGGACAAGATGGTCCTGCGCATGCATCATGCCAGGGAAGTGGGTGAGCGCGAAGCGCCGGAGTTCTACCGGATGATACGGCAGCTGGCGCAGAATGCCGAGTTGCCGATGCCCAAGGTCTACATCATCGACAATCCGCAGCCGAATGCCTTTGCGACCGGCCGCAACCCGCAAAACGCTGCCGTCGCGGCAACGACGGGCCTGCTCGACATGCTGACGCCCGAGGAGATTGCCGGTGTGATGGCTCATGAGCTGGCCCATGTGAAGAACCACGACACGCTGATCATGACGATCACGGCGACAATCGCCGGTGCGATTTCCATGCTGGCCAACTTTGCCTTCTTCTTCGGCGGCAACCGCAACAATCCGCTGGGCATCGTCGGGGTTATCCTGATGATGGTCGTGGCGCCGCTGGCGGCAATGGTCGTGCAGATGGCGATCTCCCGGACGCGCGAATATGCGGCCGACCGGATGGGCGCCCAGATCTGCGGCGAACCCATGTGGCTGGCTTCAGCACTTGCGAAGATCTCGCGCGGGGTGGAGCACATCCATAACCCGGACGCGGAAGCGAACCCGGCAACCGCACATATGTTCATCATGAACCCGCTGTCAGGCGAGCGGATGGACAATCTGTTCTCCACCCACCCGAACACCCAGAACCGGATCGACGAACTGCGCAAGCTGTCGGATGCAGGTCTGGGCACCGGTGGCAGAAGCGGTCCCATGTCGTTTACCCGCCAGGCTCCACAGCAGGCCGGCCCGTGGAGCGGCGCCGGTCCGACGGGGCCGTCCTCCGCGCCGCGCCGTCCAAAAGGGCCGTGGGGATAGGCCACAGTCCCCCGGAACGTCAGCTTCTTTGACAAAAACAACTTTGCCGGATGACCACCCGGCTTTACTATGACCAGATGCGCCGCGACCGGCAGACCGGTCTGCGGCGCTTGATTTTGATACCGGCCGTAACAGCAGGGCCGGGCGCGTGAATGGATTGAGCCTTGACCAAACGGCCGAACAACAAACAGAAACCTTCAGGCAAACCGGCACCCGAACAGGCCGAAAAGCCGGGGTTTGCCGCACGCAAGGTGGCTGCCGATATTCTTGGCAACGTCGTTCACAAGAAACGGCCTCTCGATGGCGAGCTGGATATCACGTCCGGCCACTCCGGATTTCGCGCGCTGGCCGGCAACGATCGTTCGCTGGTTCGCGCAATCATTGGCGCAGCCTTGCGCCATCGGGGTGAAATCGCTGAAATCCTGGATCGGTTGCTTGATCGGCCGATCCCGGAAAAAACGGGCCGGATCCTGGATATCCTGCATGTGGCCATTGCCCAGATGCTGTTTCTCGACATTCCGGACCGTGCTGCCGTCTCTCTTGCTGTTGATCATGCCGGTCTCGACCGCCGGGCCCGCCCATACAAGGGTCTGGTCAACGGTGTGTTGCGCCGGCTCGGGCGCGAGCGGGACGAAGTGACCGGTGATCTCGATCCGGCGGTGCTGAACACACCGGACTGGCTGATGGAAAGCTGGCAGGCAGCCTATGGAGTGGAGACAGCGCGCGAGATCGCGCGGGCTCACGAAAGCGAAGCGGCGCTGGATCTGTCGGTGAAAGCGGATCCGGAAGAATGGGCCCGGAAACTGGACGGCCAGATTGTGGGTGCGGGCAGCATCCGCCTCGTGCGCAAGGGCGCTGTCGATGCACTTGAAGGCTATGGCGACGGTCAGTGGTGGGTGCAGGACGCCGCTGCGGCACTTCCCGCCCGGCTTCTTGGTGACGTGAAGGGTCTGCGTGTTGCCGATCTTTGCGCTGCACCGGGCGGCAAGACCGCACAATTGGCGGCCGCGGGTGCAAGCGTAACCGCGGTCGATATTTCAAAGGCGCGCCTGAAACGTCTTGAAGAAAACATGACGCGGCTCGGCCTGAGTGTTGAAACGGTTGCGGCGGATTTGCGGGCCTTTGAGCCGGAGGATCTCTTTGATGCAATCCTGCTCGATGCGCCCTGCAGCGCGACAGGCACGATCCGCCGGCACCCCGATGTGCCCTGGATCAAGAAGCCATACGACATTGAAAAGCTGACGGAAATCCAGAGCGAATTGCTGGACAGGGTGATGGGCTGGGTCAAGCCGGGTGGGCTGGTCGTCTATTGTACCTGTTCGCTGGAGGCGGCCGAAGGCGAAGCCCAGGCGACCGGTTTTCTGGAGCGGCAGGCCGGAAAAATCGAACTGGTTCCGATCGAGGCCTCAGAGGTGGGCGGCCTTGCCGAATGTGTCACAAATGAAGGTTATCTTCGCTGTCTGCCCTGCAATAGCGCCGCCTTGGATCCGGTGAGCAAGGGCATGGACGGCTTTTTTGCCGCAAGGTTCCGCCGGTTTTAACGCGGAATAAACTGTTCACTTGCAATGATTCTTTAAATGAAATGCTAACCTTAATGGTTCGTTTCCTGAATTAGACACCGGAGATTCCCCATAAACGCGCAGAAACCATCAGTTTTGGAGATGGTTTGGTGAATACTGCAAGCCTGAGTGAAAGAAGCCGCATCTGGCGGCTTGTGGCCCTGCATATTTGGCAACGCTCCTTGAAATGGATGCATGGCGGGCCTTTGTTCCGCATGCAGCCGTTTTCGGCTGTGCCTGCGCGCCTGCTCATCGCGCCGCAGGATCTGCGCACTGCCGACGCGACCAATGCTGCCGATATCTATGGCGGCCGCTTCCTGTTCTCCGGCCATCTGGTGGAGACGCAAGGCAGATCTCCGTTCGAGCTTCAGGCCGTTCACGAAGACTGGCAGCGTGAGCTTCACAGCTTCGGCTGGATGCGGGACCTTCGCGCCGCCGACAGCCAGATTTCCCGGCAAAATGCCCGGGCGCTGGTGGAGGACTGGATCAAGTTTTGTGGTCGTTGGCACGACATCGGCTGGGAAGCGTCGGTCGTTACCCGCCGAATTCTGTCCTGGCTGGCGCATTCGCCCTTCATTCTTCAGGACGGCGATCACGAGTTCTACCGCAGTTTCGTGCGGTCACTGGCTCGCCAGGTGCGTTACCTGCGCCAGACCATCAACGAAACGGAAGACGGCGTCGAGCGCCTGCATGCAGCCCTTGCCATGGCATCCGCCTGTATTTCCATGGCGGGACAGGGCCGCTTTGCACGCCAGAGCATCCGTCGTCTCGATCAGGAGCTGACACGCCAGATCCTGCCCGATGGCGGCCATATCTCGCGCAATCCGAAAGCGCTGATCGACATTCTCGCGGACCTGCTTCCGGTTCGCCAGGCCTTCGTAGCGCAAGGGCTGGAGGTGCCGCCGGCGATGGTGCAGTCGGTGGACCGGATGATGCCACTGCTGCGCTTCTTCCGTCATGGCGACGGGGCTCTTGCCCATTTCAACGGCATGGGCTCGACGCCGAGCGACCTTGTCGCCACCATCCTTGCCTATGACGATGCACGGGGCGCCCCACCGCAGAATGCGCCGCATTCCGGCTATCAGCGCTTAACCGGTGGCAATTCCGTTGTCCTGATCGACACCGGCCCTGCCCCGGCCATCGGCGTTTCCGGCGACGCTCATGCAGGCTGTCTTTCGTTCGAATTCTCCTCCGACAACAACCGGATCGTCGTCAATTGCGGCGTCTCGCCCAAGTCCAATCCGGCCTGGCGCCGGGTCAGCCGCTCGACGCCTGCACACTCCACGGCGGTGATCGAGGATACGTCCTCCTGCCGGTTCCTTTCGAACCGGCCGTTCGGGCATATTCTGGGCGCACCCATCCTGTCCGGTCCGGTCAGGGTGCCGGTGGAGCGGGAAGACGATGCGGCCGGCAGCCGGATCACGGCCTCGCATGATGGTTATGCCAGCGAGTTCCATGTTTTGCATGAGCGCGACATTCGCCTTGCAGGCGACGGCACGGTGCTGGACGGCATCGACACGTTTTCGGCAATCGGTCCTGTGGACAGCGAAAACCGCTATGCAATCCGCTTTCATCTGCATCCGGGCCTGCGCAGCTCGCTCATCCGCGGCGGATCAGCGGTGCTCCTGGTGTGCCGGGACGGCGAAGCCTGGGAATTCGAAGCGCCCGGGACCGAGGTCATGCTGGAAGAAAGCATCTATCTTTCGGATGTCTACGGCCACCGCAAGACCGAGCAGATCGTGATCTCCGGCGCCGTGCTCGAGGCCCCCTCCGTGGGGTGGCAGTTCCGCAAGACGGCGACGGCCAAACTCAGCCGGCGCGGCACCAGCGATTTTGACGAGCCGGACGAACTCCCGCTGGAAGAATAGAGACCTTCCGCTTTTGCTGAAGACGTGATAGGGCGACGGCAACTCCCGGACCGTCCCCAATTGCGAGGCAAATTCATGGCCATTGTGTCCAAAGCCGTACCCGTTCCCGAGCTGGTTCCCGTCAAGCGCGCCCTTCTGTCCGTCTTCGACAAGACCGGTCTTGTCGACTTTGCAAAAGCGCTGTCCGAGCGCGGCGTCGAGCTGGTCTCCACCGGCGGTTCCTACAAGGCGCTGAAGGAAGCAGGGCTTAAGGTTCTGGACATTTCGGAAGTCACGGGCTTTCCGGAAATCATGGATGGCCGCGTGAAGACGCTGCATCCGAAGGTGCACGGCGGTCTGCTGTCGATCCGTGATGATGCCGACCACCAGAAGGCGATGAGCGAGCATGACATCGTCGGCATCGATCTCTTCTGCGGCAATCTCTATCCGTTCGAGGACGTTGTCGCCTCCGGTGCCGACTACGCCACCGGCATCGAGAACATCGACATTGGTGGACCGGCAATGACCCGTGCGGCCGCCAAGAACCATGCCTATGTTACCGTGGTCACCGACCCGGCCGACTACGATGCAGTGATTTCCGAGCTTGATGCCAACGGCGGCAAGGCCCCGCTGGCCCTGCGCAAGAAACTGGCGCAAAAGGCCTTTGCCCGCACGGCTGCCTATGATGCCGCCGTCTCCAACTGGATGGCGGATCAGCTGGGCGAAGCAACGCCCGCCCATCGTGCGGTTGGCGGTTCGCTTGCCGAAGTCATGCGCTATGGCGAAAACCCGCATCAGACGGCAGGTTTCTACACCACCGGTGAGCAGCGCCCGGGTGTTGCCACGGCCAGGCAGCTTCAGGGCAAGACGCTGTCCTACAACAACATCAACGACACCGATGCCGCGTTTGAGCTGGTGAGCGAGTTTGATCCGGCCCGCACCAGCGCTGTTGCCATCATCAAGCACGCCAACCCGTGCGGTGTGGCCGAAGGCGCAAGCCTGAAGGAAGCCTACGAGCTGGCCCTGCGCTGCGATCCGGTTTCGGCTTTCGGCGGCATCGTCGCCCTGAACCAGACACTGGATGCCGCTGCGGCCGAGGAAATCGTCAAGATCTTCACGGAAGTGATCATCGCGCCGGATGCGGACGACGCGGCACGCGAAATCATCGCGGCGAAGAAGAACCTGCGCCTTCTGGTCACCGGCGGCCTCGCCGATGCACGCGCCAAGGGCCTCTTCGTCAAGTCCGTTGCCGGCGGTCTCCTGGTCCAGTCACGCGACAACGGTGTGGTCGACGACCTTGACCTCAAGGTCGTTACCAAGCGCGCCCCGAGCGAGCAGGAACTGGCCGATCTGAAATTCGCCTTCCGGGTTGCCAAGCACGTGAAGTCCAATGCCATCGTCTATGCCAAGGACGGTGCGACCGTTGGTGTCGGGGCCGGTCAGATGAGCCGGGTGGATTCCGCACGCATCGCTGCCCGCAAGGCTCTGGATGCGACCGAGGCCGCCGGTCTTTCCGAACCGCTGACGAAGGGATGCGTGGTCGCCTCCGATGCGTTCTTCCCGTTTGCAGATGGTCTTCTGTCGGCCGCCGAAGCCGGAGCAACCGCCGTTATCCAGCCGGGGGGCTCGATGCGCGATGACGACGTGATTGCGGCAGCCGACGAAGCTGGCCTTGCCATGGTCATGACCGGCATGCGTCATTTCCGGCACTGATTTCGGGTATTCGCCGATGAATTGAAGTGCCGGTTTTCATTCGAACCGGCACTTCATCTGAGCTTGTAAAACATTAGCAAGCTAACGATCCAAAATTACTGTCAAAAATAACAGGGGTCGTTAAGAAAAACCCTCCCACTGAAGACCTTGTTAACGCCCAACGGGTAGTCTGCAGCAAGCTTTGGCAGGTATTCGCCTGCCGTTTTCTTGCGATTCGCGGAGATTGCCGGTGTTTAGAAGAGCGAAGGTCACAACAAAGCTCATTGGGGCCAGTGCGGCGACCCTGACGGTTGCCCTTGTGGTCGGCATCAGTTTTATCGGATGGGAAGCGTCCCGCATTACGGGTGATCTTGCACGGTCCGAAGCCGAGACAGTGGCACGCGAGCAGGCGCAATTCGTCCAGCGCGGCCTGGAAAACGGCCTGAAATCCGCACAGACCTTGGCAAGTTCCCTCGGCGGCATGAAGAAAGCCGGATCGGTCGACCGTGAAGCCTGGAACGCCGTCGTTGAAAACCTGACGCTGACCAACAAGGACCTTTCGGGCACCTGGGGCGTGGTTGCCGGAGACGAGCTCGACGGCAAGGATGCCGAGTTCAAGGGCGACGAGAAATGGGCCGAAGACGGCGAATGGCAGCCCTATTACTTCCGCAAGGCGGACGGAACGCTGGCCTACCGGCCCATCGAGAAGATCGCCGTCGGTGATCTGAGTGCAACCAGCGACCTCTGGTTCAATGGTGCCTATGTGTCCGGCAAGGACTACATGACCGAACCCTACAGCTGGGAAGCCGATGGCAAGACCGTAACCGGTGTGTCGTTCTCCTCGCCGATCCGAGACGGGTCCAAGGTGATTGGTGCTGCCGGTGGCGACATCCTTCTGACCCCGCTGTCCGAAGTGCTTGGCCAGCAACGGCCACTGGACACGGGATCGGTTCACCTCCTGTCGCAGAACGGCGTCTGGATTGCCCACGCCGACCCGGCCGTTCTCGGCAAGCCATGGATGGAAGGCCAGTCCGAAGCCGACCTTGCCGTGCAGGACAAGCTTCTGGCGGCGGTCAAGAACGGCGAGCCATTTGCCTATGACGGATATTCCAACACGCTCGGCACGGAAGTGCACCGCATCGTCATGCCGGTCCATGTGACCGGTACCGATGCCAAGCTTGCCGTGGTGGTCAACGTGCCGCTGGCGACCCTCAATGCGGCTTCGTCTTCGATCACGACCATGATCGTCGGGGTCGGCGTCGTGTTGCTCATCGTCGTGGCTCTTTCCATCTATCTTGTCGGTAACACGATTGTTCGCCGTCCGCTGGAGCGCGCCGTGCGCAGCATCCAGGCGCTCATCGATCGCCGTTACGACGAGCCGATCCACGATACCGACCGCCAGGACGAAATCGGCGAGATCAGCAAGGCGCTGGAAGTCTTCCGCGACAAGGCCCGGCAGGCCGAGGCACTGGCCGCCGAGCAGGAAGAAGCGCAGCGTCAGCAGCTGGAGCGTGCAGGCCGGATCAGCGAGCTGTCGCAGGATTTCGACCGCCAGATCTCAGAGCTGACCCAGACGGTGATGCACCAGGTGCAGGACCTCAACGCGGCATCGATGACGCTGACGGCGGGAGCCGACGACACCAGCGAGAAGAGCACGGCAGTGGCTGCCGCTTCCGAGGAAGCGTCGTCGAACGTGGAAACGGTTGCGTCCGCGGCTGAAGAACTGATGGCATCGGTCGGTGAAATTTCCCGCCAGATGACCCAGTCCACCGAGATTGCCTCCCACGCCGTGGAACAGGCTCAATCGACGAACCGCAAGATCGAGGGGCTCGCGGAAGCTGCCAACCGGATCAGCGAAGTGGTCAAGCTGATCACCGACATTGCCGAACAGACCAACCTTCTGGCGCTGAACGCCACCATCGAGGCGGCACGTGCCGGCGAAGCGGGCAAGGGCTTTGCCGTTGTTGCCGCCGAGGTGAAGGAGCTGGCCAACCAGACCGCCAAGGCGACCGAAGAAATCTCCCTGCAGATCCAGTCGGTGCAGACGGAAACCGCCGGATCGGTCGACGCCATCAAGGGCATTTCCGAAACCATCGAAAAGATGAACGAGATCTCCTCGTCCATCCAGGCTTCGGTCGAACAGCAGGGCCTTGCCACCGACGAGATCGCCCGCAACATCCAGGAAGCCTCCAACGGCACCCAGGAAGTGGCGCAGAACATCGTAAAGGTGGCAGCCTCTGCCGACGACACCGGCAATGCCGCCCGTCAGGTTTCGGCCTCCGCCAACGTCCTGCAGACTGAAGCCGACCGGCTCAAGCAGGAAGTCGAAGGTTTCCTTGCCAGCGTCCGTCAGGTCGCCTGAGGCGAGACTGGCAACATCTGAACATGAAGCGCGCCGGATTTTCCGGCGCGTTTTTGTTTGAGCAATGCCCGCACCGTTTCCTGGCAAAGGCGTCTGTTAGCGCTCCCGCACCCGCAACAACAACAGGAGGCCAACACCGAAAAAGACCAGGATGACGGACATGCCTGCGGGTTGGCTGGCAGTCAGGGCGGTTACCACGCCGACGGTAAGCGGGGCCAGGAAGCTGGTGACCTTTCCGGAGAGCGCCAGAAGGCCGAAATACTGGGTCACGTGCTGCGGCGGGGCTATGCGGACCAGAAGACTGCGGCAGGAGGCCTGCAACGGGCCGGACACCGCGCCGATGACACCGCCGAGTGCAATGAACACCTGTTCCGGCAGCGACGCGAAGAGGGCACCCTCGGGGGCAGCAGCGGTCTTGATGACAAAGAACACCGTTGTCCGGTCGATGGAGATCATGCCGAGGCCGCAGATCATCAGAACGATGAGCGAGAAGACAATCACCGGCTTGGCCCCGAAACGATCATCCATCGGCCCGCCCAGCAACAGGCCCAGTGTTCCGGTGATGGTCAGGATGATGCCGAAAGTACCGATTTCGATGGATCCCCAGCCAAGCTGGCCGGCGGCATAAATTCCGCCGAACGCGAAGAGGGCGACAAGGCCATCCTTGAAGATCATGTTGGAGAGAAGAAACAGGAAGATATTCCTGTTGGTGCGTGCCTGGGCCAGGCTCATGCGCAGGTTTGCAAGGCCGGCGCGGATGGCCGGACCGATCTTTGCCTGGTGCGGCACGTCCGGCACGAACAGGAACATCGGCAACACGAAAACGAGATACCAGAGCGCGGAGAACGGCCCGACGGCGCGATCGCCTTCCTGGGTCGCCGCATCAAGACCCAGAACCGGCTCGAAACCCAGCAGGGTCTTGCCCGACTCGGGGCTGGCGGCGAAAAATCCGAGGGCGATCACCAGCGTGACCAGTCCACTGGCGTAGCCGAGTGCCCAGCCGAAACTGGACAGGCGTCCGATGCGTTCCGGCGGCACCAGCGAAGGCATCATGGCGTTGTTGAAGACGGTCGCGATTTCGATGGACAGCGTGCCGATGGCAAAGGCGACAAGCGCGATGGCGATGCCGTTCGGGCTTCCCGGAGCGGCGTACCAGAATGCCCAGCAACAGATGACAAACGGCAACGAAAAGAGAAGGATCCAGCGTTTTCGCCGGCCTGTTGCGTCCGCGATCGAGCCCAGTACCGGTGCTGCAAAGGCAATGCAGAGTCCGGCGGCCGCAGTTGCGTATCCCCAAAGCGATTGGCCTTCGGCCGGGGTCGCGGCCAGCGTCGAGGCAAAGTAAGGCGCAAAGACGAATGTGGTGATCAGCGTGAAAAAGGGCTGTGCTGCCCAGTCGAACAGGGCCCAGGAGAGGACGGCGCGCCTGTCGGTAGATTGCAACGGGATGTCTGAAACGGTTGTCATGGAAAAGGGCAACTCGCTGCCTGGGGGATCAAGGCCGGGACGAGCCCAACTCATTCATGCATACCGCTTCCCGCTCTTGAAGCCCACAGGTGTTTGCGAATATCCGGTGTCTGTTGCAGGAGAGAGTTTCGGTTGGCGTATGCGGCCCATCCTTCGAGACGCCGCTTGCGCGGCTCCTCAGGATGAGGGTGTGGGAAGGTAGGCCTCTCACCACCCTGGCAAGACATATCACCTCAACCTGAGGAAGCGTATAGCGCTGTCTCCAAGGTCGGGCCTCAGCCTCCATGCGCCTCCAGCGGATCCAAAAAGCGGACAACGAAGCGTCCGTGAGCAAGGTTCTCAAGGCCCCAACCGCGTCATCCCGGACACCGCGCAGCGAAGATCCGGGATCGGTGAGCCAAAGACCATCTTGGGAAGGTGCGCTTTGCCTTGGGTGCCGCTGGCTCTCCGTTCCCCGCTCGCGCATAGCGTTGCCGGGGCGAGGGCAATACCGCTGAAAAGCCAAGGCCGGCAGCGGAACTGCCGGCCCCATAACGCGATTTCCGCCCGGTTACGCGGTGCCGCAGATTTCCGCGAGCAGGCTTGCCGCCACGGAGAATTTCGACACGCTGAGACCGCCGTCGAGGATTTCGGAAACAGAGCGTTTGCGCCGGCCCACTTCCGCCTCGTGTTCTTCCAGCCAGCTTGTAAAACCGCCGGCGCGAACGGCCGCGATGGCCAGGGCGCGCTGCGCGGAGACCAGCATGGCCCGTGCCCGGTCGAGCGCGAGGCCGTCGTAGTAGTCCCGGACGTCGAGATCGTTGGCGAGTTCGAGCATCGCACCGAGCTGGAAGTGGTGAGCAACTTCGAAATAGGCCCTTGCAGCCGTATCCAGATCTGCCCCGGTTTCTTCCGACACGATGACGATATCGGGAATGGCCCGCTCGGCCGGCAGCCAGGCGATCCGCCGGGCGAGACTTTCCGGAACACCCTGCTCCACGAAGGCTGCGGTGCGCTCCGCCAGGACCGCGGCGGGTTCTTCCGGCAAGACCGCTTCCAGGCGGTCGCGCAGTGCGGCGATACCTGCACGGAACCGCTCGACAACGGCAAACAGGCCCTTGTCAAAGGACACGTTGCGCTTGAACCAGACGACCCGTTCCAGAAGCAGCGACTGGATTTCCGAATAGAGCTCCAGCTGCAGAGCGCCGTCGATCTTCGTGTCGAGCTGGTCGATCTCCGTGTTGAGATCGGTCAGGTCGTAGCTGTTGCGCACGGCAACGAAGCCCTGAGCGATTTCGGTCGCGGTTGCGTCGGTCTGGTCACGCAGACGGGTGATGAAGGTCGCCCCGCCCCGGTTGATCATCGAGTTGGCCAGCATCGTGGCGATGATTTCACGCCGCAGGCGGTGGCCGCTGATCTCGTCCTTGTAGGTGTCGGCCATCTGGTCCGGGAAATAGCGGAACAGTTCACGGGCCAGATAATCGTCGTCCGGAACCGAGCTTTCCAGCAGCGCGTCGTAAAGCGTGATCTTGGCATAGGCCAGCAGCACGCCCAGTTCGGCGCGGGTCAGCAGCAGCCCGGCCTTGCGCATCTCGTCGAGTGTTGCCTCGTCCGGCAGCTGTTCGACCACCCGGTCCAGAAGGCCTGCCTGTTCCAGCTGGCGCATCATGCGCACCTGGTAGCCGAAGTCTTCCATGCCGCGCAGTTCGGTCATGGAGATGGCCAGGGTCTGCAGGTAGTTGTTCCGCAACACGAGTTCGGCGACCTCGTCGGTCATTTCGGCCAGAAGTTCGTTGCGCTGCTCGATGGTCAGCTTGCCGGATTTCACCGCGGCGCCGAGGGCGATCTTGATGTTGACCTCCATGTCCGAGGAGTTCACCCCGGCGGAATTGTCGATCGCATCGGAGTTGCAGCGTCCACCCTTCTTGTTGAACTCGATACGGGCGAGCTGGGTCAGGCCGAGGTTGGCACCTTCGCCGATCACCTTAGCGCCGATTTCCGATGCGGTGATGCGGATCGGGTCATTGGCGCGATCGCCCACATCGGCGTCCGTCTCGGACTTGGCGCGAATATAAGTGCCGATACCGCCGAACCACAGCAGGTCGACTTCCATCTTCAGGATGGCGGTCATCACTTCCTGCGGCGTTGCGCTGCCCTTGTTCAGGTTGAGCAGGGACTGCATCTCCGGTGAAAGCGGAATGGACTTGAGCTGGCGCGAGAAGATGCCGCCACCCTTGGAAATCAGGTCGGTATTGTAGTCCTTCCAGGACGAGCGGCCGAGGTCGAACATCCGCTTGCGCTCTTCCCAGGTCTTTGCCGGGTCCGGATCCGGATCAATGAAGATGTCGCGGTGATCGAAGGCCGCGATCAGTCTGGTTGCCTTCGACAGCAACATGCCGTTGCCGAAGACGTCGCCGGACATGTCGCCGACACCGGCCGCCGTGAAGGGCTGGGTCTGGATATCCCGGTTCATCTCGCGGAAGTGCCGCTTGACCGCTTCCCAGGCGCCGCGTGCGGTGATGCCCATCTTCTTGTGATCGTAGCCGGCGGACCCGCCGGAGGCGAAAGCATCGCCCAGCCAGAAGTGCCTTCCTTCCGAAATGCCGTTGGCCGTATCGGAGAAAGTGGCTGTGCCCTTGTCGGCTGCAACCACCAGATAGGGGTCGTCACCGTCATAGCGCTGCACGCGCTCCGGCGGCAGGATGTTGTCCTCGCCGAGGTTGTCGGTCACGTCCAGAAGGGCGTTGATGAAGATCTTGTAGCTTTCGGTGCCTTCCTTGAACCAGGCATCGCGATCGCTCATCGGCGGCAGGTTCTTGGGCACGAAACCACCCTTGGCACCGACCGGGACGATCACTGCGTTCTTCACCTGCTGTGCCTTCACCAGACCGAGCACTTCGGTGCGGAAGTCCTGCGGCCGGTCAGACCAGCGCAGGCCGCCACGGGCAACCATGCCGAAACGAAGGTGCACGCCTTCCACGCGGGGGCTGTAGACGAAGATTTCCCGGAACGGACGCGGTTGGGGCAGGTCGTCGATCTGGCGGCTGTCGATCTTGAAGGCAAAGGTTGGCTTGGGCTGACCCTTCTTGTCGAGCTGGTAGAAGTTCGTGCGCAGGATCGATTCAATCGTGTTCTGGAACCGGCGCAGGATGCGGTCGTCGTCAAGGCTGGCGACGTCCTCCAGATCGGCGGTCAGTTCGCTTTCCAGCCGTTCCGTGCCGAGGTCCCGGTCCTTTTCGGTGACATCCGGGTTGAAGCGCAGGTGGAACAGTTCCACCAGTTTGGCTGCGATCTTCGGGTAGTTGTTGAGCGTGGACCACATGTAGTCTTCGGAGAAGCGGATGCCGGCCTGGCGCAGGTATCTCGACAGCGCGCGGATCACCGCCACGTCGCGCCAGGCAAGCTCCGCCGTCAGCACCAGGCGGTTATAGCCGTCGTCCTCCGCCAGCCCGGTCCAGACTGCCATGAACATGCTTTCCAGCCGGGGGTGCAGCTGATCGGAAAAGACGATGTCTTCGCCGCTGCGCGATTCCAGCGTCATTTCGTGCAGGTAGGACATGGGGGCATCGGCCGGCGTGATGCGGTAGGTCCGCTCGTTGATCACGCGGAAACCCATGTTTTCCAGAAGCGGCACGCGCGCGGACAGCGGGATCGGCGAACCGCGGTGATAGACCTTCAGCGACAGGCGGCTGTCCCTGGTGCCTGCCTGGCGGTGGAACGTGATGGTGGTGTCGTTCTTGTCGGACAGGGTTTCCAGCTTGACGATGTCGAACAGCGCGGACTGGGCGTTGTAGACTTCCTTGTAGCCGCCATGAAACGAAAGCGCGTAGCGGTCGGCCAGCTTGCGGGCCTGTGAAGGCGCGAATTCGTCCTTGAGCGCATCGCGCACACTGTCGGACCAGGTGCGCACCATGTCGGCAACGGCAGCCTCCAGCTCTTCCTGCTGGGGCGTCGGCGTTTCCCCGCGATCGCGGCCGATGATGTAGTGAACCCGCGCCAGCGGACCTTCTGGATAGGTAACGTACCAGGCCGACACGCGTCCTTCATAGACCGAGGCCAGATAGGTGCCGACGTTCAGGCGAACTTCGGTGGAATAGCGGTCACGCGGGACGAAGACCAGAATGGAGACATAGCGGTCGAACTTGTCCGGGCGGGACAGCACGCGAATGCGCGGGCGCTCGTCCAGCTGCAGGATGGCGATGGAAAAGTCGAACAGGCGCTCCCGTTCGATCTGGAACAGCTCGTCACGCGGGAAAGCTTCCAGAACGTTGCGGAGGGCGCGACCGGAATGGCTTTCCGACCCGTAGCCGGCGCGGGCCAGAACGCTGGCAACCTTGCGGCGCAGGAACGGGATGGTGCTGGTCGGTTCGGTATAGGCGGTCGAGGCGAACAGGCCGACAATGCGCAGCTCGCCGTTCATGTTGCCTTCGTCGTCATAAAGCTTGGCGCCGACGTAATCCATGTGCACGCGTCGGTGCACGGTGCTCTTCACGTTGGCCTTGGCGATGATCAGCGGTTCGGGTTTCTTCAGGAACTCGCGAATTTCCGGCGTGATCTGCACGAACTCCGTGCCGCGGCGGAGAACGCGCACGTCCGGGTCGGACAAGAGGCCGAGACCCGTGCCCTCATGGGGGGAAAGCTCGCCCTCCTCGACGCCGCCTTCGAACATGTATTCGCGCATGCCGAGGAAAATGAAGTTGTCGTTCTCCATCCACTCCAGGAAGTGGATTGCCTCCCACAACTCATCGCTGCTGCCGGGAATTTGCGTGGTCTTGTAGGTGTCGATGGCCTCCGCCAGGCGTTCCTGCATCGGCTTGAAGTCCGACACGACGGCGCGGACATCGGACAGAACCTTGTCGAGCCGCGCCTTGAGGGCCGCGCGGGCTTCGGGCGAATCAATCCGTGTCACGTGGATATGGATGAGGCTTTCCTGCCGGTCGGTCCGCTTCGGTGGTTTCTTGCGGGCCGTGGCGCTTGTCAGTTTGCCGTTGTCATCCCGTTCCACGATGAAGATCGGGTGCAGAACCAGATGCACTTCGATCTTGCTTTCCTGCAGCTCGTCCATGACGGAATCGACCAGGAAGGGCATGTTGTCGTTGACGATCTCGATAATCGAGACGCCCTTGACCTTGCTGCCCTGGGCCTTGAACGCCGGATCGGCGATGCTGACACGATGCGTGCCGAGTTCGTGGTTCTGGAAATCCTGCCAGGCGTCCCGGGCAAAGCCGGTCAGCTCTTCCGCGGTGTAGGCCACCAGGTCTTCCGCTGCGCCCCGGTCATAAAAGGCGCGGGAAAACTCGGCGAGAGCCGGATCTTCCTGATTCAAGGTTGCTTGGACCGCGTCGATGAGTTTGAGTTTCTCGACGTCGTGTTTGTCCGGCATTTTCCATCCCCTTAGGCGATCGTATGGTTTGGCTCTGTCGCTCGCTCGTTCTAAGACTTAAGTTCATATTTCAGCGACATAAACGGTTTCATGACGGGAGGAGCAAATTGTCAAGTAAAGTCACGGCCTTGCAAATCGATTCAAATGTAACATTGAGTGAAAAGACACAGGCTTATTTCGACTTGTGCCAGGAGAAGCTGGGTCTCGTTCCCAACGTCCTCAAGGCATATGCGTTCGACGAAACGAAGCTGCGCGCCTTCACCGACATGTACAACGACCTCATGCTGGGCGAATGTACACTCTCCAAGCTCGAGAGGGAGATGATTGCCGTTGCGGTATCCGCGGTCAACCGCTGTTTTTATTGTCTGACGGCTCATGGTGCTGCGGTGCGCGAGCTTTCCGGGGACCCCGTGCTGGGGGAACTGATGGTGATGAACTACCGCGTTGCGGACCTTTCGCCAAAGCAGCGGGCGATGCTCGACTTCGCCGTCAAGTTGACGGAGAAGCCGGCGGAAATCGTGGAAAGCGACCGGCAAGCCCTTCGGGATGTCGGGTTTACGGATCGCGACATCTGGGACATCGCCTCGGTAACGGGCTTCTTCAACATGTCCAACAGGGTGGCTGCGGCGTCCGACATGCGCCCGAATGATGAGTATCACTCAAGGGCCCGTTGAGATAACGGAGCGTCGCGCGGCGGTGACAAGCCGCGCGATTGGGTGTATGACGCTTGCGATTTTGCACCGATCTGCCTGACGGCTTTCGGGCCCTGGGGTTCGAAACTGGCGGCGATCATGAGAGGGAGAGGAACGGGCGATGGTTGCGCGCGTGTTTATTGATGGTGAAGCCGGTACGACGGGTCTGCAGATCCGCGAGCGCCTTGCCATGCGCCGCGACCTTGAGCTGATCTCCATTCCGGACGAAAGCCGGAAGGATCCGGCAGCCCGGGCCGACTACCTCAACAAGGCCGATATTGCCATTCTTTGCCTGCCGGATGCGGCGGCCAAGGAAAGTGTTGCCCTGATCGAGAACGACACCACCCGTGTGATTGATGCGTCCAGCGCCCACCGGGTTGCCGAGGGCTGGGCCTACGGTTTTGCCGAAATGGACCTCGACCAGGCCGACATCATCGCCGCAGCCATGCGCGTTGCCAATCCGGGCTGCTGGCCGCAAGGCCTGATCGCGGCGGTTCGTCCGCTGATCACCGCAGAGCTGCTGCCGTCGGACTTCAACCTGACCTATTTCGGCATCTCCGGGTATTCCGGTGGTGGCAAGGGCATGATTGCCGATTACGAAGCCGCCGGAACCAGCGCAAATTCGTTTGCGCCGTACGCGCTCGGGTTCAATCACAAGCACCTTCCGGAAATGACGGAATACGGCCTGCTCGACGCAGCTCCACTGTTCACTCCGACTGTTGGCGATTTCTACAAAGGCATGCTGACGGTGGTTCCGTTGAACCTGGCAGGCCTTGCCAAAGTGCCGACGGGCGAGCAGCTGCATGCGGCGATCGCCGATCATTTCGCTTCGGCACCTGGCGGTTTTGTCGAGGTCGCGCCGCTGGAAGCGCTCGAGAAATCCGACAGCCTCAACCCGCAGGCGCTCAACGACACCAACAAGCTGCATCTGCACGTCTTTGCAAATGACGCCAGGGCGCAGGCCGCGATCGTTGCCGTCTACGACAACCTGGGCAAGGGCGCGTCCGGCGCTGCGGTCCAGAACCTCAATCTGATGCTCGGTGTCGATCAGACAACCAGCCTTGCCGCGTAAGCGGCATCCGTTTTCAGGCCTTTCAGGAGAGAAGAAGAATGGAAAAATTTGAGACCCTGACCGGTGTCGCAGCCCCGTTGCCGATCGTGAACATCGACACGGACATGATCATTCCGAAGCAGTTCCTGAAGACGATCAAACGCACCGGCCTCGGCACCGCGCTGTTCCACGAAATGCGCACCAACGACGACGGATCGGAGAACGAGAGCTTCGTTCTCAACAAGGCTGCCTACCGCAATGCCAAGATCCTGATCGCCGGTGACAACTTCGGCTGCGGTTCCTCACGCGAGCACGCACCCTGGGCGCTGCTTGATTTCGGCATCCGCTGCGTGATCTCCACATCGTTCGCCGACATTTTCTACAACAACTGCTTCAAGAACGGCATTCTGCCGATCCAGGTTTCCGAAGACGAGCTGGAAACCCTGATGCATGCGGCAGAGCGTGGCGCCAACTTCACGCTGACGATCGATCTGGAAAGCCAGGAAATCAAAGGTCTTGAAAGCGGCGATATCGCCTTCAAGATCGACAGTTTCCGCAAGCATTGCCTGATCAACGGCCTCGACGACATCGGCCTGACCATGGCGAAGGCCGGTGAAATCGACACCTTCGAAAGCAAGATGGGCAACGACCGTCCCTGGGTCTGAGCCGGACTGCAATGACTTTTGAAAAGCCGGGTTTCACGACCCGGCTTTTTTGTTTTGGTTGCCTCAGGTTCTTTAAGGCGCGCGGCGCGTCGCCAAGACCTGATCCTCCACTCACAGGGTCAATCCTCCGGATTTCGATCACGACAACCGCATTCAGCCGTGTTGTCCTGAAGCCCATCAACCTTGTCATCCCTGCGCAGGCAGGGATCCAGTATTCACTGGGTTCGCAAGGTTTTCGAAGTCTGATCCCACGGCGTACTGGATCCCGGTCTTGCCGCTGACGCGACAAACCGGGATGACAAAGAATGCGGGAATGAGTGGTTCCAAATCGGATTGAATACAAAGGGGCGGCGCCGAAAGGCGCTTGCCGGTGAAGCGGGACAGGGAAAGCTGGATAACCGCCTCTCATCTTCTTCACGCAGGCTTGAAAAGCTTTTCAGTGTCCTTGAACGTTTCGTGCGATAGTCCGAACGCATGGATATGATGACCTTGGCACCATACGCTCCCTGGACCGACCGACGCGGCAACCTTTCCGGTCTGCGATTGGCTGTATTCATTGCCGTGCTTCTTCCGGCGTTGCAGATCTTCTACAGCCTCGCCTTCGGGCCAGTGCTGCCGGAGCCCTTCGAGATGGAGCTTCATGCCAGTGGCGACTGGACGGTGCGCTTCCTGCTTGTGACCCTGGCGGTAACGCCGCTGCGGAGGATCTTCTCCTGGAACAGGATCGTCGGTGTCAGGCGCATGCTGGGTGTGACAGTGCTTGCCTATGCGCTCTTGCACCTGGGGCTTTACACTGCGCAGGAAAGCTGGAACCTCGGCAAGGTCGTGTCTGAAATCGTTCTGCGTTTTTATCTGACCATCGGCTTTGTCGCGCTGTTCGGGCTGGCGGTGCTGGGTGCGACCTCCTTTGACAGCGCCATCCGCAAACTCGGGCGGAACTGGCAGCGGCTGCACACCCTGATCTATCCGATCGGCGTTCTCATGCTGTTCCACTTCTTCCTGCAGTCCAAGTCGGACGTCACGCAGGCCACCTTGATGGCAGGCCTTTTCGTGCTGCTGATGATCTACAGACTTGCTGTCAAGGCAGGCTTCAGCCTTGCAAACCCGCTGGTTCTGGCGGTTTGCGCGCTGCTGGCAGCTGCAGGGACTGCCGGGATCGAATTTGCCTGGTACGCACTTGCCACCGGCATTCCTGCCGACCGGGTGTTTCAAGCCAACTTCGCCCTTTCCGTTGCAATCCGTCCGGCTATCTGGGTCGGGATCATCGGGCTCGGGGTTGGTTTGGCGGCAATAGTTCAATGGATCGGCGGATTGCTCGGCCCCAAGCTGGGGCTGAAACGGGCGTAAAATATCGCCGAGCCTTCACCACCCACTACCATCATCCCGTGGCTTTGCCCTCGGACCCAAGTCGAGTGCCTTCCATCCCGGTCGGGTGTTTCATGCGGAAAGGTCACGGCATGGATTGCCTGGTCTGGCCCGGCAATGACGGAAAGAGGGTGTGGTCTCAGGAATTGGACCCGGTCTGGTTGGGGAGCCACCCCATGATGGGAGAAGCCGAGTTTCCAGGTTTCCCAGTCCCGTCATCCCATGGCTTGACCATGGGATCCATGCCGATCCCCTTATCTTCTGATGAGCTTGGATGTGTGGAACGGCCAGGATTACCGGATTACGTCCGGCAAAGACGGCGACACGTGAAGATTATCTCCAGGGAATGCGAAGACCCGCCGAGACTCAGACCCTGCCGCTGTTTGAATTGCGAGACAATCAGCGTCGGGACTTTTGCCCTACGACTGTTTCTCGTCGTCGCGCACGCGGCGTTCGGCGTTGATCTGCTCCAGTTCGGCCATCTTTTCGCCGATGGGGCGCAGGGCTGAAACCGTTTGGCGGAACTGGTTGGCGCGCTGGTCGAGCATGCGCTGTGCAAGTTCCGGGAATTCCTGGATCATGCGTTTGAAGAGCGCGCGGCGAATGCGGATGATGCGTACGCCGTCAACGGCTTCTGCCCGGCAAGGGCGCTTGTTTTCCGCAAGAAGAGCCGTCTCGCCCAGCAGTGTGCCCTGACCGACGCGCTCGATTTCCTCAAAGCCGTCCTTGGTCCTCGTCTGCAGGCTGACCGTGCCGCTGGTAATTACCAAACCGCCATCGGCGCGGTCGCCCTGATCGAACAGGCGCTGGCCGCGGTTGTAATCCATGCTTTCGGCGCTGAAGGCGAGCAGACGCAGCTGATCGTCCTGAAAGTCCGAAAGCATCGGGATTTGTTTGAGAATCGCAATGTCTTGGGCAAGGCTCATGCCCAAGAAATACGCCGATTACCGGTTACGGCACAAGCTTATATCCACCGGCTTCTGTGACAAGAAGCTCCGCATTGGACGGGTCACGCTCGATTTTCTGCCTGAGGCGGTAGATGTGGGTTTCCAGCGTGTGGGTGGTCACCCCGGAATTGTAGCCCCAGACCTCATGCAGCAGCACGTCGCGGGTCACGGGCTTTTCGCCGGCGCGGTAGAGGAATTTCAGGATGGAGGTTTCTTTCTCCGTCAGGCGAACCTTGGAGCCGCTGTCGTCCTGCATCACCTTGGCGGCGGGCCGGAACGAATAGCGGCCGATGGCGAAGGTGGCGTCTTCGCTCTGTTCGTGCTGGCGCAAATGTGCCCGGACACGGGCCAGAAGCACGGCAAACTTGAACGGCTTGGTGACATAGTCGTTGGCACCGGCCTCAAGCCCCAGGATCGTGTCGCTGTCGCCGTCATGACCGGTCAGCATGATGATCGGTGCCTTGAAACCGCCCTTGCGCAGCAGCTTGACCGCTTCGCGCCCATCTATGTCCGGCAGGCCGACGTCCATCAGCAGCAGATCGACGTGCTCTTCCTTGGCCATGGCGATGCCGGACGTGGCCGAATCCGCCTGGATCGTCTCAAATTCATCGTAAAGCGACAGCTGCTCCACCAGCGCTTCGCGCAGTTCGGTATCATCATCGACAATCAAAATCGTGCGGGCGGTCATCGTCGCGTCCCTCGCCAGAATCCAAAATCTCTTCACGACGACTTGTGCAAAGGACACAAGCGCGTTCCTGCTTCTATGTGCGTGGGAAATTGTTCCCGCACAAGCGGTGTCCCGTCAATTCTTCTTCACGCGGGGTTTAGGGGTGGTTTATCAAGAAGACCGGCGGAGCGGACAGGCGGAACGGACAGGATCATGAAAACCTTGAAAAAATCGGCGGGAATGCTGGAGGTTCGTGCGTCGCCTCTGAACCGGACACGCGGCGTGCTCAGTCTTGGGCGGATCACGGTCCCGTGTGCGCTCGGCCGGTCGGGCATTGTCATGCGCAAGCGCGAAGGCGATGGCGGCACGCCGGTGGGCCGGTTCGAATTGCTGCACGTCTACTATCGCCCGGACCGGGGCTTGCCGCCGGCAACGCTGCTGCCGACCGAGCCGCTGACACCGGCGTCGGGCTGGTGTGACGATCCTGGCCACCGCCTGTACAACAGGCCGGTGCAACTGCCTTTTTCGGCCAGCCACGAGAAGATGTGGCGCGACGACAGGCTCTACGACATCGTCGTCGTGCTGGATTGCAACCTGAACCCGGCCGTGAAGGGCCAAGGTAGCGCGATCTTCTTTCACATCGCGCGGCCGGGCTATTCGCCGACGGAAGGCTGCGTTGCCGTTTCGCCGGAACACATGCGCCTGATTCTTCAGAACATCGGCCTTGGCGCGGAGATGGTGATCCACGCCTGAGCCGGCCCGAACAGTCTTAAGGATTGGCACTGACCTGTGGCCGGTAGATGGTGAAACTGCCACTGACCGTGGTCGAGGTCCTGACGCCTGCGTCATCGGTTGTCGTTGCCGTGCGAATTCCGAAACCGTTGCGCTTGATGGTCTGGTCGTCGGTGACGTTGCTTTCCAGAAAGGTCGCCCTGTTGCCGTTGACGCTTTCCAGGATCGCCGTGTGCCGCGGTTCGCCGCGGGACATCGTCTGTTCCTCCCAGCTGCCGTCGGGCTGGGTTACACGAACCGTGACTTCGAAGCGGGTGAACTGGAAGACGTCGCCCGGCCGGGCGTCCGACAGGTTGTTGATCACCCGTCCCCAGACATAGGTGGAGGCCGGCTTGTTGAAGCCGACGTGCCGGAAAGCGTTGTCGACCAGCGTCCAGCACTGGCCATCGCCTTCCACCCGGCCAAGTCTCTCGGTGGCGAAATTGATCAGGCGTTGCGCCTGTTGAGCGTTTACGTCGGGCATGATCGTTATCCTTCATAACTGCCCCATGGACGCAATATTAGGTCGGCATGACCGCCAACTCTGTAACCCGCATCACGATTCCGTTGGCAATGAGGGCAACCGAACGCGCCTTGCCGCGTTTTTTGAAAAGTGTCTCACAGGCAGAGACGGCGGCCAACCGCATAGGTTTCCGCGGTCTTGTCTGGTATGACGAAGTTCGGGTTCACGGAGATAATCACGACATGCGCTGGAAAGGCCGCCGCGGCAGCAGCAACGTTGAAGACAGGCGTTCGATGGGCGGGAGACCACGCATGCGCGTCGGTGGCCGCCGGGTGAGAGGTGGTGGCCTCGGATTGACGGGCCTCCTGATAATCGTCGGCATTGCCTGGCTGACCGGCATCAACCCGCTGACACTTCTCGGCCAGCTGGATGGCGGGGGCGGTTACGATACGCAGTCCTATCAGACGCAGGCCCCTCGCAGTGCGGCCGACCAGGAAACCGCGCAATTTGTCTCCGTCGTACTGGCCGACACGGAAAACACCTGGGGCCAGATCTTCGAAAACGGTGGTGCGACGTACCCCGAGCCTACGTTGGTGCTGTTTTCAGGGTCGGTTTCATCAGCCTGCGGATATGCCAGTGCGGCCACCGGCCCATTCTACTGCGGAGCCGACAGCAAGCTTTACATCGACCTGTCCTTCTATCAGGAACTGGCAAACCAGCTGAATGCGCCGGGTGATTTCGCACAGGCCTATGTGCTGGCGCATGAAGTCGGTCACCACATCCAGAACGTGCTTGGCGTGCTGCCGGAATTCCAAAAGGCCCGGCGTACGCTCAGCAAGGCGGAAGGCAACGCTCTATCGGTACGTGTCGAGTTGCAGGCCGATTGTTATGCCGGCATCTGGGCGCATTATGCCGCCCGGCAGAAAGGGTTTGTCGAGGAAGGCGATATCGACGAGGCACTGAACGCGGCCAGCCGGATCGGTGACGATACGTTGCAGCGCCAGGCTCAGGGCTATGTCGTGCCGGAAAGCTTCAACCACGGTACCTCTGCGCAGCGGGCGAGCTGGTTCAAGAAGGGTTTCCAGTCCGGCGACCTCAATGCCTGCGACACGTTCAGCGCGGCGAGCCTGTAAGGGCACCAACACATCGCGTCATGCCATGGCACGTCCATGGCATCCATGCCGCTTGATCGGTTCTTTTCCCTACGCTTCCGGCTTTGAAAGGCCACGGATGGATTGCAGGGGCAAGCCCTGCAATGATGACCAAGTGATAACGGGCTGGCGCGTTTACGCATATCTGCGATGACTGCCTGCCCCACTGGTAATTTGCGGTGTTTTCCGCCATATAGGGGCAAATGTCCGCAAGATGGCGGACGCTTTTCCTTGAAGCTTTGAAGAAGTGCGACCGGTATGGCGTCTGAAACCAGACCCTTTTTGAAGATGAACGGCCTTGGCAATGATTTCGTGGTCTGGGATGCGCGTGAAAAACCGCTGCGCCTGACACCCGAAGCCATTGCCGCATTGGGAGACCGCGAGACGGGTATCGGTTTCGACCAGATGATCACCGTTGAACGGTCCTCGCTGGGTGTCGATGCCTTCATGCGCATTCACAACCGCGATGGCAGTGAAGTGTCCGCCTGCGGCAACGCCACGCGCTGCATCGGCCGTCTGCTGATGGAAGAAGCCGGCAAGGAGCTTGTTACCATCGAGACCGGTGCCGGGCTGCTGCACGCGTTCGATGCCGACGGCCCGCGCAGCGTGACTGTCGACATGGGCGTACCCCGGCTTGCCTGGAACGAAATCCCGCTTGCAGAAGAGTTTGCCGACACGCGTGCGATCGAACTTCAGATCGGGCCTATCGATGACCCGATCCTGCACACGCCGGCCGTCGTCAACATGGGCAATCCGCACGCGATCTTCTGGGTCGACGACGTGGAAGCCTATGAGCTTGAGCGGGTGGGTCCCTTGCTGGAACACCATCCGATCTTTCCGGAATACGCCAACATTTCGCTGGCCCATGTGTTTGATACCGACCAGATCCGGGTAAAGGTTTGGGAACGCGGCGTCGGCCTGACGCTGGCCTGTGGAACGGCTGCCTGTGCGGTTGGGGTTGCCGCTGCGCGTGATGGCCGGACCAGCCGCAAGACCACCATCCATCTGCCGGGCGGTCCCATCGGGATCGAATGGCGCGAGAGCGACAACCACGTGCTGATGACCGGTCTGACGGAAGTGGAATTCGAAGGCGAGGTCGATCTCGATACCCTGGCCTGGCGCAAGACCGCCACGGGCGACACCCCGCTGGCGGCTGGAGCCGCGTCATGAGCATCGATGTCGTGACCTTCGGCTGCCGGCTCAATGCATATGAGTCGGAAGTGATGAAGCGCGAGGCGGAGGCTGCCGGCCTCAAGGACGCCATCCTCATCAACACCTGTGCCGTTACCGGCGAGGCGGTTCGTCAGGCCCGCCAAGCCGTGCGCAAGGCCAAGCGCGACAACCCGAACGCCAGGGTGATCGTCACCGGCTGCGCCGCGCAGACGGAAAGCGAGACCTTCTCCTCCATGGAGGAAGTGGATCTGGTGCTCGGCAACACGGAAAAGCTTGAGCGCAAGTCCTATCAGGACGTTGCCGCCTTCGGCGTTTCCGAAACCGAGAAAGTGCGCGTCAACGACATCATGAGTGTCGAGGAGACCGCAGGCCATCTGATCGATGGGCTGACGGGCCGTGCGCGTGCATTCGTGCAGGTCCAGAACGGTTGCGATCACCGCTGCACCTTCTGCATCATTCCCTATGGCCGGGGCAATTCCCGCTCCGTGCCGATGGGCGTGGTCATCGACCAGATCAAGCGCCTTGTCGACAATGGCTACAACGAGATCGTGCTGACCGGTGTCGACATCACCTCCTATGGCGCGGACCTTCCGGGGACCCCCAAGCTGGGCACGCTGTCGGCGAAGATCCTGAAGATGGTTCCGGACCTGAAGCGCCTGCGGCTGTCTTCCATCGATTCCATCGAGGCGGATGACGACCTGATGCGGGTGATCGCCGAAGACGAACGGCTGATGCCGCATCTGCATCTGTCGCTCCAGGCCGGTGACGACATGATCCTGAAGCGGATGAAGCGGCGCCACCTGAGGGCCGACACGATCCGCTTCTGCGAAGAGGTTCGCCGCCTGCGGCCGGACATGGTTTTCGGTGCGGACATCATCGCCGGCTTCCCGACGGAAACCGAGGACATGTTCCAGAATTCGCTCCGGATCGTCGACGAATGCGGCCTGACGCATCTGCACGTCTTTCCATTCTCGCCGCGCAAGGGCACACCGGCAGCGCGCATGCCGCAGCTGCCGCGCAATGTCGTGAAGGAACGCGGCGCGCGCCTCAGGGCCAAGGGCGAGGAAGCGCTGGTCAGGCACCTTCAGGCCGAGGTCGGCAAGACCCGCCCGGTGCTGATCGAGAAGGAAGGCCTTGGCCGGACTGAACAATTCACGCAGGTCGAGCTGGGCAGCGGCAATGCCGGTGAGATTGTCGAAACCAGAATTATCGGACATACCGGCCGCCATCTTCTGGGCGAAGCCCTTTCCAGGGCTGCCTGAGGAAAGGTTCAGGGTTCGGGTGGTGACGAGCTGGCCTGTGGTGTGTGTCAGATTGGATTGAAGCCGGACAAACAGCCTCATCCTGAGGAAGCGCGCAGCGCTGTCTCGAAGGATGGGCCGCTTGCTCCGTGTATGCTGCCCATCCTTCGAGACGGTCCTGTCGGACCTGCTCAGGATGAGGCGGAATGTGTGGCCACTTCAGTTGCGACAGTTTAAGAACGCAGTAATGGGCAGATTTTTTAAGGCAGGTTCATGAGCGAGAAAAAGCGCGGCTTTCTTGGACGTCTCTTCGGCGGCAAAAGCAAACCGGAAGACGAGGCTGCTCCGGCCGCAGAGGATGCGGCACAGAAAGCAACATCCGCAGAACCGCAGGAAGATGACCCGGCACTCGACGTCGAGATGGACGTTCGGCCTGTCGCGGCGCTGAACGAGCCGTTCCAGCCGATCGCAATGGATGTCAGCCCTGGTATCGTTCCGGAACTTTCGCCAATGAAGCCGGCGGTGGAGCCGGAAGACATTCTGCCAACCGACACGGGACCCGACGTCGAGTCCGAGCAGGCAGAAACACCGGAACCTGAAGCGCCCCGGCCGGAAGAGCCCGAAAGCCAAGAATCCGCAACGCCAGAACCTGCAACACAGGCACCGGAACCGCAGGCACCGGAAATACAAACGCCTGAAACGGCCAGCGCACCGGAACCGGTTATCGAGCCGGCCCCCGCAGAAGCGCCTGTTGCCGCGCCAGTGCCCGCCGCACCGGTGGAACCTGTTGCCGAAGAGCCGAAACTGTCCTGGTTCCAGCGATTGAAGAACGGCCTGTCCCGGTCTTCCGCATCGCTCACCGAAGGCATCAGCTCGATCTTCACCAAGCGCAAGCTGGACGCCTCCATGCTGGAGGAGCTGGAGGATATCCTGATCCAGGCAGACCTTGGTGTCGACACGGCGATGGCGATTACCGACCGTCTGTCCGACGGGCGCTACAACAAGGAAATTTCGCCGGAGGAAGTCCGGGCGATCCTGTCCGAAGAGGTCGAGAAGGTGCTGGTTCCCGTCGCCAAGCCGCTCGATCTCGATACCGGCAAGAAGCCGCATGTGGTGCTGATGGTCGGGGTCAACGGTACGGGCAAGACCACCACCATCGGCAAGCTGTCACAGAAGCTGCGTTCCGAAGGCAAGACCGTCATGCTGGCGGCCGGCGATACCTTCCGTGCGGCCGCGGTGGAACAGCTGAAGATCTGGGGTGAGCGCACCGGGGCTGAAGTGATTGCGCGCGATACCGGCGCGGATGCCGCCGGACTTGCCTATGACGCGATGAAGGAAGCGCAGGCGAAGGGCGTCGATGTGCTTCTGGTCGATACCGCCGGCCGGCTTCAGAACAAGGCCGAGCTGATGGATGAGCTGGAGAAGGTCATCCGCGTGATCAAGAAGCACGACCCGGAAGCTCCGCACACGGTCCTGCTGACGCTCGATGCGACGACAGGCCAGAATGCGCTCAACCAGGTCGAGATCTTCGGCAAGGTTGCCGGCGTGACCGGTCTGGTGATGACTAAGCTCGACGGAACCGCCCGGGGCGGGATCCTGGTCGCGATTGCCGCCAAGCACGCAATGCCGGTGCATTTCATCGGTGTCGGCGAAGGTGTGGCAGATCTCGAGCCCTTCTCGGCCAAGGATTTTGCCAGCGCGATTGCAGGCATGGCTTAACGCGATCGTCCCGCAAGGCGCTGGACCCGTTCGTTTGGGCGCCTTGCGACATTTGCAAAGCAGCGCCGGGGAACCTCGCAGCCCGA
This sequence comes from Labrenzia sp. C1B70, assembly GCF_000475395.1. Lineage (NCBI taxonomy): Bacteria > Pseudomonadati > Pseudomonadota > Alphaproteobacteria > Hyphomicrobiales > Stappiaceae > Labrenzia > Labrenzia sp. C1B70. Next base: position 305,268 of record NZ_AXCE01000004.1, read on the forward strand.
CGTGCGTTTAGTTAGCGTCGAAGTCTGGCGCGCGCGGAAACCCTTCTACTGACGGCAGCCGGGCACAAGCGCGGAAAGGCCGTCATGATTTCCAGATTGTTGCACTCGTTTCTTGTTGCTCTGCTGCTGTTTCTGCCCGGAGCACTGCCTGCATCTTCACAATCAGAAAGCCCTGCCGGAGCCATCACCGCCATGCCCGGCGCCGGCGACGATCAGGCCATCGAGCAGCGTATCAACGGCATCTATAACCAACTCGACGGGCTTTCCGGAATTTCGGTCGTCGTAAGATCAGGTGTGGTCAACCTGAACGGAACCGTGACCGAGGCAAGCCTTGCCACAAAGGCCGAAGAGCTTGCCGGCCGTGTCGACGGCGTCGTCGCGGTCCAGAACAATCTCACCGAGGAAACCGCGCTGGAGGAACGTCTCGTTCCGGTTTACGAGCGCTTGCAGGCGCGCCTGTCCCAAGGGGTGAACTATCTGCCGCTTGCCCTGGTTGCCCTGCTCGTCTGGATGCTGGCCAGTGCGGCCGGACTGCTGATCGCGCGCTTTGAATGGCCCTGGAACAGGCTCACGCCCAATGCCTTCATTGCGGATCTTGTCAGGCAGCTGATCAGGATCCTGTTCTTCACGATCGGGATCGTTCTTGCGCTGGATGTGCTGGGCGCCACTGCCGTCATCGGCACACTGCTTGGAGCAGCCGGCATTGTGGGTCTGGCGGTCGGCTTTGCTGTCCGGGACACGGTCGAAAACTATATTGCCAGTATCATGCTCAGCATCCGGCAGCCGTTCAACCCGAAGGACTTCGTCCGGATTGAAGGCTACGAGGGCTTTGTCATCAGTCTCACGTCGCGTGCTACGATCCTGATGGAAAAGGACGGGAACCATATCCGCATCCCCAACGCCATCGTCTTCAAGAGCACCCTCGTCAACTTTTCCACCAATCCACGGCGCCGCTTCGTCTTCGAATTGGGCGTCGATGCGGAAAGCAACCTCGACAAGGCGCTGGACGTTGGTTTGATGACGCTTCGCCGCCAGGAGTTCATTCTTCAGGACCCTTCTCCCGATGCCTGGATCGAAGCGTTGGGAGATTCCAACGTTGTTCTGAGTTTTGTGGGCTGGATTGACCAGACGCGGACCGATTTCCAGAAGGCCCGTTCCGAGGCGATGCGCCTCGTCAAGCTGGCGCTTGAATCAAACGGCTTCTCCCTGCCGGAGCCCATCTACCGGTTGAGGTTCGACGATGCGCCTGCGCTGGAGAGCCTCCTGCCGGACAGGCAGCAGGGGGATGAGGACCGCAGGAAGATCGCCCGTAAAGAGGCGGCGTTTCCGCAATCGGCAGAAGTGCCGAACGATACGGAAGCCGACCGGGATCTTGAAAAGCAGGTTGAACTGGAACGAAAAGCCGCCCAGTCGGACGACCTTCTCGATGAGCATGCGCCGAAGGAATTCGGGGCTAAATCAGCCAGGTGATCCTGACAGACAGGCGATTAATGAAGCAAATCCTGAGCAGCGTGTCAGGAAAGGCTGACCCTGCGCCATCGGGATTCGACAAAGGAGTAGATGGCAAAAACCATCAGGCCAACTGCCAGCGCGAACAGCAAGACCTGCCCATAAGGCAAACCCTGAATGTATTTCAGAGCATCCAGAGTGCTCGGCAGATCGCCGCCGGAGGTTGAGGCGCCCTCGATGCCAAGCCAGATCATTGCCGACAGAAGGGCGAACACGATCCCGCGTGCACCGAGGCCAAGAACCGACACGACGTGAACAATCCGCATCGGGGCTTCGTTTTCATCGAAGTGCTTGCTGTATCGGCCTGAACAGGCCTTCCACCAATGCGCAACCGCTATTCCCAGAAAGACAAGGGACAAGCCAGTCACGAATACCCGCTGGCCAAGAGCTTGCGAGATAGCGTTCATCAGGCCCGGCAGCAGTTTGCCATCATCCGTGCCCGTAATTCCGAGCAGGCCAATGGCGTAGAGTGCGAGCGCGCTATAGGTGGCGGCGCTTGCCAGAAGGGCCAGGCGCACGACGATCCCCTGCAGGTCCCGTCCATGGTTGTCCGCGTCCAGAACGGCCTGAACCAGCCGCCAGACGACAAAACCGAACAGGCCTGTCACAAGGACAGCCACCAGAACAGAGCCGAAGGGTTGGGACAAGAGAGTTACAAGGGCGCCTTTGGTTCCCTTGCTGCTGCCTGCGCCGATGGACGCGAGAATGGCAAAGAAAGATATGATGCCATAGACGATGCCGCGTGAAAGATATCCCGCGCGTGCGGCAGCTTGTAACCAGTGCGAGTACTTCATTCCCCTGGTCTTTCCGCCATCCCGGCATTTTCACAATCGGTAAAGCGCTGTGCGCCGGCTCCGCCAGAACGATTGGCGGGCCGACCAGCGGGCGGCGCCAGAGGGCGTGGTTGCCAAACCTGCAATATTCGGGAGGTTACCCCGGCTCAGCCGAGGCCGAGAAACGACAGGATGGCAACAACCACGACGACAAGTCCGACGAGATAGATAATGTTGTGCATGTTCAATTCCTTGCCAGAAACGGAAAAGGGCCGGACGCTGGGTGAACGGCAGGGGGCGGCCGTTCGTGGCGGGGGCTTGCGTCCGGCCCAAACTGTTGGAGATCGTCTGCCGGGGGCGCGGCAGGGTTACCGGGGCTAGGTTAGACCAGTCCGATGAAGGACAGGATCGCGCCGACAACGACGACGAGACCGACCAGATAGATGATACCGTTCATGCCTCTCTCCTTTCGTTGGAGAGAGAACTCGTCAAACAGGAAATGGTTCCGAGGAATCGAACAGGGAGCGAAAAATCAGCTTCCCGGTTGCCAGTCTTCCGGTGCCATGACGAAGCCTTCGAACTGAAATCCGGGGGCAACCGTGCAGCCGACCAGGGTCCACGCACCGAGCGAGCGGGCCTGCTGCCAGCCGTCACGGGGAACGATGCCTTGCGGGCGCTCGCCGGCCAGAAGGTCATTGCCCAGGGTCAGCACCTGCCGGGTGGTGCCGTCGGTGCTGATGGAAAGTTCCAGTGGGCTGCCGGCATACCAATGCCAGGTCTCGACCGCGTCAACCTTGTGCCAGCGGGAGAGAACGCCTTCGGGAAGCAGGAAATAGATCAGGGTAGATGCAGCCCGGCCGCCATCAACGGTGACGCTGTCGCGGAAGGTTTCGGCATAAAAGCCACCTTCCGGGTGCGGCTGCATGTCGAGAAGGTCGACGATCTTTTCGGCGGTCAGGCTGGCAGTAGAAGTCATGAAAAGTCCCGGCTGGATCAACTGGATTTCCGGGACGGGATCGCTCAGGAGGATTTCGACCCGGTGCAGAAAGCCAGATCATCAATGGTTTCGCGCAGGGCTGCAACCACTTCCTCGTAAAGAAGCTGCATGTCCAGCCTGTGTCCGCCGCCCAGATGACCCGGTATCGGTTCGGCCTGGCCGACGATGCGGCTGACCACGTCCCGTGCGCGCTGCTCCGCGGAGCGTGTCAAGTGGTCTTCGGAACTCGCAGGTGTCATGGTGTGTGCCCCTTCATGATCACGATGGCGTGCATATGGGGGCAACCAGTCGTTGTTTTAAGCCTTCCGGCCAAGAAAAACCGGAAGGCGGTGCAAGAATTCTGCTGCGGGACCTATAGGTATGATCAAGCGTTGTCCTTGCGCATGCGGATCTCGGAAAAGACTTCGGCAGCACTTTTGCCTTCCATGCCGAGTGCAGCGGCGACAGAAGCTTCACCTGCACGCAGGAACGGGTTCGTTGCTTTCTCTTTCGCCATGGTCGTTGGCAGTGTCGCGGCGCCTTTCTCGCGCAGCGCGGCAACTTCGTCTGCCCGCGCCTTCAGATCGGCGTTGTCCGGGTCGATTGTCAGGGCGAAGCGTGCGTTGGCCTGCGTGTATTCATGGCCGCAGTAGATGGTGGTGTCATCGGGCAGCTGGCGCATCAGTTTGGCAAGCGACGACCACATCATGTCCCTGTCGCCCTCAAAAACACGGCCGCACCCGAGCGAAAACAGAGTGTCGCCGGTGTGGGCCACCTTGATGGAGGCGTTGTACCAGGAGATCTGATCCAGTGTGTGGCCCGGGGTCGAGATCGCCTTGATCTCGTAAGGTCCGCACCGGACGTCGTCGCCGTCTTCCACGGTGCGGTCGAACTCGGCAATCTTCAGGCGTGAACGCTCGGGACCGATGACGGTCGCGCCAGTTTTCCGCTTGAGTGTGCCGAGACCCTGGACATGGTCCCAATGGTGATGGGTGATCAGAATATGCGTCAACGACCAGCCGGTCTGCTCCAGCGCCTTTTCGTAGGCATCGGCGTCGGGCACGTCGACGGCAATGGTCGTTCCGGTGTCGGTGTCGTGAATCAGCACGCCGAAATTGTCGTCGAGACAGGTAAACTGGTGAATTTCGGTGGTGTCGCTCAAGGCCATGAAACGGCTCCCTGCTGAGATCTGTCGGTTGAGATGCAGACTGGCAAAGTCAGGCGCCAAGGGCAAGGCAAGAGATCTTGCGCTCTCCCGCCGTTCCATGTTCAATCGCCGCGACCCTTCTTGACCGAGCAAGGCTGAATGTATCTCGACGTCGTTCATTTGCGCGCTTTTTACGATTTGCCACTCGGCAGGCTGCTTCGCAGCCTGATCGGCGCCCCTATCCGCAAGATGTGGCCGGACCTTACCGGCCAGGCTCTGCTCGGTATCGGTTACGCGGGCCCGTTCATGCGGCCCTACCTAGACACGGTCGACCGGGCGATCGCCGCCATGCCCGCTCCCCAGGGCGCGGTTCACTGGCCGCGCGAGCGGGATAGCGCCTGTGCGCTGGTGGAAGACCAGGACCTGCCGTTTCCCGATGCCTATTTCGACCGGGTGATGCTGGTACACGCTCTCGACCATTGTTCGGACCCTGCGGCCGTCCTCAGGGAGGCCTGGCGGGTGCTGGTGCCGGGCGGGCGACTGATCGCCGTCGTGCCGAACCGGCGCGGCCTGTGGGCGCAGTCGGAGCTTTCCCCCTTCGGCTATGGCCGGCCTTATTCGGGCAGCCAGCTCAAGGATCTTCTGAAGAGCTGCCAGTTCAACGTGACCGAGGACAAGGAAGCCCTCTTCATGCCGCCCTCGCGCGCCCGCACCATCCTGCGCGCGGCCCGCACCTGGGAAGGCATCGGCCGGCGCATCTGGCCCGCCTTTGGCGGTGTTCTGATCATGGAAGCGGAAAAGGTCGTCTTCCAGAGCCTGCCCGTCGACGGCAAGAAAAGCCGCTTCCGCGTTCTGCGGCCTGTCTTCATTCCCGAAGGCGTCGCGACAGGGCTGAAGCCTGTCAGGTCCGTTCATCGGGCGGAGACGGGCGACTTCTAACAGCCTCTGAGCCGTCATTCCGGACTAGCGCTGCAGAAGGCTGCGCGACGATCCGGAATCCAGCGCGCCAGTGTGAGCGCAGTGAACTCGATAAGGTTTTATCGGTGCGCTAATCGCGCGAAATATGTCTGGGTTCCGGATCTGCGTTCGGCTTCGCCTCCCTTGTCCGGAATGACGGCCGAAGGTTATCGAACCAGCTTACCGCTTCAGCAGGAACACGGCCTGTTCGGCGACGATGTTCCACACCCACCAGGGGGCGTTGACCGGGATCTTGTTGCCCCGGCCGCTGAGGGCGATGGCCTTTTCGACGTTCGCGTCCAGTTCCCGGCAAAGCTCGACGAAATCGCGCAGCGAGCAGAAGTGGATGTTCGGCGTGTCGTACCATTCGTAGGGCAGGTACTTGGTCACCGGCATGCGGCCGCGGAACAGGAGCTGGGCCCGGTTGCGCCAGTGGGCGAAGTTCGGGATCGAGATCACGACCTGATTGCCGATGCGCAGGAGCTCGCTGACGACCTTTTTCGGTTCGCGGGTTGCCTGCAGGGTCTGGCTCAGGATCACGACGTCGAACGCCCCGTCCGGATAGTCGGACAGGTCCTGGTCGGCATCGCCCTGAATCACCGACAGGCCGCGGGCTACGCAGCGGTTGACGCCTTCCTGGGACAGTTCGATGCCGCGTCCGTCCACCTGGCGTTCGCGCACCAGAAGGTCGAGCAGCTCACCGTCGGCCGACCCGATGTCGAGCACGCGGGCATTGTGCGGTACCAGCGAGGCGACAACCTTGTGGTCGCCGCGCACGTCTCCGCTCTTGGTCTGTCTTGGAGCCAGGTTCACGGGATCAGACCTCCTCACCCGGTGCGGGCAGGCCGCGGGCGTGTGCTGCGCCGGTGACGAAGCCGGAAATGGTCTGGAACATCTCCGGCACGTCCAGCAGGAACGAGTCGTGACCCCGGTCGCTTTCGATCTCGACGAAGGAGACGTTGGCCGCCGCCGCATTGAGCGCCTTGACCACGCGCCGGCTTTCGGACGTGGGGAACAGCCAGTCGGATGTGAACGACATGACGCAGAAACGTGTTTTCGTTCCCTTGAAGGCGTTCGCCAGAGAGCCACCGAACTGATGCGCCAGGTCGAAATAGTCCATCGCCCGGGTGACATAGAGATAGGAATTGGCGTCGAACCGGTCGACGAAGGTCATGCCCTGGTGGCGCAGATAGCTCTCGATCTGGAAATCCGCGTCGAAACCGAAGGTGACATTGTCCCGGTCCTGCAGGTTGCGGCCGAATTTCTGGTGCAGGGATTCGTCGGACATATAGGTGACATGCGCCGCCATGCGGGCAACCGCCAGGCCCTTGGTCGGCCTTTGTCCTTCCTGCAGGTAACTGCCGGCGCACCAGTTCGGGTCGGCCATGATTGCCTGCCGGCCGACTTCGTGGAAGGCGATGTTCTGGGAAGTGTGCCGCGCGGCCGCGGCAATCGGTACGGCCGAAAACACGCGCTCGGGATAGCTGGCCGCCCACTGCAGCACCTGCATGCCGCCCATGGAGCCGCCGATGACCGCAAACAGCGTGTCGATGCCAAGATGATCGACAAGGCGCGCCTGTGCCCGGACCATGTCGCGAATGGTGATGACAGGCAGTGCAAGGCCGTAGGGTTGCCCTGTCTCCGGGTTGATGGAGGCCGGTCCTGTGGTGCCGAGGCAGCCGCCGAGAACGTTGGAACAGATAACGAAATAATGATTGGTGTCGACCGGCTTGCCGGGGCCGACCATCTGGCTCCACCAGCCGGGCTTGCCGGTCACGGGATTGGTAGAGGCCACATACTGGTCGCCCGTCAGGGCGTGGCACACGATGACGGCGTTGGACTTGTCCGCGTTGAGCTCGCCATAGGTTTCATACGCAATCTGCCAGGGGCCAAGCTTTACGCCGGCATCGAGCTCCAGCGGTTCTTCCGCGTGAAAGCGCGCAAGTTTGCTCGAGGGCGAAACCGCTTCGCTTGCCTTCAGATCCTCCGGGGTGGCTGGACGTGATGTGTCTGCGGACATGGCTCTAAAGAATTATCTGTTGTCCCGGGCGGGAATATTTCAGGCCGGTTGAGCGGGCCACGGTCCGCCACCGGGAAACGGCAGGCACCCGGCAGAACGGCCAGACTGGCGACCTAGCCGTGCCGGAACGCCTGAGTCAATGTTTTCTTTTGCCTTTGGGCAATCACATGCCTATGACTATGCGCCGCTGAACCCAAACGAAGGCCGGAGCCACCTCATGTCTCACTTGCCGGACAGCGGGCTGTCGCTGGACGACCTCAGGACACGGGTCGACGAGATCGATGCACGCATCCACATCGCCCTGATGGAACGCGCCCAGGCCGAAGCCGGTATCCAGGCTGCCGGCCGCGCCGCGGGAGCTGCACCCGCCCTGTTTCAACCCGAACGTGACGCCGACCTGATGCGTCAGATGGTGGAGCGCCACCAGGGCGACCTGCCGCTGGCAACCGTCGAACACATCTGGCGTGATCTCATCTGTGCCTGCACCAGCCTGCAGGCAGACACCGCCGTCCATCTGGACGGCAGCGCCGATCTGATCGAGATGCTCGACCTGGCGCGCTTCTATTTCGGTTTTTCCGTGGAGCTGGTGCCGGGAAGCGATGCGGCCGACGTGGTCGGCGCCGTGACGGCGTCAGCCGGTGACCTGGGCCTTGTGGCGCTGATCGACCGGGCGGAGCTGCCCTGGTGGCGCGGCCTCAGCGAATCCGGCGCACTGGTGCGGGCGCGGCTGCCCTTCGTCATTCTGGACGAGCGCCCCGCCGACCTGCCGGCGCTGGTGCTGGCCAAGGCCGACAGCATGATCGACAACGCCGATATTGCGGTTTATGACGCCCGCTGGTCGGATCTTCTGCCGGGCAACCTGATGGACGAGGGCATTGAAGTGCTCAGTTTCTTCCGGTCCGCCGCCGGTGTCGACGCGCTGCTTGCGATTTCCGGCGAGCTGACGGAAGAGGATGTGCGCGCCGCCTGCCTCGCCGCAGGCGCCGCCCCGGAAGTTTTGAGACGTGTCGGCGGCTATGCCGCGCCGATCGACGGCAATGGCGATCCGGACGACACTTTTGCTGCCGAGGACGAGGAGCCTCAGGGATGAACGAGATGACGACAGTGACTGAAGCCGGCAAGGCAACCGCAAACCGTCCGCAGCCGCGGCCGGGCGTTCTGGATATTGCGCCTTATGTTCCCGGCAAGTCCAAGGGCAGCCACGGCAAGACCGTTCACAAGCTTTCGTCCAACGAAACGCCGCTCGGCACCAGCGATGCTGCCCGCGCGGCCATTGAAGCCGTGGCGCGGAACCTGGAACTTTATCCGGACGGGTCCTCTGCCGAACTGCGTGCGGCCATCGGCGAAGTCTACGGCCTCAATCCGGACCGTATCATCTGCGGTGCCGGGTCCGACGAGGTTCTCAGCCTGATAGCCTACGGTTATCTCGGCCAGGGCGACGAGGCGATCTATTCCGAACACGGCTTCCTGGTCTACGACATTGCCATTCGCGCCGCCGGGGCAACGCCGGTGATTGCACCTGAAAAGGACCTGACGACGGATGTCGATGCGATCCTGGCAAGGGTCACCGACAAGACGCGCATGGTCTTCATTGCCAACCCGAACAATCCGACCGGCACCTATCTGCCGTTCGAGGAGGTCAAGCGGCTGCATGAGGGCCTGCCGGCCAACGTCCTGCTGGTTCTGGATGCCGCCTATGCGGAATATGTCCGCCGCAACGACTATGAAAGCGGTCTCGAGCTGGCAGCGACGTCCGACAACGTCATCATGACGCGGACCTTCTCCAAGATTTACGGGCTCGCCAATCTGCGTCTCGGCTGGGGCTTCGGTCCGGCCCATGTGATCGATGCGCTCAACCGCATCCGGGGTCCGTTCAACGTCAACGGCATGGCGATTGCCGCCGGTATGGCCGCTGTTCGTGACCGTGATTTCGTCACGCGCTCGATCGAGCACAATGACACCTGGCTGCCCTGGGTGACGGCAGAGCTGGAAAAGCTTGGCCTGAAGGTGACGCCGAGCGTCGGCAATTTCGTGCTGGTTCACTTCCCCGACGAGGACGGCAAGCGCGCGGCGGATGCCGATGCCTATCTGCTGGAGCGCGGCTGCGTGCTGCGCATGGTCGGCAATTACGGGCTGCCGAACTCGATCCGCATGACGATCGGTTCGGAAGACGCCAACCGGGCCATCATTGGCCACCTGAAGGACTTCCTGGAACAGAAATAAGAACACATGACTGTTGCCCCCATTTTCGAGCGCATGGCCCTGATCGGCATCGGCCTGATCGGTTCCTCGCTCGCACAGGTCGCCCGCGAACGCGGCCTGGTCAAGGAAATCGCGATTTCCACCCGGTCTGCGGACACCCTGCAAAGGGCGGAGGAGCTGGGCCTGGGCGACAGTTATGCGCTCGACGCCGCCGTGGCGGTGGAGGGGGCCGACCTGGTGATCCTCTGCGCGCCGGTGGGGGCCAATGAGGCCATTGCCAAGTGGATTGCGCCTGCGCTGAAAAAAGGCGCGATCCTGACCGATGTCGGTTCCACCAAGGGCTCCGTCGTCGATCAGGTCAGCCCCCATGTGCCCGAGGGCGTGCATTTCATTCCGGGTCACCCGATTGCCGGGACCGAACAGTCCGGACCCGATGCCGGGTTTCCGACGCTGTTCGACCAGCGCTGGTGCATCCTGACACCGGCAGAGGACACGGATCCCGAGGCCCTCGAAAAACTCAGCGCCTTCTGGCGCGCCTGTGGTTCCGACGTCGACACGATGGACGCCAGACACCACGATCTGGTGCTGGCCATCGTTTCGCATCTGCCGCATCTGATTGCCTACAACATCGTCGGCACCGCGGACGATCTGGAGACGGTCACCAAGTCGGAAGTCATCAAGTATTCGGCGTCCGGTTTCCGCGATTTCACGCGTCTGGCGGCGTCCGATCCGACCATGTGGCGGGACGTCTGCCTGCACAACAAGGACGCGATCCTGGAAATGCTGGCGCGGTTTTCCGAAGATCTTTCCGCGCTTCAGCGGGCAATCCGCTGGGGCGATGGCCAGATGCTGTTCGACCTCTTCACCCGCACCCGGGGTATCCGCCGCTCGATCATCGAGGCCGGTCAGGAAACCGACGCCCCCGACTTCGGCCGTCATGCCAAGGACAAGGCCGGCACACCGGCGGAGTGACCGCTTCCATCAGGAACCGGTCTTGCCAAGGGAATTTCCCGGGCGTTGAGCCCCCATTGCATTCTAGCCCCTGAGGATCGCTCGACCCTCAAGGGCTTTTTTGTCTCGTCAGTTGGTCCGGTTGACGATGAAACGGGCAAGGGCGCTCAGGATCGCCGCACGGCTGCCGTAGGGCGCGAGAAGCGTTTCGGCTTCCTCCACCAGCCGGCCGAGCTCGTTGCGCGTCCTGTCGGTGCCCCAGAGGCCTACAAGCGTCGCCTTGCCGGCCTCCGCATCCTTGCCGGTGGCCTTGCCCATTGTTTCCGCGCTGGCTTCCACGTCCAGAAGGTCGTCCGCGAGCTGGAAGGCAAGGCCGATCACTTCACCGAAGCGGGTCAGCCGGTCGACATCCGCTTCCGCTGCATCCGCCAGAATGGCGCCTGCCCGGCAGGCGTAGCGCAGCAGCGCGCCGGTCTTCATGGATTGAAGCTGGCGGATCTCCGCTTCGGAGCGCTCGCGGTGTTCGGACTCCAGGTCAAGCATCTGCCCGCCCGCCATGCCGCCGATGCCCGACGCGCGGGCCAGTTCACGCGATAGCCGCAGGCGCACCGCTGCATCCGCATGCACCGCCTCGCCCGTGATCACGTCAAAGGCGAGCGTCAGCAACGCATCGCCGGCCAGGATGGCGGTCGCCTCGTCATAGGCCTTGTGCACGGTTGGCTGGCCCCGGCGAAGATCGTCGTCGTCCATGGCAGGCAGGTCGTCATGGACCAGCGAATAACAATGGATCAGTTCCAGCGCGCAGGCAGCCTGCAGAACGCCGTCATCCGCCCGCCCGAACAGATTGGCAGCCTCCATCACCAGAACCGGCCGCAGTCGCTTGCCGCCGTTGAGCGCGCCGTGGCGCATGGCTGCAAGCAGCCTTGGGGGGCGCACGGTTTCATCCGGCAGCGCCTGGGTGGCCAGAAGCGTTTCCAGCGTGGCCTCCACAAACTTGGCCTGGAATGTCAGATGCTGGTTTGGGTCAAGGGTCACGATTGGCTCCGGGACGGATCGGCAACATTTTCAAAGTCCGGGTTTCCCTGAAACCAATTCTCTGTATCGTCAAGGCTCGAATTTCAAAAAAATGCGGGAGCTACCTGCCCGATCTTTTCAAACTGACCCATTTGGAGATTTTTCCATGAAACTGCTGTCGAGCCTTCTGCGATCCTTCATCAAGCGCGGGCGCATGCGTGTGATCGACGTCGCGGGTGCCGTGCACGAATTCGGGTCGGGCGAGGACGGTCCGACAGTGACCATCCGGCTGCATGACAAAAAGCTTTACCGGTCGCTTTTTCTCAATCCGGAGCTGGCCGCGGGCGAAGCCTATATGGATGGAACCCTGACGATGGAGGAAGGGTCGACCTGCTATGACTTCATGTTCCTGTTTTCCATCAACAGGGCGCCGCTTGGGGCCAATCCCGTACAGGGCCTGTTGCGGAAGGGCTGGAAGCTCTTGCGGCGGCGCCAGCAGCAGAACAGCGTCGAACGGGCAAAGTCGCAGGCGCGGCATCACTATGACCTTTCAACCGACCTCTATCGGCTGTTCATGGATGAGGGCCTCAACTACAGCTGTGCCTATTACACCTCGCCTGACGACACGCTGGAACAAGCCCAGGCGGCCAAGCTGGCCCATCTGGTCGCCAAGCTGGACCTGAAGCCTGGGATGGAAGTGCTTGAAATCGGCGGCGGCTGGGGCTCACTCGCCATCCGCATGGCTCAGGCCGGTGCAAAGGTTACCTCGCTCAATGTCTCGCCAGAGCAAGTGAAGATCGCCGAAGAACGCGTGCGCGCTGCGGGTCTTGAGGACCAGGTGACATTCGTTCTGAAGGATTACCGGGAATTCGAGGGGCAATTCGACCGGATCATCTCGGTCGGCATGATGGAACATGTCGGCATCGGCCATCTCGACGAGTATTTCGGCCAGATCCGCCGATGCCTGACCGAAAAAGGCTATGCGGTCGTGCATTCCATCGGTCGCATGACGCCTCCGGGCACGACGGGGCCTTTTATTCGCAAGTATATTTTCCCCGGGGGTTACGTTCCTGCGCTGTCGGAAGTCTTTGCGTCTACCGAACGGCTTGGGTTATGGGTCTGCGATGCGGAAATCCTGCGGCTGCACTACTACTACACCATTCGCGACTGGCGCATTCGCTTCGAAGACAAGAGGGCGATTGCCGCTGATCTTTATGACGAAACTTTCTGCCGTATGTGGGAGTTTTATCTCTGTGCGGTCGAGCTGGGCTTCCTGCACGGATCCAACATGGTCTTCCAGCTCCTCCTGTCGAAGGAGCGGGATGCCGTGCCGATTGTCCGCGACTTCATTGTCGATAACGAACGGGAACTGAATGGTTAGGGTCAAACCTGCAACGGGTGGAAAGTCAGGCTCCGGGGGCGCGCCGGGGCGCCGCCGTGGCATGATCGGCCTTGTCCGCAAGCGCTTGTTGCAGCTGTTGCTGGTCCTGGTCCTGCTTCCGCCCGTTCTTACTGTCATCTATTCCGTCGTGCCGCCCATAAGCACGCTGATGATCGGGCGGTATGTCCAGTTTCTGTGGGTCGACCGGCAATGGGTGCCGCTTGAGCAGATTTCGCCAAACCTCGTCCGGTCGGTCATCACTTCGGAAGACAGCGGCTTTTGCGAAAACGACGGCGTCGAGTGGGACGCGCTTCAGGATCAAGTCGAAGCACTGAGCGAAGGCGAGAAGCCTCGCGGCGCAAGCACCATCACGATGCAGACCGCCAAGAACCTGTTTCTGTGGGGCGAGCGGTCCTACATCCGCAAGGGGCTGGAACTGCCGCTGGCCCTGATGCTGGATGCGATACTGACGAAGAAGCGGATCCTGGAAATCTACCTCAATATTGCTGAGTGGGGCGAGGGTATCTTCGGCGCCGAAGCGGCCGCGCAGGCCTGGTTCGGCAAGAGCGCCAAGGACCTGACACGGACCGAAGCTGCCAGATTGGCGACAGCCTTGCCAAATCCACGTGGCCGGAACCCCGCCAAACCAGGTTCCGGACACCGGAAACTGGCCGGCACGAACCTGGCCCGTGTGAAAGGCGCGGGGCCGATTTTCGGCTGTGTTCTGGGGAAATAGACGAAGGTGGATAGCGCTTCGCCACCGCCTGTTCTATCCAGACCAAGAATTTTTTCTCTATGGGGTGGCAAAACGTTGGCGTTGCCTGTATAACGCCGCGCATTCCAACACGCTGCGTGACGCCACGCCCCGGGCTAACCCGGTCCGGGCCGCGCGGTTATGGACCACGGAGAAAAACAAAATGGCCGTTCCAAAGAGAAAAACCTCGCGCTCCAAGCGCGGTTTTCGCCGTTCCGCGGACGCCCTCAAGCAGCCGACTTACGTCGAGGACAAGGATTCGGGCGAACTGCGCCGTCCGCATCACGTTGACCTGAAGACCGGCATGTACCGGGGCCGTCAGATCCTTTCCGCAAAAGACGACGCATAACACCCGTATTCTTCGTGAATGCAGGTAGCGTCCGGACCGGATCGCCGCATGGCAAATCAAGATTGAGGCTGGCCTTGTTTCGACGGGCCGGCCTTTTTCTTTTCAGCGCCTTGAATTGGCTATCAAGATCGTGTCAGCTCGCTCCGATTTCCGCCCGCTTCGGGTGTCCTTGAGTTCGGGAGCCGTTCATGCGCCTTTTTTCAGCCGTTCCTTTCACGCTTTTCTCGCTGCTGATCTATAACGCCCTTGCTTTCACGGTGGGCGCGGGAGAGCCTGGCTTCTGGGCGCAGCCGATGATCACCATACAGATGGTTTCCGGCGCAACCTTCGAGCTTCTGGCGAGCGATCTGCTCATCACGGTCGGGCTGTTCTTCCTGTTCATCGAAATTCTGAAGGCGACCCGCATCGGCACGACGGCCCTGCTGGACCACATGTTCTCGGTGCTGGTGTTCGTCGCCTACCTGGTGGAGTTCCTGGTGCTGCAGCCCGCGGCGACGTCGCTGTTCTTCATCCTCATGGCGATCTCGCTGATCGACGTGATCGCCGGGTTCTCGATTTCCATCACCGGCGCGCGGCGGGACGTTTCCTTCGGCCACGGGGACGTGCACTAAGACTGCTTGCCTGCCGACCGCCGCTATTCCGGACAAGGGTGACGCGGCCGAGCGCAGAGCCGGCATGCGGAATTCCTTTGCGTTTTAGCGCTGTCCACATTTGAGGAGAATGGGTTCGCTTTGCTCACGCCGATATCCGGTTGCCGGATCGGCGTGCAGAGCTTCGCTGCATTTGTCCGAATTAACGGTGCAGGGCAGGACCGAAGGGGTCAGGCGTCCTTGCCGTCCTCGACGATCGCGTGTTTCTGGATCAGAGGCAGCTGGGTCAGGGTGAAGACAAGGGTGATCGGCATGATGCCGAACACCTTGAAGCTGACCCAGAAATCGGTCGAGAAGCTGCGCCAGACGATCTCGTTGATCGCGGCAAGCACGAAGAAGAACACGCCCCAGCGGAATGTCAGCTTGCGCCAGCCTTCGTCCGTCAGCCGGAAGGCGCTGTCGAAGACGTAGCCGAGCAGCGCCTTGCCGAACAGCAATCCGCCCAGCAGAACCGTGCCGAACAGGCAGTTGACGATGGTGGGCTTCAGCTTGATGAACAGTTCGTCGTGGAGCCACAGCGTCAGGGCGCCGAAAACCAGAACCACCGCGCCGGACACCAGCGGCATGATCGGCAGGCGCTTCGTCAGCCACAGTGACACGACCAGCGAGATGCTGATGGCCACCATGAAGGCGGCGGTTGCCAGGAAGATTGGCTTGCCGACCTGTTGCAGCACCGGAAAGGCCGCCGCGATCTGTTCGCCGCGGGCATTGAACAGGAAGAACACGCCGAGCGGTCCCAATTCCAGCGCCAGCTTCAGGAGCGGGGAAAGTTCCTTGCGGGTGGGGTCGTTCGGGGCGTGTTCGAATTCCATGTTTTTCCGTTATCCTGTTCAGGAAGTCTGCTTCCGGACATAGGTGATGGAGGGTGCCAGGGTCAAGGACCCCGGTCCGATTCGGAAAATAGAGCCGGAAAATTTCAGGGCCAGTAGAGAGGCACCGGGAAGCGTGAAGATGAAACGTTGGATGCTGTGCCTCGCGGCCACCTTGCTGTTTACGGTCTCTGCCTTCGCGGCGACGCCTGTTCGCTGGGACCAGCTCAAGGATCCGGGGGCTGCAGCCTATGAGGACCCCTTTGCCGCGCTCAGCGGCACAGAGCTGCGGTCGCTGGGCACGGTGCTGCGGCTTCGCCAGCAGTTGGACGAGACGGCTGAGACTGACGCGGATCGTTCAACGCTGAAACGTCGTCTTCAGCAGGAAGAAGCCCAGCTTGCAGCGGCCGGCGTGCCGACGGACAAATTGCTGTCGCAACGCTTCGAGGTTGCGAAGAAACGAGCTGCTGCGTCGCTTGCCGGCAACAAGGCTCTGGCCGGGAGGGACATCGAGATTACCGGGTATGTGATCCCCGTGCAGGAACCCGGCAGCGATGAGGTAATCGCCGGCTACCTTGTTCCCGAGCAGGGCATGTGCAGCCACATGCCGGCGCCCGATCCCAACCAGATGATCCGGTACCGGCTATCGACAGGCTGGAGGGCGGAGTATGTCTATGAACCGGTCCGGCTAACCGGGCGACTGTCCTTGAAAACGACCCGCCAGGAAATCACGCTTCTGGACGGTCAGGTCGACATGATCGCGGCGTTCGAGATGGAAGTCACAGGCGCCCAAAGCCTGGGTGAGGAGACCACCCCGGACCCGATGAGCCGGATCTGGAAGTTCTTCAAGGGGCCCGTTCCGGAAAACTCCTGGAAGCACCCATAAAAAAGGCGCCACAACGGGCGCCTTTTCCTGTGATTGAGCTTTTGGGCTCAGCCGTTGGCGATGTACTGGCCGCCGTTGATGGTCATCACCGCGCCGGTCATGAAGGCGGCGGCGTCGGACGCCAGGTAGACCACCGTCTGGGCGATTTCTTCCGGATGGCCGAGGCGGCCGACCGGGATGCCCGAGATGATCGACTGCAGCACCTTTTCCGGCATGGCGGCAACCATGTCGGTGTTGATGTAGCCCGGGCAGACGCAGTTGACGGTGATGCCCTTGAAGGCGTTTTCCTGCGCCAGTGCCTTGGTGAAGCCAATCACGCCGGCCTTGGCCGCGGAATAGTTCGCCTGGCCCATCTGGCCCTTCTGGCCATTGATGGAAGAGATGTTGATGATGCGGCCCGAAGACCGTTCCCGCATGCCGTTGATCACCGGCTTGGTCATGGTGAACATGGAATCGAGGTTCGTCGACAGAACTTCGCGCCACTGCTCGAAGCTCATCTTGTGGAACATGCCGTCGCGGGTGATGCCCGCATTGTTGACCAGCACTTCCACCGGACCCAGTTCGCTTTCCACCTGGGCAATGCCTGCCGCGCAGGCGTCAGGATCGGAAACGTCCCACTTGAAGACGTGGATACCGGTCTCGGCCTTGAAGGCTTCGGCCTTTTCGGTGTTGCCGGCATATGTGGCCGCCACGGTGTAGCCTGCGTCTTTCAGACCCCGCGAAATTGCTTCGCCGATACCGCGCGTACCACCCGTGACCAATGCGACCTTGCTCATTCCCCTTCCTCCTGACTTCCAGTTCCGGGCCCTTTGGGCTCTCTGACATCAATTCAGTCTTGTTTGCTGTTCCCGATCATGGCCGGAGGCCCGGCCATGATCCTTCTTTCCCTTTGCGGCTTAGCGCTCCAGGCACATGGCGACACCCATGCCGCCGCCGATGCACAGTGTTGCAAGGCCTTTCTTGGCGTCGCGGCGGTTCATTTCGTGCAGCAGGGTGGTCAGGATGCGAGCCCCGGACGCGCCGATCGGGTGGCCGATGGCAATCGCACCGCCGTTGACGTTGACGATGTCCGGGTTCCAGCCCATGTCCTTGTTGACCGCGCAAGCCTGAGCGGCGAAGGCTTCGTTGGCTTCCACGAGATCGAGGTCGGCAGCGGACCAGCCGGCTTTTTCAAGCGCCTTGCGCGATGCCGGGATCGGGCCGGAGCCCATGATTGCCGGATCGACACCCGCAGTTGCCCAGGAGGCGATGCGTGCGAGCGGCTTCAGGCCGCGCTTTTCGGCTTCGGCGGCGCTCATCACCAGAATGGCGGCTGCACCGTCGTTGATGCCGGAGGCGTTGGCGGCGGTCACGGAACCGTCCTTGGTGAAGGCCGGGCGCAGCTTGGCGACGCTTTCCAGCGTGGCGCCGTGACGGATATATTCGTCATCGGCAACGACGCGCTCGCCCTTGCGTTCCTGCAGGGTTACCGCGGTGATCTCGTCCTTGAACTTGCCGGCCTTCTGGGCAGCTTCCGCCTTGTTCTGGGAAGCAACTGCGAACTCGTCCTGCTGGTCGCGGTTGATCTGCCACTTTTCGGCGACGTTCTCGGCGGTCTGGCCCATGTGGTAGCCGTTGAAGGCATCCCAAAGGCCGTCCTTGATCATGGTGTCGATCATCTTGTAGTCGCCCATCTTGTAGCCGGCGCGCATGTGGGCGCAGTGCGGCGACAGCGACATGTTTTCCTGGCCGCCTGCCATCATGATGGTGGCGTCGCCTGAAATGATCTGCTGCGCTGCAATGGCAACGGTGCGAAGACCGGAACCGCAGACCTGGTTGAGCGTCCATGCCGTCGCACTATCGGCAATGCCTGCCTTGATGGCAGCCTGACGCGCCGGGTTCTGGCCCTGACCGGCCGTCAGAACCTGACCAAACACGACTTCGTCGATGTCGCCGCCTTCGACGCCGGCCTGTTCCATGGCCGCCTTCATGACAATGGCACCGAGGTCATGCGCCGGGGTGTTGGCAAAGGCGCCATTGAACGACCCCACGGGCGTGCGGGTCGCACTGACAATGACGATATCGGTGAAAGCGCTCATCATACTCTCCAGACTTGAGGCCAATTGACCGTAGTGGACTGGTGCCGCAGGGGCACCTGTCGATGCTTATTATGCATGGACTAGAAACTGCGCTGAGATTTGTGTCAACCGTAACACTCCGTATCGAAGGCCTGTTTTCGCATTTGCGGTATAATCCTTTCGTCAGCGCACATAAAAAGGCTGGCACGATCCGATACGATTGGCTTAGTCTCTTACACGGAGGAGATGACAGGCCTGCGAAAGCCTTGTCGTCAAATGGGAAACTAGCCACAAGGCTGATAGGCGGAATTCACGGATGGCCAAGACCAACGAGCCGACAATCATCAAGAAATACGCCAACCGGCGCCTGTACAACACGGGCACCAGCACCTACGTCACGCTTGAGGACCTGGCGGTGATGGTGAAGGGGGAGGAGGACTTTGTCGTCTATGACGCGAAGTCCGGTGAGGATATTACCCGGTCGGTCCTGACCCAGATTATTTTCGAACAGGAAGGCAAGGGGCAGAATCTTCTGCCGGTCACGTTCCTGCGCCAGCTGATCCGCTTTTACGGCGACAGCATGCAGGGCCTCGTGCCGAGCTTCCTGGAATATTCCATGACCTCGCTCACCAAGGAGCAGGAAAAGCTGCGTTCGCAAATGAGCGAAGCTTTCGGCGCAACGGCGTTCGAGGCCATCGAGGACCAGGTCAAGCGCAACACGGAGATGTTCGAGCGGGCCATGAAGATGTTCATGCCCTTTCCGGCCGCAGGGGGAGATCCGGCTGCGACTGCCAACCCGGCGAGCCAGGCCAAGCCGGCAAAGTCCGGCGGGAACGATCTCGACGACATGAAGCGCCAGCTGGAAGACATGCAGAAAAAGATCAACCAGCTCAGCGAAAAGTCCTGAGGCGTTTACGCGACCTGCAATGAGCCGTGATCCGGACCGCATGACCGTCGCCATCATTGCGCTTGGCGATGATCCCGTGTTGCTGAAAATCCTCGAGACGTGGTTTGTCGAGGAATGGGCCGACTGGTATGGCCCGGGGCAACCCGGCGATGCGCGGGAAGATCTGGAAAAGTGCCTTCTGCCAAATGCTTGCCTGCCGCGCTGTCTGGTCGCGCTGGACGGAGATGGCAGGCCGTTGGGAACGGTCTCCCTGCGCGATACCTCGCCGGGGTCGGACCTTTATCCCGGCGCCTGGCTGACCGCATTGCTTGTGCATCGCGATTTCCGGAAAGCAGGTATCGGCATCAAGCTGATCGCTGCCGCAGAACGGGAAGCCGCCGGGATCGGATTTCCGGAAATTCTGACTGCAACGGCAACGGCCGGGTCGCTCGTCCTCAGACGGGATTGGCAGCAGGTCAAAACACTTCAATCGGCTTCGGGGCCGTTGGATATCTATCGCAAGGCCCTGGGGCCGGTCTGAACGGGCGTCAGCCCGGACCGCCGTCAAAATAAAGCCTCATCCCGAAGAGCGAGCTCACTCGAGTCTCGAAGGATGGGCCGCTTGCTCTTGTGTTTGCAGCCCATCCTTCGAGACGTGCCTATCGGCCCTCCTCAGGATGAGGTGAAGGGTAGGTGAGGCTTCTTGAAAGAAGGCAGATCCGGTCCTTCCCTCAGCCGCAGTCGGCAACCAGGCTTGCAGCGGCAATGCCGGCGACTGCGCAGGCTTCGTCATTGTCGGACGTGTCGCCGGTAATGCCGACAGCACCAAGGGTTTCGCCTTCGTCGTTCTTCACCAGAACGCCGCCGGGCACCGGTACGATGGCACCGCCGGAAACGCCGTTCAGAGCGTTGACGAAATGCGGACGGGACTCTGCATTGGCGTTCAGCCATCTTGTGCCGGTGCCGACGGCGAGTGCACCGATCGCTTTGCCCGTGGCGATCTGCGGACGCATGATCGAGGATCCGTCCTGCCGCTTGAGCAGGATGGCATGACCACCCGCATCGAGGACAGCAACGGTAAGCGGTTTCAGATTCAGCTCGGCTGCTTTTTCAAAAGCGGCAGAAATGATGGTCTCTGCCGTTGATAATGTCAGTTTGCGCATTTTCCCACTTCTCCTTAAGGTGCTGACCGCGATACCGATTTGCTAACAGAACATGGCATTGGCGAATAGGCGGCATTCCCGAGAAGCTATTGCTGCGATTCGGAAAGAAAGACACTTCGGCCAGGAGGAATTCAGTGAAGCGTGATTTTCAGGCCCCGGGCCGGTCCCCGGTTTTTGCACGCGAAGCAGCGGCTGCGACCTCTCATCCGCTGGCAACGAGCGCGGCTCTGGAAGTGCTTCAGGCAGGTGGTAATGCGGTTGATGCCGCGATCGCGGCAGTTGCCGTTCAATGTGTTGTCGAACCGCATATGACCGGTATCGGCGGCGACTGTTTTGCCATTGTCATGGAGCCGGATGGACGCCTGACGGGTTTCAATGGCTCGGGCGCAGCCCCGCGGGCCGCGACACCGCAAAAGCTTGCAGAGCTTGGCGTCAAGGACATCACCGACACGTCGCCGCATGCCGTGACCGTACCCGGTGCCATTCGGGCCTGGGAAACGTTGCTGAAGGCGCATGGTACCAAGAGTTTCAAGTCCCTGTTCAAGCGGGCAATTCAATATGCCCGCGACGGATTTCCGGTTGCCCCGCGTGTTGCGCGCGACTGGGCCGGGGATGTCGACAAGCTGCGCGCCGACGAGGTTTCGGCCGCGCGCTACCTGATCAAGGGCGAAGCACCCAAAACCGGCACGGTTCTGAAATACCCGCGTCTGGCAGACACTCTCGCGGCAATTGCCGAGGGCGGGGCGGATGCCTTCTATTCTGGCCCGGTTGCCGACGACATCGTGAGCGCGCTGCAGTCACGCGGCGGGCTGATGACCCAGGACGATCTGGCCGCTTGCCACACGACAGCGGTGTCACCGGTGTTGAGGGACTACAAGGGCCACACGGTGGCCGAATTGCCGCCAAACGGGCAGGGGATCGTTGCCCTGATCATGCTCGGTATTCTGGAACAGTTCGACCTGGAAAGCCTTGATCCGCTCGGTCCGGAACGTTTCCACCTGGAAATGGAAGCCGCGCGTCTGGCCTATGGCGTCCGGGAGCAATTCATCACCGACCCGGGCTATATGGATGTCTGCCATACACGGTTGATCGGCGCGGATTATATCGACCAGCTTGCCCGGCAGGTGTCGCTGACCAAGCGGATGGACTCGGTCCCGGCAAGTGCGCTGGCTCCGCAGACGGATACGGTTTACCTGACGATCGTCGACAGGGACGGACTTGCGGTTTCCTTCATCAATTCCCTGTTCAGCGGGTTCGGCAGCGGCATTGTCGCTCCGGAAACCGGTGTGCTGCTGCATTGCCGTGGCAGTTCGTTCCGGGCCGAGCCGGGACATGCCAATTCCATCGACGGCGGCAAGCGGCCGATGCATACGATCATCCCGGCAATGGTGCTGAAAGAAGGCGCGCCGTTCCTGTCCTTCGGCGTGATGGGTGGCCACTACCAGGCCTGTGGCCATGCACATGTGCTGACCAACATCATCGACTATGGCATGGATGTTCAGGCCGCCATCGACTTCCCGCGGATGTTCTTCGACATCGCCAGCCACGAACTGCAGGCGGAACGACTGGTGCCACCGTCCACGCTGGATGGCCTTCGCGCGCTGGGCCATTCCGTCGTTCCGGCGTCCGGCCCGATCGGCGGGTCCCAGGCCATCATGATCGACAAGGCCCGGCACTTGCTGACCGCAGGCTCCGATCCACGCAAGGACGGGCATGCCGGAGGCTACTGACCAGGCTTCGGCCGGCCACCTGACCGCGTCAATTTGAACCTTGTGATCGCCGCCTCACGGGTGTTTGGTGCGGTTGGACGCGCCGATAATCATATGAGGTTTTCAATATGCCCGGATTTTCGAGGCGGGAGATCCTGCTTGGCGGCGCCGGCGCGCTGACGGCGTTTGCAGCCGGTGGACTTGGTGCCAGGCAGGCACTGGCCGCCGAGCACAGCCTGACCCTTTCGAGGCTCAATCATTCCGTGCTGCCGGAAACGGTTACGGCTGACATGATGAGCTTCAGCCCCAGTGGTCCGCCACCGGTGCTGCGGTTCCGCAAGGGGCAGACCACCACGATCGACGTGAAGAACGCGCTTGATGAAGCGTCGGTGGTGCATTGGCACGGGCTCAGGATCGCCAACAACATGGATGGCGTACCCTATCTGACCCAATATCCGATCGAGGCGGGAAACGCGTTCCGTTACGAGTTCACACCGCCTGACGCCGGCACCTTCTGGTACCACCCGCACTGCAACACGCTGGAACAGATCGCCCGGGGAATGACCGGGGTGATCGTGGTGGAAGACGAGGAAGATGCCGGCTTCGACAGCGACCTGCCACTGAATATTCGTGATTTCCGGCTTGGGGGCGACGGCCAGTTCATTGCCTTCTACAAGCCTCGCAATGCCGCGCGAGGCGGCACGCTCGGAACCGTTTCGACGGTCAACTGGCAACCACAGCCCGTTTATGAACTTGCCGCGGGCTCTCTCGTGCGTCTGCGTCTGGCTGTCACCGATCTCACAAGGGTCGGCAGATATACAGTTTCCGGTGCCGAGGCGCTGGTGATCGCAATCGACAGCAACCCGTTGCCGCAGCCGGTGGCGATGGACGAAATCGTGCTTGCGCCCGGCCAGCGGGCTGATGTTGCCCTGCGTGTGCCGGACAGTGAAGACGAGGTCGCCAAGCTTGTTCTGAAAAAGCCGAATGGCGACAAGGTGCTGGCGACGTTCCAGCCCAAGGGCGCGTCAGCGGGCAGGGACCTGCGAGAACTGAAGCCACTCAAGCCGAACCCTGTGCCACAGGCAGACCTTGCCAATGCCGAGGTTCTGGATTTCGTGTTCGGCTGGTCTCCGGGCGGGGATGCGCCGCAGGCCAGCATCTGTGGTTCGCTCGGCTATACCTTCTGGTCGATCAACCGGGTGGCCTGGGGCGGGGATGTGCCGGGGCCATTCGATCCGCTGGCGACCTTGCGGCACGGCAAGTCCTACATCCTGCGCTTCCGAAACGAATCACCGAACGATCATCCGATCCATCTGCACGGCATGTCGTTCCAGTTGCTGCGGTCGAACAAGCGCAAGCTGCCGCCGCTGGTGACGGATACCGCGCTGCTTCTGGAAGAAGAAACCATGGAAGTGGCCCTGGTTGCCGATAATCCGGGCGACTGGGCATTCCATTGTCATGTGATCGAACACCAGAAAACCGGCCTGGCCGGTTTCCTGCGTGTAGAAGCCTGAGCGTTTTCCGACAGGTCAGGCAGACAGGGAGATCGTGTAGGAGCGTTCGTCGCCGTCTTCGGCGGCGGATGCATATTGCGCGACATGCTGCCGGCGTTCCAGCCAGGTCTGCTCGTCAAACGAGTCTCCGGCCAGAAGCTGAGTGGCATATTCGGCATGAGCGCCGTAATAGGCGTCACGCTGAGAAGCCTGTGCGGCGAGATGTGCGGGGACGGCATCCAGAGCGCCAAACTGACCATTTGAGGTCGAACCGAAGCCGATTCTTTCAGTCGGAGCGGTTACCGGCTTCTGCCGGATACGCATGGGATGGATGGCCGATACGGGTCTTACTTGCATTTCAGTCTCCGGGGTGGGCCAGTCCGTGACCAGTCTTTCGGAGGTCCGGGGAGTCCGGATCTGTTTTTCAATATAGGGTCTCTGACAACAGAAAAATGTGACGCGCGTCACACTTTGACGGGTGAAGGGTTTGCCCGCTGCTGTCTAGAGGTAACGGTTGTCAGCAGAATTTGTTCCCGGTGCCTTCTTTTGCCGCGGTGCTTCTGTCTCCAGCCTCTGCAGTCCGGGTGATATGCCCCTCCTTGATCCTCACCTGAAGCATGCTCGGGCAAACCAAAAAAAGACCCGGAGCAATGCCCCGGGTTGAAGGTCTCCAGTGGTACTTCTGGAACTTTAAAACAGGTTGGCCTAGCGCTCGGTCTTGAGCAGTCGGCCGGCAGGGCGCTGGCGTGGCAGAGCAGCAGTTGCCCGATAGGAGTTCACGCCGGTGAGAGGCTCTGTTTGCCTGCGGAACCTTGTCTGGGGCTCTCCATCTCGCGTCGCGATCAGATGGGCGAGGAAAATAGAGTTCGGGCGGTAGCGCGCGCTGAAGGCAATCTGCTCGCGCTCAAGCTCCGGTTCCACGGGAACGGGGAGATACGTGTCAAAGGTCGCCTGCCGCTCGGATTCCGTCTCTCCCACGGAGGGACGCTTCCGCCTCACATTGGCACGACCTGCAGAAGAAACCGGGTTAACTCGCACGATTTAACGCCTCATTGTTTCAGAATGGCACGCCCAAGGCTGCCTCACCTGAAACGTCGCAATCACCGTGCCACGTTAACCTCTTGTTAACTTTTTGTCCGCAGAAAACCGCCGATCCGCATTAACAATCGTTAATGCAGTGACGCAAAACCGGACACTTTTCAGTGGGAAGCGGGGATAGCGGTGGTAACCGGAACCGGCCCGTTGCAGGCAGGGTCAAGTCCTGACGGCAAAGGGAATCAGGTTTGACCTGCGGGGGGAGGACTCAAGCTGAACGGTGTTCCGACAGTTCTGGCAGCCGGACCGCGAGTGGCAGAGCGAAGTCTTCGGCGGTCAGTTTCTCACTCCTCAGAAGATGCTGCAGGCTCACGGCAACCGACATGGCATCGTCGAGAGCGTCGTGTTGCCGCCCGTCCGACGTCTCGAGGCCAAAATACTCCGCCAGACGACCGCTCGTCATTTTGCCCATATCCTCAACGGGGGTGCCCGCATTCAAGATCAGGCCGATGGCGTTGCCGAAGCGGTGGGCGGGGATGGGTGGTGTCAGGCCTTCGATATAGGAACTGATCGCCAGAAGGGTGAGTTCGTCCTTGCCCCAGGACCAGAAATTCGCCCCCTCTGCGAAGGCTGCGAATTTTTCCAGTGCGTCGGCGTGGGCAATGCCTTCGCGGTCGATGTCCGCCTGGGTAATGCCGGTCAGCTCGGTGAAGAAAGGATCTACATTCGGGTGCCTGCCGAACCTGTCCCTCGGCTTGATCAGGACATTGAATGTATCGAGAATGTCATAACCGCCCCCGAGCGAGAGTTTCACCGCGCCAATCTGGGCGACATTCGGATCCGGATCCAGCGGACCGCACCATTGCCGGCTCATGGCGCCGGGCGCGGTCAGATATTCGCAGTCGTAAATGATCACGTGATGCATGAAAAAGAGGTCCGTCCGATCAAAAGAAGGAAAAAGCGAGGGCGGCCAGAAACAGAAGAACGGTTGAATAGAACGTCAGGGCAAAGCCGAAGGCCCTGGCGGCAGCGCCTTTTTCATAACCGTTCCAGAACAGAGCGCGTCCGCACCAGAACAGGAGCGCGGCGGCAGGCAAGGCGCCGAGATACCCGGCCGGGGCAAGTGCTGCGAATGCGATGTAAGCAAGGGCGGCCAGCGTGGTCTGTTCCAGCGTGTTCTGGAGCACGGCCTGCAACACCTTGGCCTTTTCGGTGCCTGAGGTCAGTCCGCTGCCGTCGATATCCTCCGGTGTGAAAAAGCGATGCCGCGCCAGAAGGCCTATCGACAAAAGCAGCCAGAAAGCGCCGGCCAGCAGACATTGCGCTGCCAGCGTAAGGCGGGCTTGCGGCGAGCCGTCCGGCAGCCAGTCCTGCGGATACTGAACGGCGCCAAGGCCAAGCCCGGTGGCCGCGACGATTACCGCCGCAATCATGCCCTTCATGACGCCATGTTGTTTCGCTGTCAGGGGCAACCTGCTGCCTCGCTTTTGCTGACTGAACCGACACGGGAACAGGACCACACCGGGCTTTAAAAGAAAAGCGTTGGCAGGCCCCGGCGCAGACAGACTGGCGCGACCAGGAGGCCGCGCCAGTGCAAGAGATCGTCTTATGAGCCCGTCAGTCCGGCGCCTTGCCGGTCCAGGCGCTGCGGTCGATGTCGAGATCCGCGAAGTTGTCAGGGTTCAACACCGGTCGGGCGACACCTTCCCGAAGCTGGCTCTTGAAGTCGTCCAGGATCCGCTTGGCTGTCGGGAACAGCATCATCAGAGCCAGTAGGTTGACGACCGCCAGGACGCCCATCAGCGGATCGGAGAAGAAGAACACCGAGGTTGCATTCGGTGCCGTCGCCCCCAGGAACACGACGCCCATCACGGCGACCCTGAGAACGTGCAAGGCCATTGTGCTGGATGTCATCGAACTGAGGGCGTTTTCGCCGAGGTAGTAGTTGTAGATGATGGAGCTGAACGCGAAGAGCAGCACTGCGCCGGTCAGGAAATAACTCGTCCAGCCACCGAGGTGGGAGGCAAGCGATTGCTGGGTCAGGACGACGCCGTCAACGCCTTCTGCACCCGGCGCATAGACATCGCCGAGCAGGATGATCAGCGCCGTACAGGTGCAGATGATCATCGTGTCGATGAAGACCGAAAAGGACTGGGTGATGCCCTGGCTGATCGGGTGCCGGACTTCCGCCGTCGCGGCAACGTTGGGAGCCGAGCCGAGGCCGGCCTCGTTGGAGAACAGCCCGCGGCGCAGGCCTTGCGCAAGGGCTGCGCCCATGCCGCCGCCGACCACTTCTTCCAGGCCGAAGGCGTTGAGAACGATGGAATAGATGACGCCGGGCACCTCGGTGATGTTGAGAAGGATGATCACCAGCGCCATGCCGATATAGCCGACGGCCATGATCGGCACGATGACATCCGCTGCCTTTGCAATGCGGTGGATGCCGCCAAAGACGATCAGGCCGGTCAGCACGGTCAGGCCTATGCCCGTCCACAGCCGGCCGATGCCGAGGCTTTCTTCCGCGGCGCCCGCCACGGTGTTGCCCTGGAAGGCGTTGAAGCCGAAGGCGAAGGAGGCCATGAGGCAGAGTGCATAAAGCACCGCAAGCCAGCGGTAATCGGCGCCAAGGCCATGGATGATGGTGCGGGCGGGGCCGCCACGATAAGTGCCGTCACCCGTGGAGCGCTTGTAGAGCTGGGCGAGAGAACACTCGATCAGGCTGGTTGCCATGCCGACAAGGGCAACGGCCCACATCCAGAAGACCGCACCGGGTCCACCGAGGGTGATTGCGACTGCGACACCGGCGATATTGCCGCCGCCAACCCGGCCGCCGACAGACAGGAGCAGGGCTTCGCGGGCAGAGATGGCGTTGGGATCACCCGACTGGTTCTTGGAAGACAATACGCGGAACATACGCAAGAAGAAGCGTAGCTGAACGAAACCGGTAACGACCGTGAAGAAGATGCCAATGACGACGAGAAACGGGATGAGTGCCCACCCCCAGGTCAGGTCGCCGATTAGGGCGAAGAACGCCTCGACAAGCTGCATGGATCCAACCCTCCTTGTTTTCCGCAAGGCTGACGAAGGGTCAGCCTCATCGGAACCGGAAGGGTAGGCTTCAATTTCCGGGGTTTGCAATAAAAAAGAGAGGTGCTTGAAAATGCAGCTTTGAATTGCCGGGTTGATAGGCAGCCACCAGGCAACAAAAAACGCGGCTCGAATGAACCGCGTTTTTCAAATCGGATCGGGAAGCCTGCCTTAAGCGGCCAGAGCGCCCTGAGCCTGATCAACCAGGGCCTTGAAGGCATCCGGCTGGTTGATGGCGAGGTCGGACAGAACCTTGCGGTCGACTTCGATGCCGGCCTTGTTCAGACCGTCGATGAAGCGGCCATAGGTCATGCCGTGCTGGCGGGTTGCCGCATTAATGCGCTGGATCCAGAGCGAACGGAAGTTGCGCTTCTTGGCCTTGCGGTCGCGATAAGCGTACTGGCCGGCTTTCTCGACGGCCTGCTTGGCAACGCGGATGGTATTCTTGCGGCGGCCGTAATAGCCTTTTGCTGCCTTGATTACTTTTTTGTGGCGAGCGTGGGCGGTAACGCCCCGTTTGACGCGTGACATTTAGGTGATCTCCTTCGGGGCTGGCTTTATGCGTAGGGCAGGAACTGCTTCACGATCTTTGCATCCTGGTCGCTCAGCGTGGTGGTGCCACGGGCGTTGCGGATGAACTTGTTCGTGCGCTTGATCATGCCATGACGCTTGCCGGCCTGCGCGGTCTTCACCTTGCCGGTCGCGGTCACTTTAAAGCGCTTTTTGGCGCCGGACTTCGTTTTCAGCTTGGGCATTTTGCATCCTTTCCTTGGTGCATCCGTTCAGAACGGATACTCTTTTGTTGGTGCATTCAGAGCCGACACGGCATGCCCTCGGTTGTCGAAAACGGTCTGCGCAAGAACACAGAAAACCAGTCCACGACGAGCCGGACGACTCTGGACCGGGCGCTTATATGGGAGCTTTCCTTGGAATGCAACCGGTTCGCGCGCCTTTTTTGGCGGTTTCGGCCAGATCTGCGGCACGGTCCTCCGCGGCAAAAGCAGTGGCCGCGGAGACCGGTGTGCGCCAGCAAGGTCGATCAGGCAGCCAGATCGCATTCCTGCCGGGCGGCCAGAAGGCTGGCAGAGACCTTTTCAGGATCGGCGACGGTGCCTTGCACGGCAATGAAGCGGATATCCTCAACGCCCAGGAACGACAACAGGAACTTGAGGTAAGGCTGCACGAAGTTGGCCGCGGCAAAGGGCTGGCCGTCAAGATAGCCTTCGGCCCCATAGGCGGAAATCACCACCGCGCGCCGGGTTTTTGCAAGTCCCTGAAAGCTGTTGCCGTCAAACGAAAATGTGTGCCCGACACGAACGATCTGGTCGATCCAGGCCTTGAGCGCCGCGGGAACTGCGAAATTGTAGATCGGCGCGGCAATCAGCAGGGTGTCGGCTTCCTGAAGTTCGGCGATCAATTTGTCGGAAAGGGCTGTCGCTTCCTTCAGGTCTGCGGTCATGGAGGCGGGCTCGGTATAGAAACCTTCGATGGTCTTCTGGCCGATGATCGGGATGGAGCCATCGGCAACATTTCGCGTGATGACGCGGCAGTCGGGATGTTTGCGGCGGTAGCTTGCCTCGAAATGATCGGCAATGGCGGTCGAGTGCGAGCCGGTCTGGCGGGAACTGGAATTGATGCGCAGAAGCAGTGTCATGCGGGTATCTCCTGGTTGGATGATGCCCGGAGGTTATTTCTGCACATGTGGAGGAAAAACACTGTGGCTCGCAGGATATTCGTGCTTATTCTGCATGAATGGATCTGCAAGCCCTCAAGACAATCCTGCTCGTCCGCGACCTTGGCAGCCTGGCAGCTGCCGCGCGGGCGCTGGATCTCGATGCCTCGAATGTGTCCCGGACGGTTTCTGCAATCGAGCGGGAGCTTGGTCAGAGACTTTTCCAGCGCAGCACGCGCAAGCTGTCGCTGACGGAGGCGGGCGAAGCCTATCTCCAGCGGGTTGCGCCGCTCGTGGAGGAGATCGAGGCGGCGAACGAGGACATTGCCGCCAGAAGCCAGCAGCCACGGGGAACCTTGCGCATGACGGCGTCGGTTGCTTTCGTGCTGGAAGGAATCGTCCCGCTTCTGCCGGTGTTTCACGACCGGTATCCGGATATCTCGGTCGAGCTTTTTCCCTCCGACAGCAATCTCGATCTACTGGCCGAAGGACTGGACCTTGCTATCCGCCTGGCTGCGGCGCCGAAAGGCGATCTCATTTCCACAAAGCTGCTGCAAACCCATTACCGGGTGGTGGCCTCGCAGGACTATCTTGAAAGGGAAGGGCATCCGGAAGCGCCGGGTGACCTGTCTGCCCGAAATTGCCTGTGTTTTGCATTGCCGGATTTTCGCAATGCCTGGCGCTTCAGGCTTGGGGATGACGCGCCCTTCGATGTGGAAGTGTCCGGCAGAACGACAATTTCAAGCGCGCTTGCGCTACGCGAAGCAGCCAGGCTTGGCCTTGGTCCGGCATTGTTGGCCGACTGGCTGATTGCGAGCGACCTGAAAGACGGCAGGCTGGTCGATCTCTTTCCCGACCACACGTGTGCTGCGGCGAACTTCGAAACCGCCGCATGGATCCTTTATCCGAGCAGGGCCTATCTGCCGCTCAAGGTGCGGGTGATGATCGATTTTCTGAAGACAGAGTTCGGACGTTCCGGGAACTGATTAAACATCAGAGGATTTGTTCTTTTGAGATAATTTATCCAATTTATTGAAATGAAGAAGATTTTTTACCTCAAGGAATATTTATGAATTCAAATATTCATGATGTTTGATCGTGTTTCTGAATCTATTAACTGATGTATACGATTAAGTTTATTCATTTATGGCAATTTCACTAAGAAAGGCGCCATATTCAATCTTTACGTGTTATTTAGTGTAAAACTTTGTCCCATAATACATTTCTTTCTTGAGAATCAGGTCGTGAATATGTTGTTTTGAGGCTACGGAACAATAATTCGGACAACCTTGGATATGAATCCCAACATATGCCACGATCGAAAGATTGTTTTTGTACACAATCCCAAAGTAGCTGGTACGAGCCTGAGAGATTGGCTTGGCTTTGACGAAGTCTGGAATCACGGATTCCCGACGACAAATACGCCTGTAGAATGCTGGAATGACTACAGGGTTATTGTTGCTATACGAGATCCGATCGACCGGGCCTTGTCCGGGTACAGGTTCATGACCCGGGAAAAATATGTCGGAAGCTTCCGCAGCCGGTATCCTGACCTGCCAACCTGGGACCCGCTGACCTTCTTCCGGAAAATGTTCAACGAACAGATCTTCGTGGTGCCGCCGCAGTTCAAGTACACGATGCACATGCATTCCAACAAGGCGCCGGACTATCTGATCCGGTTCGAGAACATGGATCTTTCCCAGCTCGCGCAGGATCTCGATATCCAGAAGCCGTTGCCACGGGAAAACGCGAACCCGCAAACTGAAGTGGTCGATATTGCGGAAGATCTCTATGTGGCACTGATCGACCACTACAAGGTCGATTACCTGCTTTTTGGCTACAGGCCGGTGCCTTATCGCGATTTCATGCGCCTACAGGAAAAAGCTGCGGCTGCCTGAAGATCTGCATTCATTTCCATGACGAAATTCGCCCGGGCAGACGCATTGTCCACCCGGGCAAGGAATTGTCTCAGGCATTCACGTCGACGACGACACGGCCCTTGACCTGGCCTTTCAGGATGTCGGCACCAAGCGCCGGCAGGTCTTCAAGGGTCGCCGGGTGGATCATCGCTTCCAGCTTGTCCATCGGCAGGTCTTTCGCCAGCCGTTCCCAGGCTTTCAGGCGGCCGTCATAAGGCTTCATAACGCTGTCGATGCCCAGCAGGTTGACGCCGCGCAGCAGGAACGGGATGACGGTTGCCGGCAGATTGGCGCCGCCTGCAAGGCCGACGGCTGCAACAGATGCGCCGTATTTCATCTGGCCGAGAACACGTGCGAGCATCGGACCGCCGACAGCATCGATACAGCCCGCCCAGGTTTCGCTTTCGAGGGGGCGCTTGACCGTTTCGGCGACGTCATCGCGTGGCACCACGCGGGCGGCGCCAAGAGACTTCAGGTAATCCCAGGTGCTCTCGCGTCCGGTGACGGCGGCAACCTCGTAGCCGAGATTGGCCAGAATGGCGGTTGCGACGGAGCCGACGCCGCCAGCGGCACCGGTGACCAGCACCGGCCCGTTTTCAGGCTTCAGACCGTGCTCCTCAAGCGCCATGACCGCAAGCATGGCCGTGAAGCCGGCTGTGCCGATCGCCATGGCGTTGCGCGTGGTCAGACCTTCCGGCAATGGGACGAGCCACTCGCCCTTTACCCGTGCCTTCTGGGCGTAGCCGCCCCACCACGCTTCGCCGACGCGCCAGCCGGTCAGCACCACCTTGTCGCCCGGCTTGTACCAGTCGTCGGAGCTTTCCTCGACGGTTCCGGCAAAGTCGATGCCGGGCACATGCGGATAGTTTCGAACCAGTCCCCCTCCCGGGCCAAGGCACAGGCCGTCCTTGTAGTTGAGTGTGGAATATTCGACGGCAACGGTGACATCGGCTTCCGGCAACCGGCTCACGTCGATGTTCTCAATCGAGGCGTGGGTTTTGCCGTCTTCGTCCTTGTCGACAATCAGTGCCTTGAAGGTCATGAGCTGTTCCCTTTTCTCTTCGGTTTCAGGCGGCGGCTTCCGCCGCCGGGCCGGACCAGTCGATCTGGCAGATTTCAGCACTTCTGCCGTCAAAATCCCAGACCCTGCCGTAAGCGCGCACGCGGCCTTGCGTGGCGGTGGCGACCGTAATGTCCGAACCCATCCAGTATTCGGTGTTCTTGACGACAATATCCTCGTCCGGATTGGCGCCGCGCACAGGCTCCACTTCGCCCTTGATCGCCTTGCCGACGATCAGGCGGCGTTTCTTGCCTTCGTTGGTGTAGGAGACAGGAGCGCGTTCGGCGCCCAGAAACTCGCTGACCAGAACCCGGAACAGGCCGGTGGTGCCCTTGGCCTGTCCGGAGAAGATCTTGATCAATCCGTCATAGGCCGCTTCGCTGGCGCGCTCGTCGATATAGGCAGCGGCCTTCCAGTTGCCGCGGGCCATCAGGCCCGGAATTTCCAGAACGAGGCCGACGTTGAGGCCGGAGAGGTCCTCGCCCTCATAGTGGCCTTCGTCGATGCGCACCCCGGCCCAGGCCTGGCAGTAACCCTCTGTGGGCGGGTGTTTGCCGAGCGACACCACGCAGGGGCAGAAGACGGTGCAATTGCAGTTGAGGATCAGTTCTCCTCTGATGGCCCAGCCGGACATGATTTTCTCCCTATATGGTTATTGGTAATAACGGCAGAACCAGAACGACCAGTCCGGCCAGAATGAGGAAAACGCCGACCGGCGCGGTAAGTTTCGCACCGATGTCGGGAAGTTTTTCCAGTGTCATCAGCACCATGGCGCCTCCCATGAAGGCGAGATTCATGGTGCCGGCGACAAACGCGAGCAGCATCAAGGCCCAGCAGCAGCCAAGGCAGACGGCGCCAAGTCTGAGGCCAAGCATCAGCCCGCCCCGGGCCCCCGGCTGCCAATGGCTGAAGAAAAAGGTCAGCGGGTTCCGGCAGGAGCTGAGGCAGGCCTGCTTGAGGCGGCTGAACTGATAAGCCCCCGCCAGCAGCAACAGGGCTGCGTTCAACGGGTTGGAAATGGATTTGCCGAATGTATCGAGCAGGTTCTGTCCTGCCAGCCAGACCTGAAGAGAGCCGGCCAGAAGCGAAAATCCGAGCCAGACAGCAAGATACCCACCCACAAGCGCGGCCAGCGGCAAGATGCCTGCGGCGGCAGTCTGTGTCAGCTGCGCATAGGTGCGAAAAGCGGGAAAGGCTGTTGGTGCCATCATCGCCAGGGCCATCAGGGCCCACATGAGGACGGCGACCCCGAAGCCGGCATTGGCGGCTGTAGCCGAGCACAGGGACAGGAATGCCTCCAGCGGCTGCCCCATGGGTAGCCCGGTAAGCTGCCAGTCCGAGGTTTCCCTCAGGCCGTCTGCCTGCATGGCGAACAGGACGGCCCAGGCAGCCAGAATGGCGGCATAAAAGGTCAGCCAGAACGCTCTGTGGCCAGGCATGAGCCGCGCAACGGTGTCCACCCGATCCTCCCGATAAATTTTCTCCTAGGCTGCGGGGGCAGTCTCTAAAAGTCAAACATTTAATTGTCAGACATTTAAACAATTTGTTTGACCGTGTCGGGTCGTCTCTTTAGGTTTGCTGGGGTTCAGGCGAAAATTCGGAGGTTCTTTTGGCGATTGAATTCAACACGATTCAAAAAGAGGGCCTTTCGGTCCAGATCGCCAATGCCATCCGCAATGCCATTCTCGAAGGCCGCCTTGCCGGTGAGGAACGCCTGCCGAGCGAAGCCGATCTGGCGGAGCGCTTCGGTGTGTCGCGGTCGACTGTACGCGAGGCCTTGAAACGGCTTGCCGCCCAGAACCTTATCCGCAGCGAGCGGGGTTCTTCCGGTGGGGCTTTCGTCAATCGCATGACCTGGGCCGAAGCTCAGGACAATCTGATGACGACCACGCGGCTCCTGATTGGCATGAACGACATTCCGCTGGAAGACGCCATCGAGGCCCGCTTTGCGCTGGAAGCTGCCGCGCTGCCCCTGGCGGCGGAAAAACGCACCGACGAACAGTTGTCCGAACTTGCACGCGAAATTTCCCGGCAGAGAAACCGTGACACAAGCGACGAGGACTTTTGCGCGTCGGACGTCGCCTTTCATTCGGCCGTGGCGCGGGCAACGGACAACCCGATCCTAGTTTTCCAGTTGTCGGCCGCCTTCGAGGCGATGCAGCCACTCATGAACATGCTGGTCTACCGCCTGCGCGACCGCGAACGGATCGCCGATCTGCATCAGGCCCTGGCCGATGCGCTGGCCGCGCGCGACAGCGTCGCTGCCGCGCAGCATCTGGACGCCCTGTCGGCCTATACGCGGGAACTGGCGGCGCAAAGGCGCAAGCCGCGCAGCGCATAACGCCCCTTTTCAGGGATGGCTGTCCTTATCCATGCGAAGCTGGAAGGCGATTTCCGCCGCGCCCAAGCCTGAAAGCCAAGTCATGTCAGAGACTTGCCACATAAGTAACTCTACGGCATTGTTCAATCTCATCCTAAAGTCTAATATAGACGAAAGTCGAAGTTCGAATCGTGGCGAATTTGCCTCCCACGTCTGCCGAGACGGTCACCGGATGCGCCATCTGTTTGAAAAGGTCGGCTTTTGTACGCCCGGTCACCCCTGGCCGGGCGTACAGGTCTGAACAGAGCTTGCGCCTGCGCGGCAGGAGCGCTCTTCACCATAGGGAGCAGTGCCATGAAATTCTGGAGCATCGCCGTCGTCGCTATGATCCTCGCCGGTGTCGCCGCCACCAAGGCCGCCAACCCCAGCCATGCCCTGACCGATGGCTCCGTCGCCACCGGCATCCCGGTCACGACGCTGCACACGCCAGTCACGCCGTAAGGCAACCAACAAACGTCCGGCGCAGGCGCCCTTTGCCTGCGCGCTCAGACTTGTTTTATGAAACCTGCTTCGGCTGCATACCCTGCGCGTAGCTTTTTATCCGGCCTTGAGCGAGCGTTGTTCGGCCGTGTCACATTTGCCAGCCTGCAATCCCGCCATTGTCATGAAAAAGTCAGGCCATGCCTGCTTTCAGAATGGAACGATTGCCCTCAGGTAACCGCCATTGCTCCGGCTCACGCTTCCGAAACTGCCGGTGTACGCGAGCTTGAAGGAAGTGCCGGAGGCCTTCTGCAGTTCGAGTGCGGCGGAAAGGTTCATGACCGTAGTATCGAGTTTGGTCGTGGTTACGAAACTAGGAACACCCGAAGGGGCTTCAGTGAAGCGTGAATGGATGCGGTAGTCATTGTTGGAAAAGAAGCTGACACCCGTCTTCATGGAGCCATTTATCCTGTAACCGGGGCTTTCATGTAACGTGCCCATGACACCAACAGCAGGTGTTGCTGTCAGAATCCAGTCGTTGCTCCCAGATATGGTGAGGTTGGCGGATCCGGCTCCCGTTTCCCGAACATCGCCGAAGCCTACCCGGGTCGCAGCGACGTCGACCATCGGCACGACGCGGAATGTACCGGTATCGAACGCATAGGACAGCCGGGAGACGATCCCGGCAAACGAGATGGTCTGATCACTGCTGGCGGTACCAAAGCCGAGACCGACCTGGCGATCGGTGTCGTATTGCGCCAGGCCGCCATAGCCACCCAGACTTGCCTCCAGCGCGCCCCAGGTCTTTTCAAACTTCGCGCCGATTGTGTAGCGCATGCCGTCGGATGTGCCTGAATTGTTGGTGGAAAGCTCGCTGGTTTCTACCGTGCCGGCGACACCGACCCGCATGCCGTCGCCGAGTGGCACCTCGAGGCCGCCGGAAAAGCCGTAACTCGTCTCTCCGCCGCCGATCGTTGACGTGGTTTGGCGGATATCGACCCTATGGCCCTGGACCCGGCCCCAAAGACAATAGTCGTCGGCGGCTGCAACCGCGACGCCATCGAGCCGGGAAGGGCATGACAACAGGGATTCACGGAAATTGTGAAGGCTGCCAATCGCCGCCCCGACCTGAACCAGATAATGTTCGCCGTGCAGCCGGTCCAAGGCTTTCTGGTAGGCCTCGATGCTCTCGATCTTCATCAGTTCCAACTGCAGGTCGTGCATGGCGCCGCCGCCGTCAGAGTAGATTGCGTTCATGTTGGCGCCAACATTGCGCTCGTTTTGGGTCCTGAGCTGCGATGTGCCGTCGGGAGCAACGGGTGTGAAGTCGATATACTGGTTGCCGATTGCCACGTCTGTCGCATTGGGAAAAACGAGCGTGTAGTCCACCACAACGGTGTCTCTGGCGGTCAACCCGTTGTTGGTGACACCGCCTGCCGCTGACAGGATAGTCAGGGTCTTGGTGGGATCGACCAGGTTCAGCGGGTTAACCTTCACGTTGCCTGAGAGCGTCGCCGTTCCGGAAATGTTGATCCGGTCGACCGTCGAGGCTTCCGAGTTCATGTCTACGGAAAAAGTCCCGCTGCTGGTCTGGACGAAATTGCCGGTCAGTGCCGTTGTCTGGATCGTTCCGGTGCCGCCGGGTGAGAGGTCGCCTTCGTTGGTCAGCGTGTTGCCGGCGCCAAGATTGACGGTCGAAGCACTCTTGAAGAGGCCACCTGATCTGTTGTCGAAGGAATTGGTGCCACCGCCCAGGTCGACGTCGCCGGTGACCGTTCCATAGTTGACAACAGTGTCGTCGCTGACAGGCGTATTCACCGTCGTGTTGATTGCTTTGTCGCCGCCGCTGAGAGCTCCGGTCCCGGTGATGGTGATCGTGTTGAGGCCGGCCACGCCCAGGCCGACGCCATTCCGTCCGCCATAGACCGAACCGGTAATGGTGATGTCGGCGCTTGTGCTTGCGCCGAGTACATAGATACCGTCGTTATTTGTTCCGAAGACGTCATGTGCAGTGACGGAGGTGGTTCCCGTGCCGTCGTTTTGGGCCCTGATGCCGTTGGTGGCTCCGGAGATTCGGCCGGTCGAGGTTACGGTCAGGTCCGTGCCGGTAAAACTGTTGAGGGCATAGATACCCTCGGTGGTGCCTCCGGTGGCGTTCACCGCGCTGATCGTTGCGGAACCGGTTCCCATGTTCCTGGCGGCAATACCGCTCCTGGTGCCGCTCACGGTACCCGAGCTGGTGATGGTAAGGCCCGTACCATGGGCCTCTGCATTGATGCCGTTGGCCGTGTTTTTTGGGTGATCACCGTCGAAACCTTCAACGTCATAGGTCGTGATCCTGAGCGCGCCGGTGCCGAAGTTTCTGGCATAGAGACCTGATGAGGCACCGGAAACCGCACCTGTTGCAGTGATCGTCAGGTCCCCAGCGGAATTGAAGTTCTTGGCCAGAATGCCGGAATTCTTCACCCCAGCAGCAGTGGTGACCGTGAGAGTTGTATTTCCGGTACCGTCGTTGCGGACGTAGATGCCTCTTTCCTCGCCAGTAACGGGACCATTCGCGGTGATCGTAATATCCGTCCCGCTGGCCGAATTTCGAACGTATATGCCGTCCTTTGCCCCGCCCGTCACCGTTGCGGTGGTCACTGTCACCACGCCGCTGCCTTCGTTCTTGGCGAATACTCCGTATCGCCCGCCCGACACTCCACCGGTGGCGGTGATCCACAGGTTGGTGCCAGTGCTCTCAATCAGGCCATAGATGCCATCGTTTTTGCTGCCCCGGACATCTGCGGCGGTAATGGAGAGGCTGCCGCTCCCTCGGTTCGTCGCAGTAATACCGTTGTTTTCAGCAGTGACGGCTCCCGTGGCGGTGATGGACAGGTCCGTGCCAAACGCGTTGTCAGCGAAGATGCCATCGACTTCGCTGCCGCCGCTTGCCGAGACATCGACAGTTTCGATTGTCAGGGATCCGGAACCGTAATTGCGAGCAACGACTCCTGCTCTTGTGTCGTGCCCTGAGCCGGTACCTGTGACGGTAACTGTGCCTGTCGCACGCACGCTGAGGTCTGTCCCTTCGTTCCATGCCAAAATGCCACTTCCCGACCCGCCGGCAACGTCGGCGGTTGTGACGGTCAGTCGGCCAGTGCCGTCGTTTCGTGCATTAATGCCGTTCTTTTTGCCGGAGACCGTACCGGTCGTCGTGATCGTCAAGTCGCGGCCAGCCGTTGTACGGTTGCGCGCATAAATGCCGTCTTTTGTCGCGCTGGTGACGCCGGCTGCGGTGACGGTGATCGACCCGCTCGACCCTGACTCGTTGAGAGCATTGATGCCGTAACCTTTCACGGCACTGACGTCCCCGGTGACATTGATGGTCACCGCCCCCCTGATTGCGCCATCGTCACCTGTCGACCTGACATCGATGGCGTTTTCTTCGCCCTGGATGAGGCCTCCGGTCGTATTGATGAAGCTGAGGGCGCCGTTTCCGGTCACGGTGATGGCGTTACCGGTGCCGCCGGTTGTGTCGATGGAGGCACCTGATGCCATGGTGACGTCGGCATTGTCTGCGTTGATGGTTTGCGTGGTCCTCAGCGTGCCCGAGCACAGATAGGTGCCACCGCCTAGTGCGCTGCAGGCGGCATAGGCCTGGCGCCCCGCATAGCCGAAGACGACAGGGACGGCGAGCGCCGAGGTCAGCATAAGCTGCCTTTGTACTGCGGACTTGGGGAAGGAACGCATGCAACGGGTCTTTCCGGTGACTGCCGACCTTTGCCGGTCGACAAATCGCGAGTAATCGAAACAGGACAAAACGAATTACTGCTATTCTTGCTCCCGGATTGGTTAATGCTTTGATTCGACATATTCAAAAACAGATGCCTTCAGACAAAAACTGTGCTGCGAAAAGAGCATGATAGATGGTTAATGCTATGCCTGTGGCGAGCTCGGCCCGAATGGAAGCGGGATGCTGATGCCGACTGAAGACAGGAACCTGCCGGTCGGTATTCGCGAGACCCGGGCTGATGAACCAGCAAGCGTCACCTATTCGATGTCAGGCGGCCTCGTTGGCCTTCTCGCCTCGCTCAAGATCTCGGTTGCCTTTTCGTCCTACCAATCCGGCAAGTTCTATCTGCTTGGCCGCAATCCGGAAGGTGGACTGATGGTCAACGAGCAGTTCTTCAGCAAAGCCATGGGAATTCATGTCAGCGGCGGAACCATTCACCTGGCCACGTTGTCGGAAATCGTGCGGCTGGAAAACGTGCTTGAACCGAACCAGCGGATCAACGACACATTCGATGCCTGCTTCGTGCCGCGCGCTGCTCATGTCACCGGTGCCCTCGATGCACATGATCTGGGCATCGACCGTGACGGACGCATCCTGTTCGTAAATACGAGGTTCAACTGTCTGTCGACAATATCCGAGCGACACAGCTTCAGACCGGTCTGGACGCCGCCCTTCGTAAGCCGGATCGTCGACGAAGACCGCTGCCATCTGAACGGTATGGCGATGAGGGACGGGAGGCCGGCCTTTGTCACGGCGGTGAGCCGGTCCGACACGATTGACGGCTGGCGAGACCGGCGCGCCGACGGCGGCGTTGTGGTGGACGTGGAAACCGGCCGGATCGTTTGCCAGGGACTTTCCATGCCGCATTCCCCACGCTGGTACCGCGGCCGGTTGTGGCTCTTGAATTCAGGCACCGGTGAGCTCGGGTCAATAGTCCCCGCTGACGGCGACAGCGAGGGACGGTTCGAACCGCTCACCTTCTGCCCCGGTTTCCTGCGCGGCCTATCCTTCCACGGTCGTTATGCGTTCGTGGGGCTCTCCAAACCACGTTACCAGCGTTTCGAGGGCCTGGCGCTCGATGAACGGCTGAGGGTTGCCGATTCGGAGCCCTGGTGCGGTGTTCAGGTCATCGACCTCGACACCGGCGCCTGTGTGGAATGGTTCCGTATCGACGGTGCCGTCGCCGAGCTTTATGATATCGGCGTCCTCCCCGGTGTCACTTGCCCCATGTCACTTGGGTTCGGAAGCGAGGAATTGATGAACCTTGTTACCGTCGATGTCGAAGACAATGAGAGGCCAGTCAGCCCTTAGCTGAACTTTCGCATCAGAGCGCGATCGGTTGGGGGATGCAGCACGAGCGTATCATGGTGCGGCAACCTCAAAACTTATTCGCTAGATCAGGAAAACTGGTGACCCCGGCGCGATTCGAACGCGCGACCCTCAGATTAGGAATCTGATGCTCTATCCTGCTGAGCTACGGGGCCTTTATGCGGTCGATTAGCATGATTTGACGTCCGTGGCGACCCCTGGCTGCAACAGACTGTAGCTGCCGATGGGGATTGTTTGTCGAGAAAGCCGGTGCGCGGCGAGGGGGATGCTGACGCGCCTTGGGCTGCTCCCGCGTTGTCCTGATTTTTACTGCCGTTTTACTGGCGTGTCTTGGACTTGCCTTATTCGCTGCTTAGCAGTTTGGATCATCGTGACCGCTTTCTCAGCCTTGCCCGATGCCATGCATGTTGTCGGGTGACGTGTGCCTTGCGCTGCCTGCCTGCAGGAAGCGTTCCGGAAAAGGGTCGCGTAACAAGGTGAAGGAAGCGGACGTGCCACAGCGGCGACAGAAAACGGGATGGAGAAAAGCCGGGCGGGTGACAACCCTGCGCACGGCTGCCGCGCCGTTGCTTGCCGGCTGTGCTGCCGTTCTGCTGACCCAGGCCGTTGCCGCTGACGAGCGCGCGCCGGTGGCGCGCCCGGAAACGTCCGTGGCTGCCGATGTTTGCGCCGGGGTGCGGGAACAACCCGTTCAGGTGACCTTCGACAGCACCGAGGCCTTGTTCGTGTCCGCCGCCGGAGACCGCTTCCTTGCGAGCGATATCCAGATGCCGGTGCAGGCGTCAGGACAGGCGGGCGGCGAAGATGCCGGCCGGAACACCTTGCAAGCCTATCTGGAAAGTCGGCCTGATCTGGAGCTGGCCGCAGCCGCGGCTGGACCGGAAAACCGCTGGGGGCTAACGCCCGGCTGGGTGTTCGCGTCGGATGATGGCAATTCCGCGCTTCTGCAGGAACAGCTTTTGAAGGCAGGCATTGCCATTTTTGCTCCGGGTCATGCCGGAGCTGAGTGTGCAGACGCCTTGCGGGCCGCGGAAACGCAGGCAAGCCTGGCACGAGCGGGCCTTTGGGGCGAGACATCGCCGCGTCTTGTCTATTCCGCAGCCGCGCCAAAGTCTTTCAGCGACGCTTCCGGGCACTATGTTATTGCAAGAGGACGTATTGTTTCCCTTGGAAAAACGCGCAGCACCCGTTATCTGAACTTCGGAAAATACTGGAAAACAGATTTCACGGTCACGCTGAAGGCTTCAGCTGAGGACGACGTCAACACGGCCCTCGGGCGGTCCGGCTGGACGCTGGATGCCCTGGAAGGGCAGGTTGTCGAAATACGCGGCTCCGTTCAGGAAAGGGACGGACCGTCTATGGTGCTCCGCCATCCGGAGCAACTGGTGGTACTGAATGACAAAAGGGCAGGACGTGACGGCCAAAGCAGCAACTGATTTCCGTCAGCCGGCATGTTTGCCCGCACGGCGCGGCCTGCGCCGCACCTGGCTGCGCAACCTTGTTGCAGGCGGTTCCGCGCTTCTGGTGGCCTCCTGCCAGTTGCTTGGCGACGGACCGACCGTCGGCACGGTAACGCCCGGTACACTGCGCCCCAACCTTGCGGCCGATATCGGTGAGCGCGAGCACCCGCGCGTGGTGGCCACCTATGGCGGTGTCTACAAGGACGCCGGCGCGGAGCGGGCTGTTGCGAGCGTTGTCGGCCGGCTGGTGGCGGCATCGGAAGACCCGTCGCAGAGCTACAAGATCACCATTTTGAATTCGCCGGCCATCAACGCCTTCGCCTTGCCGGGCGGCTATCTTTATGTCACGCGCGGCCTCTTGGCCCTTGCCAACGACACGTCGGAAGTTGCCGCCGTGCTGGCGCACGAGATGGCGCATGTGACGGCGAACCACGCAATCAAGCGGCAGCAACGCGCTGAAGCCAAGCAGCTTGCCAACAAGATCCTGACCGACGTGGTGCAGGACAGCGAGGAAGCCCGCAAGGCGATCATCTCGTCGCAGCTTTCCTTTGCCCGCTTCAGCCAGGTGCAGGAGCTTGAAGCCGACGATATCGGTGTGAAGACCCTCGCAAGGGCCGGTTTCGACCCCTATGCCGCTGCACGGTTCCTGCGGTCCATGGCAGCCTTCGCCCGCTACCAGTCCGCCGACAAGTCGGGCTCGACCGCGCCAGACTTCCTGTCTTCCCACCCCTCCACGCCGGAGCGCTTGCAGATTGCCATCCGCGCGGCCCGTCAGATCGGTGCACCGGGCATCGGCGAGCGTGACCGCACCCGCTATCTCAGCCAGATCGACGGCATGCTGTTCGGCGACGACCCGCTTGAAGGCTTCGTCCGTGGACGTTCCTTCCTGCACAAGGCGCTCGGCATCAGCTACACCGTGCCTTCCGGCTACATTCTGGAAAACACGCCCGAAGCGGTTCTGGCCAGCAATGGCGACGGCACGGCGATCCGGTTCGACGGCGCAGATGTCAGCAGCTATTCCGGCCTGCGTGATTACATGAACTCCGGCTGGATCAACGGCCTGCTGCCCGAAAGCGTCCGCGAAACGACGATCAACGGTCTGCCGGCGGTCACCGGGGCGGCCATCACCCAGGGCTGGTCCTTCCGCATTGCAGTGATCCGGATCGGCAAGACAGGGTATCGCTTCATCTTTGCCAGCCGCTCGCCCAATGAAACGTTCGACCGGGATTTCCACCAGACGGTGGAAAGCTTCCAGCAGCTGTCGCCGACCGAGCGTGCCCGCCTGCGCTCGCTCCGGATCAAGGTCGTCACCTCCAAGCCTGGCGACACACCGCGGAAACTGGCGATCGGCATGAGCGGTGTCGAGCCTTCACGGCGGCTGGAATTCTTCTCCATCCTGAACGATCTGAACGCCGATCAGGCGATCCCGACAGGCACGGCGATCAAGCTGATCGTCGACTGACGGTTTTTCTCCCGGTTCGGCTCCGGCATTTGTCTGGCTGAAAACTGACGCAGCTCAAAAAAAGGCGGACCGGAAGGTCCGCCCGTCAGAGTTACTTGGAGGAGATAGAGGTCAGGTGCTGTAGGCGGCCCTGTCCGGCTGTGCTGCCAACAGGGCGGATTTCAGTTTTTCCATGGCCCGGCTTTCAATCTGCCGCACGCGTTCCTTGGA
Organism: Labrenzia sp. C1B70; assembly: GCF_000475395.1. NCBI lineage: Bacteria > Pseudomonadati > Pseudomonadota > Alphaproteobacteria > Hyphomicrobiales > Stappiaceae > Labrenzia > Labrenzia sp. C1B70. The sequence goes on from NZ_AXCE01000004.1 coordinate 348,763, forward strand.
AATGCCGAGTTTCACGCCAAGCGATTCCAGCGTGGCGCCCTCTTCCGACAGGCGTCTTTCACGCACGATCTTCAATTCGCGCTCGCTGAGAACCTCCAGGGCGGAGGACAGCCAGCGACGCCGGCGTTCGGCATCGATGTTGACGGTCACGATCTCGTCCGGCAACGGGGCATCGGACACAAGGAAGTCCTGACGGTCCGCGCTGGAGCCTTCGCTGTCGGTCACAGGGGCGTTCAGGGAGGTATCAGGGCCGGACAGCCGCGCATTCATGAGGGCGACATCGGATTGCTTGACGCCGATTGCGTCGGCGATCTTCTGGTGAAGCTCGCTGTCGGTCAGAGGAGTCTGATTGCCGGAGAGCTTGGCACGCAGGCGCCGAAGATTGAAGAACAGGGCTTTCTGGGAGGAAGAGGTGCCACCACGAACGATCGACCAGTTGCGCAGGATATAGTCCTGGATGGAAGCGCGGATCCACCACGTGGCATAGGTGGAAAAGCGCACTTCCCGTTCCGGTTCGAACCGGGCGGCAGCCTCCAGAAGACCGACATGGCCTTCCTGGATCAGATCGCCAAGCGACAGCCCGAAGTTGCGGAAGCGTGAGGCAACGGCAATGACCAGGCGCATGTGCGAGAGCGACAATTTCTCAAGCGCTTTCTCATCCCGGTAATGTCGCCAGCGGATCGCAAGCTCCAGTTCCTCTTCGCGCGTGAGGTAGGGGGCTTTCATCGCGGCCCTTACCAGTTGACGTTTCTCGCTCTGGGACATGATCGACGCTCCGATATGTTATCGGGGGAAATACGTACCGAAGCGTAGGTTAGATCACTTATCGCTACCGTTGGGGCAGTTTTTGTGCACTTTCGCGTGAACAGCGCGCGAGGTGATGGTGCCAAAACGAATAAGGGCCCGGATTTCTCCAGGCCCTCGTCGATTTTCGCGTTCGGAAAATCCGCTTGGATCAAGCGGCTTCTTCCTTGTCCTCGTCGTCTTCCGCTGCAGCTTCCTCAGCGGCTTTGATGCGGCTCGGAGATTTTGCCAGGTTCTGTTCGATCTGCTTGACCGCTTCGGTTTCGGAACATTTGTTCACTGCCGCGATTTCGCGGGCCATACGGTCGAGCGCAGCTTCGTAGAGCTGGCGTTCAGAGTAGGACTGTTCCGGCTGGTTTTCAGAGCGGAAAAGATCGCGAACCACTTCAGAGATCGCGATCAGGTCGCCGGAGTTGATCTTGGCTTCATATTCCTGAGCGCGGCGGCTCCACATCGTCCGCTTAACGCGCGGGCGGCCACGAACGGTCTCGAGAGCCTTCTTGACGGCCGCAGGGTCGCCAAGCTTGCGCATGCCGACGGAGGCAATCTTTGCCACCGGGACACGAAGGGTCATCTTGTCCTGTTCAAAAACGATAACGAGCAACTCCAAAGAGTGACCTGCAACGTTCTGCTCTTCAATGGCGGTAATCTGGCCGACGCCATGCGCCGGATAAACAATGTACTCGCCCGTCTTGAAACCTTGGCGCTGCGCGGTCTTTTTGGTGTTCGTTGCCATACTCGTATTCTCTCCTGCGCAGTTGGCGGTCCGGGTTCGGACCGATGACGGACCGCGGTGCGGTCCCCTGTTCTTGTGCGACACGAACCCCGCAGAGCGATCCGTAATGGAACGCCTGTTGATATGCGGCGTGTCAGGGCTGGTCAGTCGACGTTTTCCACTTTAGAACCTTGATCAGTCATATGAGCTGCCGGGAGCTTGATCTGTCCGGTTGTTGATACCCGGGACAGTTTTCAAAGACTCCGTTTTGGGGGTTGTTCTCGTGGTTGGCGACTATCTTCCATGTGTACCACACTTTTGTGGAAAATTAAAGTACTGAGCTTTAATGGTGCCAAAACACCACAAGGGCCCCGCCCGGTCGCCACGGGCAGGTACCTGAAAAAGATGGAAGAATCGCCGTTTTAAGCAGTTCTTGTTTGTCTTGCGGCAGTCTGCCGCACAAGCAGTTTTCGCGAATCAGGACGCAGGATTCGGCGAAAAATACTTTTCGAACTTGTTTTCCTTGCCGTCAAACTCTTCAGCGTCCGGCAACGGTTCTTTTTTCTCAGTGATGTTCGGCCACTTCTCAGAGTATTCGGCATTGACCTCGATCCATTTCTCGAGGCCGGGCTCCGTGTCAGGCAAAATCGCCTCCGCCGGGCATTCCGGCTCGCAGACGCCGCAGTCGATACATTCGTCCGGATTGATGACGAGGAAATTCTCACCCTCGTAGAAACAGTCCACCGGGCAGACTTCAACACAGTCGGTGTATTTGCATTTGATGCAATTGTCCGTGACGACGTAGGTCATCGCTATCCTCATTCGGCGCCGGGCAGCCTGCAGCCGATTTGCGCAAGGCCCTGGCGGTCAGTTTCGTGCCGCTCTCGCAAAGAAGGCGCACGTATAACGTCTGGTGCAGATGTTGGGTATCGTTTTTGTCAAACGGGCGCAAGCGCTCTGGATGACGCAGTCCGGGCCTGAAAGAGAAAGTTTTTCTGTTTTCCGGGCTTTGGCAGGAAACAGCGTCAATCGCCGCCGCGGAACGCGTCGATTTTCCGCCGCTCGCGCTTGGTCGGGCGACCGGCACCGGCTTCGCGCTGTGCAGGCGCAGGTGGCAGCGGGGCATCCTTCGGCGGGGGCGGGGGCGACAGATCTTCGTAAAGCTTGCGGGCCTCTTCATAGGGACCGCGCCTGGTGCCGAGAGCAAGGATCTTGAGGACGAGGATACGGCGATCCAATCCGATGGTCAGAACGTCGCCGGTTCGGACAGTCTTGCTGGCGGAATCGATCTTGTCCTTGTTCACCCGGACATGACCGGATGTCGCCAGCTTCTGGGCAAGAGAGCGGGATTTGGTGACCCTGGCGTACCAGAGCCACTTGTCGATGCGCAGGCTGCCGGCGGCAGCATTGTTTTCAGGCGCAGGAATTACTTCTTGTCCTTGCTGTCCATATTCGCCTTCAAGGCCATCAGGGCCGCGAAGGGCGAGTTCGGATCGATCGGCTTGTCCCTTGGGGCCTTGTCGCGGCGGTTGCCACCGTCAAAGCCCTTCTGGCCGCCATGACCACCACGGCCGCGGCCTTCGCCTTTCGGTCCGCCCTTGCCGTGACGCTTCTCGCCCTGACCACCTTTGGCGCCCTGACCTTGGCCCTGGCCCCGGCGGTTGTCGCCGCCACGGCGCTGGTCCTGACGGCCGCGTGGACGGCGGTCGTGCCGGCCCGGACGCCAGATCTCGATGGTCACCGTTTCCAGTTCGGTTTCACCCGCAGTGGCCTCAGCAGCAGCGGTTTCGCCTTCCGGCTGTGCATCCGGCGTTGCGTCCACAGCGGCGGTTTCAGCGGCTGCGCCTTCGGCAGATGCTTCAGCTTCGGTGGGGGCTTCCGCCGGTTCGGACACCGCTTCAGCTTCGGCAGTGGCCGGTTCAGAAGCGGCTTCGGCGGACACGGCTTCGGCCGTCTCTTCCGTAGCCGTTTCTTCCGTAGCGGTTGCTTCGGCGGGAGTGTCCGCTTCGGTCGCAGCAGTTTCCGCCACCGGCGTTTCTGCTGGTGCTTCCGTTGCCGGCTTGGCCGCAACAGGGCGCTGCACTTCCTTGGTCTCGGACCGGTAGCCGAGGGATTTCAGCACGGCGGAGAAGTCCTCGCCGGCGCAGCCGAGCAGCGATGTCATGGCAACAGTGACGGTGAAGCCGCCTCCGGTTGCGACCGCGCCTTCCGGCGGGCTGACTTCCGCATCAAGCGGCTTCCAGGCGATCAGCGGACGGATCAGGTCAGCCAGACGTTCCAGAATGTCGACGCGAACGGCACGCGGGCCACAGACGCGGAAACCGACAACCTTGTAAAGTGCCTTGTCGATTGTTTCATCAACCGGGATGGACGTGCGGCCGGATGCGGACAGCTGTGGCAGCTCGGCCATGCCGTTCATGTCCAGCGAACCGTGCTTCAAGGCCCAGAGCTGTGCCAGCAGCTGGCTCGGCGCAGGCTTCAGCAGGGCGGGCACGAACACGGTATAGGCACCAAAGCGGATGCCGTGCTTGCGCAGGCTGGCGCGCATGTCCTGGTCGAGCTGGCGGATCTCGTCGGCCGCTTCCTGGCGTTCCAGAATGCCGAGGCCTTCAACGATGCGGAACGCGATGCCGCGGGCAAGACCTTCCAGGCCTTCGCCGGCCTTCAGGTCGACAAGCGGTTTCAGCAGGGTGTCGATCTGTGCCTTGACCCACAGATCAAGCCGCGCCTGTACATTGTCGCGTGCCGGGCCGGTCAGATGTTCATCGGCCAGCAGCAGCACGACGGGCGTCAGCACCTCTTCTCCGGCGACGAGCTTGGCCACGGGTTCCCCGCGCCAGCGGATCACGGCTTCGGACGTCAGCACGAAATCGGAGTTCTCGGACTTGCCGAGCTTGTCCGCACGGGATTCGATTTCGGTGGTCAGGGCCTTTTGGGCTGCGGCACGCACGGTCTTGCCGTCCGGTCCTTCAGCTGCCGCGTCAGGGGCAAACCGGAAGCCAAGCAGATTCCCGATGTGCTGACCTTCCACGAGCACATCGCCGCTCGATGTAATTTCCGCTTCCAGCATTGCGTTCTCTCTCAAACGTCGCATCAATACACTTGTACGCCGATCCACGAACCGCTGCGTCAGCCGCTCGTGAAGGGCGTCAGATAGTTTGTCTTCTATGTCGCGCGTCTCGCCCTGCCAGTGGGCCGGATCGGCCAGCCAGTCGGGACGGTTGGCGACATAGGTCCAGGTCCGGATATGTGCAATCCGGTTTGCGAGAGTGTCGATATCACCATCTGTCCGGTCTGCGAAGGCCAATTGACGCGAGAACCAGTCATCGGCAATCGCATTGTCCTGCATCAGGTGGGTGTAAATGGTGTTGAGCAACTCTGCGTGGTTCGCCGGGGCGATCTTACGATAGTCGGGGACCTGACACACGTCCCATAACAATTCGACCGCATTTCCGCCCTTTGCCATGCCGGATATTGCGGGATCGCGCAATAAATGTTCAAGGGCGGTGATGTCGTCGCCAATGGGTGCCCTTGCGAGACCCTCTTCACGCGGCACCATGTCGAGGCTTGAGCGCAAGGCGTTTGCCGACGAAAAATCCAGCGCACTGTTGCGCCATTGCAGCACTTTCAGGCTGTCGAAGTGGTGGCTTTCGATCTGTTCGACCAGGTCGTCGTCCAACGGATCGACCCGTCCGGTCACGCCAAAGGTGCCATCCTTGGTGTGGCGGCCAGCCCGTCCGGCGATCTGACCCATCTCCGAGGCGGTCAGCTGGCGGTACTGGTAGCCGTCATATTTGCGGTTACCTGCAAAGGCGATGTGATGGACATCAAGGTTCAGCCCCATGCCGATGGCGTCGGTCGCAACCAGGTGATCGACATCACCGTTCTGGAACAGTTCCACTTGCGCGTTGCGCGTGCGCGGGCTCAGCGAGCCGAGCACCACGGCCGCCCCGCCGCGTTGGCGACGGATGAGTTCTGCAATGGAATAGACTTCGTCTGACGAGAAGGCGACGATGGCCGAACGAGCTGGCAGGCGCGAAACCTTCTTGGAGCCTGCATATTCCAGCACGGACATGCGGGGCCGCGTGACCACATTGATGCCCGGCAGCAGTTTTTCCAGCAGCGGACGTGCGGTCGCCGCACCCAGCAGGAGCGTTTCGGATTGACCGCGAACATTCAGGATGCGGTCGGTGAAGACATGACCGCGATCGAGGTTGCCCGCCAGCTGCACTTCGTCGATGGCGACGAATTCCGTCTTCAGGTCCAGCGGCATGGCCTCAACCGTCGAGACCCAGAACCGCGGGTTCTTCGGGACGATCTTTTCTTCGCCGGTGACCAGCGCCACCGCTTCCGGACCCGCGCGGTCGGCAACGCGGTTATAGACTTCACGCGCGAGCAGGCGCAGCGGCAGCCCTATCAGCCCTGAAGGCTGGGCCAGCATGCGTTCAATGGCGAGATGGGTCTTGCCGGTATTGGTCGGTCCGAGCACGGCCGTCACAGTGCGGGACCGGGCAGACGGCGGCAGCGGCAGGGTCTGGGGACGGGGCATGGGGAGGCTTGTGATCGGCTTTCTTCGGATCGGCGCAAACGGATGGCGCCTATATCTGGTGTCGCGTGTCTAGCACAGCCGGGGCGGGCATGTCCTTATTCTTTTGGCCAGCCGGTCAGGTTTTTGACGGTTGAAATATGTTGTGGAGAACGACTCTGGAACAAACCGAAACCGAATCAGCGACTCCGGACGATTCAGGATTTGTTCCCTACGACATGTGGTTTGCGGGGTGGGTAGAGCCACAAAATCCTGAATCTGGTCAAGAGCTTGAGTCGTTTTGCGCGGTTGTGGCTGATTTGCTCCGAATCTCTGTCAATGATTAATTTTCCATAAACGCGTATCATCGCCGGAGGGAGAATGCCGTTTACCCAGGGACACAGGGTGAACGAATCTTGGACGAATCGCTGATTCCTAAAGGTTGCGGATTTGTTCTCACAAGATCTAGTGGGTTTCCGGCAGAGCGGTGTCTACGCAGTTGGGCCGTCCGGAGGATGATTTTGTCTTGCCGACAGGAATGTGTCCCGAAATGGTCAGCAGCCACGCAAGCCGGTTTTTGCGGTTTCGGTGCCTGTCCAGATCTGAAAATTGCTGCGCTGCACCTTTTTCAAAAAGTCCGGGAGGATCTGGGGTTCAATCGAATTAGTGTTCGTTTTCCTACAGTTACGGGCGCAGACGCAAAATTATTTTCCAAGTTAAAAAAAGGACATAGCTTCTGCCCCTTTTCAAGCGCCTCCGACCAAAGTAGAAATCTTGCCGAAACTGGCTTTTCGTTTTGCGTAAAATTAGGGGGAGAAGGCGTTTGGCGATAACAAAAATTCTCGTTGCTAACCGATCTGAAATCGCGATCCGGGTGTTCCGTGCCGCCAACGAGCTGGGCATGAAGACCGTTGCGATCTATGCCGAGCAGGACAAACTGGCATTGCACCGGTTCAAGTCCGACGAGGCGTATCAGGTCGGCAAGGGGCTCGGGCCGATCGAGGCGTACCTCTCCATCGACGAGATTATCCGCGTTGCCAAACTCTCCGGTGCAGACGCCATTCACCCCGGTTACGGCCTTCTGTCCGAAAGCCCGGAATTCGTGGATGCCTGCGAACAAGCCGGCATCACCTTCATTGGACCGAAGTCCGAAACCATGCGCCGCCTGGGCAACAAGGTGGCCGCGCGCAATCTGGCCATCGAGGCGGGTGTGCCGGTGATGCCGGCAACGGACCCGCTGCCGGACGACATGGACGAAATCAAGCGCCAGGCCGCCGAGATCGGCTACCCGGTCATGCTGAAGGCCTCCTGGGGCGGTGGTGGCCGCGGCATGCGCGTCATTCCGGACGAAGCAACCCTGGCCAAGGAAGTTCTGGCGGCCAAGCGCGAAGCCATGGCGGCATTCGGCAAGGACGAGATCTATCTGGAGAAACTGGTCCAGCGGGCGCGCCACGTCGAAGTTCAGATCCTGGGTGACGGCGAGAACGTGGTTCATCTGTTCGAGCGCGACTGTTCCATCCAGCGCCGCCACCAGAAGGTGGTCGAGCGCGCTCCGGCGCCGTATCTTTCGGCCGAAAAGCGGGCCGAACTCTGTGAATATGGTCTGAAGATCGGCCGGGCGGTGAATTACCGCGGCGCCGGCACGGTCGAGTTCCTGATGGATGCCGACACCGGTGCCATCTACTTCATTGAAGTGAACCCGCGCGTTCAGGTGGAACACACGGTGACGGAAGAGGTCACCGGTATCGACATCGTCCAGGCACAGATCAAGATCTGCGAAGGCGAGAAGATCGGCACGCCGGAAAGCGGCGTTCCCTCCCAGGACAAAATCCGTCTCAACGGCCACGCCCTGCAGTGCCGCATCACGACGGAAGATCCGGAGCAGAACTTCATTCCGGATTACGGGCGCATCACCGCCTATCGCGGAGCGACGGGCTTCGGCATCCGTCTGGACGGCGGCACGGCTTATTCCGGTGCGGTGATCACCCGTTTCTACGATCCGCTTCTTGAAAAGGTCACGGCGTGGGCCCCGACGGCGGAAGACGCCCGCAAGCGCATGGACCGCGCCCTGCGCGAATTCCGTATCCGCGGTGTGGCGACAAACCTGGTGTTCCTGGAGAACATCATCAGCCATGCCGACTTCAAGGCCAACAACTACACGACCCGGTTCATCGACGAGACGCCGGCCCTTTTCGAGCAGACCAAGCGTCAGGACCGCGCAACCAAGCTCCTGACCTATATCGCCGACGTTTCGGTGAACGGTCATCCGGAAACCAAGAGCCGCGCACGTCCGCCGAAGGATGTGGCCGCGCCCGTCATCCCGAACTTCGGCGATGCCAAGCCCTCCGGCACACGCCAGTTGCTGGACGAATTGGGTCCGAAGGGTTTTGCCGACTGGATGAAGGACCAGAAGCGGACGCTCGTGACCGACACGACCATGCGCGATGCGCACCAGTCGCTGCTGGCAACCCGCATGCGGACCCACGATATCGTCAACATCGCGGATGCCTATGCAGCCGGTCTGCCGAGCCTGTTCTCGCTGGAATGCTGGGGTGGCGCGACCTTCGACGTTGCCATGCGCTTCCTGACCGAAAGCCCGTGGGAACGCCTGCACAAGATCCGCGAAAAGGCGCCGAATATCCTGTTGCAGATGCTGCTGCGCGGCTCCAACGGTGTCGGCTACACCAACTATCCGGACAATGTGGTCAAGTATTTCGTGGCGGAAGCCGCTGAAAACGGCATTGACCTCTTCCGCGTGTTCGACTGCCTCAACTGGGTGGAGAACATGCGTGTGTCCATGGACGCGGTCCAGGAAGCAGGCAAGCTGTGCGAAGGCGTGCTCTGCTATACCGGCGACATGCTGGACAGTGCCCGGCCAAAATACGACCTGAAATACTATGTCGGCCTTGCCAAGGAACTGGAAGCAGCCGGCGCACACATCCTGGGTCTCAAGGACATGGCCGGCCTGTTGAAGCCGGAAGCAGCCAAGGTCCTGATCCGGACGCTGAAACAGGAAGTCGGCCTGCCGATCCATTTCCACACGCACGACACGTCCGGCATCGCCGCGGCCACTGTTCTGGCAGCGGTCGAAGCGGGCGCCGACGCGGTGGACGCAGCCATGGACGCGCTGTCCGGCCTGACCTCCCAGCCTTGCCTTGGCTCCATCGTGGAAGCCCTGCGCGGTTCCGACCGTGATACCGGCCTCGACGCCAAGACGATCCGCCAGATCTCGTTCTACTGGGAAGCGGTGCGGACCCAATATCGTGCCTTCGAAAGCGACCTGCGCTTCGGGGCATCGGAAGTCTACCTGCACGAAATGCCGGGCGGGCAGTTCACCAACCTTAAGGAACAGGCCCGTTCGCTTGGCCTGGAAACCCGCTGGCACGAAGTGGCGCAGGCCTACGCCGACGTCAACATGATGTTTGGTGACATCGTCAAGGTGACCCCGTCTTCCAAGGTCGTCGGCGACATGGCGCTGATGATGGTCAGCCAGGGGCTGAGCGTGGCGGAGGTCGAGGATCCGGCGAAGGATGTCGCGTTCCCGGACAGCGTCGTCAAGATGCTGCACGGTGACCTCGGCCAGTCTCCGGGCGGATGGCCGGAAGCGCTTCAGAAGAAGGTTCTGAAGGGCGAAACCCCGATCACCGTGCGGCCGGGGTCGCTCCTGAAGGATGCCGATCTGGATGCGGAGCGAAAGACTGTTTCCGATAAGACCGGCCACGGCATCAGCAACACCGAGCTTGCCTCCTATCTGATGTACCCGAAGGTGTTCACCGACTTCGACAAGGCCCAGCAGCAATATGGTCCGACGTCCGTCCTGCCGACCCCGGTCTATTTCTACGGCCTGGAACCGGGTGACGAGATCTCCGTCGATCTGGAAGCCGGCAAGACGCTGGTGATCCGCTGCCAGGCGATCGGCGAGACCGACGAGAAGGGCGAGAAGAAGGTCTTCTTCGAGCTCAACGGCCAGCCGCGCAACGTCAAGGTTCCGGACCGCGCCCATGGCGCCACCGGAGCTGCCGCAATGCGCAAGGCCGAGGACGGTAATGCAGCACATGTCGGAGCACCGATGCCGGGCGTCATTTCCACGGTGGCGATCACCGCCGGCCAGGATGTCACCGCCGGTGATGTGCTGGTCTCCATCGAAGCCATGAAAATGGAAACCGCGCTCCACGCCGAACGCGACGGCAAGGTCAAGGAAGTCCTGGTCTCACCGGGTTCGCAGATCGACGCCAAGGACCTTCTGGTGGTCTTCGAAAGCTAAGATGCTGGCGACAGCACCAATCAAAGGCCGTCCGGATCCATTCCGGGCGGCCTTTTTGTGTCCGCCTCACCCGTCATTCCGGACCAGCGCGGCGGAGCCGCGTGCAGATCCGGAAGCCGGATATCATTCGCCTTCAAGCGCGTCTTTCTTCCAGCTTGAGGGTTCGCTGTGCTCACGCAGATGCGCTGGATTCCGGATCTGCGTGCAGCTTCGCTGCACTTGTCCGGAATGACGGTGGATGTGCCTCTCGATTGTCATCCCGGGCGAAGCGTAGCGCAGACCCGGGATCCAGTATTCCCGGGCAGATGCAAATTGCGTCGAGCCCTGTCTTTTTCTGGGGCACCGCCCGCGTCTCCTGTGGAAACGTGTGTGGGGTAACAAGAGACGATAGTCGAGTTTCTTCGAATGTAGTCCTAGGAGCTGCTCCGATTTTCGCTTGGCCAAGGGCTAGAGCTGTTTCGATAGTCCAACTTTTTCCATCTCTACCTTCAGGATCGGATCGAAGCTCATCTGCCGCCATTCTTCCCGATATCCTAGATGGCGGTACAGGCTAAAGGCGCGGCTGTTGAGCGCGGCAACCTGGATGTAGGCAACAGGGTGACCACGGTTGAGGATCTCTGTTTCAAGTGATCTGACCAAGGCTGTCCCAACACCGAGCCCCTCGAACGCAGGAGCGACCCAGATGTCGGAGATAGTGTCCTCGGCGTGTTCGCAGGCGCCGATGCCTGCAGGTTCGCCGTTGATTGTTCCGACGATCACCGCAGGCCCGAATGTTTTAAGAAAGGGAATAAATGGATTGTCAGCAAGGATCTCCTGACGGACTTTGTCCGGGACAAGAGGGGCAATGCCCTTCAGCCAGGCCTCCAGGCCAATACGAGCCAGGGTTTCTGTTTCTTCGGGCCTGGCGTTGTGAAGGTGAATTGCTGGACGGTCCAAAGCGTGTGTCACTCCCACTCCTGAATGATTGCCAGAAGCTTGCGGTTTCTGTTTCGCCGCATAGACAGCCTTATTCGCAAGAGTTGCGCAATCGGCGTCATTAAAAGATTGGGTGCTTGCGACACTCATTTCAAAAGCCGTTCGGGATTATTTGGGGCGACTTTTGTTTTTCTTTCGTCTGTCACCGGAGGTGAGACGCGCAAGGGGAGGCCGGTGACAATTGTTGCAGAATTCGAGGCGCCTGAGCCCCCGCCACTGTCGTTCCGGATCTGCGCACGGCTTCGCCTTGCTTGTCCGGAATGACGGTGGAGGCAGTTCAGGGCCACGTTAAAGCAATGGCTTGCCGGGGTATCGGGTCTGATACGCCGGTTATTCCGCTGCCTTCAACATGCCGTGACAAACCGGGGCGGCGGCCGTGCCGATCCAGAGGTCCAGAAAACGGTCGAGCCATTTCCGAACAGCGGGATCGTAAACGAAGCGTCCGGCAAAATGGTCACGGCGTTGCTGGGCGCCGGGCAGCTCCATGCGTGGGGCGCCCTTGGTCGTCCAGCGGACCATCATCTGGTGGGTCAGTTCCGGGTGAAACTGGATGCCGTAGCCGCAAGATCCGACGCGGATCGCCTGGTTCGGATAAGTCGGTCCGGAGGCCAGCAGATCGGCGCCGCGGGGCAGGTCGAACCCTTCCCGATGCCATTGATAGACCTTTTTCGGCCAGTCCATCAGGGATTTGCCTGCCTCGGTCGGCTGCAGCGGATAATAGCCGATCTCAACCAGGCTCTCATGATGGCCCGTAACTGTGCCGCCCATATGCTTGACCATCATCTGCGCACCAAGGCAGATGCCGAGAAAGGGTTTTTCCTCGGCAAGCGGAACACCGATCCAGTCGATTTCCTTTTGAATGAAGGCATCGGGATCGTTGGCGCTCATCGGGCCGCCGAAAATAACGGCGCCGGCATGGTTTTCCATGGTGTCGGGGAGAAGGTCGCCGAACCGAGGCTTGCGGATGTCCAGCGCGAAGCCGCGCTTTACAAGCTCAAGGCCCACTCGTCCGGGCGAGGAATGCTCCTGATGCAGGACAATCAGGACTTTCGGTCGGTTCTTCACGGGATCGGACTGAAAAAGCATGGACTTAATATGAGGGAGGTCGGCACGAAAATCGAGTCCCGTTGCCACTTCATCCTGCATAAATACGCGTCCCGGCTGATTATCGCGTGGGCGATCAGTCCAGTTCGTCGGTCTCCGGGGCAGTTTGGGCAACCTTGTGGCGCAGGGTCATGCGATCACGTGTGGAGACACCGAGAAGCTCGGCAACCCGCCAGATTGTGTTGTCCTCAAACTCGTGCACGTGGCCGTCGGCATAGACGATTTCCCACATCATCTCGACGATCGCGAGGCGCTCTTCCTCGTCGGTTGTGCGCTTCAGCACCGATGTGAAGCCGTACAGATCGACCGCTTCCTCGTCGCGCTGCTTGGCGGCGGCGATCAGTTCGGTCGTTTCCTTGTCCGTCAGGTCATAGTGCTTGCGCAGGATTTCCCGCAGCTTCGAGCTTTCGCTTTCCTCGATCACGCCGTCGATATCGATCAGGTGAAACAAGAGAGCCGCCGCAGCCAGGCGCTTGTCGTCTTCGGCGAAGGTCTTTTCTCCGCTGTCACCAAAGGTCAGCTCCCGAACAAAACTTTTCAGCGCATTGAGCATGTCTGTCGTTCCTGTTGCCTGGCCCCCCAAACAGGCCGGCTTTTATTGCTATACCATTCCCTCTTTACCATCAAAGGGTTGATGTCGGCTTTAAGACTTTGAGATGGGAATCAAATCCGGCATTTATAAGTCAACTTTTTGGAACTGTTCTAAACTATTGATTTTTTTGGAATTATAACTTGACTTCCTGCCTCATGAAATGGTTTCCCTCTCCCTGCGGCGCGTGTTTCCGCGCCACAAAATCATTCAGGTTTCGCCCAGAGACGGTCCACGCGCACTGCGGGCGACACATATTACGGGATGGATCAATGAATACTTTCAAGCTTGGCCTTCTGGCCGCTTCTGCCCTTTTCGTCACACCGACCCTGGCTGCAGCACCTTCCGACGTTCTGTCGACCTACGGCGACATCGCCCAGGCGAAATATGCGGACTCGCTCGCAACGGCCAAGACGCTCAAGACCGCGATCGACAAGCTCGTAGCTGAGCCGACCGAAGCAAACCTGGAAGCCGCGCGCGCCGCCTGGAAGGAAGCACGCGACCCTTACCAGCAGACAGAGGCGTACCGTTTCGGCAACGCCATTGTCGACGATTGGGAAGGCAAGGTGAATGCCTGGCCGCTCGACGAAGGCCTGATCGACTATGTCGACGCGTCCTACGGTGATGAATCGGAAGAAAACGATCTCTACGTCGCCAACGTGATTGCAAATCCGACACTCAAGGTCGGTGGTGAAACCATCGATGCCACCGAAATCACGCCGACCCTGCTTGCAGACTCCCTTCAGGAAGCCGGCGAAGTGGAAACGAACGTTGCGACCGGCTACCACGCCATCGAATTCCTGCTGTGGGGTCAGGACCTCAACGGCACCGAAGCTGGTGCCGGCAACCGCCCAGCCACCGACTTTGATCCGGCCAACTGCACCGGTGGCAATTGCGAGCGCCGCATTCAGTATCTGCAGGCCGCAACCGATCTTCTGATTTCGGATCTTGAAGAAATGGCCAATGCCTGGGCTCCTGACGGGGCTGCGCGCGAAGAGCTGGCCGGCAAGGGCGAGGCCGGTGGTCTTGCTACCATCCTGACCGGCATGGGATCTCTTTCCTATGGCGAACTGGCCGGTGAGCGCATCAAGCTTGGCCTTATGCTGCATGATCCGGAAGAAGAGCATGACTGCTTCTCCGACAACACCCACATGTCGCACTACAACGACGTGGTCGGCATCCGGAACGTCTATTTCGGGTCGTACAAGAGCCCGGTCGGCAACGATGTTTCCGGTGCGTCCCTGGCCGATCTGGTGGCGGAAAAGGATCCGGCGCTGGCGGAAGAAATGAAGACGAAGCTCGACGCCACGCTGGCGGCTTTCGAAGCCATGAAGGCCCGGGCCGAAGGCGGCGAAGCCTATGACCAGATGATCGGCGAAGGCAATGACGAGGGCAACGCCGTCGTGCAGGCCGCTGTCGATGCGCTGGTTGACCAGACGGCCTCCATCGAGCGGGTCGTCAAGGTGCTTGAACTCGACGATATCGCGTTTGAAGGTTCCGACAGCCTGGACAACCCGGGCGCCGTTTTCGAATAATCGAACAGATCGTCAGGCGGCATCGGCCGCCTGACGGCTTGTCCGCGAATTGGGGCTCGCGGATTACAGTCAGGATGCGAATATGAGACTGGTCCCCAGACCGGGCGCCATGACGGGCGTCTTTTTGTGTTTCTGCCTGGCGGCAGGAACCGCTCTTTCAGATGATACGCTGTCTCACCGGGATGATCTTTCGGCCAAGGACAGGATCAAGGCCGCGAAGGTTCTGCAGCCGCCGGCCGATTTCGAAGCCGCTGAAGCCTTTGAAATCATGCAGGGCGGGGCCGGTACGTCCCGAAAGCGGATCAACCGGGATGCCTATTCCCACTCCAATGCCAATCTGACCTTCGAAGAACAGGCCACCTTCAAGGTGGGCAACGGGCTGTTCAAGAAGCTCTGGGCGTCTTCTCCCTCGTCGACACAGGCATCGGATGGCCTGGGACCGCTCTATAACGCGCGCTCCTGCCAGGGGTGTCACTTGAAGGATGGCCGGGGCCGACCGCCGCGGGCGGGTGAAGACGCCGTTTCCATGTTCCTTCGCCTGTCCATCCCGCCTCAGTCCGAGGCGCAGCGCCAGGCACTTGCCGACAAGGATATCCTGCTGGTGCCGGAGCCGACCTACGGCGGTCAGTTCCAGACCTTTGCGGTGCCGGGCCTGCACGGAGAAGGACGCTTCGATATTGACGTGGAGGAGATCGAGGTTCCGCTGGCCGGTGGGGAAAAGGCTGTGTTGCAGAAGCCCGTCTACAAGATCCGGGATCTTGGATATGGCGACATGCACCCCGACACCATGATTTCGGCTCGCGCGGCCCCGCCCATGATCGGCCTCGGTCTGGTGCAGGCCATTCATGCCGGCGACATTGAAGCGCTTGCGGACCCCGACGACATCGACAGTGATGGAATTTCCGGCAAGGTCAGCCGGGTTCGTGACCCCGCGACGGGTGCGTTAACGCTTGGCCGTTTCGGCTGGAAGGCTTCCAAATCCTCGATCCGTGCCCAGTCCGCGGCAGCGTTTGCCGGTGATATCGGCATTTCGACGCCCGAGATGCCGGACAATTACGGCGACTGCACCAAGGCGCAGACAGCTTGCCGCGCCTTGCCTCATGGCGAACAGGCAAACCTCGGTGTCTCGGAAGCTCCGGACCCGGTCATGGATCTCGTCACTTTCTATTCGGAAAACCTGGCGGTGCCGATGCGCCGCGACGTGGATGATCCCGAGGTGCTGAAAGGCAAGCAGGTTTTCTACCAGTCAGGCTGTCCGGCCTGCCACCAACCGAAATTCGTGACCAGTCGAAAGGCGGAAAATCCGGCGCACAGGTTCCAGTTGATCTGGCCTTATTCGGATTTCCTGTTACATGACATGGGCGAAGGCCTCGCCGACAATCGCCCGGTGGGTGACGCCAGTGGACAGGAGTGGCGTACGCCGCCGCTATGGGGCATCGGCCTGACCGAGACTGTCAACAATCACACCCGGTTCCTGCACGACGGCCGCGCACGTAATCTGCTGGAAGCGGTCCTGTGGCACGACGGCGAAGCCCGACAGGCGCGCGACGCTGTGGTTGCGCTTCCGCCCGCCGACCGACAATCGCTTATACGTTTTCTGGAGTCCCTTTGATGCGCTGTTTGCTATTTGCCGCTCTCGTTTCCGGAGCCGTTATCGCCCAGCCCGCGTTCGCCACGGACTACGAGCCGAAACTCGACAATCTGATCGAGGCCTATATCCAACCGGCAACCGGTGCGTTTGCCGAAACCTCTGCAAATCTGCCGGACGCTGTTCGAGCGGTCTGCGCAAATGCGGACGAAGCATCGGTCGAGGGGTTCAGGACGGCCTTTTCAGACACTGTGCGGGATTTCTCCCATGTGCATTTCTTGCGGTTTGGCCCGTTGATCGACAACGATCGCCTCAGTCGGCTGGCTTTCCTGCCCGACCCGCGTGGCATCACGCAACGCCAGATCCGCAAGCTTCTCGCTTCTGAAGACAAGGACGCGGTGTCTGCGGCGACGCTCAAGGACAAGAGCGTCGCGGTTCAGGGACTGACGGCACTGGAATTGCTCGCTTTCGACAAGGACAGTGCGGTTCGGCTGGGGCAGGCAGACGACGGCAAGGACTTCAGCTGCGGTTATGCTCTGGCGATTTCGGAAAACCTTGCGGCCATGGCCAGCGAAATCGCTACCGGCTGGCAGGATCCCGACGGATACAGCGAGGTGCTCTTGACAGCCGAAGGTGGCAACGAGCGGTTCCATACGTCGAAGGAAGCGCTGGAAAGCGTGTTCAACGCGCTGGTCACGGGGCTGATCATCGCGCGGGATCAGGATGTGCTTCCGGCATTGGGAACCGACAAGGACAAGGCCAGGGCGACGCGCTTTCCGTTCTCGCGCTCCGGCAACAGCGTGGTCTATCTCAACGGCGAGCTGCTCGGCATTCAGAAGGCCATTGCTTCCCTGGACCTGAAAGACCTGACGCCGGACGATTTCACCTGGATTTACGACACGCTCGACTTCGAGTTTGGCAATGCTGTCACTCTTCTGGGGACCCTAGATCCGCCCTTGCGCCAGTCCTTTGAAGAAGGCGATGCCTACGACAAGATGGTTGTCCTGGCGATCACGCTGAAATCGCTTCGCGACACGATTGCCCTTGAACTTGCAGGTGCCCTGGAACTTGCTGGAGGTTTCAATGCGCTCGATGGTGACTAAGCCCCTTTCCCGGCGTGGTTTTCTGGCAGCACTCGGCGGCCTTGCCGCCTTGCCGGCATTTTCCGGCTCGACGCTGGCGGCAAGCCTTCTGAACCGGGAAGCATCCGACGGCGTGCCGCTGTTCGTGAGCGCCTACAAGCTTGAAAACGGCGATTATGGGGTTGGTGTTGTCGACGATCTTGGACAGGTTCTGGCCAGGATCGGTCTGCCGGGACGGGGCCACGGCGTCGCGGTTTCTCCTGACAAGTCCAGGTTTGTGGCCTTTGCCCGCCGGCCCGGCACATTCGCGGTCGTGGTTCGGCCATATCAGGATGTGGAGCCGGAGGTTCTCACGGCGGAACCTGGTCGCCATTACTATGGACATGGCTGTTTTTCCGCTGATGGCAGACTGCTCTATGCGGTCGAAAACGACTATGCCGCTGCCCGTGGCGTGATTGGCGTTTACGACATGAGTGGCCGTCAGGTTCAGCGGATCGGCGAGATCGAGACCCATGGCATCGGTCCGCACGACCTCCTGCTCGCGCCGGACGGGCGCACGCTTGTCGTTGCCAATGGCGGCATCATGACCCATCCGGACAAGGGGCGTGAAAAGCTCAATCTCGACACCATGGCGCCGACCGTGGTGTTCCTGGATCGCGAAACCGGTGATCTTCATGCCAGCCACGCACTGGACGCTTCCCTGCACCAGCTGTCGCTCCGGCATATGGCGCTGGACGGACAAGGGCGGGCTTGGGTCGGCGGTCAGTTCGAAGGGCCGGAAACAGACCTGCCGCCTCTGGTTGGCGTGTTTTCGCGGGACGAAGCACCCATCCTGACGGAAATTCCGACAGGTATCGCGTCAGGCCTTCAGAACTACATCGGCTCGGTGACCGCGAACGCAAGCGGTGAGGTCATTGCAACGTCCGCTCCAAGGGGTGGGCAGACGTTGTTCTGGAAGGCCGATAACGGCGCATTCCTGGGTGCCGAGGCCATTGCCGACGGATGCGGCGTTGCGCCGATCGATCAGGGCAGCTTTCTGATATCTGACGGCAACGGGGCATTGTCTCTTGTTGAGGATCCTGCCCAGCCGGCGGAAATTCTGGCTCGCCCACCGGGCATTTCCTGGGACAATCACATGTTTGCCCTGTCCTGAGACAGAGCAGCAGACGGCCGAATCCTGCACCACTCAGGCTGTTTTCAGCCTGAATGGTGCCAACCTGGGGCAAATTCGGCAGACTTCCTGCTTTTGTCAAAATCGACTGGCACAGTGATCGTGATCGTATGCCGGTCCCAGGGGCGGTATGCGGTGTTGTAGACCGATGTGCCGGTATTTGATCGTTCTGTCTCCTTTCCTGCGCAAGCGTTTGCTTCTGCTTGGGGACGTTCCGGCCCGATTGGTCTACATTGGGGACCGATTCGCGACGGGGAGACACTAAATGCGTCGGCTTTTGATCGGACTGGGCAGTCTGCTGTTCATGCTGGTAACCATCATTCTGGTGGTGCCGCTGTTCCTGCCCAAGGACGAAATCAAGCGTCAGGTAGTTGAGCAGGTGGACAAGCGCTTTGGCTGGCGCGTGCGCCTGGACGGACCTGTGTCCTTGTCGCTGTTTCCCGGATTTTCGCTGGTTGCGGAAGATATCGGCCTTGCCGGCGAGGCCGGTGCCGACGGGATCGAGTTTGCCAAGGCCGAGCGTGTCGAATTTGGGCTCGCCTGGGGTGGTCTGGTTTCCGGCAATATCCAGGTGACCGGAATTGCCCTGGACAAGCCGGACATCTATCTGGAAATCGGCCCGAACGGCACCACGAGCTGGGAGCCCCGCCGCGACATCAGCGACATTGGCGACTTGATCGAGGCTGAAACCGGCGACGCTGAAACCGATGCGGTGGCGGAAGCCACGCCAGCGCCTGCGCCTGCGTCTGAAGCAGGACCGGCAGACACAGCCGCAGCTCCCGAGGGCTATCTCAAGAGCATTGGTGTCGACAGCCTGCAGATCACCGGCGGCACGGTGACCTACAAGGCGCCGGATGCTGCCGAGCCGGTTCGTATCTCCAACCTTGATCTCAGCCTGCAGGCGCCCAGCCTGTCGGGTGAGGTGGATCTGACATCCAGCTTCACGTTCCGCGAAATGCCGGTCGCCGTCGCAGGATCCCTGACCAACCCGCTCGCTCTCATGGGCGGGGAGCAGGTTCCGGTAGATCTGAAAATTTCCAGCGGTGAAAACAGCATCTCGGTCACCGGTCAATCCGGCCTGGATCCGATGCGCGCTGAGCTGGCTCTCACAGCCGCCGGGCCATCCCTGAAGGCTCTCGCAGCGTTGGCCGGGCAGGACCTTGCCGCCGATCCGGGTGCTTTTGCCGTGTCGGCCAAGGTTGCAGGCACCGAGGCCATGCTGTCGCTGGCTGATCTCGACATCACGCTTGGCCAACTGTCTCTTGGCGGTGCGGCGGACGCGGATCTGTCTGGGAGCGTTCCTGAAGTCTCCGGCCGGCTGGTGCTGAAAGACGGTTCGATTGCCGATCTCCTGCAGCTGGCGGGCAGGGATTTGCCTGCAAGCGGCAAACTCAGCCTCGACCTTGCCTTTGCAACCGTGGGGCAGACAGGGGAGGAACTGCTTGCCGGTCTTGATATCACGGGGTCCGTACGTATCGCCGAGGGCGAGATTGGCGGACTTGGGCTTGCTTCGGCGGTCGGCGGCGATCCGGAAGCGGACCGGCTGACGAACCTTGCCATGGATATCGATCTGCAGGGACTGGAAAACCCGATATCGCTCAGCGGTGCCTTGTCCTGGCGCGGCGAAGCGTTCAGCCTGACCGGCGAAGGCGACACCGCTCGCCTGCTGGCGGGGGGAGCTGCGCCGGTTTCCGTGAGCGTGAAAGGCAATCGCGTGAGCGCCGGCTTCAATGGTCGGGCTTCGCGCGACGGTGCGCTTGATGGTGCGGTCAGCGTCGATACTGCCGACCTGCGCGGGCTCATGGCGTGGCTCGGTAAACCGCTTGGCAGCGGTGGCGGTCTGAAGCGTTTCAAGGCTTCGGGCATCTTCGGCGTTGCAGGCGAGACGATTTCATTCGAGGAAACACGGTTTACGCTGGACGATACGTCGGGTGAAGCCAACGGACGGATCGTCCTTGGTGGCAAGCCAAGCGTTACCGCGCGGCTGGATCTGCGGGAGCTTGTGCTCGACCCCTATCTCGGCGGCACATCGTCTTCGGGCGCAGGCAGCGGCGGTGGCGGCGGTTCTGGCCAGGCGTCCGGAAAATCCTCGGCTGGCGGCGGCAAACGCGGTGGGGCAGGTGGTTGGAGTACAGAGCCGATAGATTTCTCCGGTCTCAACGCGATCGACGCGGACTTCAAGCTGACCACCAGCGAAATCCGCTGGGACAAGATCAAGATCGACCAGAGCGCCCTGTCGACCACCATCAAGAACGGTGTGCTGACTGCGAACCTGGAAAAGCTGGCACTTTACGGCGGCTCCGGCACCGGTACGGTTACGCTCAACGGGGCGTCCGCAACACCTCAAGTTGCCGCGAAATTTGCTCTCGCCAACCTCAATGCCTATCCGTTGCTGCGCGATGCAGCCGATTTCAGCTGGATCGAAGGCAAGGCCAACATCAACCTGGATGTTACCTCCAAAGGCGGCAGCGAACAGGCATTGGTGCAGGCCCTGAACGGGACAGCCAACTACACATTCGCCGACGGCGCGATCAAGGGCATCAACGTGCCGCAGATGGTGCGTGGCCTGTCGGTGGAGACGTTGCTCGGATGGCAGGCCAATCCGTCGGCCAAGACCGATTTCAGCTCGCTCGGGTCAACGTTCCAGATCCAGAACGGCATTGCCAAGACCGACGATCTGTCGCTGATCGGGCCGCTGGTTCGCATGACCGGCAAGGGCACGACGGACATGCCGGCGCAGCGACTTTCCTGGCGTGTGGAGCCGAAGATCGTGCCGACGCTGGAAGGCCAGGCCCCGCAGCCTCGGCGGAAGGGCGAAGACAAGAAGTTGGCCGGCCTAGGTGTGCCCATCGTGATCGAAGGTCCGTGGAACGATCCGCGGATCTATCCGGATATCAAGGGTATTCTGGAAAACCCGGAGGCAGCCTACAAGCAACTGCAGCAGACCGGCGGTGAGCTGATCTCCATTCTTCAGGGAAAGAAGGAACCGTCCCAGGAGCTGGTTGACCAGGCCAACAAGGTCATCAACCAGGCGACCGGCGGCAAGACCCAGATCGACGTTCAGAAGGTTCTGGACGGCGAGGTCGATGACGAGGAAGTTCTGAAAGCGGTAGAAGAAGGCTTCGGCCTGCCTTCCGGCCTTTTGGGCAACGTTTTCGGGAACAAGAAGAAAAACAAGAACTGACGGCACATTGGCGCAAAGGTGCTGCATTTGGGGGCCGCACCTTTGCTTTTGCCGTGGGACTGACCGGGCGGGTTTCGTTCGGGTGTGCGAGTGGTCTGGCAGCGGACCTGTTGTCCGGTCAGAACTGGCGCGCCCGATGGGCCAGTTCGACACCGGGGCTGACTCGCATCAGCCGCATTTCTCCAAAGCTGCGGATCTCGCGTTTGCCAAGGTCTTCCAGGTGAAACTCGTCCACCAGGAATTCCTTCATGGCATCCGGTGCAACGACGCACATGGGATTGGCGAATTCCTGCAGTCGTGCGGCAAGGTTCACTGCCGAGCCGAAGATGTCATAAACGTACTTCTGGATTCCGACGACGGAACCGACTGCCGATCCTGTACCCAGTCCGACACGCGCCCGCCACTTGTGTTGATGGCTCTGGTTCCGACGCTCCAGGTAACGAATGAAGCGCACGGCGCAGTTGGCAACAGCGCGCATGTGATCCGGCGAGGGCTCGGGCATGCCTGAAACGGCAAGATAGGCATCGCCGATAGTCTTGATGCGCTCACAGCCGAATTGCTCGGCGATACGGTCGAATGCGGTGAAGATGTCGTTCAGTTCTCCAAGCGTCACCGTCGGGTCGTGCTCTGCGGAGAATTTCGTGAAGTCCACGAAGTCGAGCATGACCACGGAAACGCTCTCGTAAAGCTGCGGCGTGACGACACCGAAGGTCTTGAACTCCTCGTAGACCGAACGCGGCATCAGGTTGAGCAGCAGACGCTCGACACGTTCCTTCTCGCGTTCCAGTTCGCGCGTATTCCGCTCTACCATGGAGGAGTAACTGTCGATCATCGACTCCAGTTCGCGGATCCGCGTGATGTTCTGGCACTCAACGACGAGGAACTCCTGCTCTTCAGCTGGCGAAACGGTCAGGGCGATGACCAGGGTCCGGCGCTTGAGCTTGACGGAGACTTCTCCGGAAAAGCGTCCCTGGTCTTTGATTGCTTCACGAAGCTGTTCGATGTCGATATCCGGCAGCAGATCGGCAAGCGTGGTGACGGCTTCCGGCTTGCCGAACCAATCGGAAAACGGAGCGTTCTGGAACAGGAACTGGAGGTCCTTGCTGTTGACGACGGCAATGCCGACCCCGATCGCGCGCAAGAGCTGCTGGTTGATGGCGGTGATGCTCATGTCGCACCGGTCGAAAGAATGGCGGAACGTCGCGCTTCGATTGCCGACATCACGGACTTGATGTCTGCAGGGTCGAACCTGTGTTCCACCAGCGTCTCGCGCAGGAGACGTGCAACTTCGTCAAAGTCCTCGTTTTTCAGGTCAAGGGTGGCATGGGTTCGTCTCAGCCGCTCTTCCGAATAGCTGACCGGCCCGCCCAACAGGTAGGAGATAAACTTGGTCTGATGATCGATCAGGCGGGTCATATCGACGTCGTCGAAAAAGTCACCGATCTCGTCGGAATCGAGAACCTTGTCGTAAAAGGTCATTACGATGCGGCTCACCGACCCGAAGCCGCCGTACTTTTCAAACAATGTCGCAGGCATGCCGCAGAACTCGATTTTCAGAATGAGATCAAGAATAAGAGAGTAGTCGACTATTCTGGCAATGCAAAGATTTTGTGTCGACTATTCCTTTGCGTCATTCTCCTGCTTCCTCTGGGAAGCATGATGTATTTCTGTCGCCTGCTGCCTGTCAGATCGTAAATTCGTGCCTTGGATGTTTGCGAAAACCCGCTGCAGACAGTATCCGGTCGGTCGCCCGACCGGATGTGCCGAGGTTCTCCGGGGGCTCCTGTTCCTTGTGAGCTGCCTATTTGGACAGGTCCTGAGCAAGCATGAGCGCGTTGCCATCGGGATCGTAGAAGGTTGCGGTGCTGACCATGCCTTCGATGGTCTCCGTCGCTCCGTCGAATTTGACACCGGCCCCTTCCAGCGCACTGCGGGCACCTGCGATATCGGCCACGCCGAAGACGGGAACCGTGTTTCCGGGCGTGGGTTCGGATTGTTCGCCCAGTCCCAGGGTCACGCCTTCGGTTCGGGTTGCCAGCTCGCTCCAGCCAGCGTCGTCCATATGATAGAGCAACTCGAATCCGAGTTTTTGCGCGTACCAGTCGGCACTTGCATGCCTGTCGCGAACGGAGAGGGCGAGAGTGATCGTATTATCCAGAGAAACGAGAGGCATGAGACTTTCCTATGTATCAAAAGTATAGTAGCTATAAAATATGAATATGCAGCTTCTTGTCAACCTCACATCCAAAGCCTGGTCGCTGAAAATTCTGGCTCAGTTGCATGCAGGTGTTTCCGGTCGGCAAGCCCCGCTGATCACGGCGACAGGGGCAAGCCGCAGTTCTTTTGCAGCAAGCCTTGAACATCTGTTCCAGCTTGGGCTGCTCGAGCGGAACCCCGGCCATGGCCATCCCCTGCGGCCCGAGTTTCGGCTGACGGACAAAGGCAAGGTTGTTGCTGCCATGGCGAGCCGGATCGAGGAGATCGTTCCGAACGAGGATGCCTTTTCGGTACTGCGACGCAGCTGGACGGTGCCTATCCTGGCAGTAACCGGGGCGCCAAGCCGGTTTTCGGCGATCAAGTCAGACCTCGGACCGGTGACGGACCGGGCCCTGTCGAAGTCCCTCGGTGTTCTGGAAGAGCAGAAGTGGCTGAGGCGGGACATCGACCTGTCACAGCGCACACCTTTCCCGATCTATCACGCCGTGAATGCGGGTTTGAAAATCAATCAGGCGATCGCTGCGGGCGCCCGTTGACCCGGATGTGAACCAAAGTTCTACCCTATGGTTGTATTTTCTGGCCTCAAAATGAAAGTTTTCCGGCCGCAGTCCACCGCACAAGGCTTTGTCCAAAAACAATAATTTCGAAATCAATGAATCTGGGCGTGTAATGACGCATCATGACTCTTCTGGTTCATTGCAGTTTCCGGGTGTAGCGCTACGCTTGAGTGGTCGAGGCGAATCTTGCGAGGCAAGCATGTCCCGGTCAGACGAAGAGAAATGCGGTCGCCTGATGCGCACCGCTTGCAGGAATGTCATCGGATTCTGGCAGCTTTTGCAGGAACCGGATGTTCACAGGCTCGATCATGTCAAACGCCTGCAGTATCGGGCCTACATGATCGGTTCCGCCCTCCATCTGGCAGACCTTGTGGTCAGGCACGAACACGCCCTGATCCATCTCCGCCGGGCGGTCGGGGAGCCCGAACTGGGCGAAGAAGCAAAACAGTTCCGTACCATGGTTCACGCGTTCGACGGTGATCATCAGGACGCACTGGATGCCAGGGCCCTGATTTTCAGTCAGGCCGTTCAGAGCGCGTTTGCGGATTAGAGACGGGTACGGTTGAGGTCAAAGGCCGAGTGCGGCGACCATCCTGTCGACCGCATCCTCCACCGTGCCGGTGTTTTCAATGCGGATCAGATTGGCGACGTTTTCCGGTTCAAGGTCGGCACGGCGCAGCCGTTCCTCTATTTCCTGTCTGCTTTCGCGGCCACGTGCGGCGAGGCGTTCGGCAAGGACTTCGACTGGCGCGGTGATCAGCAGAACGCTGGCGTTTCGGTACTTGTCCTCTGCGTGCTTCAACACCTTGCGCGAGCCATTGGCAATCACGGTTGCGCCCGCTTCGATAGCCCGGTCGTAGCTTTGCGGGATGACGTAGCCGAGCCCGTGGGCCTCCCAGCACAGGGCAACCTTTCCGGCAGCTCTCAGCTGATCGAATTCGGCGCGCGAAAGCGTGTCGTGATCCTCGGCCTCGACATCGGCCTGCCGGGTGATCGCTCTCCGGGCGAAGCTGACGTCCGTCCGGCCCGCCAGACGGGCCTTGAGCGCGGCCATCAATGTGTCCTTGCCGGCTCCGCTCGGGCCGACCACGAGCACCATGCGGCCGGGGCCGAGTTTTTCTGTCATGTCTGACGCAGCCTCAGGCAACCCGTTTGCCCTCGCGCCAGACACCGCGCACGATCGGGATGTCACCAACCATTTTCACCTGGATGAGATCGGCCCTGAGGCCGGGTTCCAGGGTGCCGCGGTCTTGCAGGCCAATGGCCTTCGCGGGCGTCGCCGTGACCATGGCGACTGCCTGTGGCAGGGCAATCGCCTCGACCTCCGCAGCGAGCTGGAACGCAGCCTGCAGCAGCGAAATCGGCACATAGTCCGAGGAGAGCACATCCAGAACGCCCGCTTCGGCAAGCGCCTTCGCCGAGATATTGCCGGAATGGGATCCGCCGCGCACGACGTTCGGCGCCCCCATCAGAACAGCCATACCGGCTTCGTGCGAAGCCTTGGCGGCTTCCAGCGTGGTTGGAAACTCGGCGATTTTCGTCTGCAGTGAAATCGCCTCTTCCACATGGGCGGTGGTGGCGTCGTCGTGGCTGGCGATGGCGATGCCGCGTGATTGGGCGATGGCCGAGAGATACTTGCGGTTTTCAGGAGCAAGACTGCTGGCGCGCGCCTGGCGCTTGCGGATGAAGTCGTCCATCTGGGCGTCGGTGAAGCCCTTCTTGCCCTGATAATAGATCTTGTAGGCATCCATCGACACGAACTGGCGCTGACCGGGGGTGTGGTCCATCAGCGAGATCAGGCGGATGCTGTCGTCGTCCTCGAACACCTTGAAGGCGCTGAGCACGTCGGGTGCAGATACCTCGCAGCGCAGGTGGATGAAATGGTCGGCACGCAGACGGTTTTCCCGCTGGCCGGTTTCAATGGCATCTGCAAGCGCGCGCATATCCGAATAACCAAGGTCCGCGTCTTCATCCATGCCGACGCGCAGCGCGTCGAACACGGTGGTGATGCCGGAACACGCGATCTGGGCGTCGTGAGCCTGCACGGCGGAAACCGGGCTCCAGCGCACCTTGGGACGTGGCGCATAGTGGGTTTCCAGGTGGTCGGTGTGCAGTTCGACCAGGCCTGGCAGCAGGTAGTCGCCTTCGCAATCATGCCCGTCGACCTCGGTCGGTGACCCGATGCCGGAAATCAGACCGGCATCATCGACCGTCAGGGAACCGTCGAACACTTCGCCTGCGAGAACCAGACTGGCATTCTTGAAGACTTTGGGATGCTTGCTCATGCAGATTCCTCTTGGGAAAGACGCTCGGCCTGGCTGAGCGCGTCGGCGGGAGCGACGCTGCCGGTCAGCTGAAAGACGGTATGGACCTGGAAAGGCGCGCCGCGTTCGGCTTCGGTGTAGAGCGCAACGTGGCGGCACAGCCGCTTCTTGCCGATGACATCCGCAAAGTGGTCCTGGGCGGCATTTGCCATCCGCTCCATATCGGTGTCGTCTTCCAGTTTGTTGGAAAGGGTCAGGTGGAAGCGGAATTCATCGAAGATATAGGGATAGCCCCACCTGACGAGATAGGTGTCATGCCTTTCCGACAGTCCGCTCTTGCGGCGGCGCTCAAGATCCGCCTCGGACAGTGGTGCGCGGAACGGCTCGAAGCGACGCACGCACAGGCCGGCGAAGGCGCGCAGAGCCGGCTCTTCTGCCTCAGGGGTCAGTGCCAGAAAACGGCCAAGCCTGTTCACGCCGAGCGCTTCTATCTCGTAAGGGGCGATTTCTGCCGCAAAGGCTGCGCAGGCGTCCAGCAGGTCTGCCTCGGTCTGATCGGCTGCGAGGGAAAACGGGGCTTTCAAAGTCCCGTGAAATCCATAGCGCCGGGGGTCGGTCGTCAACTCCTGGAAGCGTGCCGATGTCATGCCGGGCAACTCCGGTTGCGGAAGGGCCGTGCCGGAAAAGGGATCGCGCCCGAGCCAGGAATTTCCGAGCTGCATCAGGCGGTCGTCGGCATCGGCGGCGAAATAGAGGGCGTAGCGCATGAAGAAAATCGCGATTTTGAAATGTGGTTTGGCCGGATGTGGCAGGGCCACATCCTTCAACTTTCTGAGGGAGTGACCTAAAGGCGGGCGGTGACTTTTCTGTGACAGTTTCCGCCCGTCTTCAAGCCTTTCCTCATCTCGTGGTTCAGGCGGCTGCCTCCGCGCTGAAACCGGTCACGTCGATGATGCGGTCGGCGATCTGCTCCCGGACGTCCTGGTCGTGAAGAATGCCCACCATGGCAACGCCCTGGGTTTTCTTTTCTTCCACCAGACGGACGACCACGGCCCGGTTGGCAGCGTCGAGAGAGGCGGTTGGCTCGTCCAGCAGCAGGATCGGATAATGGGCAATGAACCCCCTGGCGATGTTCACGCGCTGCTGCTCGCCTCCGGAGAACGTGGCGGGCGGCAGGGTCCAGAGGCGCTCGGGCACATTCAGCCGCGACAGCAGGGAGCGGGCCTTGTCGACGCCCTCTGCCTCGCTGGTGCCCTGGGCGATAAGCGGCTCGGCGACGACGTCTTCGGCCGAAACACGCGGGATGGTGCGCAGGAACTGGCTGACATAGCCGATCGTGTCTTCACGCAGTCGCAGGACCTTGCGCGGCTCGGCCCCGGCAATGTTGACGATTTCATCGCCGACGGTCACCAGGATCTGACCCTCGTCACAGCGGTAGTTGCCGTAGATCATCTTGAGGATCGAACTCTTGCCGGCACCGGAGGGGCCGCCAAGGACGACACATTCGCCGGAATTCACTGAGAATTCGACCTTCTCGACCACGGGAATGACGGTTCCGCCCTGCAGGTGCATGGTGAAGGACTTGCCGACGTTGTTGAGATAGAGGCGTACGGGCATTTCGGTCCTCATACCTGGAGAATGGAAGAAACAAGCAGCTGGGTATAGGGCTCGCGCGGATCGTCGAGCACCTGGTCCGTCAGGCCGCTTTCGATGACGTTGCCGTGGCGCATCACCATGATCCGGTGCGACAGCAGCCGGGCGACCGCAAGGTCGTGGGTGACGATGACCACGGAAAGTCCGAGATCGGCCACCAGGCGGCGCAAGAGGTCGAGAAGACGTGCCTGCACGGAAACGTCCAGACCGCCTGTCGGCTCGTCCATGAAGACCAGCCTTGGTCTCGTGACGAGGTTGCGGGCGATCTGCAGGCGCTGGCGCATGCCGCCGGAGAACGAGCGCGGATCGTCATCGATCCGGTCGCTGTCGATTTCCACCCGTCCCAGCCAGTCGTCGGCGGTGGAGCGGATGTTGCCGTAGTGGCGCTCGCCAACTGCCATCAGCCTTTCGCCGACGTTGGCACCTGCGGAAACGTTCATGCGCAGGCCGTCCGCAGCATTCTGGTGCACGAATCCCCAGTCGGTGCGCATCAGCAGGCGGCGCTCGGCCTCGGTCAGCTGATAGAGGTTGCGCATGGTGCCGTCGCGCATGCGGTATTCGATGGCTCCCGCCGTCGGCGCGAGACGTGTCGACAGGCAGTTGAGCAACGTGGTCTTGCCGGAGCCGCTTTCGCCGACGATGGCAAGCACCTCACCGGGCCAGAGATCGAAGGAGACATCGGCGCAGCCGATGCGGTCGCCATAATAGCGGGTGACGTTATGAACCTGCAGCAGCGGGTCCGCGGAGGGAAAGGTGTTCATCGGGCGGTCTCCTCTGCCTGGGTGGCGCCGAACTGGTGTGCCGCCGGATCGGCCGCCATCGGGCCGAGATGGCCGTCCGAGCGCCGTTCCTCGCAATAGTCGCTGTCGGAGCAGACGAACATGCGCCCGCCCTTGTCATCCAGGATCACCTCGTCGAGATAGACATTCTCCGCGCCGCACAGGCCGCAGGGTTTGTCGAACTTCTGCACCTCGAAAGGATAGTCCTCGAAGTCGAGGCTCTTCACCTTGGTGTAGGGCGGAATGGCGTAGATGCGTTTCTCACGTCCGGCACCGTAAAGCTGAAGCGCCGCCATCTGGTCGATCTTCGGGTTGTCGAACTTCGGCGTCGGCGACGGATCCATCACGTAGCGGTCGTTGACCTTCACCGGATAGGCGTAGGTGGTGGCGATATGGCCGTTCTTGGCGATGTCCTCGTAAAGCTTCACATGCATGAGGCCGTAATCCTCGAGCGCATGCATCTTCCGAGTCTCGGTTTCGCGTGGCTCCAGGAAACGCAGGGGCTCGGGAATCGGCACCTGGAAGACAATGATCTGGTCTTCGCGCAGGGCCTTTTCCGGAATCCGGTGGCGGGTCTGGATGACGCTTGCCTCCGACGTCTCGTAGGTGGTGCGCACGCCGGCGGTCTTTTCAAAGAAACCGCGCAGGGAAACCGCATTGGTGGTGTCGTCGGAGCCCTGGTCGATCATCTTCAGGCAATCGTCCTTGCCCAGAATTGCCGCCGTGACCTGCACCCCGCCGGTGCCCCAGCCATAAGGCATCGGCATTTCACGCGAGGCGAAAGGCACCTGGTAACCCGGTATCGCGATGCCCTTCAGGATTGCCCGGCGGATCATGCGCTTGGTCTGCTCGTCCAGATAGGCGAAGTTGTATTCGCCCTGTTCGAAAATCTGAGCTGTGTCGTTCATTGCGCAGCACTCCGTTCCCTGAGTATCCGGCGATA
This sequence comes from Labrenzia sp. C1B70, assembly GCF_000475395.1. Classification (NCBI taxonomy): domain Bacteria; kingdom Pseudomonadati; phylum Pseudomonadota; class Alphaproteobacteria; order Hyphomicrobiales; family Stappiaceae; genus Labrenzia; species Labrenzia sp. C1B70. Next base: position 378,712 of record NZ_AXCE01000004.1, read on the forward strand.
GTGGTCGAGGCGCATGTCCAGCGTTCCGGTGTGCAGCTCGAACAGGTGATTGTCGTTGTCGTAGAAGTAGATGGACCTGCCTTCACCTTCGACGCGGGCGCGCGGTGGTTTGACTTCCAGGCCAAGGCGCTCGACGGCTGCCAGCTTCGTGTCGAAGTCTTCCTCTTCGATCTTGAAAGCCACGTGATTGTAGGTGCGTTCGTTCAGGGCATCGCCCTGCATGATCGCGATCCAGACGTCGCCGACCAGAAAGAACTTTTCCTGGGAGAGGGAAAAGGTAGCCTCTTCACTGGAGTAGACTTCCCGAGCTTCGAGCACCGTCGTCAGCAGGTTCGTCATCCTGTCGAGATCACTGACGATGAACGTCATATGACTGAGTCCGCTGCTCATTCCGCCGCCTCCTGGGCGGTGTTGCCCTCTTCTTCTTCCTGGCGTCGTTTCTCGAACCATTCGCCGCGCATCCGGCGCACCAGATCGAGTTCGGCCTGGAAATCGACGTAATGCGGCAGCTTCAGGTGTTCGACGAAACCGGTCGCCTGGATGTTGTCTGAATGGGACAGGACGAATTCGACATCCTGAGCCGGGGCGGACTGTTCCTCGCCCAGTTCCTGCCACCGCATGGAACGGTCGACCATGGCCATGGACATGGCCTTTCTCTCCACTTGCCCGAACACGAGGCCGTACCCCCGGGTGAAGGTCGGGGCGGTCTTTGCCGAACCCTTGAACTGGTTGACCATCTGGCACTCGGTTACCTTGATGGCGCCGAGCGTCACGGCAAAGCCGAGTTCCTCGGCGAAGAATTCCACCTCGACCTCGCCGTAGCGGATTTCGCCGGCGAAAGGGTGTGTGCGGCCATAGCCGCGCTGGGTGGAATAGGCCAATGCCAGCAGGAAGCCTTCGTCGCCACGGGCAAGGTTCTGCAGGCGCAAGTCCCGGTCGGCCGGGAAGGACAGGGGCTCGCGGGTCAGGTCGCCGACGGGCGCGTCCTCGTCGGTTACCGGGTCCGGCTCCATCAGGCCTTCGTCGCCAAGCAGGTCGGTGACGCGCGGCATGCTGCCTTCTTCAGCGGTAGCTGTTTCGACAGGCTTTTCGAGACCGTCCTCTTCGGCGGCCAACGCGAAATCCAGAAGGCGGTGGCTGTAGTCGAAGGTCGGGCCCAGCACCTGGCCGCCCGGCAGGTCCTTGTAAGTGGCTGAAACGCGCCGTTCCACCAGCATCTTCGCGGTGTCAATCGGCTGGCTGTAGCCGAACCGTGGCAGGGTCGTGCGGTAGGCACGCATCAGAAACGCGGCTTCGATCAGGTCTCCGCGCGCCTGCTTGATGGCAAGTGCGGCCAGCATCTCGTCGTAGAGCGAGCCTTCGCCCATGACACGGGCGACAGCATGGGACAGCTGCTGGGCGATCTGCTCCAGCGTCAGCGAGGGAATGGAGGTGTCGCCCCGGCGGCGCTTGGCCATGAGCTTGTGGGCGTTGCGGATGGCCTTTTCACCACCCTTTACGGCTACATACATGGATCAGACCTCCGCTTTGAGGATGCGGGTGGAACGGGGCAGGGCAGACAGTGCTTCCTGTCCGGCAAAAACCAGATCGATACCCCGTGGAAACTGGCGGTTGTTGGCAATCACCTGGTCCCAGAACACTGGTGGAACCGGACCGGTGCCAAAGGAAACGGTGTCCTTGATGCCCGGACCGCTAAAGGAGACGGCTGAATGGGACCCGAAGTCCTGACCGGTCAGGATCACCGTTGTCGACCGGTCCGGATATTCGGCCGATCCCTGGTTGAAACTTGCCAGGGGGATCATGCTCACCGGTGCGCTGACCAGCGCAAAGGCCGCTTCCACCGGTTCGGTGACGATCGGGCAGCCGGTGTGGAAGCGCAGAAAGGTCTTCACGGCGTCCGACGTCATCAGAGGCTTGTCGAGCCAGATCGGCGTGTCGTAGTCGAACAGGGTCAGGGCAATGGCGGCGGCCACCTGCGTCAGCGGTGCGGGCGGCTTCAGATTGCCGGCGGAAATCGCCTGCCGCGTACCCGGCCGGGCCATGGCATTCATGATCGCGCGAAAGCAGCCCTGCGCATCGTGAACCGGGTCCTGAAATCCTGCGGCCAGCGGGGCAGCGGCGGTCTGTTGTGCTGCGTTCATCAGTTGTCTCCCCGCACCATGGTGAAGAAGTTGACCTTGGTGGCCTCGGTTTCCTCGCGAACGGTTTCCTGCGTTCCTGCCTGGGCTTCGGCCAGCGGCGCGATGATGTCCGTCTCGATGCGCTCCTGCATTGCAGGGCGTTGCCACAGGGCGTCGATCACGGCGGACTGCAGCGCTTTCTGCTTATTGCGGCCAAGGCTGTAGGCATTGCCGGTTTCACCGGTTTCCAGGCGAACCACGCAGCGGGTGACGGTGACCTCGCCCAGGTTGAACGGACTGCCGGTGCCGCCCATGCGGCCGCGCACCATCACCAGTCCGGTTTCGGGCTGGCGCACCAGCTCGTAGCTTTGCGGCGGAAGTGCGCTGAATTTTTCCGCGACGGCCTCGGCGGAGGCTGCGGCCAGTGTCGCGATGACCTTCTGGCGGGCGCCGACTGCCGCGCCGGCTTCGGTGTCCGGGGAGGATGTGGAGGGTATGTCTGTCATGAAGCGCGCCTTTTGGGTTGGGCGGTTCTTCGGAAAGCGTTTGAAAACGCCCTTGTCCTAGACTTGATTTGTCTATTTGTCTAGACAAATAATCCGGTTGACTCTTTGGTACCGAAATTTGATGACGGGCTCATGACGACGAACAGCACTCTCGACCGCAGCGCCGGAATTGCGGTGTGGCGCCAGATCATGGAAACGCTGAAGGCGGAAATCGTGAGCGGAGCCTTTGAAAAAGGCAGCCGCCTGCCTCCGGAATCCGAGCTTGCAAGCCGGTTCGGCGTCAACCGCCACACGGTCCGCCGGGCGATCGCCGCGCTGACGTCGGATGGTATTCTGCGGGCCGACCAGGGCCGTGGCACCTTTGTTGCCTCAGCCCCACTCAGCTATCCCATCGGGCCACGCACGCGCTTTTCGGAAATCGTTTCCGGCCAACTTCGGGCACCGTCCGGACGGTTGATCGGCTCGGCTGTCGAGGAAGCCGACGCCCTTCTGGCGCATCAGCTTGGCGTGCCGCTCGGAACGCTGCTCATTCGCGTGGAAACCCTGCGCGTTGCCGATGGTGTGCCGATGATCGCGGCCACAAGCTGGTTCGAACAGTCCCGCGTGCCCAATTTCGTCGCTGATTATGCCGACACCGGATCAATCACGGCGGCTTTGCAACGCGCCGGAATTTCCGATTACCGCCGCAAGGAAACGCGCATCACGGCCGAGCTGGTCGAAAACCGCGATGCCCAGCAGCTTGGTCTGGCACTGGGCCAGCCGGTGATGGTGATGGAAAGCGTCAACCTGGACATGACCGGCAAGCCCCTGCAATACACCCGCGCCCGCGTGGCGGCCGACCGCATGCAGCTGGTGGTCAGCGGCGAGGTTTAGACGCTCGCTTTGATGCGAGGTTGGTTCGCCTTATTCGCCCGGTGAGCCATGTCCGCAGGATCAGCCAATCCGCCGCCAGGCGCCGGGTGACATGCCCGCCATCTTCTTGAATGCGCGGGAAAACGCCGCTTCCGACCGGTAGCCCACGCTCCAGGCGATTTCCGCAATTGAAGACCTGCTGTCCCGCAATTGGCGCGCCGCGAGCTGCAGGCGCCACGACGTCACATATTGCATCGGTCCCTGACCCATTTTTCCGGCAAACCGTTCGGTCAGCACCGTACGGGAGGTGTTGATCTGCCGGGCAAGGCGTTCAAGCGTCCAGTCCGTTGCCGGGTCGGCGTGTATGGCGGTGATCGCGGCACCGGCGACTGGGTCGGTGAGGGCGCCGAGCCAACCTTCGCTCGCCGGGGCCTGCGACAGCACATGGCGACGAAGCGTTTCGATGAAGATCAGTTCGCACAGGTGCAGGCGTACGCTGCGGCTGCCGGGCTGGTCTGACTGTATTTCTGTCCGGGTTATGTCGATCAGCCTTTGCAGGCTGTCATCAGTCCTTTCGGATGGCGAGACAAGAAGCCGGCGTTCGAGCCTTGCAAGCAGCGGGTTGAAGGGTCTTGCGTCGCAGGCGAGGAACCCGCACAGGAACAAGGCCCGCGGGTCTCCGCCACCGCCTTCCGGAACGATGCTCGGCAAGCGTCCGGCGGCAAGGTTTTCGAAAAAGTCGACGACCTCGTCCGCACTGAACTCGGGAGGCGTTCCAGCTGCGCTTTCCATCCGGTACCCATCGCCCTGCGGGAAGACGAGAACGTCACCCCGGTTGAACCGGATGGGCGCCTCGCCCGGTATGGAGGCCAGGCCTGAGCCTTCCAGGACGACATGATAGGACAGCACGTGCTGCCCGGGATCTGCGAGGATCGCGCGGTAGGTATTCGTGTGGGGAATATCGACGCACCAGGGGTCGCTGGCATCCACAAGGAACATCAGCGCACCGGTCAGGCGCACGAGGTTCAGAACGTCGGCGAGTGGATCCTGTGCCGGTCCAGACCCGGCAGGGGTTGCCGTTCCCCGCGCGGATGCGGGGGCAGAACTTGCGGACGGTGGAGCATGGAGCCGGGACATGTCCGAGTTTAGCATTTCCAGCCGCAGGTAAGAAATCAACGGAAGGACACTTCGCCATGGCTGCATTCGTGTTTTTCGACGTCAGGGAAATCCACGATCCGGAACGGCTTGGTGCCTATCGCGCCAAGGTCTTTGAAACCGTGGAACACTTTGGCGGGCGCTACCGTGTTCTCGGCGACATGGATAGCGTTCTGGAAGGTGACTGGACGCCCAATATCCCGGTGCTGATCGAGTTTCCCGACAGCCAGACTGCCCGAGCCTGGTATGAGTCCGATCTTTATGCCCCGCTGAAGAAAGACAGGATTGCCGCAGCCCGGTGTGACGGCGTTCTGTTGGGCGGGTTCGAGCATGGTCCGGGCACTTGAGGAAACAAGCGCCCGTGACGGGTGCGTGGCCGACGCTTGATCAGGATTCCGGCAAATTGGCCGGGTCGAAGTCGCACATCTCGGCAGCCTTGGCGAGGCTCTCGCTGAAGCCGGCCGGCGAGAAGCGGCCGTAGAGCCATGTTTCGCCCAGGCTTTCGCGCTCGACTGAAATGTCGATCGTTGTCTGCGCATCTGCCACCGCGGCGGCCATGTCCTTCACGAAGCCGGACGTCATCGAGATCTGGTAAGGGTCCTGCATGCCGACGGGAAACATTTCTCCTCCCAGCCAGGAATCTTCTCCGTCGATGGTGATTTCAACCAGGTCGGTTTCGGCCCAGGGGTCTTCTTCGTTTTCGGTGTAGGGCGCATATTCGTATGTGAAATCCGCATTATAGCCTTTGACGTCGAAGCTGAACTGCAACGAGCCGGAGGTGTCGCGCGCCGGGGCGTTGTTATAGACAAGGCAGGTGCTGCCGATCCTGGCGGCTTCCCAATCGCCGCTGCTGAACGGCGCGGCAGCCGCACCTGTTGCCGGCAGCAAGGCCAGTACCGAGACAAAAGCTCTGAAATTCATTCCAAAATACCTCAAATGCATATTGATATGCGGACACCGGCCCCTCGCGCGGCGGTAAGCTCTGCGCACGCTCGAACCTTTGCCGTTTCCGGCAACGCGGCGCATGCGCATTGCTGACTAGACGCGAATTTGCTTAAGGACAGGTTCAGTAAACTGCATGTCCGGCTTCTGAGCACGCGGGAGGCGGTAATCGGCTTGCTGTCTCTTGCGGGCGTGGGGAAAGGCTCCTCCGGTATTGCCTGCCTGTCGTTTCGAGGCGATGTGTCGGAACGCCTGTTGACCCGCAAATCCAGGCGGCCCAAGCTTGCGGTTGCAAACATTTCTCCCGGGCGAGGTACCTTTGTGACAGCCCCACACCGCCTTGCGTGCGACACGATCGTATTTGCGTCCACCCAGAGAACGGGCAGCACGGCGCTGGCAACGACGCTGAGTGCGTCGAAGGTGACCCGGCAAAGCTACGAGTGGTTCGGGCAGGGGCATTTCGACAAGAAGATCCGGCACTTCCTGCCGGAGTTTCACGATTTGCCCGCAACGGCAGAAGAGCTGAAGCGCTATGTGCGGGCGATCCGGGATTTTGACGCCGGTTCAGGTCTGCCGGTCTCGCTGATGCTGCACAATTATCAGTTCGACCTGTTGCGGGAGCTCGGCGTGAGGAGGCTGGAGGAGCTCTTCGGCGACTGCCTCTACGTCTACAATCTCCGGGGCGACATCTACTATCAGGCCGTATCGCTTCACATTGCCATCCAGACCCAGCAATGGGTTTCCGCGCAGGAGCGCATCGCCGAGCCCAGCTACGATTTTGAAAGCATCGACAGGCTTGTGAACTGGATTTCGCAGGACTGCGAAAGCTGGCTGGCCTATTTCAGACAGAACGGCATCGTGCCGTTCCATGCCGCCTATGAGCGCTTCGCCCAGGATCCCCGCGCGGCAACACAGCTCCTGCTGGACTGGCTGGGCATGCCCGGCCAGGCTGTCGAAACGACTACACTGCAACGCCAGGCGAGCGGCCTGAACACGGATTTCTATCATCGATATCTTGCCGAATGCGGCACCCGCAGAGCTTTGCAGGATCCTTGAGCGAACTTGCGTTGGCGTGGTTCCGGCGGTCGATTTGCCCCTCGCACCGCCTCGTAGGCGGGTTGGCTGGCAATGCTTCAGTCAACAGCCACTTGCTTGAAGTGCGGTGCCCCTCAGGCGCTTGCACTGTGTTTCGGGCGGATGCTCCAGGAGATCCCAAGCACACTCAGGAGCAGGAAGACCGGGAGGATCGCCAGCGGGCTTGCCGCCGCGACGAGGGCCGTCCCGGCCGCGCAGGCAATGGATGCGGCGGCCTCCGCAAGCGTGGAGGCCTTGGAAGCGACCTGACGGCGCCGGAAGGTTGTGCGCTTGGCCTGTGCCCGGAACCAGAGTTGAACAAGCACTGCGCTTGCTGCCGCGGTCATGGCGCCGGCGGCGGTGATGGCAGCGCCCCAGAGCGATATGAGCGCCAGACCCAGGGAGATCGGCAGCACGATTGCTGCGATAATCGTCAGCACCGACAGCACTTTCGCCCACAGGCGTGTGAATGCAGAGATGGGGGCTGTCGCAATCAGGTCGGGTGCGTCCTCACCGGAGATGGTCAGCCAGGCGAGGCCGCCGGCAAGCTGTCCAACCGCCATGACGACAACCGGCGCGACGATCACGGAAATCTCGGTTTTCTCGCCAAAGCTGACCCAGAGCATGACCGCAGGCGGAATGAGATAGAGAACCTGCATCAGCGTCTGGGATATCAGCCAGGGATCCCGGGCGATGAGCTTGAGTTCCTTCAAGACGAGCGCGCCGAGCGGCGAATAACTGCGAAAGGTCCGCTCGGAAGCGCGGCTGCGCGGGGTCTTTTCCGTAACGCCAAGTGCGAGCACGATAATGCTGCGGAACTGGACCGCGCCGCGCCAGGCCCCGACCGCAAAAAACGCGACGGAAACCGCCAGGAACAGGAACACGGCATTGGTCTGTCCGGCCACCGTGTGGGCGAGGAACCACCACGGCGAGCCCTCACCCGGCGCATGGCTTGCCAGGAAGGCAGGATCGAACAGCGTGAACCGCGACATCGACCCGAAGGACAGGATCGCCACCACCTGCATCCCGATGAGGAAGGCCGCGCCAACGACCGCTGCGAGAATTTGCGCGTAAAAGCGCGTGCGCTGCGCGCCAACCGTTCGGAACAGCGCGAGCGTGATCAAAACGCCTGCCCCGGTCGCGTTCAGCGATACCGCCAGAAGAACCACATATCCCGCCAGCCAGTGCTCCCCGCCAAGCACCACCGCAACGTTGAGGAACGGTGAGATGACCAGCGCCGACATGGCCCAGCTCGTCAAGGCCATCATGACGATGCGCACGAGAAACAGGTCACGCGAGGGGGCGGGGGAAGACAGGATCAGGTCCAGGTCATCCCTTGCGTAGAACGCACGGGTTACCGACTCCATCGCCTGTGACAGCATCATGGTGAAGCTGAGCAGCACCGTGACCGAAAGCGCTGCCTGTGCTGTCTGGTCAAGAACAAACCCTGTGGCAAAGCGGGGCGAAAGCACCGCGTAGGCGATCAGGTGCATGACCGCGTAGAAGAGGATCATGCCGATCAGGGCGCGCCGCAGGCTCGTGCTGCGCCAGCCTGAAAACATCCAGGCCCAGTCGCGCCATGCCAGCCGCAATTCATGGCGGGAAAAACGTATCAGGGCGGAAGGGGCCGCCAACGCTCTCATGCCACCTTCTCATCAAGGAGTTCGGCCGTGTTCGCATGTGCGCCGGCATCGCCGCCCACGATTTCCAGGAAAATATCCTCCAGGGAATGGCCGCCGGCGCTTGCCCGTTGGCGCAGCTCTTCCAGCGTTCCTTCGGCAACAAGCTGTCCACGGGCGATAATGCCGATTCGGTCGGCCATGCGCTCCGCCACCTCCAGGATATGGGTCGTCATGATGATCGACACGCCCTGCGCGACAAGCCCGGTCAGCACCTTCTTCACCTGGCGGGCAGAGCCTGCATCAAGGCCGGTGAGCGGTTCGTCGAGAATGATCAGGCGCGGTTCGTGGATCAGGGCACCGGCAAGCGCCACCTTCTGGCGCATGCCTTTCGAGAACCCGCCGCAGCGCTCATTGGCATGGGGGGCAAGCCCGAAGGCGTCCAGAAGGCTGTCGGCCTTGAACCTTGCAAGGTCCGGCTGCATGCTCCAGAGGCCTGCCACGAACTCGAGATATTCAAGCGGCGTCAGCTTGTCGTAGACCATGGGTTCGTCCGGAACCCAGGCCAGAACCTGCTTGGCGGCAATCGGATCCGCAAACGCATCGATGCCGCAGACCCTGACCGCCCCCGCATCGGCCTGAAGCAGGCCGGCGACCATGCGCAGCGTGGTGGTTTTGCCCGCACCGTTGGGGCCCAGCAAGGCGTAGAATTCGCCTTCCCGCACCTTCAACGAGAGATCGTTGACTGCGGGTTCGCTGAAACGCTTGTGAAGATTGAGAATTTCGAGAGCGGCGTTACTGGAAGACGGCATCACTTTCTCGTCTCTGGAAGGTTTTCTCCAGTTTACCGATGGGACCTTTCGTTAATGTAAAATCCGGCCAATTGTCCTGGGCTGAAGTATCAGGGGCGAAAAAGAGAGTTGGAAGACGGGTTCGCCTAGTTCGGGATGGAGCCCGTGATGAGCCTTTCAACTTCGGCCCGTTGGTCTGCCGTGTAAATAGCGCCCGGCGTCATCTTGAAGCCGGGGCTGAGGCTCAGGCGCGTGACAAACGACTCGACCGCGACGTCGGCCACCTCCCGGGCGGGTTCCGCTCCGCTTGGCAGACCGTCCGCGACGGGGGCTTTGGAGGAAAGGGTGGTTGCGGCCAGGGCATGCAGAACCTCGGGCGCATCAATCAGGGGCAAGGCTTTCAGCATGAAGACGAGACTGTCCGGCTCGGCCTCGGGGATTTGCCTCAGGAGGCTGGTTCGCGCTTCATCGTCCCCCAAGGCCGAAAGCGCCAGCCGGGCTGCCAGGGCTGCGGAGACCGTGGGCTCCTGTGGTTGTGCCTTGACCAGCCGCGTGCCGGAAAGGTGAGCTTCAAGCGCGTCTTCCGCTCCGGGTGCCAGTGCCCCCAGCAGCAACACGCCGCCTTCCGCGTCCGGCGCTTCCAGCGCGGCTGTTACTTCGGTCTGAAGCTGCTCGGCGACGGGGCCTGACGGTGGGCCATTGGCCAGCACGACTTTCAGCGCTGCGGCGCTGGCGCGCGCGCGCAGGTCCGGGTCGGCATCACCGATGTAGGGCAAGACGGGCGCCAGGGCGTCGGCACCACCAACTGCTGACAGCAGATCCACCAGGGCCGATTTTTCACCGGTGGTCTTCGCCGCGGCCAGGCGCGCGGCCAGGGGAGCGACGGCAGCCGGGCCTGCCTCCACCACAGCCTCCGGCGAGCCTCCGGCCAGCGCGGTATCGATCTCTGCCTCAAGGTTCATGTCGTCTGCCATAGTGCTTCCTGCAAGCCAGGTGAACAGAAACGCCCCTGCGATGCATCCGGCCAGGTTGCGGTGTCGAACCATCATGTGCCCGACGGATTGATGATGTTGGCCTGGGCGCGCGAAATCAGCTGCCCCGTCCGCACCGCGCCACTGGCGATCAGGTGTGTTGCGGTTCCGCTGTGCGGGCCGATGCCGCGCAGGTGAATGGTCTCGTGTGCCAGGGTTTCGGCATGGGTCGAGCCGGTGATCGTATCTTGCATCAGGCAGTTCTTCTCGGCGGCCAGAGTTCCGGCCCGGGTGTTGTTGACCGCAGGCGTCGCATCCTGCTCATACTGCCACACGAAGAAGACATTGAAATCCGCGGCAGCATCGGCAAAGGCCGTGACATCGTCCCATTCATGTTCGGCGGCCGCAACGCCCGCCAGGTGGCTGGAAAACCGTACCGTGGCGCCCAGGTTCTGTGGAACCGTTATCGTGCGTGCGCTCTTTCTGTACATCCGCACGTTGGCCTGGGTGTCCAGCAGCCGGTTGACGCCCCGTATCAGGGCGTTGAGGTCGCCCATGTTGCGGTTGGTCTTGTGGCCGGCGTTGTCCTTCACATAGTGAAACGCCGTGTTGATCTTGACCTCGGTCTTGACCGAGATTTCCAGAATGTCGCTGTTGGGAACAGGCCCCGCAAACCCGGCGTTCGGCACAAAGCGGACAAACCCCTTGCCGGCCTTGAGGCCCTTGAGCGTCAGATGATGTTCGGCGCCGACACGGCGATAGGTGACCCTGGCAATGTCGTTGGGGGTCAGTTCGGGAATAAGGGCACCTGCCCCCCGCACCACAATCGTGCGCTCCCACCCCCTCGGTACCATTTGCCACTTGGGCGAGGCCGTGGCGTCAAAGCCGAACATGGCGATACGAGGTGCGAAGGTAATTGGCATACGTCAGGTTCCAGATCGACTGTCGCGCCATGAATGCCTTCCGCAGGCACATCTTTCTTTTGCTTTGAAACGCACAAGAAATGGCGCGTCACAGGGCTTTGTATGACAAGTAACTGCTCTGGATAGTGAGCCGATGTGTGCGGCAATGCAAGAATTAACGTAAGGGAAGATGGGGAAATTTTATTGTTTGGTTCCAGTGAAACGGTAAGCCGAGGGGCCTTTGCCGACTGGCAGATTTTGGGGGAGGGAGCGGACGGTCGGCTCTTGGAAAATCGATTACCTAAGCCGACATCCGTTAGGTCAATTTCTGCGGTAGCTATCGGCCCAAAGCGGTCATTCACGTGCCCGCCAGCCAATGGTCGCTATGCGTCCCCATTTCGGTCGTTCAGCAGTTTGAACTCGGCTCCCGAAAGCCGACACTCGTTCATGGCGTCGTGAAGTGAAAATAGTCGCGTGCTGCTATTTCAGTTTTATGCAGCGCTGGGATGCGAAACACGGTTTAGTTTCAAACAGTGTCCATGATGACAAAGTCCGTGCCGGACCGACGATCAGGATGCAAAGACACGTCTGTGATGATCAGAACCATTCCCGGATGAAGACGTTTCTTCATCTCGAGCAGGAAGGCGTCGTCGGCACTGACGCGGTTAATAATGTTCTCTTCCTTGTTGTGCGGATAGGCTGGATCCTCGTGATGGCTGACGCCTTGCCACATCATGCCACGTGTCCCTTCGTGGGCCTGGTTTAGCACAAGCACATGCTCACCCAGGGTTTCTGGGCCATCGATGATCAGTTGCCCTTTCGCGAGTTCGTCGCCGTTTTCAAGCAGCAGGATCTGACGGTCTTGGGAAGAGGCAATTAACGTAGTGATCGGCTGCCCTCCTGCGTCCGGCCAATCAGAGGGGTGAGATTTTCCATTTAGGCTCGCCACGACTTCTTCAAATTCGTTTTCAGCATACCCGCTCAAGACCATGCCGGGATGTGTCAGCTCCCAGGGATCGGAATGAGAACCAGCAATAATCACCGGGGTACCGATGTGCGTGATCCCAAAAAGCCGGCGTGAAAACTCCAAGGGTAACCGTACACAGCCATGCGATGCCGGATAGCCGGGCAAGTTTCCGGCGTGAAGAGCAATACCGCTCCAGGTCAGCCGGTTCATGTTCGGCATGGGAGCATTGTTGTAGGTCGAGGACCTGTGATCCGCGTCCTTCTGAAGAATGCTGAACACACCGGTCGGTGTGCCGTGGCCGGGCTTTCCGGTCGAGCAAGTCGATACTGCTATCCTGATCCCGTTCCGATAGACATGTACGAGTTGCTGGGGCAAGGACACCACAATGGCAACAGGGCCTTCCGGCTCGCGCTCCGGTGTCCAGGTGAATTGTCCCGGGAGGAGTTCGGAAACCTCCTTGTAAACCAGCTGAGCGTTGCTTGAGAACGAAAACGCTGCAAGCCCCACACCTGTGCCGCACAGCAACAGTGTACGTCTCGAAATCTTCATGCGTCCCTCCCGTACTTCACGCCGCCCCGCGTCACTCATTGATATCAGGCTTCCGGTCTCCCGGGGCTGTTTCCTTATGAATATTCCGCAATAGCCAGAGACCGTAGAAGAAACCCGGCAGGACCATACCCAAGGGGAGCAGCACTTGGGCAAGCATGCCCGGAGGTGTTGCGACAGCTGCTTCGGCAAAGTCGGGAGACGGATGGACTTTCGCTCCAACAACAACCAAGAACGTCGCCCAGTCCCATAATGCGTGGAAGATGATGGCGGCCCAGAGCGAACCGGTCCGCAGCAGGATCGCGATCAGCAGCAGCCCGGAAGCGCCGGCGGTGATGGCCTGGAGAAACGCCGCACCAAAATCACCAGTACCAAATCCGTTGAGGATGTGGACGGAGCCGAAAGCGACAGTGGTCACAAGGATCGCCGACCAGATGCCAAGACGGCCGTGCAGGGCCCGGAACAAGATGCCGCGAAACATCGTTTCTTCTGAAAAGCCGACCAGAAGCGTGTTGATGCCAAGAAGGACCATGACGCTCGAGGATGGCAATCCTGACAATACGGCCAAGGCCAAAAGCAACAGAAGCAGGAAACCGGGAAACAAAAGCAGTTTAAGGGTGCCTGGATCCGGCGCACGGAAGCGGAGATCTGTCCAGTGTTGCCAAAGAACAACGGCGACCAACAAGAGACAGGCGAACAGGATCGGCCAGCTGATACCGGTCGTCACGAGCTCGTCGAGAGCGGTTTCAGGCGGATAGAACACCTTCGTGCCGAAAACGTTTATGATCGTCCAGGCAACCAGTGTCGCCAAAGAGACTGCTAAGCGGCTGCTTGACCCGGCCATGTGCTAGTCCAATTGCTTAAGCAAGGTTTTGACCGAGGCTTCCAGCTGAGGGTCTCGTCCCTCTGCGATCAGGTTCGGATCGTTGTGAACGAGAACGTCGGGAACGATCTCCGTGTTTTCGAACCATGTGCCGTCAAGCAACTGGAACCCCATTTCGGGAACCCTGTAGCGCATGCCGGTTTGCAGTTGGGGTACATCGCTCACCGCGGTTCCGGTTCCCGGTGTGCGGTCGCCGACAATCCGGCCGATACTCTTCTTCTGGTAGAGCATGGGGAAGACGGAGGCATCGGAATAGCTTCCTGCATTTTGTAGAAGAATGCTTGGCTTGGTCCAGCGGCCCACTGGCAGACGCGTCACGATGTGGCCGTCCCGGGCGCGATTAAAGGCATCTGTGGAGCCCGTAAGCATGATGACCAGCTCATCATGCAGGTTGCCGCCGCCATTGTTGCGGATATCCACGACCACGGCCTCTGCATCTTGATGCAGGCCAAACAGGTCTCCGTAGGCGGTACGGTATGGATCGGTCTTCATCGCCGAAAGGTGAATATAACCCAGGCGTCCCTCGGAGAGCTCTGTGACGATGGCCCTGCGCTTTTCCACCCACCGTTGGTAGGCGAGAGTGATTTCCTGCGCGGTGCTGATAGGCGTAATGATTGTGTCAACCGGATCGCCACCGCCGGAAGGAATGACGCTCAGGCGAACTTCCTGTCCCGCCATGCGGTTGAGCAGTCGGTCAATCCCGATATCCGGCCCGATCTGTGTGTCGTTGACGGCAAGGATGACCGCACCGGGCAGCAAGGGGCTATCCTTGCGGTCCGCGGGACCGCCGGCAATGACGTCCGTGATCTTCATCCCCTTACCCGTGTGATCTGGGTCGTAATAGAGGCCAAGAACGCCTGTGGCATCGGCGAGAGGATCCGCTTCATGGTAGCTCGGGTTCTGGTGAGACGCATTCAGCTCTCCGTCCATCTCTCCGAGGAGCTCTGCCAGATCTTCCCAGTAGAAGATGTGAGGCGCGAAGCGCAGGTAATGATCGCGAACGCCGGCCCAATCGACCCCTTGCATGTCTTCGCGATAGAAGGTTTCGGCCGTTGCACGCCAGTTGGATCGGATAATGTAATCGACCTCGTCACGAACGCTGCGATTGATCTCGGCCTGATAGGCGATGGCCTGTGCCTGACCCGTGGCAACTTCATAGCGTGTGATTTTTCCGGGCGAGAGGACAAAGAGTGCCTTGCCCTCCGGATCACTCTCGGCGCCCAGCAACGAGGCTCCGGGAAGATTAAAGATTTGTCGCTCCGCTCCGCTTGTCAGGTCTATAGCGCTGGCTTGAACCATGCCGGTGTTTGTGACCGACACAGAGAGGAAGGACGTGTTCCCGGCGAGAAGCCGATACAGGATATAACTTCCGGAGCGCGGTGTCAGGCGGGTGACCCGCCTGCGGAAACCCTCTGGTTCAACAACGAGCTCGGCGTTTTCCGCTTCTGTTTGCTCTGCGGTTTCTTGGGTCAATGCTCGCGCCCGCTCGGCAGCGGTCGTCTGTGCCTTTTCCCAGGCATCGCGGTTCAGATACGCCGCGATAACGTCTACTTGCTCGGGCTTGCCTTCAGTCGAGCGAAGGCCATAGCGGTCAGATTGCCAGAGAACTGCCGTGCCGTCCTGACTGAAAGTTGGTTTTAGGTCGACGAAGCCATTCCGGCTGACATTGTGGCGAACAGAACCATCAGTCGAGACCAGTGCGATCTCGGAGGAGCTGAAGTAACCTGTCCGGATGAGCAGCCATTCACCGTCCGGGCTCCATTCGTAATTGAGATCGCCATCGGTATAGGAGTAGGTCTGGTCTCCAGGGAGGGCCTGAACGGATGTGCCGGCTTCAAGGTCATGAACTCTTAGCTCAGCGCGGTTTCGAAGATAGGCCAAGTGTGTTCCGTCAGGTGCGTATCGCGGTCTGAAGAGATCAGCATCCTCATCAATAAGGAGTTTTTCCTCCAGAGCGACCGGGGCGGAAAAGTCATCGCCACTGCCGTCAGGAATGACGGTCTCGTAGATATCCCAATCACCGCTGCGTTCGCTTGCGTATGCCAGGCGCCGTCCGTCCGAGGAGAAGGCCAGATCCCGCTCTTGCGCGGTCGTGTCGGTGAGGCGCCGCGTCACCTTGCTATTCCATCCGGTCACGAAGACCTCGCCGCGGGCAATAAAGGCGATATGCTTGCCCCCTGGCGCGACCGCAACCTCGGAGACTTCGGCAGTGACCTGTCGGGTCGCGTTTGTGTTGATCAGGCTGCCCTGACCAAGCGTTACACCCAGCCGGACTGGCTCCGAGGCGTCAGGATCGAGGCGCCATAATCCACCATCCCAAGCATAGGCGAGCGTGCCGTCATTGGCGGAGGACAGAAAGCGGACAGGCCAACGAGCATGATGGGTCACCTGAACAGGGGCACCCGATGCCAGCTCCTGCTTCCAGACGTTGAAATTTCCACCCCTTTCGCTGAGCCAGTAAGCGGTTTTACCGTCGTTGCTCCAGCTTGGGTTTCGGTCCTCGCCTCTGTAATCGGTCAGTTGTTCATGAAGACCGCTGTCCGGATCATAGCGCCAGATGTCCCGTGTGGCGTCGGAGACGTGGTGCTTGCGCCACTGGTTCTCGACGATTGTAGGACTGTCCTCATAGAGCATCTGGCCGTGTGGACCATAGTCGATGTTGAAGGCAGTCGTCGGCAGCAGTGGTCTGGTTCGGCCGCCTGTCGCGGAGACGCGGTAGGGCCTCTCGTAGAGTCCCGCCAGACCATAGACCGCATTCGTGGCGTCAGCCTTCGGATCGCCCAGACGGGCGGACGTGAAGACCACATCCGTGCCGTCTGGTGTGAAGCTCATCGGAAGGTCGTTTGCCGAATGATAGGTCAGACGGGTAATCGCTCCGCCCGATGCGGGCATCACGAACACATCATTCTGACCATGCCGGTCCGCCGCGAAGGCGATCGATTGACCATCCGGGGACCACACCGGATGGGTTGCGTGCCACGGCCCACCGGTCAACGATCGGGCTGCGCCGCCGTCGCTGCTTACGGTCCAGATCTGACCCGCATAGGAAAACGCAATCTGCTGTCCATCCGGTGAAATCGCAGGATAGCGCAGCCATTCGACCTCTGGAGGCGCCGCATCGGCAGCGAAGGACGGAGCAAGGAAAAGCAAAAACGCAACAGTGAGCGGAACGGGCGATCCAGCGGGCATATTCAGTTTCTCCTGCTGCGGATTTCTTGTCTGGTGTCTGGCGACTAGCCAGCGACGTCGTTTCAGGCCCTGCACCGCCGATGCGACGGCGGTGCAGGCAGACTTGACAGTGTCTCGCAGCCCAGTGCGTACAGTTTCAGCACAAACAGGCTTTAGAACAGGACGTACCCACCTTCGCCGTCATTGAGCGTGAAGGACATGGTCAGACCGTTGCCAGACCGGTTTCTCGCCAGAACGGCGGTGCCGGCGGCACCGTTCGTGCAATGAACCGCCGCCGCTTCGCTCTTCACGGTTCCGGGAACATGCTTGATCAGGGCAGTACACAAGAGCGAGCCCTGCGTCGACTGGAAGGCAAGAGCGTAAGCTCCTTCCCTGTGCCCCGTGATCGTACCGCGCAGGGCGTCGCCGCCATAAAAGGTTCCGGTTCCGGACAGGTTCACGTTCTGCGAGGTCCGGTCCGGTCCGTGAGTCGCCGCCGGGGAGTTTTCCCGCATGTAGCTTTCAACAGCGCTGTGGGCGCGGTTGAGCTGCCCGCGTGCGCAGGAGGCCCCGGCGGTGATCCGCCGCCCGACAGGATTGAAAAGCACCGTGCATCCGCTTCGGAAGCGCACCTCAATCTCCCCGCTCCCGCGGACATGCAGTTCCGGAATGTCGTCCTGCGGCTGGGGGGCAGCGACCGGCGTTCCTGCCTCCCGGAGAAAGCGGCCGGATACCCAACCCGAGGTTCTTCCGTCGGGCGTTTCCACGTGACACCAGCGGCTGTTGCCGCTGCCCTGGCAACCGAGATTTCTAAACTTGAAACCGTTCGGAGCGGTGGCAACGATCGGGTTCCGGGCACCCGGGCCACTTCGCACATTCAGATGGTCGTTGGCCGCAACGCCCGTGACCTGCCAATAGTCAGGCCCCATTTGGGCGAGGGCATGAGGTGCATTTATGATTGCCAGAACTGGCAATAGGCAGACCAGGGCTAACGTCATTTTCAAACGTTTGGAAAAAAAAGAAAAAGGCTCTCCGGCGGTTTGCTTACTCAATATCAGGCCCTCCGTAACGAACAAATGCAATGTGGTGCGGTATCAGGAATATTAGATCATATGTATATTCACTTATAAATGTCACGGGGATGAATTTGTCTACTCTTGCGTGTTTCAGGATCGCATAGGCTGCGCGTTTTCCGGCCATGAGGATGTTACGAAGCCCGATCTATTCACCCAGCAGGCTAGTGGTTTGATGTCCACCGAGGAGTATTCCAGTTGAGGCAGGTATTTTGCGTTTCTGCTTTGTTTTTCGTCGTGTTTCCGTTGAGTGCCCTGGCTCAAGGAACAGCCACATATGACTGCACAAAGGCAGAGAACTCTGCGGAAAAACTCATTTGCAACGATCTGGAACTCGGCCTGCTTAATCAACGCCTAGCGAAGAGGTTCAGCGCGGCACTTGCAGTCGCCCGGTCGCAGGATGAGGAAGGCACAGAAGCTGAAAACTTTCTGCGCGCCACGCAAAGAGGCTGGATTTCGGGTCGCGATGAATGTTGGAAAGAGCCGGATCTCGAAGCCTGCGTGCACCAGTCCTATTTGCACCGGGAAGCGGAGCTGGTTGCAAGATATCTGCTTCAAGAGCCTGTCAGTGTGCAAACCTATTTCTGCGAAGGATCTCGTGCAGATGAGTTCGTCGCCTATCTGTTCGACACGGAACTGACCGCAATCCGCCTTGAACGAGGGGATACGGTTGCCTCCGGTGCGTTACTGTCACACGACAAGCCCCAGGAATTCTATTTGGCGAATGCGGGGAACGTCTCTTTCACGGGGGGCCAGGCTATCTTTCCGGACCCTTATGGCGCCGAAAAATCCTGTCAGCTAGCAAAGTGAAGAGCCAAGCCCGTGGAGATGACGATCTTTCGTATCTTGTCACTGATCTGTTGCCTTGCCTGCCTCGGGCTGGCTGGTTTGATTTCTGGAAGCCTGTATCTTGCCCCCGCGTCCAACACGATGACCATAGCCGTCTCGCTGACGGTCAGCTTGATCTTCGCGCTCGGGGCGGCGTGGTTGTTTGGGATCTACCGACATGTGGAACGGGCCGGGGCACTTCTTGACCTCTCAGTCGATTCGACAAGTGATCCCTTCCGACCATGGTTGACTTCGTTGCGCGCCTACCTGAGTTGGGCCTTCCTGGGTTTGAGCCTTTTTCTGGCGGCGCTTCTGGTAGGCGTCCTTGGCAGGATTGCAGGCGGGGATGCCGTTTTCGGTTAGGGCCGGATCCGGGTTCCGGAACCTGTTCAAGTCCAACAGCGGACGCAGGAATAGCAACAGACCGCCGCTCACTGAGAATTTTATCTTTTTGAAGAATTTGGCCTTGAGTCGGTGGGATCTTTTCTCACTGTGGCCCAGAACCGTCCATCAGCCTCTTGAGGCTTGAAGGCCAGAATGTCCGCTTCGTTCGGGCGGTAAGCCGAAACCCGCCAGTCCGCTCCCGGCCTCGGTCCGGTTGTTCCGACCGCAGCGAACGTCCGCTCCCCGCCCTCTATGAACCTTCTTGCGTAGCGCAACGAACGCCGGCTTTGCAGATCGGACCGAAAAACCCGTTATAGTCCGCCTTGGCGACGCAAAGCAGCCCTTCCCGCCTCCTACCGCCCCAGAAACCGGAACGGTTCTGCTTCCTGGAAGTGCGCGTTGGCCATGCCGGAGTAGATGTTGGTCTGGTTGGGGCCGAGGTCGAGTTTCATGACCTTGCCGGTTTCCAGCGAAAAGTCGGCCTGGCTGAAATCGATCCAGAAGATGTTCGGGGTCACCACGGATTCGAAGAAATAGAGCTTGCGCTTCTGGTCGGCGACGGTGCGCCAGCGGGTGGAGGAGATGTTCGGCTGGTCGGGCGTGGTGATGCCGAGCGGCACGGAGACATTGCGGATGACGCCGAAGACGCTGGCAATCGTCTCGACCGGGCTTTCGGTTCTCGGGATGGCGTCGACATAGAACGATGCGCGGGCAAAGCGGTCCGCCGCACGGTTGGTGCCCGGCAGCATGACGGTGCCGCCGATTTCCTTCCAGTACTGGTTCAGGGCCAGCTGCTCTTCGAAGGTCGGCGAGTTGGTCATCACCTGGTAGGCGCAGCTGTGGTGGATCACCTGCTTGCCGCCGATATATTCCACGATGGCGCTGTCGCCACTTGCATCCGACAGGGACAGGTGCAGGGTGGCGAGGCGTTCTTCGCCTGGAACATTGTCGCTGAAGAGCGTGAAGGGTTCGGCCTCCAGCGCGCGGACGGCCTCTTCAACGGTCGCGAAATTGTCGAGCACATATTGCGCCCAGGCGGCGATCGTCAGGCCGGGTTTGGAGCTGTCGTAGTCTGGATACTCGGATTCCACCAGCCACAGCACATTGGCGACAAGCCCGGCTTCGTTCATGCCGTCGGTCGTTGAAATGTCGTAACCGGAGGCAATCACGCTGCCGTATTTCGAGGTCCATTCCAGGGAGTTTTCACCGGCCTCGCCATTGCGCTTCATGCCGCGCGGGAACAGCCAGAGGTTCGTGCCGACATCGGTTTTCCAGTCCATCGAGCGGGCGGTGATCACCTGCTCGCTGGCACCGAGATAGACCACCCGGGTGCAGGCATCAGCAAGGCGTGGCGCCAGCAGGCCAAACGAGGCGATGGCCAATGCGCAGGCTGCCGTTACCGTGGTCTTGCCGATCTTCATGCGCCGTCTCCTTGCGTTTGCCGATGGGGTGCCGAGTCGCCCCCGGCACAACTGGTGATATAGGGACGGCCAGGTGTGACGCTGTCAAGACAGGCCGGCGATTGTGTGCCGGTTCGAGCGGCAAACGGAAATGGGCCCGCAGTGTTGCCACTGCGGGCCCCGGACACGGAGCATGGGCGAGTTGGGTGAAACCCGTCCGGTCAAAGTGTCCGGAACAGGTTGACCGTGAAAAAGGCAAGCCCGGCGGTGACCGCGATCGCACCAACCGCGATGACGGGTTCCATCGCCGTATGGCCAAGCGCATAGGCGGCCAGCGCCGCCATCATCACCGGCAGACCAAGCGCATGAAGCCAGAAGTGCAGGCGGGCAAACCTGTTGTCCGCCATGGCCGGGATTACCGTGTAGAGGAGCCCGGTCAGGGCCAGGGTTGCCCAGCCGAGAAGGTTGGCGTGCACATGAACCGGCGAGAGCGCGTGGTCATGGCTTGCCGCCATGACGATGCCGAGCACCAGTCCGATCAGCATCCAGAGAGCGGCAAGCCGGAACAGCCAGGCGGCCAGGGATGGGATGCGGGTGGTCAAGTCTTTCGTCCTTTCGAGGAAGGCTGTGCCTTTGGGCACAAGCGGGGTGATGAAACCGGTGCGGACCGGCGGTAGAACGTGAGGGAGGAAGAAAGCCCGGGCAGGGCTTTCCTGAGGTGTCGAGGCTGGGGAGGTGCCGTCAGACCTGCCAGGCGAGGCGCAACCGCTCGCGGATATCGCCGAGCCTTTCTGCCGGCTCGTTGGCAAAGACGAAACGCAGGTAGCGTCCGGCGACGTCCTCGCTGCCCCAGCCGGTCATCGGTGTTGCCGCGATCCGCCCCTTTTCGAACAGCAACCGGGAGGCTTCCACCGGGGAGTAGCCGAGCTCGGCGGTGTCGATCAGCAGAGACCAGCCGCCATCCGGGCGCACGACGGGCAGGTCCGACAGTGCCTGCAGGATGATGTCCCGGCGGGCTTTCCAGGTTGCCGTTGCAGCGGCGATGCCGTCGTCTTTCGCGGTGATGGCGGCCGCGGCGCCCGGCATTGCGATGCCGACCTGGCAGACGACGTTGGTGAGGCTGACAAGGCCGATGTCCGCCATGATCGGGGCTGGGCCGACCGTCCAGCCGACACGCCAGCCGATCATCCGGTATTCCTTGGAAACGCAGCCCACCGTTATCGTACGCTCCGCCATGCCATCCCGGCTGGCCGGGTGGAGCACTGCGCTGCCGGTGTAGAGAATCCGCTCCATGGCGGCGTCGTGCAGCAGGAAGGCGCCGGTGTGCATCACGACTTCCGCAATGGCGTTCCATTCCTCGGCCGTGTGGAGGATGCCAGTCGGCATGGACGGGCTCATGGTCAAAACGGCCCGGGTTCTGGCGCTGGCTGCGCGGCGCAGTTCTTCCAGATCAAGACGCCAGCCGCCGTCGACCACCCTTAGCGGAACCAGCTTCGGAACGCCGCCGGCCAGGCGGATGCGGTTGAGCAGGCCCGCGTAGGCGGGATCGGTGATGATGACCTCGTCGCCCGGCTCCAGAATTGCCAGCAGGGCATTGAGGATGCCGGACAGGCCGCCCGCCGAAATGACGCATTGGGTATTCCAGTCGTAAGGCTGGCCGGTGGTGGCCGATATCCGGCTGGTTGCGGCCCTGCGGATGTCATTCGTGCCCAGGAACGGCAGATAGCTGTTGGCGTCATCCCGGCCGATGGCAGCCAGCGTTGCTTCCAGCGCCTCCTCTGGCGGGCGAAGGTCCGTATCCAGGTTCTCCAGCCGAAGCATGTCGGAATTTCCGACGTCATCGGCGGCCTGTCCCATCTTGTCCACGCCAATTCCCGGAATGTCCTTCAATCGCGAGACGGTCATCTGCAATATCCTTTTTTGTATCCAAATTTAAAAACTGGATACATATTTGCCGGATTGCAGTCAAGTCGCTGATTGTCTACGAAGGCGGAAGGACCCAGCCGGACGGACAGATGACAGAGCGGACAAGCGCAAAAAGAACCGGAGATCAGGCCATTCGGGTGGCTGATGCCCTGCGGGAAAAGATCGTCTCGGGCGAGCTGAAACCGGGCGAGGCGCTGCGTCAGGAACGGCTGGCGGTATTGTTCGAGACCAGCCGGATGCCTGTTCGCGATGCGCTGCGCCTGCTGGAGGCCGAAGGACTGGTGCAGATGCCGCCGAACAAGGGCGCCATCGTTGCCCCGCTTGATCCGGAGGAATTCAGGGAAGTTTTTGAAATGCGGGCGGCGCTGGAGACACTGGCCTTGCGCCTTGCCATTCCGGAGCTGACCAACAGCCAGATCGACCGGGCCGCAGCCATTCAGGACAAGGCCGAGGCGTCGGACCTGGAAAACTTCGGAGCCTTGAACAAGGCGTTTCATTTCGCGCTGTATGAACCCTGCGCAAGGCCGCGGCTGCTGGCACAGATAGCCGCGCTCAATGAGGCCGGCGACCGGTACTTGAGGCTTGCGGCGGCGCAGCTCGACTACACCCGGCGCTCTCATCAGGAACACCGGGACCTGCTTGAAGCCTGCAGCCGCAGGGACGGCGCGGAAGCCTGCGACATCCTGAGGCGACATATCGAGGCTGCCGGAGAGGCGCTGGTCGAGCGCCTGTCTGCAAGATTGCCCGCGCCGTGAAGGTGATCAGATACGGCAGGTGTCGTCTGTCTCCCGCTGGCGAGGAAACGAATGTCTCGAAAAATCTACCGGATTGAAGCGGCAGCCGAGGCCGATGCGGAAAGGCTTGCCGACATTCGCGTCGAGGCAATGCGGCCGAGCCTCGAAGCCGTCGGGCGGTTTGACCCTCTCCGGGCCAGGGACCGATTCCTGGGCAGCTTTGTTGCCACAGACACAAGGATCATCCTGGTGGAAGAAGACATTGCCGGCTTTTTTGTCGTGCGCAGGCGCGTCGACCATTTCTATCTCGACCATCTCTATGTCAGCCCGGCCTATCAGGGGCTTGGGCTTGGCCGAGATAGCGTCGAGGGCCTGAAGGCTGAGGCAGAAGCGGCGGGACTGCCGATCCGGCTGATGGCCCTCAACGGTAGTCCCGCCAATGATTTTTACCTCGCTTGCGGGTTCCGGTTCGTCTCGCAGGACGCATTGGACACCGTCTACGTCTGGATGCCCGGCACTTGATCCCCGCCGGCCTGGCATCCGGACGTTGATGACAATCGGTCGGAGCTGCCGAAACGCTATTTTTTCAGGTCCACGACAACCTCTTCAAGCTCTCCCCGAAAATCGAATGGCGCCTGATAGTCGGTCGTGACCGCCGTTCCGGTGTCTGTTCCCACATCCTGGTTTTCCGACAGCGAGTATTTGAACGGAGTGGTCTGTGCGATCTGACCCGTGCCGACAGGGCTACCGTCGACGGAAAGGGTCAAGGTGCCGCTCTTGCCCATTTCTTCGCCGCCCTCATAGGTGAAGTCCATCTTCAGCTCGCGCTCGCCGGCCGGAACCGTGCCATCGCTTTCAACGGAATAGACGGCAACATCGATATAGTTGTGGGCCGCCTTCAGTTTGCCGTCCTTGAGATAAAACGCCCAGCCTCCGGTGTTCCCGCCCTGGGTGAAGATCATGCCGTTGGCGTTGTCCTCGATGTTGACGCGGGCGGTTACAGAAAAGGATTTGTTCTTCAGGTCTGGCGCCGAGGATTCCGGCAGTCCTGCAAGAACGCCCGCGTAGGTGAAGCTCGTACGATCGCCGGCAAGGTTCGGCTTGCCGGTTTCCTCCGCGCTGAAACGTTCAGCCCCGCGCCAGTCCAGCGGCAGAGCCTTGTTGGCGGAAGCTTCCGCCCACCAGAGGGCTTTCAGCTCTTCAAGCTTGTCCGGGTTGTCCGCAGCAATGTCTCGTGCCTGGCTGAAATCTTCATCGAGATTGTAAAGCTCCCATTTGGCCTTGAAGGGATCGAACGCGCCGCGCACAGGATCCCAGGGTTCAAACGCCAGGGAAGCGGCCCACCAGCCATCCTTGTAGATGCCCCGGTTCACGAACATCTCGAAATACTGGCTGGTTCGGACTTCTTCGGCCCCGGCATCGTCCAGCGTGCTCAGGAAGCTCTTGCCCTGGATCGGCGTCTGGGTTGTTCCGTTGACGCTGCGCGGCTCTGGAATGCCGGCCGCTTCGAGGATGGTCGGGGCAATGTCGATGACATGCAGGAACTGCGTCCGCGTTTCGCCTTGTCTGGAGAAGCGGGCAGGCCATTTCACGATCATCGGGTTACGTACGCCGCCCAGGTGGCTTGCTACCTGCTTCGTCCACTGGAAGGGCGCATCCACCGCCCAGGCCCAGCCGGCCGGGAAGTGGTTGAAATGAAGTTGCGTGCCGATCTCGTCCATCCGGCTCAGCATGTCGTCGGTGGTCATCAGATAGGCGTTGAAGAAGGCATTCTCGTTCAAGGTGCCGTCAAAGCCGCCTTCCGCGGACGCCCCGTTGTCGCCGACGATGTAGATGATCATCGTGTTTTCGGCATCCGGCAAAGTGGCCACATAGTCGAGTACGCGTCCGACTTCCTGGTCGACTTGCTGGCCGTAGGCGGCAAAGACCTCCATCATCCGCGTATAGAGCTTCTTCTGGTCGTCGTTCAGGCTGTCCCAGGCGGGCAGGCTGCCCGGGCGGGAGGTCAGCTCGGTGTTTTCGGGAATGATCCCCATGTCCTTCTGGCGCTGAAAGGTCTGCTCGCGATAGGCGTCCCAACCCATGTCGAACTTGCCCTTGAAGGTGTCGATCAGCTCCTTGGGGGCCTGGTGCGGGGCATGGGTTGCAGCCGGTGCCAGATAGGCGAACCAGGGTTTGCCTGGTTGAATGGCTTCCAGCGTCTTCAGCCAGTTGATCGTCTGGTCGGCGAGATCGGTGCTGAGGTAATAGTCGTCCCCTTCCGGCGTTCCGATCGGCGTCTGGTTCTCGAAAAGATAAGGACGGACCTGATTGGTGTCGCCAGCCATGAACCCGTAGAAATAGTCGAAGCCAAGGCCGTTCGGCCAACGGTCGAACGGGCCTGCCGCGCTTGTCTCGTAGATCGGCGTGTTGTGGTTCTTGCCGATCCAGGCTGTCGCATAGCCGTTCTGGCGCAGGATCTCGGCAACCGAGGCGGTGTCTTTCGGAATGATGCCGGTATAGCCATCATAGCCTGTGGCAAGCTCGGTGATGACACCGGTGCCGGCAACGTTGTGGTTTCGCCCGGTCAAAAGTGCTGCCCGGGTGGGGGAGCAGAGCGCCGTTGTGTGAAAGCGGGTGAAGGTCAGGCCTTCCTCGGCGAGCTTGTCCATCGCCGGTGACGGCACACCGCCGCCGGTGACAGTGAACTGCCCGAAACCGACATCATCCAGCAGGATCAGGAGCACATTGGGAGCGCCTTCGGGAGCTGAAACGGCTGCAGGAAACTCGGCCGGTGCTGCGTTCAGATAGGTCGTGCCCACATCACCGCGAAACTTCTGCTCCGCATAGGGAAGGGTAACCTGTCCATCCTCTGTTCCAATGGGGCCGTCGGCTGCCAGGGCGTTGCCGATTGCAAGACAACCTGCGGCCATCGCGGGAAGCATCAAGAAAGTTGAAAAAATGCCGGGTTTCTTCATCAGACCACTCCATGGGTTCAAGGCCGGTCAATGCAGTGAAATGGCGGGGTACGGACCGCTGCGTAGAGGTTTCGCGACAACGGGCGACCGCAAGGCAATAAGGAACGAAACGGAATGCAATTCCACTCTAGGAAGTATATCTGAAAACCGCACGCCTTTCAGGTGGAATTGGTAAATGCGGGCGACCCGGGCCAAGAGGCCGGCCGAATGGGCCGGCTATTGCCCGGTCCGGTGTTGTGATGTCAGCTCGTCGCCGGGCTGCGCAGCTTGTCCGCCACGAATTCTCCGAATGCCTGCGTTGCAGCCGAGGGATTTGGCGACGCATAAGCCAGCGTGACGCCGATGCCGGGAAGTGGCGGCAGGCCGGCCTCCACGATGTGGAGATCATGCGGCACCGCGGAGCGGGTCACCACACTGATGGCCTGGCCGGACCGGGCAATCGCCAACAGGCCCGCGAGGCCATTGCTGGCAAACGCGATGCGATAGGGCTTGCCTGCCTGATCCATGGCGGTGCGGGCGGCGCGATGGTCCAATGTGTCCGGCGCCGAAAGTGCAAGCGGCACAACATCCTTTTGCAGGACCTCCGGATCGGGACGATTGGCCACCCAGACAAAGCTTTCCGGCCTCAGGATGCGGGCGGAGGCGTCTTCGCCGGGAACGGAAATCAGGGCAAGATCGATCCGCCTGCGCTGCAGCTGAAGGTGCAATTCCGTTGTCGGAGCACAGACCACCTCGATCTCGACATCGCCATGCCGCGCGCCAAACCCTTTCAGAAGATCGGGAAAGAAGGCGGTCAGATAGTCTTCCGGGCAGCCGAAACTGATGAGGCCATGCAGGCCTGCCCCCGGCAGGGTGGTAAGTGCTTCGTCGTGGACGGCAAGAATGCGTTCCGCCTGGACCAGAAACCTGTCCCCTGCTGCCGTCAGTTCCACACCCCCGCGTGTGCGGCGCAGGATCTGCTGGCCGACAATCGCCTCCAGCCGGTTCATCTGCATGCTGACGGCGGATTGTGTCCGCCCCACTTGCCGCGCTGCGGTGCTGATCGAGCCGCTGCGGGCGACTTCCATGAAACTGCGCAGCAAGGCGATTTCCAGAACAGGCATGAGATATCAATCCAATTGAATATCATAATCTAAATTATGAATTTTATTGAATGCAAGGCTTCTCCTAAACTTGCTGCAGTCAATTCAGCCGGCCGGATCAGGAGACGCATCATGGCATTGGAAAGCGCCAGCAACAGCACGGATACCGGGTTCTGGTCCGACGTGTCGGATCACGTCCTGCGGTATGGCCCTGTGTTCGAACAACGTGTCATCGAACGTGCCGAAGGCAGTTATGTCTATGACAGCTCAGGCGCGCCAATCCTCGATTTCACGTCCGGTCAGATGAGTTCCATCCTGGGGCATTCCCATCCGGATATCGTGCGCACCGTGCGCGAGCAGATCGGCCAGCTCGACCACCTGTTCAGCGGAATGCTGTCCCGCCCGGTCGTCGACCTGTCGAAGCGCCTCGGATCTCTCGTGCCCGGTCTGGAAAAGGTGCTGCTCCTGTCCACCGGGGCGGAATCCAACGAGGCCGCCATCCGTCTGGCAAAGCTGGTTACCGGCAAGCACGAGATCGTGGCCTTTACCAAGAGCTGGCACGGCATGACCGGGGCAGCCGCTTCCGCCACCTACAGTCACAACCGGCGGGGCTACGGGCCGGTCAATCCGGGGTCGTTTGCAATTCCCGCCCCCAATGCCTACCGGCCGCGGTTTACGGATTCGAACGGCAATCTGGACTGGAAGACCGAGCTGGACGATGCCTTCGCGCTGGTCGACAGCCAGTCCACCGGCAATCTTGCTGCCTTCATTGCCGAGCCGATCCTGTCGTCAGGCGGCATCATCGAATTGCCGGTGGGTTATCTCGCGGCACTGCGCCAGAAGTGCGACGAGCGCGGGATGCTGCTGATCCTGGACGAGGCCCAGACCGGTATCGGCCGGACGGGGCATATGTTCGCCTTTCAGCGCGACGGGGTGACACCGGACATCCTGACCTTGTCCAAGACCCTGGGTGCCGGATTGCCGCTTTCCGCCGTGCTGACGAGCCGTGCCATCGAGGAAGAAGCGCACCGGAAAGGGTTCGTGTTCCTGACCACCCACGTGTCCGATCCTCTGCCCGCTGCTGTCGGACTGGCGGTGATGGATGTGGTGGAACGGGATGGACTGATCGGCCGTGCTGTTTCGGCGGGTCAGCGCCTGCAAGCCGGACTGGAAGGCTTGAAGCAGCGTTTTGAGAGTGTTGGCGATGTGCGCGGCCGTGGGCTGCTGCTCGGGCTGGAGATCGTGACCGATCGGGCCAGCCGCCAGCCGGATCTCGCGATGGCAGACCGGATCGGCGCCGAGGCAATGGCACGCGGGCTCAGCATGAACATCGTCAAACTGCCGGCCATGGGCGCGGTCTTCCGCATCGCCCCGCCATTGACGATCTCCGATGACGAGATCGATCAGGGGCTGGACATCATGGCGTCGGCGATTGAAGCGGCACGGGTCTGAAACGGCCGCTTAGGGTATGAGGCGATGCAGGGGAGCGTCAGCGCTCCTCTGCGGTCTGTCTCCTGCCGGTGAAATCGCTGCGCGGGATCCGCTCAATAAAGCGTTTTCCGGTAGGTCTCCTCCAGCGCAGCATCCAGCTTCTGCATTTCCGCGTCATCCGGCGCGCCGGTCGTCTGGTCCAGAATGATCTTGGAAAGCGACGGCATTTCGCTGCGGTCCTGCTGGTGTTCGGGATCCCAGAGGTGTGAGCGCCGGAACGCCTTGGCGCAGTGCAGGAAGACCTCGCTCACCTTCACGACAATGGCGAGCTTGGGCGCTCGGTCCTTCACGCTCATGGTTTGAAGAAGATCCGGATCGGTTACAAGCGTTGCCCTGCCGTTGACGCGCAAGGTTTCGTCATATCCGGGAACCAGGAACAGGAGCCCGACATTCGGGTTGGCGACAATATTGGCCAGACTGTCGAGGCGGTTATTTCCCGGACGGTCCGGAATGGCAAGCGTTTGCGGATCGAGAACCTTGACGAAGCCGACCGGATCGCCACGCGGGCTGACATCCGCCTTGCCGTCCTTGTTCTGCGTGCCGAGGCACAGAAATGGCGAGCGGGCAATGAAGTCCCGAGCATGTTTGTCCAGCGCGCTCAGGCACTTTTTTGCTGCCAGCGGCGATAGCTCGGAATAGTGGCTCCGGAGCGTTTCCTCATCCGAAATGACGAACTCCGGGTTGATCTTGTAGGCTTCCATCACGCTATCCCTCGACCTTGATCCCTGTATGACCCAGCTTTGGCGGTCTTCGCCCGGCGGCTGATCCAGCGTTCGACCTGCCGAACACTGGGTCAATCTGCGTGGAAGGTAGCATAAATTGAGGTGCGTACATCAGGAATTGATGGGCCGCTCGTCGTAAGGTAGCAAGGGGCGGGTGGGGCACGTGATGCCCAACCCGTTTTTGCCGTCTGACCCGTGCGATGAAGCGTTTGCAGGGTCTGGTGCTAGTCCAGTCTGACTGCCTCGATCCTGCCTTCCAGCATATGCGGCAGGTAAAGGACGTCATCGTGGGTGGAAATATCGGCAAGGCCGGCGGGTTCGCTCATGATCTCGTTCGGTGTACCGTCAGAACCAATCTCGAAGACCTTGCCGTTGATCCAGTCGTTGAGGACAAGCTTGCCGTTCAGCCGTGCGATGCCGTCGATGTTGCCGATGTCCCGTGCGACGACGCTGATAGCCTTGGTGGCAGGATCAATGGCAAGCAGGCTGCCGGGAGCTTCAGTGGTGAAATCGGTCTTCAGGCCCTTGCCCCAGGCCCCGACAAGCAGGCGGCCGTTGTCCCAGTAAAGGCCGTTGGGGTGATTGAGCTCAGGGCTTTCCAGCCATTTTTCAAAAGTGCCATCTGCGTAACGCCAGATGGTGTTCGTCATCATGTCGGAAACGAAGATCTCGTTGCCGCTGGTGGTCACATCGTTCAGGAAAACCGAGCCTTCTGCAGGCAATGACTGCAGCAATTTGCCAGTCTGGGCGTCGACAACGCGCAAACTGGTGAGATCGGCCGCGAAGACCTTGCCGTTCATCAGCGCCAGTCCCTTGGGAGCGTCCATTCCGGTTGCCCATTTGGCATCTATGATTTTCCCGTCCGTGGACAGAAGCGCCAGATGGCCGTTGCCGTCGACCGTATTCGGCGCGCCTTCCATGACACTGACGATGAGCCGGTTGCCGGCAGCGTCAAAGGCTACGGATTCAGGCATGTCGAAGCCGTCCGTTGACCAGAGTGAACCGGCTGATGAGGGGAGCGTTGAAAGGCCGAGCAGCAGCGCTGCGGCCAGGGGTTTGATGGTCTGCATGGGAAGTCCTTTCGCAAAGTTGAACTGGACCTCTCCTGCAGAAGACGAACTTTTCTTGCAATTGATGATGATTTGGTATCAAAAAACGATACTCAAACTGTCGAATTCGGGATCAGGAATATGCGCGGTGATACCTTCAAGATCTTGCAGGGTGTGCTGAAGGCACGTGGCATGACCTATGCGGATCTCGCAAGCCGGATGGAAATATCGGAGCCGACGGTCAAGCGGATCTTCGCCGGGCACGATTGCAAGCTAAGCCGGTTGCTGGAGATCTGCGAAATTCTGGAGGTGCCGCTGGCGGACGTATTGCACCGGGCAGAGCGGAATTCAGAAGAGGCAAGCGTCCTGCCGGTGGCAACGGAAGCACGGCTCGCTGCGGATCCGTCGCTGTTCTATCTCTTCATCCTGCTGCGTGAGCCGATCCCGCAACAGGAAATCGAGCGCCGTTTTGATCTCTCGGGAGAGGACATGTTCCGACTGGGCCGGGTGCTGGAGGCGCTGGGGCTGGCCGAAGTGCATCCAGGCAACCGCATCAAGATCACACGCAAGGAGCCCTTCAGGTTCCGTCCGGACGGGCCGTTGATCCCGCTGCTGAAAGAAATCAACATGCGCTTTCTGGGGCAGGTGATTGCCAATCCGGGTGGAAATCAGTCCCTGTTCTTCACGCTCTCCCGCCGCATGCTGCCGGACACGGGGGCGTTCATCCTGCGTGAGATCGAAACCCTGAAGGAGACCATCGCCGAGTTGGCCCGTCAGGACCAGCTGGTCTCGCGCGAGGAAGACCTGACCACCTTCAAGCTGACCGGAGCCTTCGCCCCCGTTTCCTTTCCGGACATTCTGACGATCGAACCGGGCCGGTGATAAGCGTCAGGTCCAGAATTTCGGTGTTTCCCGGGTTGCTTCCCAATATCCCTTGGCGTGCTGCCACATGGCCTGGCATTGGGCCTCGTGCCAGCCGATGACAAAACCGATGGCCTGGTTGGTTGCCAGGGTATTTGCCCCGCTGACCTTGCATTTCACCGGCAGTTGTTCGGCCATGGCGACATCATTGAGATAGCCGAAGATATCCTGCAGCTTCTTCATCCGCTTCAGGAAGGGCTTCACGGTGTCTTTCGGATAGAGGCAGCCGAAAAATTCGATGCCGTAGCGCATCTTCTTCATCGCCTTGCGCATTTCGTGGCGTTCGGGAACGGTAAGTTCTTCCAGTCGCTTGCCGTATTTCAGAACCTTCTTCCACTGCTTGGCAAGAGCTTCGCCGGCGTGAGTCTCGACAGGTTGGGCCAGAAGCTGCGTCTGGCCGAAGTTTTCCGGGTCCAGCCAGCCGCGCCCTTCCGTGTAGGCTGCAAGGTCGAGCAGGAAACCGTTGACCTCTTCCGATTTCAGGTGATCCGTCAGCGTGGTGCGGGTGCTTTCGTCCCGGAGGGCGTTGAGATTTTCCAGAAGAGCGTCAAAGGACAGGGTTCCGGGCGCCCTGTCGACCAGGGGCATAACGATCTCGTCGACCAGGACGTCGAGGTCCCGCAGGGAACCGGCTTCGGTGGCAATGACCTTCGCCGTCCTGTCGAGCGGTGCCATGGTCGCCGGGTTCAGGATTGGCCGGAACAGGCGAAATGCACTGCGCAGGCGGCGCAGGCCCACCCGTAGCTGATGCGGGCCTTCCGGATCGTCCGACGACAGAACTGCAAGCCGGTTTTCGGAAATCTGGGTCAGGCAAGAACGCAGCACTTCGCGAAAGGCGTGCTCGGTGGTGATGCCGCTGTCGAAGGAAACATTCTCGGCAAAATAGGGTGCCCGTTCCGCAGGCGCGGTACCCTCGGCAAAACGGTACCCGCGCTCGGCCTTGCTATAGGGCGAAAAGCGGAAGGGGATGTCTTTCAAAAGAGCCTTGGCGGCCTCGAAAAGGGCAAGGCTGGGACCGGACTTCAGTTCCATTTCGAGTTCTGTCAGCGGCTGGCTGCCGCTGCCGGCCAGAATATTGCCGCTGTCGAAGGCAAGTTCGATGAAGGTGCCGTCACTGTCCCGGGTCAGATTGCGCACGGTGCGTTTCATCACCGTTTCAAAGCACTCCGACAGGGGGGCATCGCCGATGATTTCCAGAAGACGGTCGTGGACGGCGGGGTCTTCGATGACGGAAAAGTCGAGCGCACGGCCCTTGACCGGATGTTCGGCTTCCACCGGCGAGGACAGGCCGCCCATGACGCCCGTGCCGAGCTTGACGGTCTGAACCCAGCTGTTTCCGGACTTGCGTACGCGAAGGGAAATCCTGGCCTTGCGAAGCGCCTGGTCCGGCGTGTCGAAATAGATCGACTGCAACGTCTTGTTCACGGCGCGGCTGGCAGTGAATCCGTCTATGGAACCGGCGCGTTTCAAAGCGTCCTGTGCCGTCGTTTCCAGCTCGAGCTTAAGCTCAATTTCGCGTCCTGATTTGCTCATGCTGAATTTCTAGCCAAGCCATTTCTGCTTGTCCAGAAAAAGCGCACAATTTGCGCTTTTGTTTGCAGGCTAACAAATTCGCCCGCCAAAAGGCGCAGGGCGCCTTTCTTTCAAGACCTCATTCGGGAACGCGAGCCCGATATTTTAGCCGAAAAGTTTCTTCCCGACGCCTTTCAATCTCTCAAGGATGCGGGACTGATAATGCAGATACCAGGGAACCGGCTTCTGATTGAACGCGAGCTTGCGGATGTAGGTCGGCACTTCCCAAACGGCGGAGGTGCCTGCCGGGAAGAACAGGGTCACGCCGGGCTTGCCTTCATAGACATGGCCGGCCTCGTCGGTGATCCGGACTCCGCCTTCCAGGAACATGACCGACTCATCCCAGCCGTAGTGCCAGCGGAACTTGCCGGCAGTGCACGACCAGTGGCAGGCATCGCCCCAGCCGAACTTGTGCCTGGCCAGCACGGCGCACATGGCTTTCGGGTCGCCTTCAAGCACCCATTCGGGTCGGATCGGCGCTGGCATCAACTGTGATTTGTCAACGAAGGACTGTGTGAAAGCCTGCCCGTGCCGAGCGGCTTCATTTACAGCAGAAGTTTTTGTGCGTTTCGCCTCTTGAAGGCCGCCAGCCAGTGTCATCCGTTTCTCCCAAACTTGTCTGACTGTCCACTTGCGCGAGCAGCAGTTGCAAACAGCTTAAATATGCGCCGGATTTCACCCTCTGAGGCTGTGTGGCAGGCGAATTTGCAGCTCAGGGTTAAGGGAGCGTGAAGGGAGAAGCTCAAATTCGATCAAATACGGCGCCCGCTGCACTTGCTGGCGGAAAGCCGCGGCGCGCTGGAACCGCTTGCATCGGACAAGGCCCCATGATAGGCACCCAATCCGATACCGGATTGCCCCCCTGGCGGAACTGGTAGACGCGCCGGATTCAAAATCCGGTTCCTTCGGGAGTGCCGGTTCGATTCCGGCGGGGGGCACCATCTTCAGCGGTTTGAATTGCCGCAGGAATGCGCCGGAGTGGTTCGAGGCTTGCCTCCCACCCGCACAGGTAACCAGCTACTTCAGCGTCACCGTGTCGAAGGCCAGGGAAGCGCTGGTCTGGTAGATGTCTTCCACTTTCTTGATGCGGCCCTGACGCGGGTGGCCGATTGCAATGCCGACGATGCCTCTCTGGCTGTCGGGCTTTGCCAGCGCGACCAGCCGCACGAGGAGCTGGTCGCCTTCCTTGTTGATGAAGTTGCCGACGATTTCGGATGCAGGCAGATCGCCCAGTGTAATCTGGCGGCGGATATTCAGGCGTGTATCGTCTGTGGTGCCGAGCTGTTTCAAGAGCTCGATGGCAACATAGTCGCCCACCTCGAGGCGCTTTTGCGGATCATCGGTCTTCATGGTGTAGGTGACGATCTGAAGGGACGAATAGATGCGCTTGGTTTCGTCGTCGGTGGTGAAGAAGATCTTGATCGGACCGCCGCCGGCCGGTTTCGCCTGGGCCAGAATTTGCTGTGCCTCGCGCCGGGGTGCGGCAAGGCTGAACGGGACGGGAACCTCCACATCGTGTTTTGCGCCGAACGCCGCATCCACCGTGTAGATCGTCGACAGGGTTACGCCCTGTGCTTCAAAAGGCGTCAGCTTGACCGATCCTTCCAGCTCGACCTGCTGGGCAACTGCCGCAGCTGGCGCGCCCATCGCGAGAACCAATGCCAGTCTGGCGATGCGTGAGGCCGTTCCGTTCATGTCCCCCTCCCAACGTCGTGTGAAACCTGGCGAGGTTTCAATGCTACCAGATACGGGCGAAAAGTCTGCCTAGTGTCTTGATGCGCGTTTTTGAGGTGGCTTCACATCAGGCTGGGATCGTTTGTGCCGGTGGCTACGCGACAACGTGCTGCTGGCGGTGCGCATTTCCCTAGGTGACTTTTTGCAGCGCAGCGGCTAAGGGAAGCGCCATGATCAGACGCCTCTACGACTGGACCTTGTCCCTTGCCGCCGGACCGCGTGCGCCTGCCGCACTCGGCACCGTATCCTTTGTCGAAAGCTCGGTGTTTCCGATCCCGCCGGATATCCTGCTGATCCCCATGGTGATTGCCCGGCGCGAGAAAGCCTGGTGGTACGCGCTGCTGTGCACGCTGACGTCGGTCGCCGGCGGTATCCTGGGATATCTGATCGGTCTCTTCCTGTTCGAACAGGTGGCGGTGCCGATCCTGACTTTCTACGGCAAGATGGGGTTCGTCGACGAGTTCAAGGACATTTATCATCAGTACGGCTGGTGGTTCGTCTTTATCGCCGGGCTGACGCCGTTTCCCTACAAGGTGATCACCATTGCCTCCGGTGCGCTGGGGCTCAGCCTGCCGGTGTTCATTGCCGCGAGTATCGTTTCTCGGGGGATCCGGTTCTTTGTCGTCGCCGGATTGCTCTATCTGTTCGGCCCGCCGATCCGCGATTTCATCGAAAAGCGGCTTGGTCTCATGTTCACCATATTTGTGGTGCTGCTGGTCGGCGGATTTGTTGTGCTTAGGTATATCTGACAATAAGAGGGTGAGATGACAGCCGACCGGATTTCGCGCAATCTGACGGGGCTCTTGCTGGTGGGCGGTCTGGCGGCAATTGCGACCGCCTGGGGCTTTCAGCTGATTGGCGGCTATGTGCCCTGCAAGCTGTGCCTCGAGCAACGCATTCCCTATTACGTCGGCCTTCCCCTGGCGTTGCTAGCGCTTTTCCTGATGCAGGCCAGGCGGACCGGGTTGGCGTTGGCTCTGCTTCTGGTCGTTGCGGCCGTGTTTGCCTATGGTTCTGGCCTCGGTATCTATCAGTCCGGCGCCGAGTGGCAGTTCTGGGACGGCCCGAGCGATTGCGGTGGCGGCACCTCGACACCAACGTCTGCGGCCAACATGCTGCAGGCGTTGAAATCGACGCGCGTCGTCAGCTGCACCGAGGCTAGCTGGCGCATGTTCGGCCTGTCCTTTGCCGGCTGGAACGCGGTTGCATCCGGCGGGCTTGCCCTTCTGGCGCTTTTGGCCGCTTTCGGGTTGAAACGCCGTGGCAACACGGCCAGTGTAGGTGCATGAGCGAGAACAAGCACCCGAAGGAAAAACTGCGCGATGAAGCGCTCCGCACACTCGACCGGGTGAATGCGGAGAGCGAGACCGTTGCCGGGTCAACCTTCGTCCGCATGGCCGACCGGGCAAAGGATCACCTGAGCGCCGCCGACAAGGACGAAGACGACCGGATCGAGGTTTGGGGCAGCCGGATCGGCCGAGGTCTCGGGCTTGTGTTCGCAATCGGACTGGCGATTTATCTACTGGTCACCTACGTACTGCCCAACACCTGAATGAACCGATCCGTCAAAGGAACCGATATGGCATCCGTCCGGCCGGTCAGCCACAGCAGCTGGACCGAACGCAAAGCACCTGACCTGGAAGACTTCGAGGCGATGGCGAGCGAGATCCTCTCCGGGCTTCCGGATGATCTTCTGCTGCGCTGTGGTCATCTGCAGATCAGCCTTGCGGACTATGCGCCCGACGACGTTCTGGATGAACTTCGCATCGAGGATCCGCACGACCTTCTGGGCCTGTTCGAAGGCCAGGGGCTGAGCGAAGGCGAAGAGACCGTGATGACCGGCCAGATGCCCAACCGCATCTGGCTCTTCCGCCGGCCGATCCTCGACTACTGGGCCGCGATGGACGAGACTCTGGGCGATGTGGTTGCCCATGTGCTGATCCACGAGATCGGGCATCATTTCGGCCTGTCCGACCAGGATATGGAGCGCATCGAGGCGGCAGCGGAACGCTAATTCTGACCCTTGCAATGAAAAAGGCCTCCCGCGTCTTGCGACACTCGGGAGGCCTTTTTGATTTCGTCCGTTCGGAAGCGCTTATTCAGCGGCTTCCTTCTGGGCGCGTGCGATCGATTCGACGATCAGCCGCTTTGCGGATTCGACACCTTCAACACCGGTGATCTTCACCCACTTGCCCGGCTCCAGATCCTTGTAGTGTTCAAAGAAATGCTTCACCTGGGCAACGGTGATTTCAGGAAGGTCGGTCACGTCGTTGATGTTGTCGTAGCGCTTGCTGAGCTTGTGGGACGGAACCGCGAGGATCTTTTCATCCTGGCCGGATTCGTCTTCCATCAGCAGAACACCGATCGGACGGCAGCTCATGATGGCGCCCGGAACGATCGGGCGCTGGTTGACCACGATCACGTCGATCGGGTCGCCATCGCCACACAGGGTGTGGGGAACGAAGCCGTAGTTGCCCGGGTACCGCATCGGAGTGTACAGGAAGCGGTCGACGTACATCGCACCGGCTTCTTTATCCATCTCGTATTTGATCGGCTCGCCGCCAACGGAGACCTCGATAATGACGTTGATGTCTTCCGGCGGATTCTTGCCAATCGGCACAGCGTCGATACGCATTTAGGAAACTCCTGTTATTCGTTGCTGCGTCTATCGCAATCCCGCCGAAGAAGTTCAAGTCCTTTATTTTTGCATTGCACCTAATTGATTAACATGCGTCTATTCGCGCGGCAGGCTCTGGAGGAGATAGATTTATGAAACGGCTTACTGTTTCCCTTTTGATGCTCGGCGGATTGCTTGTGTCTCTGCAGGCTGCAGGGGCAGCGTCGGTCGACAGTGCCTATACCAAGATCCTGCTGGACAGCTGCCGGCTGATCGAGGCCGGGGACGAGGAAGAAGGCACCTTCGGCGGTGCCTGGCAGTGCCCCGGCTACAAGGGAGAGGGTGTCTATGTTGCCGAGGGCGACCTGCGCATGTTCGTCTCCTTCGGTCCCGACGCCGCCAACGAGCCCGCGGCAGGCCAGACCCTGCCCAATTTCAACACGGTCAACGAAACGCTGGAATGGCGCCTCAGGGGCGGTGTTCCGTTTGCGACCATCCTGCGCTGGTTTCCGAGCCTCGATGAGGGGTCCAAGACCGGCAGCGTGCTGATCGTGACCCAATTGCAGCCCGGTGGCGGCACCTGTCAGATTGCCCGGATCGATGCCCAGGCCAACAAGAACGCCAACGATTTGGCGCGCCAGGCCGCTGATACCATGGCCGGTTCTTTCGACTGCACGCAGCCCCCGCAGATCATCGGCAATCCCGGAATTCTCTATTAGGCAAGTGCCCTGTGGCTCAGGTGCTGATTTGCGGCCAGGCGTAGATGCTGAGCTCCAGCCTGCGGCCGCCGATCCTGTACCAGGACTTTGCCGCAAGTTTGCCACCGACGGCCTTGTAGAATGAGCGCGCGGGCTCGTTGGCGCTCAATACCTGCACGGCGACACCGGGCATGCTCTTCGCCGACAGCGTTTCCCGCACATTTTGGAAAAGGGCCCGGCCGAAACCGAGGCCCTGATATTCCGGCTTCAGGTAAAGCTCGTAGATTTCGCCATCCATGCCGGTATCCCGCAGTCGGCACGGCCCATAGGTCGCGTAACCGGCGGGAATTTCGGCGATGCTGAGGATCTTGATGTCGACACCCCTGGCAAGGGCACCGCGCCACCAGCTGCTGCCTCGGCGCGAAATCATCTTCTGAAGATCGACACCGTGCAAGACGCCGCGATAGGCGCCCAGCCAGGCTTCGCTATGGATGCCGGCGAGTGCCTCACAATCGGCGGTCCGGGCCGCGCGCAGATCTATCAGGTCGGTTGTCATGCTTTTAGAAAGATACAACAAGCAATCCGACGGAAAAGAGGCAATCGCGTCGTAGAAACGCCAATTATGCCGATTTCATTGCGTTCGGCATCCGGGAGTTGATCGGCCGGAGGGGCAACACGGTAATAGTGCTGAGCCCCCTCCGGTCGAACCTTGTCAAAAGGCCTCAGGCGTTGGCGCCCTGCCGCAGCCGGGCGAGAATTTCCTCGGCCAGATCCTGCCGAACCTTGCCAAGCGATTTCAGCTCGTTGGCCACCAGGTCGATTTCCTCGCCGGTCGCGCCCACCATCAGGGCAACGTTCTGGGCGTGCAGGGCCATGTGGCCTTTCTGGATGCCGGTGGTGGCAAGCGCGCGCAATGCACCGAAATTCTGCGCCAGGCCGACGGCAACGATGATCCGGGCCAGTTCGTCTGCCGTGGTCACGCCGAGAATTTTCAGGTTGGCCTGCGCGGTGGGGTGGATCTTGGTTGCGCCACCGACCAGTCCGACAGCCATCGGCAGTTCCAGGATGCCCACAAGATTGCCGTCGCCGTCCTTTTCCCAGCGGGACATCGAGCGGTAGCGGCCGTCTTTCGACGCGAAGGCATGAGCACCTGCCTCCACGGCTCTGGTATCGTTGCCGGTTGCCAGAACCACCGCGCTGATGCCGTTCATGATGCCCTTGTTATGGGTGGCTGCCCGATAAGGGTCGGCATCGGCAAAGTGATAGGCCGACAGCATGTCGTCCCGAACCTTTTCGCCTCCGATTTCCTCCAGCGGCCAGACAGCCCGCACGCGTGCGACGCGGCGGTCGGCGAGGTTGGTCAGGATCCGCAGGAGACTGCGGGCGCCGGTCCATTCCTCCAGCTTGGGTGCAAGGGCCTCGGCCATACTGTTGACGGCGTTGGCGCCCATCGCGTCGCGCGTGTCGACGATGATGTGAACGATGGTCATCGGTCCTTCGGCAGTGTCGATGACCCTTATGTCGAGGTCACGGAAGCCGCCGCCAAGCTTCACCAGAAGCGGATCGATCTCTTCGCAGATGGTGCGGATGTCGTCGATGCGTTCAAAAACCTGCAGGCGGACGTTTTCAGGGTCGCTGGCGCCCAGAAGCTGGATCTGGGCTGCCATCAGCGGGCCGCTTGTGGAGGTCTTGAAGCCACCGGTCGGCCGGCAGCGCTTGGCCGAGTTGCACACGGCGGCGATGACGGAGGATTCCTCGCTGGCCATCGGCACCAGAACGTCCCGTCCGTCCACGGTCATGTTGGTCGCGATACCGACAGGAATGGACATGGAAGAAATGGCGTTTTCGACAAGGCGGTCGGCCAGTTCGATGTTTCCGGATGCCGCTTCCACAAGGTCGGAGACGGACTTGTTGTCGAGATTCGCCTGGCGCTGGACTGCCTGGAGCCGGCCGGCCGGGTCCAGCTTGTGAAAACCTTCAATACGGGACGAAGTGACGTCACTCATCGGGGGAAACCTGTCTGTCAATTGATCATGGATTGCGGCAGCCACAACACCAGCTCCGGAAACAGGGCGCAGATGAAGATACCGATGGCTTGCAGCAGGATGAAGGGAACGATGGCACGGTAGACCGTGCCCATGCCGATGCCGGCGGGCAGGACGCCCTTCATGTAGAAGAGCGTGTAGCCGAAGGGCGGGGAGATGTAGGCCATCTGCGCCGAAACGAGGAACAGGATGCCGAACCAGAGCCGGTCGAACTCGAGGAAGTCGATCACCGGCAGGAAGACGGGCACGCACAAGAGGATGATGCCCATTTCGTCCAGGAACATGCCGAGGAAGAATAGAATGCCCAGCATGATGGCGAGAACGATCCAGCGGTTGGCATCGAGATCCTGAATGAAGGACAGGAGGAAGTCCGCGCCGCCGGTGCCGGTGAAGATCGCGACGAAGGCCCGCGCACCGATGGTGATCCAGAGGATCATGGCCGTCACCTTAACCACGTCGAGGGCAACACCGGATATGAGCTCCCAGCCGAACCGGCGCTCGATGAGCGAAGACAGGAACGCCAGGAAGACGCCGACGGCGGCTGCTTCCGTGGGTGTTGCGATACCCATGTAGATCGTGCCCAGGACGCCGACGATGATCAGCAGCGGCAGGATGAGGGATTTCAGCGAGGCAATGCGCTCTTCCCAGGTGGCCGGGGCGTCGTTGTCCGGACGCGGGGCGATGGACGGGTTGAGCGCGGACCGCAGAACGATATAGCCGATATAGAGCGAGGCGAGCAGCAGGCCCGGCACCACGCCGGCGATGAACATCTGGCCGATAGAGGCCTGTGCGGTCACGGCATAGACGATGGTGATCACCGAGGGCGGGATCAGGATGCCGAGCGTTCCGCCGGCGCAGATCGTCCCGATCGCGAGCTCCGGACTATATTTGCGCTTCAGCATGGAGGGCAGGGCCAGCATGCCCATGGCGGCAACCGCGGCACCGACGATGCCCGTCATGGCGGCGATGATCGTGCAGATGGCGATGGTGCCCACCGCAAGGCCACCCGGTAACCGCCGCGACCAGAGCTCCATGGCCCGGTAAAGGCTTTCGATGACGCCGGAACGCTGAAGGATACTGGCCATCATCACATAAAGCGGGATCGCGAGGAGCGATTCCGACGTCATGGTGGAGTAGAGGTTGAGGACGGTAACGGAGAGGGCGGCGGGGCCCCACAGCGTTAGCGTGAAAACGAGTGCAAGTGCGCCGAGCGTGAAAGCAAGCGGCAGGCCGGTGAGCAGCAGACCCACCAGGCTGGCGAACATGATGGCAAGAACGAATTCGGAGCTCATGCGCTTGCTCCCGTCTGTTCCTGCGCCGGGCGCGTTGCGCTGTAGGCTTCAACAAGGGCTTGCAAAAACAGGAGCGCAAAGGACAGCGGCACGACGAATTTCAGCCACCAGACGGGTGGGTTCCAGGCGGAAAAGCTGGTTTCGCCGAGGGAGTAGGCGTTGATTGCAAGCGGCCAGCTGACCCAGGCAAAAACGCCTGCAAACACAGCAATGACGGCATAGGAGAACACGTCGAGAACCACTTTTGGCAATCCCGTCAGTTTTTCGCTGAAGATGTCGACGGCGACGTGGCCCTTCAGGTGCAGAAGGTAAGGTCCGGCCAGCATGAAATGCGGGCCGAAGATCAACGTGCTGGCTTCCATGGCCCACACCGTCGGCGCATCGAACAGGTATCTTGCGACCACTTCGAAAAGCAGGATCGGCACCACCGCGAAGATGAGCGCCGCCGCAAGGAGGAAGAACAACCGGTTGACGCCGGTGACGATGTAACTGACGGATTTCATGAAGCTGAGCATTTGCCGATCGAAAGGACGACCGGACGGCAGACGGCAGGGAGGTGCCGTCTGCCGTCCGGTGGGAGGAAGGGTCAGATCAGCCCGAGGGCTGTCATGAACTCAATCTGGCTCGCGAGCACGCGATTCGCCAGATCGTCTTCCTTGGTAGCCTTTTTCCAGGACTCGACGGCTTTGGACCGGTTGGCCGCGACATCGGCCGGGTCGAGCTGGATGATCTCGACGCCTTGTTCGCCGTATTTCTTCAGGACATCGACATTCTGCACCATGATGTGCTGGCGCAGCGATCCGGAGATCTCCCGAGCCGCAACAGCAAGCGCTGCCTTGTAGTCGTCCGGCAGCGCGTCATAGGCGCCCTGGTTGGCGACATAGCTGGTGGCGGTGGTCGGCTGGTGCACGCCCGGCAGGATGATGAACTTGGCGACTTCGCCAAGGCCTGCTTCGTAGTTGGCGGTGAGATCGCCGCGGTCAGCAAAATCGATCAGGCCTTTTTCTAGCGCCGTATAGACTTCCGCCGTCGGCAGCGGGGTCACGGAAACGCCCTGGTCGGCCATGACCGCGGAAGCGAGCCCGACAAAGCGGCCCTTCTTGCCGGCCATGTCGGCGATGGTTTCCATCTTGACGGTCGAGTGGATCGGCTCTTCGCCATAGACGGTGGGGGCAATGTAGAAGAGACCGGCCCTTGCATAGGCTTCGCGGGCGAGATCCAGACCACCCTTTTCGTAGAACCAGGCTTCATACTGGTCGGACTCGGGGAAGCCGAACGGGATGGTGGACGTGAAGGCAAATGCCGGGATCTTGCCGGCTTCGTAGCCGTCGAAGGTCTTCATCAGCTGGAAGGCGCCGGCGCGAACGGCATCGAATGCCTGGTTGGCAGGCACGAGCTGGCCGGCGGAAAACAGCGTGATCTTGAAGTTGCCGTCGGTCAGTTCGCTGACGCGCTCGACAAATTTCTTCTCGAATTCGAAAGGTGTGGTGCCGGCGTCCCAGAGAGCCTGCATGCGCCACTCAACCGCATCCTGTGCCTTGGCCGCAATCGGTGCTGCGAGGGCGGTGCCGCCAACGGCTGCACCTGCAAGAAGGCTGCGTCTACTTACTTTGGTCATTTTTCCCTCCCAAGGAAATTGCCATTTGCTGGCGTAATGGGGCAAACTGTCATAAAAATGATTGGGACAATCAAGGGACAGTTGTTGGATTTATGGGTAGCACTGTCCCAGTAAATTTTGAGGGACAATGAGGGTTACGGGTAGCGGTCGGAAACTGTCTCGCGTCGATCAGATCGTCGAGAAAGTCGCGCTGATGCTGGAGGCAGGGGCGTACAAGACGTTTGAGCGGTTGCCTTCCATTCGTCAGGCCGCGCGGGAGAACGGCGTTTCGAAAAACACGATGGCGGAAGCTTACGACCGGCTGGTCGCCCGAGGGCTACTGGAAGCGCGGGCCGGCTCCGGATACTACATGTCACAGGTCGGACCGGCTTCCAAGACCCCGCCAGCGCCACATGTCACGGCTGCGGTTGACGGCATGTCGTTGCTGCGGGAGCAGCTGGAACAGCATTATGAAGTGCGTCCGGGAGATGGGCGCCCGCCGCCGTCGTGGATGGAAGGAGCGGAGCTGCGCCGCCATTTCGCCAACGCCAAGACGCCCTTTCCCGAAGCGATCGAATTCGGCTACGGCAGTTCGTGGGGATATGGTCCGTTGAGGGACCGGCTGCGGATGCAGTTGCTGGAGCGGTCGATCCCGGCCGATCCGCAAGGGCTTCTTTTGACCCATGGCGTCAACCATGGCCTGGATCTGATCATCCGGCATCTGACGGAGCCTGGCGATACGGTTTTTGTCGATGAGCCGGGCTATTATCCGCTCTTTTCCAAGCTGACCTTCGCCAAGGTGCAGATTGTCGGTATCCGGCGTGACAGGGACGGTCCGGACCTGGAAGACCTGACCGCCAAACTCGCTCTTTACCGGCCGAAGATGTTTGTCACCCAGTCCCATGGCCACAATCCGACCGGCGGTTCCCTGTCACCTTCGCGGTCATTCGGGTTGATGCAGCTTGCCGAGCGCTGGGGGTTTCTCCTGGTTGAAAACGATGCGCTTGCCGATATTCTTCCGGCCACGCTGCCAAGGCTGGCGGCGCTGGACCAGCTGGAGCGGGTGCTTTATCTCGGTACTTTTTCCAAGACACTGTCGGCCAGTCTCAGATGCGGTTACGTGGCTGGAAATCCGGACATCATCCGCCAGCTTGCCGATATCAAG
The DNA here is from genome assembly GCF_000475395.1 of Labrenzia sp. C1B70. Lineage (NCBI taxonomy): Bacteria > Pseudomonadati > Pseudomonadota > Alphaproteobacteria > Hyphomicrobiales > Stappiaceae > Labrenzia > Labrenzia sp. C1B70. Next base: position 422,495 of record NZ_AXCE01000004.1, read on the forward strand.
ATGCTGACGGTGGTCAATTCATCCGACCACGTCGAACGCTTCGTGTTCAATCTGATGCAGGCCGGCCATTATCTGAGACATCTGCGACGTCTCAGGAGCCGGGTGGAAGATGCCTACAAGGCATCCTTCGGGACACTGGAGGCGATCGGGTTGTCCGTGCGGGAGTGCTCCATACCCGGGTTCTATCTCTGGGTGGAGTTTCCCGATGATGTGGATGAAAGGGAACTGTGCGCCGCAGCCAGCAAGCAAAGCATTTTCATTGCACCGGGCGCCGTCTTCTATCCGAACCGGGAGACCCGGCAGAAGCCGGCAATGCGGGTCAACGTCGCCTATGGAACCGATGCGCGGTTCCTGTCGTTCCTCAGGGATTTTCTGAAGTAGTTTGAAAGCAGAAAAACAGGCAGGGCCACAAATGAAAAGGGCCGGCATAATGCCGGCCCTTCAGTTGCCCTGATGTTTGACTCACTAAATCTGGTTGGCCAGTAAAAACCCCGGGGGGCTGGGGGGCTAATGCATTCCGCGGCTTCTACGGGCCATACCCATCAGGGTATGATCCTAATATGGGTGTCTAAAATGGCTGGCCAAGGGCTGGAATGCGGCAAAATCATGGAAATTTATGCATTCTTTCTTGGCAAAGTGCCGTTGCGTTCGTTTTTGCACTTCTTCCCGTAAAACTTATTGGCAAAATTACTCTGGTTTCGGACCTCTGTCTGTCAATATGACGTTGCGGGCTTGCCAGAATGGCTAAAGAAGACGCATCATGACAGCCAGGTGACAGGCGTCTCCCGACGATTCTCTTGTCGGTTACCTGTCAGCAGCGAAACCGCGAACGGAATGGAGGCGGAATGAGCGAAGCCGACGACAGCGCGTTTCAGCGTGGTGCGGGTGCAAGCCCGTCGCCACAACATCAACCGGCTCCCCCTCCCAAACCCATTGTTGCATTCAACAGGCGCGAACTCGATGTCATTCTGAGGCTCTACGGGCGCATGGTCGCCGACGGCGAGTGGCGGGACTATGCCATCGACCTCCTGAAGGACCGGGCAATCTTCTCCGTGTTTCGCAGATCTTCCGAAATGCCGCTTTACAGGATCGAGAAGGACCCGAAGCTGGCCCGCCGCCAGGGCGCTTATTCGGTCGTGGCGACCGGGGGCATGATCCTGAAGCGTGGCCACGATCTGGCGCAGGTGCTGAGGGTTCTGGAGAAGAAAAAACATCTTCGGGTGGTCGACGCCTGACCAGGCATCCGGTCAATCAGCTGATGCCCGGGTGAGGTTCATTCCCCCTGCGTTTATCCGGTCACAGGTATTTCCTTGATGGTGGCGTCAATGACCGGCCAATGCTGGTCGGTTACCGGCTGGCCGCGGACCAGACGGTTGGTTCGGCCAAACCTGGCAGCGCAGTGTTCTGCCGCTTCATTCCATTGATTTGCGCAAGGCTGGCGTTGACGCCCATTGACGCAAGTGTAAGCAAGCGATGTGTCGGATAGTCGTGCGGCCACAAAAAAGCCCGGCACAAGGCCGGGCTTTTCCGTTTGTTCAGTTTGGCTGCGCTTAGTCGCGGTTGCCGAACAGCTGCAGCAGCATGATGAACAGGTTGATGAAGTCGAGGTACAGACGCAGCGCGCCCATGACGGACTTCTTCGTAGCGACTTCACCGCTGTCGCCTTCGTAGTACATTTCCTTGATCTGCTGGGTGTCGTAGGCGGTCAGGCCGGCGAACACCAGAACACCGATCACGGAGATGGCGAACTGCAGGGCGGAAGATGCCATGAAGATGTTGACCAGCGACGCGATCACGATACCGATCAGGCCGATGAACAGGAACGAGCCCCAGCCGGACAGGTCCTTCTTCGTGGTGTAGCCGAACAGGCTCAGCGCGCCGAAGGTACCGGCGGTGATGAAGAAGACCTGAGCGATCGAACCCGGGGTGTAAACCAGGAAGATCGAGGACAGGGAGATACCCATTACGGATGCGTAGACCAGGAAAAGGGTCCGCGCTGCGCCGGCACTCATGGACTGAATGCGGAAGGACAGCCAGAACACCATTCCGAGCGGTGCGAGCATGACAACCCATTTCAGCGGGCTGCCGTAGATGGCAACACCCAGCTGGGTGAGCATGCGGCCGTTGCCAAGGCTGGCGACAGCAGAGTTCGGATCGGTGGTCGTTGCAAGCATGACCGTTGCCAGCGCAAGAAAGCCGGTCAGCGCAAGGCCGATGGTCATGTAATTATAGACGCCCAGCATGTAGGAGCGCAGGCCCTGATCGATGCCGGCCTCGGCGCGTGCGCCGGCGACGGTATACGCGCCTTGAGATTGACGGTCATAGGTCGACATGGTCGTAAAAATCCCCTTCTAGATAGACGTGCGCATGCAATCGCGCATGCAACACAACTCCCTCAACATATGGGAAAAGCCTATCCCGAGCACAAGTCGAATTCGATGAAAAATTCGTAATCTTTGCGCTCAGGACGTATTATTTGAACCTATCCTTAAAAACAGGCTCAGATTCAGTCGTATTATTTCATGGCTTTCAGTCGGGATTCGATCTGCCGGTCGCAGGTGCCGCCGGGGTTGCGAACGATTTCTTCCGACGCGAAATCGAGGATTTCCTTTTCCGGATCCTGCATCTGCTCGACAGTCACACCGGGTTTGAACCACTGCAGAACCGCATAGTCGCCGCCGGCATCGGTGAGGAAAGCGATCGGCTTGCCATTTTCGGTAATGCCCATGCGGCCGACGCGGACTTCCGCAATCGATACCTTGCGCGCTTCGCCGTCGATGGTCAGCCGGTTTTTCGACACGTTCAGTTTCTTCAGCTTGGAGCCTTCAGTGCCGACCCAGTTACCGTAGAAGCGCTTGCCTTTTTTCTCGACGGAAAGGCAGGAGTTCTCGAAATTCGGGATGGAAAGACGGACGGCGGAAACCTCGATCGGATCCTCGCCCTTGGGCGCCAGCGTGTATTTCATCGCATTGTCGCCGGTCCGGTACACCCGGATGCCGACCGGCGTATAGCCGGAATCATTCATCGAACGGGTGAAGAAATCGAACTGGTTGGCGTCGTTGGTGCCGGCCCGGCGATAGAGCCAGCGCTTCGGCAAACCGTTTTCGAAGACCAGCCAGTCACTGACGACGAGACCGCGCGGGCCTTCCGGCGTGTTCAACTGCCAGACCCCGGTATGAAACGGGCTTTCCGCCGACGCGGCAGGGGCGAAAGCCATAGCGGCAACTGCGGACAGGGCTGCAGCCCCGGCAATGGTCTTCAAACGAATTTTCGGGAGAAACTTGAACATGGAATGGCCCCTTCTTAACAAACTGCCCGGAGCTGAACCGGATAGCCAAGATCAATTCAGTATGCAAGTTGTGTGGAGCTGAAGTTTGTCGCGATTTGGTTGTATTTCAGGATTTTTTCCTGAACGAAGTTTGCCAAGAGCTGTGGGCGCCGGATCGAAATAGATCAGCGCCTGCCAAGAATTCGTTCGATCTTGTTTTCGGAAGTCTACCGGTTCACCGGAAATAGCCTTGCTGATCAAAGGAGGCACGACCGAAGCCGGCAAACGTCCTTTGATCAGCTTTTTTCCTGTGCGCACGTTGGCCGCTACAGCAGCTGACCGCATTTTGCGCTAGAGATTTCGCAGGACAGGTGCGGGCTTTTCACCCAGCACTCGCCATGTGCCGATGAGGCCGAAACCCACCGTCAGCACCAGCGCGATCAGCGCGGCACCTGCTGCGGTCACCGGCATCATCACGAACGACCCGTCCATGATCTGCGTTATCACGTACCAGGCGGCGACCCCTCCGGCCAGCAGGGCGAACACCGCCGTTGCAAGGCCCAGAATGGCGTATTCGAGTGCATAGGCGAAGATCAGGCGAGCCCGTGTCGCACCAATGGTTTTCAGAATGACTGCATCGTAGATCCGGCTGCGATGACCGGCGGCAAGTGCACCTGCCAGAACCAGAACGCTGGCGATCAGCGTGATCGAGCTTGCGCCGCGGATAGCCCAGGCAAGCTGTGCCACCAGATCGTTGACCTGAGAGATCGCGTCCTTCACCCGGATTGCCGTCACTGTCGGAAAGGCGTTCGAGACAGTCTTCAACAAGGCAAGTTCCGTCTCTTCCGGCACATCATCGTCCCAGCCAAGGGTCATCAGATGGGCATGCGGGGCACCGGCAAAAGTGTTCGGAGAAAACACCATTACGAAATTGATCGCGAGGGACTGCCATTCCACCGTACGTGTGTTGGCAATTTCCGCCGTGATTTCCCTGCCGAGCACATTGACCGTGATCCGGTCTCCGATCTTGAGGCCGAGATCGGTGGCGGCCTCTTCATCGAAGGACACCAGCGGAATGCCTGTGTAGTCCTCCGGCCACCAGGAGCCTTCTTCCAGCTTCGAGTTCTTGGGCAGACTTGCGTCATAGGTAATGCCGCGGTCACCCCGCAGCACCCAGCCGGAGCCTTCCTGGGCGGGGACGAACTTGTCGGCTGCAATACCGTTCAGCGAGACAATGCGTCCGCGCAGCATCGGGACGCTTTGCAGGTTGGCGTCGGATGCTTCAGCATTCAGCAAGGCCTCGAAGGCATCGCGTTCATGGCTCTGGATATCGATGAAGAAGAAGCTCGGAGCCTTGTCGGCAATGGTTGCGGTCAGCTCGCGCCGCAGGTTTCCGTCGATGAGGGCAAGCGCGACCAGCAGCGACAGGCCAAGTCCCAGCGACAATACGACTGACGGGGTCAGCGCTCCGGGGCGGTGAATGTTTGCAATCGCCAGCCTGAGCTCGGTCGAGCGGACACTGGGCAGGCGCCTGGCTATGGCCATGATCGCGCGTGCGACCAGCACCAGCAATACGAACGCACCGGCGGATGCGGCGATGTAGGTGCCGGCCATGCGCTGGTCGTGGGCAAGCAGAATGGCGATGGCGGCAAGGGCAAGCACTGTTGCCGCGGTGGCAAACAGATAGCGTTTGCGCGGCAGCTTGGCGCCACCGGTCACGATATCCCGGAAAAGGGCCGTCGGCGGTATGTCATGAGCCCGCCCCAACGGCCAGATTGCAAAGGCGAGAGCGGTCAGGAGGCCGTAGACGAGGCCAAGGGCAAGCTCGGTCGGATAGATGCTGGCCGCGAGTTTGACCGGCAGAACCGGCGCCAGTGCGGCAGCTGCGGCAAAGGGGATCAGGGCACCCAGCACAAGGCCGACGACGATGCCGAGCAGCGCAAGCACCAGCATCTGAACCAGATAGATCTTGAAGACGAACCCGCCCGTCGAGCCCAGGCACTTGAAGCTGGCGATAACCTCACGCTTGGTTTCCAGATAGGCGCGGATGGCATTGGCCACGCCAACACCCCCAACCACCAGCGCGGTGAGACCGACCAGTGTCAGGAATTGCGCGAAGCGATCAATGCTGCGTTGAAGGCCCGGGGACGCATTGGCGCGGGAGCGGATACGCCATCCCGCGTCCGGCTGGGCGGATTTGGCCTCTTCGACGATCCCTTCCATTGCTTCCAGGTTGGGAGCCGGGGCCATTCGAACGCGGTAATGCCAGCGGACCAGGCTGCCGGGCTGGATCAGGCCGGTTTCAGGCAGGGCGGCATCTGAAATCAGGAGGCGTGGACCGAATTCCATGCCCCCGGCCAGTTTGTCAGGTTCGTTGGCAATGGTGTCGGCAATTCGGATGGTGGCTCGCCCGAGGGACAGCGTGTCGCCAACATTCGCGCCAAGCCGCGCCAGAAGAGAAGGGTCCACAACGGCGCCCCAGGTCCCGTCTTTCCGGGCCAGGGCCGTTTCCAGGGCCTCTCCGGAGGCAAGTTCAAATGTGCCGTAAAGGGGATAGGGACCGTCGACGGCTTTCAGCTCTACCAATGCCTGATCGCCGGTCTCCGGTCTTCTTGCCATGGCCCGCGTGGTCGCAACGCGGGACAGGTCACCAAGGCCGTTCAGATAGGCAAGTTGATCGGCGTCGGCCTGCCGGTGGATCAGGGAAAAATCGAGATCACCGCCCAGGATGGACTGACCTTCGCGCGAAATTCCTTCTGTAAGAGCCCGTGAGACAGACGTGACGCCTGCGATTGCCGCTACGCCGAGCGCGATACAGGCAATGAAAATGTAAAAGCCCTTGAGGCCGCCGCGCAGTTCACGAAAGGCGAACCGGGCAGCAAGGCGCATCGTCTGGTGGTTTGCCGGTGTGCTGCCCGGGACAAACGCGCTCATGCAGACACCTCGCGGCGGGCGCGGTCAGACGTTTCTTCTTCGATTTCTCCGGAGCGAACGCGGATCATGCGGTCGCAGCGGGCGGCAAGGCTCGGGTCGTGGGTGACCAGAACCAGCGTCGTGCCCCGGTTCTTCTGGGCGGTGAACATCAGGTCGACAATCTGTGCGCCGGTGCTTTCATCGAGGTTGCCAGTCGGTTCGTCTGCGATCAGGATCGCGGGTTCGACGACCAGCGCCCTTGCCACGGCGACACGCTGCTGTTCGCCGCCGGACAGTTGCGCCGGGTAGTGGTGCATGCGGTGACCGAGCCCGACCGCATCCAGTTCCGCCTTGGCCTTGTCGAATGCGGCGGTATCCCCAGCAAGTTCCAGCGGCACGGCCACGTTTTCCAAAGCGGTCATGTTGGGAACAAGGTGAAACGACTGGAAAATGATGCCGACATTGCGGCCGCGAAACCGGGCCAGCTGGTCTTCGGACAGCGGGCCGAGTTCGGATCCGGCCACGTTGACCGAGCCTTCATCGGCGCGTTCCAGCCCCGCCATGACCATCAGCAATGTCGATTTTCCGGACCCTGACGGGCCGACAAGGCCGACGGAGGCCCCCTTCTCGATCTGAAGGTCGATCCCCTTCAGGATATGCACCCGCCCGGCGCCTTCGCCGAGGGTCAGGTGGACGTCTTTCAGGGCGATCGCGGGCGAATTTGTCATTCTCTGGCCTTTACAATGGACGTGTGATCGTCTTCCTGACAGTCACAAGCCCTCGACAATTGGACGCTCTGCGACCATATGGGCCTGTTGAAGAGCGTCTTCCAGTCCCAAAAGAGTGTTCACGTGAACCGGTTTATTGCCTGCCTGACGATAATCATCCTGTCTTTCCTGCCAATGGCCGCCCAGTCGGCCGATCTGAAACTGGTGGTGCTGGGGGACAGTCTGTCCGCCGGCTATCAGCTGTCGGCAGGAGAGGGCTTCACGGATCAGCTCCAGAAAGCGCTTGATGCGAAGGGGCAATCGGTCGAGGTCGTCAATGCCGGCGTGTCTGGCGACACGTCAAGCGGCGGGCTGTCGCGGCTGGACTGGTCGGTGGGACCGGACACCAGTGCCGTCATCGTGGAGCTTGGGGCAAACGACGCGTTGCGGGGGATCTCTCCTGAGCTGACGCGCAAGAATATCGACGAAATCGTCCGGCGCCTGACGGAACGCGGCGTTGCCGTGCTTGTCGCGGGCATGCTGGCTCCGCGCAATCTTGGGCCGGAATATGCCGAGGCATTCGATCCGATCTACTCCGATGTTGCCAAGGCGCACGATGCGTTGTTTTATCCCTTCTTCCTCGAGGGTGCCGCCCTCAATCCCGATCTCAACCTTTCCGACGGTATGCATCCCAACGCCAAAGGGGTGGAAGTCATCGTCGAAAACATTTTGCCGAAAGTGGAAGAGCTTTTGGCCAAAGCCCGATCCTAGGGGCTTTGCTCTGGACCTGGGGTGGAAGCCGATCCGGCTTCCGGGACGCCCCGTTTTCAAAATTTGAAGGATAGTCTTATGGAAAAGCGCCGTCTTGGCCGCACGGATATACAGGTCAGCGCCCTTTGCCTCGGTACCATGACCTTCGGGGAGCAGAACTCCGAGGCCGAAGGTCACGCCCAGATGGACCACGCCGTGGAAAAAGGCATCAATTTCTTTGACGCGGCAGAACTCTATCCGATCCCGCCGAAGAAAGAGACCCAGGGCCGGACCGAGCGCATCGTCGGCACGTGGTTCAAGAAAACCGGCATGCGGGACAAGATCGTCATGGCCACCAAGGTGGTCGGGCGGACCGACATGGACTGGTTCCGTGAAAACGGTGCGAAGGCGAAACTGGTTCGCGAAGAGATCGAATTTGCGGTCGACCGCAGCCTGAAGAACCTGGAAACAGACTATATCGACCTCTACCAGATCCACTGGCCGGACCGGAACGTCGGCGGCTTCGGTTCAAACCCGACGCGCTGGGCGGATGTCGAACCGGCTCCGGACGAAAACAGCATCCAGTCGACGCTGGAAATCCTTGGGGATCTGGTCAAGGCCGGCAAAATCCGTCACGTCGGTGTCTCCAACGAAAGTGCCTGGGGCACGATGCGCTACGTCGCCGCGTCCGAGATGTATGACGTGCCGCGGGTCGTCTCGATCCAGAACGCCTATTCCCTGGTCAACCGGACCTTCGAAACCGGCATTGCGGAAGTTGCCCGCCGGGAAGATGTCGGTCTTCTGGGATATTCGGCACTGGCCCAGGGATATCTGACGGGCAAATACCGCAATGGCGCCCTTCCGGCAGGTGCCCGCAAGACGCTGTTCAACCGCCTGCAGCGCTATGAGCACCCGCGCGCCATCGAGGCGGTCGATGCCTATCTGGACCTGGCGCAGGAGGCGGGACTTGATCCGTCGCAGATGGCACTTGCCTTTGCCATGTCGCGGTCTTTCATGACATCGGTCATCCTGGGTGCGACGACCATTGAGCAGCTGGATACCGACATCGGAGCTGCGGACGTTACGCTGAGTGCCGATGTTCTGGAGAAAATCGATGCGCTGCATCAGGAATTCGGCAATCCGGCGCCGTAACGGGTGTAACTTCCTGATCGATAAATCTTTTTAGAGAATCATCTGCAGATCGGAGGCCGGGCTGGTTATGAACCAGCCCGGTTTTCATTTGAGTGCGGCGCTGAATTTTTGAACGCGCTCAAAAACTTAGCTTTTTGTCTTGCGATTTTCATGAAGTTGATTCCTCATGGGATTCATCAGCGACAGCGGAGGGAACACCCATGCCGCGCCTATTTACAGGCCTTGAGATTCCGTCCCAGACGGCACTCATGCTTTCGATGCTCCGGGGAGGCCTTCGGGGCGCCCGCTGGATTGATCCGGAGAACTACCACATCACCTTGCGCTTCATTGGCGACATCGACGACCGTACGGCCGACGAGATCGCCGCCGCGCTTGATCGTGTCCGCAGGGATCCGGTGGAAATCCGCCTCAACGGACTTGGTTCTTTCGGCAACGGCAAGCCGCATGCGGTCTGGGCCCGGGTTGAGCCGACCGCTCAACTTGCCGAATTGCAGGCCGAGCAGGAGCGCATCATCCAGCGTCTGCATCTGCCGGCCGAGCGGCGCAAGTATGTTCCGCATGTCACCCTTGCCCGTTGCAGGACCTCGACCAACGAGGACGTGGCCAAGTGGCTGAGCGAGCGCGGCAACTTCCAGGCGCAGCCCTTCATTGCCGGACGTTTTGTGCTGTTCTCGGCGAAATCGAGTGTCGGTGGCGGCCCCTATCTGGTGGAAGAGGCCTATCCGCTGGCCGCGTGACGCCCGCATTCTGATGGCGTGCAGCGAGACCACAGGATTTGCGTATCGGCAGAATGAACCCAAGCCTTTGCCGGTTTGGGGTCATTTTTGGCTGAAACCCTGAAAAAGATTGCACCGACCCGACGCGAAAAAATGACGCACACTGGCGTCCGCGCTCCTTTCGTGATGGTCAAAAGTGACAGGAGGGGGCCGAGAAACTGTGCGGTTTTTGGGCAGGCCGGAATTCCAGGGCAGTGAAAAAGGCTGCTTTGCCTAAATAATAAGTTGATTGAATTCTCTGAATGATTGAGTGCGTAGAAGTATAAACCTCTGGTTTAGAAGATTAGTCGGCTCAGTATTCAAGTTGCGTAAAGGAAAATTAATGGCTTGAGCGTTTTCTGGGCACACTGTGCAAGGCTCGACAAGAGCTGCCCCAAAAAAACGAGACCATTATGAAGTTCTTTGCAGATCTGCCCATCGCGGTGCGTGTCGGAGCGCTGTCCGCAATCGCCGTGGTTGCCATTGGCGTATTGCTTGGCACGGCGCTTTACAGCCAGCAAATCGTGTCGCACGAAATCGACAATCTGGCTGAATATTCGCAAATGGACTTCAAGGTGTCGCAGGTTCAGGCTCATGCCCAGAACATGCAGCGCAGCCAGAAGGACTTTCTTTTGAACAAGGACCTGGCCTTTGTCGAGGAATACAAGGCCGAGTTCGAGAAAGCCCAGAGCAACCTGAACGATGTCGATACGAAGCCGCAATCGGCTTCCATCAAGGATAACATCGCCAAGCTTCGCGATGTTCTTGACCAGCACAAGGCAAAGTTCGACGCTCTGACCAGTGAGCTTACCCGAATGGGGCTTGATGAAAGCACCGGGCTGCAGGGGTCTCTGCGCACTGCCGTGCATGACGTGGAAAGCAAGCTGGATGCCGCCAATCTGGATGCCTTGACCGTCAAGATGCTGATGATGCGCCGTCATGAAAAAGATTTCATGCTGCGCGGTGACGAGAAATATATCGGCAGGATCAGCGAACGGCGGGCTGAATTCGCAGATCTGCTGCCGAAAAGCGGGTTGCCCGACGCCGAACAGGCGGAAATCGGCAAGCTGCTGGATACCTACCAGGCCTCCTTCCAGGCTTATGCCGAATTGTCCCTGAAGATTGCTGCCGACCTGGCCGAGATCGAGGCAATCTACGCCCAGGTTGCTCCGGAATGGGCGGTGATGTCAGAAGCGGCCTATGCGGGCAAGCTGGCCGCCGGGGAAACGCTGGACACTGCCCAGGCCTTCTCCAAAACAACATTCCTGACCGTCTCCGCCATCGCGCTGGTGCTATCCATCGGGCTTGGCTGGCTGATCGGCCGCAGCATTACCAGGCCGGTGAAAACGCTTACCGGAACCATGGGAACGCTCGCTGGCGGATCCATCGACATCGACGTCCAGTACACCGACCGCAAGAGCGAGATCGGCAGCATGGCCCGCGCCGTGGAAGTTTTCCGCGCCAATGCCGTCCGGACCCGCGAACTGGAAGCGGAGCAGAAGGAACAGGCAGCAAGAACCGCCGCCGAGCAGAAGCGGATGATGATGGAGCTTGCCGATAGTTTCGAAAGCTCCGTTGGTGAAATCGTCCAGGCGGTATCGTCCTCGTCGTCCCAGCTGGAATCGAGCGCAAGTTCCATGAGCGCCACCGCCGAGCAGACCCAGCAACAATCCTCGAACGTTGCCGCGGCAGCCGAGCAGGCATCTGCCAACGTTCAGACCGTTGCCTCCGCAGCCGAAGAGCTGTCGTCGACGGTTTCGGAAATTTCCCGACAGGTCGCCCAGTCTTCAAATGTTGCTGCCACGGCAACGGCGGAAGCCAAGAAGACCAACGACCAGGTTCAGGGGCTCGCCGAAGCCGCTTCGCGCATCGGTGAAGTGGTGAAGCTTATTTCCGATATCGCCGAGCAGACCAATCTTCTGGCGCTCAATGCCACCATTGAAGCGGCCCGTGCGGGCGAGGCCGGCAAGGGATTTGCCGTCGTTGCGTCGGAAGTGAAGGAACTGGCCAGCCAGACGACCAAGGCGACCGAGGAAATCTCCCAGCAGATTTCCGGTGTCCAGTCGGCGACCCGTGACGCGGTCTCTGCTATCGACGGCATCACCAAGACGATCTTCGAGATCAACGAGATTGCCGGCGGGATCGCGGCGGCTGTCGAAGAGCAAGGCGCGGCAACCACCGAGATCGCACGCAATGTGCACGAAGCTTCCACCGGTACACGCGATGTGACCCGCAACATCAGCAGCGTCAGCGAAGCAGCCACCCAGTCGGGGCATGCGGCGGAAGAGCTGCAGGCGGCGTCCGGCACGCTTGCGAGCAATGCCCGGGCGCTTCAGGCGGAGGTCGACGGCTTCCTGGCACGCGTACGCGCCGGCTGAGATCAGGTGCCCAGCAGGCCGGCATAAACACCCAGCGTGCGGGCGCACATGGTTTCGACCGAGAAATTCTGGCGGACATGGGCGAGAGCCCGGTCCGCCATTTTGTTTTTCTCGTCCACGTCCTGGCCCAACACACGGACAATGGCGTCCGCCAGAGCCTGAGGGTCGCCCGGTGCCACCCGCCAGCCGGTACGTTCGCTTTCGGCCGCATCGGGCGGGGAAAGGACGGTTTCAGGTACCGCCCCGAGGTTGGAGACGATCACAGGCACCCTTGCGGCCTGTGCTTCGACTGCCGCCCGGCCGAAGGCTTCCGGTTCGACAGAAGCAACAATCGCAATGTCGGCCAATGCCATGGCGGCGGGAACGTCGGCGCAGTGACCGACGATCCGGACCTTGTCCTGCAGGCCGTTGTCGGCAATCAGCTTCTTCAACTCCGCCAGATATCCGTCACGACCCTGGGCGTCGCCCGCCAGAATGGCGATCGGGTCGGACGGCAGCCTGTCTTGCAGAAGCGCCATCGCCTCGATCACGACGCGCTGTCCCTTCCAGGCGGTCAGCCGGGCCATGTTGAGGAGTATTGGCCGTCCCATCGGGATGCCCCACTGGTCCTTCAATGCCTGCAGCCGCAGGGCGCTGACATTGTCGGGTAGCAGGCCTTTCAGATCGGATCCGCGCTGGATGACGGTGATCTTGCCTTTTGCGAACGGGTGCCGGTCTTCGATCAGCCCGCATATGAAATGCGAATTGGCAATCACCGCATCCCCCCGCGCCATGACCGAATTGTACCAGCTCTTCAGTGCATTCGACTGGTTATAGGTGCCGTGGTAGGTGGTCACGAAAGGGGTTCTGGTGCGCCGTGCGGCCCAAAGGCACGACCATGCCGGGGCCCGGCTGCGAGCGTGAAGCAGGCTGACCTTGCGTGTGGTCACGATGTCCGCCAGCCTGGCTGCATTCTTCCAGAGGGTTGCCGGGTTCTTCGACTTGACGGGCAGGACAATGTGTTCCGCGCCAAGGGCTTCCAGTTCCGGCACCATCTGGCCGCCCTGGCTTGCAACGAGAGCCTTTCCACCGGCTTCCACCACAGCTTTGGCAACGTCCAGCGTCGTGCGCTCGGCGCCACCGGAGTTGAGATCCGGGATCACTTGCAAAATCGTGGTCTCAGAAGGCAGATGAACCAAATCGGATCTCCGGTGAACTGGTCAAGGCGGGGCGTCTGTGCCAAATGGCATGAACAGAAAACATCTATCAGAACGAGAGCCTTAATATGGGTGATTCCGAACCGCAATTCATCCAGATTGGAAAAAACGACGCGAAACGCCGGATTGCCGTGCGGAACGCGCCGGGTTCCGGGGCAAGTTCGTTAGCCGGCATCTTGTGGTTGTCCGGGTTCAAGTCGGACATGTCCGGGACAAAAGCCGAGGCATTGGCCGAGGAGGGGGCACGAAACGGGCAGGGTGTGGTGCGGTTCGACTATTCCGGCCATGGCCTGTCGGAGGGTGATTTTGAGAATGCCTGTGTTTCCGACTGGCTGGAGGAAGCGCTTGCCGTTTTCGATGCTTGTTGCCCGGGCGAAACCGTGTTGGTCGGCTCCTCCATGGGCGGGTGGCTCGCCTTGTTGCTGGCGCTCGCCCGCAAGGACACTGGCCGTATCAAGGGGCTGGTTCTGATTGCTCCCGCGGTTGATTTTACCGAAGAGCTGATGTGGAAGCAGCGCTTCAGCGATGAGATCCGTGCCGCTATTCTTGCCGATGGCCGCTGGGAGCAGCCTTCAGCCTATAGCGACGCGCCCTATGTGATCACGCGCAAGCTGATCGAAGATGGCCGCAATCACCTTCTTTTAGGGGCGCCGCTTCATCTCGGCGCTCCCGTTACGATCCTGCAGGGCGCGCAGGACCCGGATGTGCCGGAAAGTCATGCACGCCGCCTGGTTGAGGCCTTGCCGCTGGACGATGTCACCTTTTCGCTGGTGCCGGATGGCGATCATCGTCTGTCCCGGCCGGAGGACATCGATCTTCTGTTGCGGGCCGTTGCGGACATGTCGGCCCGATAGGGGCCACACCCTAGACCGGCAGGGTTTCCCGGCCCTGTTTTTTCACCTTGTACCAAGCCCAGAAGAGACGGGCGGCGACAGCACGGTGCGGTGCCCAGGCCTCGGCGATGACGTCGAGCTCTTTTGGTGCCGGACGTTCTGCCAAGCCGAGGGACTCCTGAACCGCGACTTGCAAGGCCAGGTCACCACTCGGGAAGACATCAGGATGTCCCGCGCAGAACAGCAGGAAGATATCCGCGGTCCAGCGGCCGATGCCCTTTATCTCGCATAATGCGCGGTGGGCTTCATCCGCCGGCGCCTGTGCCAGATGAGCAAGGTCGAGACCATTGCCGCAAGCTTCCGTCAGCGCGCGCAAGGTCCGGATTTTCGGTCGGGACAGGCCGGCGTCTGCCAGTTCCTCGTCGGTGAAGGTTGCCAGGTTTTCTGCCGTCAGCGGCGCAATCAGCACCTGAAGGCGCGCGAAGATGGCAGCCGCGCTGGCAACCGACACCTGCTGTCCGGTGACAATCTGTGCAAGACCTTCAAAATCGGCCGCGCGACGGCGCAAGGGGATCGGGCCTGCTGTTCCAGCAATTTCCTGCAGGCGCGGGTCGAGACGGATCAGCGCCTTGAGACCGGCTTCGATGTCTTCTTCGGTGGCAATCGGGGTCATGTCGGCGGGGCTTGTCCGGATATGTCTTGAACTGCCGGGCGATACTGTCTCTTGCGCGGCGGCTGGGGAATGATAGGTAGGACTTCACTCATCAGCCCGCTCCGCGTCAACAGCCTTTGCCGATCTCATGACCCAGCCCGTATTCCGCTTTGCTCCTTCACCCAATGGGCACTTGCATCTGGGGCATGCGCTTTCGGCTCTCCTGAATGCGCGTGCAGCTGTTGCGCTCAGTGGCCGGTTTCTCGTGCGGGTGGAAGACATCGACCAGACCCGGTGCACACCGGACCTGGAACGGGAGATGTTCGAGGATCTCGCCTGGTTGGGCGTGCCGCTCGATGAGCCCGTGTTGCGCCAATCGGAAAATTTTCCGCAATACCGGGCAGCCCTGGAAAAGTTGCAGGACATGGGCCTGGTATATCCCGCCTATCTGACCCGTGCTGAAATCAAGGCGTTCGTTTCAGCCAAGGAAGCCAATGGAGAAAGCTGGCCGCGGGATCCTGACGGTGCGCCGCTTTATCCTGGCGATGCCGCGGTTCTTTCGCCGGAAGAGCTCAGGAGCCGGGCGGCCAGCGATGCGCCGTTCTCACTGCGTCTCGACATGCAGCGCGCCCTCGCGCAGATCGGAAGGGCGCTGTCGTGGCAGGAAACGGGGGCGGAAGGCGAAAGCCTGTTTGCCGAACCTGTCGCGGTGCCTGTCGAGGCGGCAGCGTGGGGTGATGTTATCCTTGCCCGCAAGGACACGCCGACGAGCTATCATCTGTCGGTGGTGGTCGATGATGCCAGGCAGGGCATCACCGATGTGCTGCGCGGACAGGACCTTTATCACGCAACCAGCGTGCACAGGGTCCTGCAGGAACTGCTCGGCCTGCCGTCACCGGTCTACCGGCATCACAGGCTCGTCCTGGGGGCGGACGGACGCAAGCTCTCGAAGTCCAGCAAGGACACCAGTCTCCGGTCGTTGCGTGAGGCCGGCATGACCCATGCCGAATTGCGCAAGAGGATCGGGCTCTAGCGCGTTCAGGGATTAGCGCAGGCTCATGCCGAACCAATGGTCCAGGAACCAGATCCACAAGCTGGCTGTAACGATGGCGCAGAGCGTGGTCATGGTAATCGCATTTGCGGACATGGAATGGCCAGTGCCGTAGCGGTTGGCGAAAATATAGGCGTTCACACCTGTCGGGCAGCTGGCCGTCAAGGTCGCAACGGCTGTCCACAGAGGCGGCAGGTGGAACACGAAAGCCCCGAAACTAAAAACGACGATCGGCATGAGCAGCATCTTGATGATGCTGAGGATCAGTCCTGGCACGATATTGCCGCGCATGCCGTATTGCACGAGGCTCATGCCCAGTGACAGCAGTGACAGAGGCAGTGCCGTGGCGGCGATGCGGCTGATAACGTCGAGACCGATCTCCGGCAGCTCCAGGCCTGTCTGCCGCCAGATAAAGGCGGCGACGATGGTGACGACGAGGGGGTTCTTCACCAGGCTTTTTCCGGCTCCCATCAACAGTTGGGAAATGGGAGGGGAGGCCGTGCCGTTGTCGATCGCAGCTGCCCGCTCCATCATCACCGCCATCAGCACTGTCATCGTGGCCAGGTGGATCGAGATGATCAGCAGCAGCGGGGCCAGGCCTTCGTCGCCGTATACCGAGGCGACCAGCGGCAGTCCGACCAGAATCGTGTTGGCGAAGGCGGCGGATATCCCGCCGATCGCGCTTGCCCGGGCATCGCGGCCGAAACCCTTGCGAATGATCAGCGATCCGAGCAGCCAGGCAAAGCCGACGCCGATGAAGTAGGTTGCCCAGAGCGCCAGCGGAACACCCGCGCTGAGGTCAGCGCCGATCAGCGATCGGAAGATCAGCACCGGGATCGCCACGATATAGACGAACTGCCCGAGTGCTTCGCTGATGCTCTGGTTCAGAATGCGGGTTTTGGCGAGACAGTAGCCAATGCCGATCAGCAGGAAAACCGGGGCGACGATCGTAAGTGTTTGAGCAAGCATCTATGCGGCAACCCGAAGGCTGTTTCCGGTTGATTTGGGACTGGGTGCAGGTGGATGCCGGTCTGGATGGACAGCGGCCACACGGCAAGGTAAGCAGAATTTCGACCAACTTGGCTTTTTGGCGCGTGTCTGGCAAGCCCGGTTGAGACCCATTCAGGCGAAGGATCTCCGGCCGCATGGCAAATCATGACGAGGACAGCGTCAAACTTGCGCTTCTGGCCCACGATCTCAGAACGCCGCTTGCAGCCATGCGCCTGACGGCGGAACTGATCGGCACCGGTCCGCTGAACGGGACACAAAAAGATCAACTGTCGATCCTCATTCGCTCCATCGATGCACTTACGCAAATGACGGGCGAGCTTGTCACGGCTGCCGAACCGGGATCGCAAGCGGAAACAAGACCCAGTCGGATCGCAGATATCGTTTCGGAAATCGCCGACCTTTTCCAGGTCGCGGCCGAAGCAAAAAACCTGACCTTGACGCTGAAAATAGACGACGAGGCCCGCGAGGCGGTTACATCAAGTGGTGGGACACTGCGCCGGGTGATCACGACATTGCTGGACAATGCTGTCAAATACACTGCTGAGGGCGGGGTCACGGTCGAGGTTCGCGCAGCCGGCCACAAATCGGAGGATGCATCCGGTCAGGGCGATCCGTCCTCCATTCTGATTTCCGTTGCAGACAGCGGCCCCGGCATCGAGCCTGAAGAAGGTGCACGGCTGTTCCGGCCCTTCGTCCGGGGCCGGCACGGCCGGGAAACCGCGCCTGGAACGGGTCTTGGTCTTTGGGGGACGGCACAGTTCGTCCGGGACATGAATGGCCGGTTGACACTGGCGCGTTCCGAGACCGGCGGCAGCCGGTTCAACGTGGAAATTCCGCTCGGCGAGGGCGATGACGGCCTGTTGCAGGCCGAGGCAGACCAGCATGGAACGTCGGAAACATCCGAAGATGCGTCTGTCACCGGGCCCTTGTCGGCGCATGTGCTTATTGTCGATGACAACGAGACCAATTGCCGTCTGCTGGCAGCGCTGCTGGAATCCTTCGGCATTTCGTCGGAGGCCGCCAGATCGGGCGAGCAGGCTGTCGGTCTCGTTCAAAAGAGCGACTTCGATGCCGCGTTGCTCGATCTGCACATGCCCGGCATGAGTGGTGTCGAAACGGCCGAGGCGCTCGGATCTCTGCGCCCGGACCTGCCGCTGATCGCCGTGACGGCGGCTCTGGAGTCTGTTGGCGACACGCGTTTGCGGGATGCAGGGTTCCGGGAAATCCTGACAAAACCCCTGTCACCTGCCGCCCTTTTCGAGGCGATGAAACTGGCGAGCGGACGCAGAGCGGGCTGAGGGCCACACCTTACGGCCTCTATGCTGTCAGGGCAGTTTCATCTCGGCGCAGGGTCAGAACCTCGACACCATCGGCGGTAACGGCGACCGTGTGTTCGAACTGCGCCGACAGCTTACCGTCTTTGGTCACAACCTTCCAGCCGTCCTCTTCGGTTGAAACCCGGCTGGTGCCCTGGTTGATCATCGGCTCGACGGTGAAGACCATGCCTTCGCGCAATCTCATGCCCGTTCCGCGCCGTCCGAAATTCAGCACATTGGGCTCCTCGTGCATTTCACGGCCGATGCCGTGCCCGCAATAGTCGCGCACCACCGAGTAACCGTTCTTCTTGGCGTGTTTTTCGATTGCATGGCCGATATCGCCCAGATAGGCGCCGGGCCTTACCTGCTCGATCCCTTTCCACATCGCTTTCTGGGCAACACGCACCAGCCGCCTTGCGGCCGCACTGGCGTTTCCGACGACATAGGTCTTGCTGGAATCGGCAATGAAGCCGTCCTTTTCGAGCGTGATATCCAGATTGATGATGTCGCCGTCGCGGATGATCTCGTTCCGGTCCGGAATGCCGTGGCAGACGACCTGGTTGATTGAGCAATTCAGCACAAATTCAAAGCCGTATTGCCCCTTGCTGGCCGGACGGGCGGCAAGGTCCTCGGTTATGAAACGCTCCACCATGTCGTTGACGGCGAGTGTCGACATTCCGGCAAGGTCAACACCATCGAGCATCTCGAAGACGGAGGCGAGCAACCTGCCCGAGTTGCGCATGAGTTCCAGTTCTTCCGGGGTCTTGACCATGTCAGGCAACCGCCGCATCTGCCGAGGGAGCCTGCGCTGCTTCGAGCTGCATCTTGATGATGTCGCTGAAGGACAGGGTCGGGTTTGCCTCGGCGAGCATGCCGATCTTCATCCAGAATTCGGCCTGCGCATTGATGGAGCGGCACATGACGGTGCTGGCTCGGCGGATTTCCTCGTGCAGACCCTCGTCGATCTTGACGATGCCCATGACTGTCTCCCGAAATGGCTGGTTATATGAAACGTATATGTTTCGTATATAGCCTTCGATCTCGGGTCCCGCAAGCCGGGTTTTGAGTTGGGATGTCGGATGAATGCGAGGCGGTCTTCAGGCGTCTGTTTCAACCAGGTTTCCGGCTGCCTCGAGGGCCTGTTCCAGCCGATCGTCGCCCCAGTAGAGGTCTCCGCCTGGAATGACGAAACTCGGTGCGCCGAAGATGCCGAGTTTCTCGGCTTCGGTAACGGCTGCGCGCAGACTTATCTTGTTTTCCCGGCTGTGGGCGGTCGACAGGGCCGTCCGGGCCGGAGCGCCGATTTCCAGCAGCAGTTCGGCCATCAGGCTTTCGTCGGCGATGTTCAGTCCCTGTCCGAATTCAGCGATGAAGACCGCACGGGTAAAGGCCCCTATCCAGGGCTGGTTCTGTGCTGCGTGTGCGATCCTGGCGGCCAGCAGTGCGTCCTGGGGAAAGGGAGACGGCAAGGTGAACGGCAGGCCGTATTGTCTGCAAAGCCTTTCCATGTCGCGCCACATGTAGTGGCCCTTGGCGGGATAAAGGTTGAAGGGAGAGGTTGGCCAGCCCTGCTTCTTGAAGATCGGACCGAGCAAAAATGGCCGCCAAGCGATCTCAACGCCATAGTCGCTTGCAAGCGTTTCGATCCGCATGGCCGAGAGATAGCTGTAGGTGGATGCAAACTCGTACCAGAATTCCACCACCGGTTTCCGGTCCTGCCGCAATGACACTATATTCGTGCCGGTAGGGGCCGCAGGCGGCTGACTGTTTTTCACATTCCGCATCTCCGCAAAATCTGAACCGGCCGGTTTCAGGAAGGGATTGGATCGGGCAATTGGATGCGTTAAAGAGCAGCCATGACGCAAACCCAGCCCCAGCAGCATAATCCCAAGACCGGACTGAGCAAACTATCCATCTGGTGCATTAACCATTCGATGGTGTGCGTTGGGCTCTATATCTGCCTTTTGTCCCTGTTCTTTCTGGCCTTTCCCGGCGTCGATCTCTGGGCGAGCGGGCTTTTCCATTTTGGCGATGAGGGCTTCAAGGCCGAGAACGTCGCGTTCTTGCGCGATGTCCGGCACCTTGGACCGTTTCTTGTCCGGGTGATCGCCATCGTCTGCGTGGCGGTTCTGCTCATCAAGCTGCTGGTGCCGGGCCGTCAGCCGCTGATGCCACTGCGTCAGCCGGTGTTCCTGCTGTCGACGCTGATCCTTGGACCGGGGGTTCTGGTCAACCTGATCCTGAAAGACAACTGGGGCCGCCCGCGGCCCCGCAATGTCGAGATCTTCGGTGGGGATCTGCCGTACCAGCCGGTCTGGAAAATCTCGAACTATTGCGACAGCAACTGTTCGTTCGTGTCCGGGGAAGGGTCGGCTGCCATGTGGCTGGTGGCGGCAATTACCATGCTTGTGCCAGCAACCTGGCGCAAGGGCGCTCTCGTCTTTCTGATCCCGCTCGGCCTGATCCTGTCAGCCAACCGGGTGGCTTTCGGCGGGCACTTCCTGTCCGATACGCTGTTGTCCTGGGGCGTGACGCTGCTCCTGATTCTGGCGATCCACCATCTGCTTTATCGCAAGACCCCTCCGCTGGTGAGCGATCGCCAGCTTGACGAGTGGTTCACCGTGAAGGGGCGGCGCTTGCAGCGGGTGTTGCAACGGCTGGCGGTTCGGGTCCGACGGGCACTTCGCGGCATCGGTCGCGTTTTTGCCGAACGCTGACAAACACCCTACTTCTTGCGTGGTCTCGTGCGTTTCAGGATGCGGGCAAAGCGCAAGGGCGAGCGGTCTTCCACCCAGGTAATGGCATCGTTGAGCGGCGGCGTCTTGCGTCTGCGGCTGCGCAGCATGCGTGCCGCACTCCGGTTCGTGCCGACAATGACAATCATGCCGAGCGCAAGCAGGGGGACGCCGGTCGGGATCGGCAGCCAGACCGTTACCAGCCCGGCCAGGATCAGCGCGGCCGCAAGAGACCACCACAGAATTTTCATTTTGGTGCCAAGGAAGTCGTGCAGGTCAGACACCCATACACCGGTGTCTGAGACGGATTTATGAACCCGTGCCCGGCAATCCCCGGCTTGTCGTGTGGTCAAGCAGCGTGCCTGGCATTGTCAGGCGCTCGTCATCAGGTCCTGAAAGAGACTTTGACCACCAGTGCGCACGAGCTGGTACACCTGTTCAAAGCCGTCCGGGCCGCCGTAATAGGGATCGGGAACATCCTGCGGCGGTCTGTTCAAAAGCAATCGTAGCCGGGGGCTGCTCGCTCCGCCCATGCGCTTGAGGGCCGCGAGATTGTCCCTGTCCATGGCGACGATGGTGTCGAAGCGGCGGAAATCATCTGCCCGCACCTGCCGTGCCCTTTGGGCGGAGATATCGACCTCATGCCGCGCGGCTATGTCGATGGAGCGTGGGTCCGGTGGATTGCCGATGTGCCAGGCACCGGTTCCCGCGCTATCGACCACGAAACTGTCTGCCAGCCCTGCCTCCTGCACGATGTCGCGGAAAACGCCTTCCGCAAGTGGCGACCGGCAGATGTTGCCAAGGCAAACGAAGAGGACGGCGTGGGGCAAGCGGGTTATCCTTGAAACAGGCGCCAAGCGGATGCTGGCAGCCCGCCATTGGGCTGACACAGAACTGGATTAGGTGCACGACAGGCAGGCGGCTCGTTTTCGAGCCGGGCCGTTACACAAAACAGGAGGACCAGATGGTTGAACGACTGAAGCCGGAAGACCGCGCCGCCGGATTGAACGATCTGCCGGGCTGGCACATGTGCGAAGACCGGGAGGCGATATCGAAATCCTTCAAGTTTCACAATTTCCGCGAAGCCTTTGCCTTCATGACCCAGATCGCGCTGGTGGCGGAAAAGATGAACCACCATCCCGAATGGTTCAATGTCTATCGCAGTGTCGATATCACCCTGTCGACCCATGACGTTGGCGGGCTCAGCAAACTGGACCTCCAGCTCGCGGCGGATATCGACAAGATTGCCGGCAAGATGCAGTGACGCTTAAAGCCGGGTGCTGATCGTTTGTTGATCTAGCCGCCCTTGGTCAGCACGAACCGGTGGCCGCCCTCCATGCGCTCTGCTTCCAGCAGGGTATGGCCCTGCTCGTTGCAGAAATGGGGAATGTCGATTTCCGCCATCGGGTCCGTGGTCAAAACCGTCAGTTGCTCGCCGCTGGATAACCGGGTGAGGGCCTTGCGGGTCTTGAGCACGGGCAGCGGGCATTTCAGGCCCTTCAGATCGAGTGTCGTTCCGGTCGTCAACAAAGTCTCCGTTTCAGGGGCGCCGGTGGCGGGTCGAAATTTCTTCCCTTTGTTGGCCATTCATACAAGATTAGGAAGTCAAAACTAGCCTGATTTGCCGGTGTCATCGGGGTACAGGGATGAAAACCGTCCCAGGCGGCAGGCCAGGTGGGTCCGGTTCCGGAATGACGGCTGTCGCAAAGGCGCACCCGCAATCCGCCGGCAGGGTTTAACTGCGAGAAACAGCTTTTTCAAAGGCGCGGGACGATTGCATGGTGCAGGAATGAAAGCAGGACTCCGGAGCGCAATCATGCTTGCGGCCGCGGCCCTTTCGCTTGTTGCCGGCCCGGCAAAGGCAGACCCAGCCGAAATCCAGATCGTCACCCAGAGTTTTGCACCGCTGCAATGGGACAACGCGGGCAAGCCGGACGGTTATGTCACGGCCTATATGCTCGAAGTTGCCAGGCGGGTCGGGGAAACAATCCCGCTGAAGATCGGCGCTTACGAATTCCTGCCTTGGAAGCGGGCAATGCTCCTGGCCGAAACCATGCCGAATGTGCTTTTTTTCTCGCTGTCGCGAACGCCGGAGCGAGAAGATAAATTCATCTGGCTGGGCGAAGTCTCGCCCTATGGGCAGAATTTCTACCAGCTCTCGACCAGACCGAAGATCAAAGCCGACACGGTCGAGGACCTGCGTGATCAGAAGGTGCGGATCGGTGTTCAGGACGGCTCCAATCTTCTGTCCCACCTCAAACAGCTCGGGTTCGAGAAAACCGGGAACCTGGTGCCGATCACCGATTTTCACCAAGGTATCGAGATGCTTTACCTGGAGCGGATCGATGTGCTGCCGCTGACTGGGTTCCTGGCAGAGGCGAGCGCCTGCAAGCAGGGATATGACGGCGGCCTCCTGCAGCCGGTGGTCTTTGTCGAAGCACTTGCCAACCCGCTGTGGGCCGTGTTCAGCCAGGGAACGGATCCCGCGCTGGTCGAGGCGTTCAGGCAGGAAATGACCGCCCTGAAGGACAGTGGCTTTCTGGATGCCCAGACACGGCAACACCAGGTCAACTGGCAGACATTGGCCTGCGGCGCGTTGACAGCGGGCAAGTGAAGCTGGCAGGAACGGATCGCACCCCTTCCACTCCTTCATCTCCGGAAATTGCCGCCATGACAGACCAGCCGATCACCTCCCTCGACGTTCTCGATTTCTGGTGGAACGCCGGGCCGGCGAAATGGTTCGCAAAGGACGACAAGTTCGACAAGTTGTGCCGGGACAGGTTCCTGGCCGCTATCGAGGATGCGGCTGAGGGCAAGCTCGATGGCTGGGCGGATACGGCCGATGGTGCGCTCGCGCTCCTGATCCTGCTTGACCAGTTCCCGCGCAATGTCTTCCGCGGCAGTCCCAAGGCTTTCCGGGCGGACCCGAAGGCCGTAGAGGTCGCCGAACAAGCGCTTGATCGTGGTTTTGACAGGGCGTTTCCCAAGGAGGCGCGCGGCTTTTTCTACCTGCCGTTCGAGCACGCAGAAGACATGGCGCATCAGGAAAGGTCTGTTGACCTGTGCCGCGTCCTTGGCGACACGGAACTCTATCACTACGCGCTGATCCACCTCGACGTCATCCGCCGCTTCGGCCGCTTTCCGCATCGCAATGCCGTTCTCGGCCGGCAATCGACACCGGAAGAGATCGCCTACCTGGAAAGTGGCGGCTTCTCAGCCTGAGGATCTGCCCGGGAGCTGCTTCTGCGGTTGAGGCATTGACCGAGTTGCCCTGTCTTCAGGACGGCCTTCGGAGGCCGTCCCGACGCAGCATGCGGTCTGCTTACTGATTGGAAACGCCGCTCAAGCCGTCATACATTGCATGCATCAGATGATGCGCTGCTTCCGGATTGCCGAAGACCGGAAATTGCGGGGAGAGGTCGCCCCGACGGCTGTCTTTCTGTGCGTCATAGACCAGATTGCCGCCTTTCACTGTCCCTTCGATCTTTATCCCGGCCAGCTTCTCCGGATCGATCGCCGTCGGGTCTTCGGACAGCAGAACGAAATCGGCCAGCTTGCCGACTTCGATCGACCCCTTGTCGTTTTCCTCGAATTGTTGCCATGCGGGCCAGATGGTCATGGCTTTCAAGGCGGTCATGACGTCTACCCGCTGGCTCGGGCCAAGGATGTCGCCCGACCGGGTGCGCCGTGTGACCGTCGCTGAGAGAATACGCATGCTGTCCGGGAAGGCGACGGGCGCATCGTGATGGGAGCCGAACTTCATGCCGCGTTCGCGTACCCACCCTGTTGGTGAAATATTGTCCGCGTTCACCGGGCCGACCGTGTGGTCTCTGTGCCAATCGCCCCAATAGAAGGTGTGCATGGGGAACAGGGACATGAAGACGCCAAGCCGCTTGTAGCTGTCCACCTGGTCTTCACGCAGGAACTGGCCGTGGATGAGCACCGGCCGGTTGCCGGGGTCTCCATATTTTTTCTGGGCCGCGCCAATGGCGGCAATCAGCATGTCGGAGGCGCCTTCGCCATTGGCGTGCGTGATGATCTGGATGCCGTTTTCGTAGCACCAGTTCACGGCGTCCTGAACCTTTTCCATCGTCACCGAAGCATAACCGGCATAACCGGGAGGATAATCGCCGACGGGATCGTAGTAGGGCCGGTCTCGCAAGGCGGTAAAGCCTTGCGGTGAGCCGTCGATTGTCAGCTTGCATCCGCCCACGCGCACTTTGCCTTCATATTCCCGCGAAACATGCTGGGCGATGTAATCCTTCGCTTCGAGCACGTCGGGATAGGCGATAACGTCCACCGGAAGACCCTTGTCCGCGTCGACCGCCTTCAAGGCTTCGACCACCGCCCCGGAAGAGCGGCCATCCTGCGCGGTCGTATATCCGTAGCGCATCCAGAGGTCTGCTCCGGCTTCTGCGAAAGCAGACAGTCCTTCCGGCCCCAGAGTTCCGAGCAGCGGGATGAGCACATTGAAAAAGGCATATTCTTCAAGAACGCCATTGGGAGTTCCATCCGATGTGCGCTGAATGACACCGCCTTCCGGATTTTCGGTCGAAGCGGTGATCCCTGCGAGTTCGAGCGCCTTGGAATTGGCAACACCGAGGTGGCCTGACTGATGCACGATCACGATCGGGACTTCCGTCGAGACCGCGTCGAGATCCTCACGTGTCGGATGGCGGAGTTCGGCCAGTTGTGCGTTGTCGTAGCCGAAGCCGATGATCATCTTCACCTTGTCGACTGTCGCAGCGTTCTTCTCCGCCCAGGCTTTCAGCGTTGCCTGCAAGCTGGCGATATCCGTGACGTTGCCATCCGGCGGCGCAAGCAAGTTCGCCGAAAGGGCCTGAATTCCGCCCATGACCACGTGTCCGTGGCTATCCACGAACCCCGGTAGCATCGTCCGGCCGTTCAAATCGAACGCCTCCGTCGTTTCGCCTTTAAAGGCCGAAATATCGGCCAACGTTCCTGCCGCCAGTATTCGCCCGTCTTTCACCGCGACGGCTTCAACCTTCGGCTGACTGTCATTGATGGTCAGGATGGGGCCGCCGGAATAGATGGTGTCGGCCACGTCCTGCGCGCTCGCAAGACCCGGCAAGAAGGAAAGGGCGATGGCCGCTAGCTTGGCACTGTGTCTCATTTCTACCTCTGCCGGTTGGTCCGTTGGGGTGGGGTCATTGAAAAGACAGAGCAACTAATGGCTGCATCTGCCGGGGTTACTTCTGAAAAGTATACTCCAGGATCCCGAACAAGCTCGAACTTATTCGATGTGGCGGCTCTTACTCTGGAGGGGTGGGACACAGGCGTGCAGCGCCAGTCTTCCACCTGGAACCTGAGATACGGATTGTGCCTCCGCACCGAGACGGTAGCTGCTTTCGCGGCGGGCTGCCGCCGCGATGGCGAGGCACGGCCGTTTGCACTGCCGTAACTTTGTTGACCGGTTCAGGTGCCGCATTTTTATGCGAGGAGCGAATGCCGGTCTTTTGTGCACAATTTTTAACCTCGAAAGTGTGCTGTGTGTAAAAAATAGGCAGAAAAACTGCCTGAAAAGCCGTCATCCCATTTATGCCACAAAGTTGGCTCCGGCGTTTTTTGCACTGCAAAACCGCGGGATTCCGCGAAAGACTCTCCGAAAAAGCCAAGTTGGCACGGTCCTTGATTAGTAAGAGCTGACACCGGCCCGGGGCCACGACACGTGGTGAAGCCGAAGACCTGAGAAGATCCTTCCAGAGGGGGACAGAACCAGGCGCAGTTTCCGGGGTGGTAGGCCGAGCTTCTTCGACGGGAAGGGGCGCTAAGAAGGGGAATGGAACGAGCAATGAAAATAGTGATGGCCATCATCAAGCCGTTCAAGCTCGACGAAGTGCGCGATGCCTTGACCAGCATCGGCATCCAGGGGCTGACGGTGACTGAAGTGAAGGGCTATGGCCGCCAGAAGGGGCACACCGAAATCTATCGCGGCACCGAGTATGCCGTCAGCTTCCTGCCGAAGCTGAAGATTGAAGTCGCTGTGGATGCCGCCTCCGTCGACAAGGTCGTCGAAGTGATTTCCGGCGCTGCCAAGACCGGCCAGATCGGGGATGGGAAAATCTTCGTCCATTCGATCGATCAGGTCGTGCGCATCCGTACCGGCGAAACCGACGCCGAAGCTCTGTGATTTAGGTAAGGAAACGTATCATGAAAAAACTTGTCGCTAAGGGCGCGACGTCGCTGGCTCTGCTGAGCCTTACGGCTCTGCCGGTGCTTGCGCAGGATACCGAGGCTGCCGCTGCAGCTCCAGCCGCAGTCTCTCCCGAGGTTGCCTATATCTTCAATACACTGCTGTTCCTCATCGGTGGTTTCCTGGTCATGTGGATGGCCGCCGGCTTTGCAATGCTTGAAGCCGGTCTCGTCCGCTCCAAGAACGTTTCTATGCAGTGCCTGAAGAACATCACGCTCTACGCCATCGCAGGCCTGATGTTCTGGATCACCGGCTACAACCTGATGTACACCGGCGTTGACGGCGGTTTCATGGGTTCCTTCGGTCCTTACGCGTTTGACGCCGTCGGCGGCGACGCACTCGACACCGGTTACTCCACGGCGTCCGACTGGTTCTTCCAGATGGTCTTCTGTGCGACCACCGCGTCGATCGTGTCCGGCACGCTCGCCGAGCGCATCAAGCTGTGGCCTTTCCTGGCTTTCACTGTAGTCCTGACGGGCATCATCTACCCGATCACCGGTTCCTGGGAATGGGGCGGCGGCTGGCTCAACGGCGAAGCCGTGAAGGCTATCGGCGGCGCTGAGTTCTCCGACTTTGCCGGTTCCACTCTCGTTCACTCCGTCGGTGGCTGGGCTGCTCTGGCCGGTGCGGTTATCCTTGGTGCCCGTAAAGGCAAGTATGGTGCGGATGGCTCCGTGCACCCGTTCCCGGGTTCCTCCATGCCGCTCGCAACCCTCGGCACGTTCATCCTGTGGCTGGGTTGGTTCGGCTTCAACGGTGCGTCCCAGCTCGCCATGGGTTCCATCGGTGACGTCTCCGACATCTCCCGCATCTTCGCCAACACCAACATGGCTGCTGCTGCCGGTGTCGTCGTCGCGGTTGTTCTCACCCAGATCCTCTACAAGAAGGTCGACGTGACCATGGCTCTGAACGGCGCTCTGGCAGGTCTGGTTGCCATCACCGCAGAACCGCTTGCACCGAGCGTGTGGGTTTCCGTCTTCGTCGGCGGTGTCGGTGGCGTGATCGTGGTCTTCGCGGTTCCGATGCTCGACAAGCTGAAAATCGACGACGTCGTTGGCGCCATCCCGGTTCACCTGCTGGCAGGTATCTGGGGCACGCTCATCGTACCGCTGTCCAACTCCGACGCTTCCTACGTCACCCAGCTGATCGGTATCGTTTCCATCGGTGCGTTCACCCTGGTCGTAAGCTCGGTGATCTGGTTCGTCCTCAAGGCCACCATGGGTATCCGGGTGTCCGAGGAAGAAGAGGCCCTTGGTCTCGACAAGGTCGAAATCGGTGTGGAAGCCTATCCGGAATTCGGAACCGGCTCCGGCCGCCTCTAAGGCAGCGCCGACAAAAATCTCCCAGGCGGTCTATTGGCTCAGACCGCAAACTTGGAAAGCCCGGGGGCAACCCCGGGCTCTTTTTTTGGACAGTTGCCCTGAGTTTCTGTTTTTGCCTAAAAAAAATGCGAATGATTACAAAATAATCGATCTACATGTTCCCTTTGGTGGGGCCTCCAAAGGTTTCGATTAAAAAATCGGCTGATTCCCGGGTCTTTTTTGAGCTTTTGCCCGTTTGGCATGCAGTTTGAATGCTGTGCGCTCCGAAACGCAAAAACAAACGGCAAATTGCCTATCTGGGGGTCAAAATGAATGAAACCGGGGTCGGGGCGGACGTCTTTTTCGTCCTTGTGGGAGCTATTCTCGTTTTCGCCATGCACGGCGGCTTTGCTTTTCTGGAAGTCGGCACCGTCCGGCAAAAGAACCAGGTCAACGCGCTGGTAAAAATCCTTGTCGACTTTGCCCTGTCGACAGTGGCGTATTTCTTTGTCGGATATGCGGTTGCCTACGGCACCACGTTCCTGGTGAACGCGGCGACCTTGTCAGGTGGTGGTGAAGGCTTCGAACTTCAGGGTCTGAGCCTGGTGAAGTTCTTCTTCCTCACAACATTTGCCGCCGCAATTCCGGCGATCATCTCCGGTGGCATCGCGGAACGCATGAAGTTCTGGCCGCAATGCCTGGCCACAGTTGCCCTGGTCGGTATCGTCTATCCGTTGTTCGAGGGGCTGGTCTGGAACGGCAATTTCGGATTCCAGGGCTGGTTGGAAGCGACCTTCGGCGCGCCGTTCCATGACTTTGCGGGTTCCGTGGTGGTGCATGCGGTCGGCGGCTGGATCGCGCTCGGCGCCGTTCTGCTGCTGGGTGCTCGCATGGGCCGTTACGACCGCAACGGCCGTCCCATCGGTATTCCGCCCTCATCGCTGCCCTGGCTCGCCATGGGATCCTGGATGCTTTGTGTCGGCTGGTTCGGTTTCAACGTGATGACGGCTGCCTCACTTGAGAGCATTTCCGGTCTTGTGGCGATCAACTCGTTGATGGCAATGGTTGGCGGCATTCTTGTGGCGCTGGTCGTCGGCCGGAATGATCCGGGCTTCGTGCACAACGGTGCGCTGGCCGGTCTCGTTGCCGTCTGCGCCGGTTCGGACGTCATGCACCCGATCGGCAGCCTGGTTGTTGGAGGCGTCGCCGGCGGCGTCTTTGTTATCGGTTTCGAGATCTGCCAGAACAAGTTGAAAATCGACGACGTTCTGGGTGTCTGGCCGCTGCATGGCATCTGCGGAGCGTGGGGTGGTATCGCCGCTGGCTTCTTCGGGCTCGAGGCCCTGGGCGGCCTTGGCGGTGTATCTCCCGTTTCGCAGGTTATCGGTACGGTCCTGGGGGCGGTCTACGCCCTTGGGGCGGGTCTTGCCGTCTATGGTATCCTGAAAGCGACGATGGGTCTGAGGCTGTCTCAGGAAGACGAGCACCGCGGGGCGGATCTTTCGATCCACAAGATCAGCGCAAATCCGGAACACGATCTCGGGCGCTAGAATGGCCTGCCGCGCGCCGGCTAACGGCGCGCGGATCTCTCAGGAGCATTCGGGTTCTGTCAGATTTTTAGATCGACCCAAAACAGCCTCAGGCTGCTGTGCTTTCACTGATCAGCAGAGCGGCCAGGTTGTCATGGCTGTCGACGACCCGATGTGCACCGGCGCCAAGCAGCTGTTCCGCGTGGCCATCGTGACAATGACCGCCGCCGACAAAACCCCAAACCGTCATGCCGGCGGCAAGGCCCGCCTTCACGCCGTTGACACTGTCTTCCACGACAAGCGCGGCTTTCGGGTCTACACCCAGCTTATCCGCCGCGAACAAAAACAGATCGGGCGCGGGTTTGCCGTTGGTTACCTGCTCGCCTGAATAGATATGCGGCTCGAAGTAAGGGAAGAGCCCTGTGTGTTGAAGCTTGTGGGTCAGCCGGTGCAGGCGGGAGGAGGAGGCGACGGCACGTGGGCCGTCATGGGCTGCCAGCAGCTGTTTGATGCCTTTGATTTCCGCCAGTTCGCGGTCGATCCGCGCCTGGGTGGCAGCGTCCAGATCCGGTCCGAATGTTTCAGGCAGCGGTCCCTTGCCAAGGGTCTGGTAATCCGCGTCGAGCGCCGCCCAGAAATCCGTGCTGCCCAGGCCCTGGAACCGGTCCATATACTCATGAAGCTCGTACTTCAGGCCGATCCGGGCCAGATGTTCGCGTTCGACATCGACATAGATGATTTCCGAATCCACCAGAACGCCGTCACAGTCGAACAGGATCGCTTCAAATGCCATGGATGAGGTGCCTTTCGGGTCGTTCTGGAAAAATTGGGGCAGGGACCGCCGGTTTCAATGCCGGATGTCGTCAGTGTGAGCCGTCGAACAGGCCTTTAACGACTTGTCGTTGAAACAATATGACAAGCAGGGCCGGAGGCACGAACGCGAGTACCGCCAGCATCAGTCCGCGCAGGCTGGAATTGCCGAAAAACTGCATGCCGCGCACCAAGGTGTAGGTGCTTTCCTCCGAGGTGACCATTACCGGCCACAGATACTGGTTCCAGCCGTTGACAAACATGACCAGGAACAGCGCGGCCGCTGTCGGCGCCGACAGGGGAACCAGAATGTCCTTGAAGAACTTCAGCGGACCAGCGCCGTCGATCCTGGCCGATTCCAGCAGCGCATCCGGAACCGTCATGAGGAACTGGCGGAAGAACAGCGTCCCAAGGCCGGAGGCGACCAGCGGCAGGATGAGGCCCGCACGCGTGTTGACGAGGCCAAGTTCGACGGTCACGGCATAGGTCGGCAGGAACCGGGATTCCAGAGGCAGCAACAGGGTCAGCAGAAGCACGGCGAAGATGGCGCTGGCAAAGCGAACCCGAAAATAGATCAGTGCATAGGCTGTCATGAGGGACAGAACGACCTTCAGGGTCGCAAATCCAGCGCCCAGCAGGAAGGAATTCCACATCATCGACAATGCTGTGACGTCACCGGAAAAGCCCGCGCCGGTCTGCAGAAAGTGTCCGTAGTTTTCCAGCGTGCCACTGCCCAGATCGAGCCTTGGCCGGACCCTTCCGCCCTCATGGGTGGTTGCGGCGAAGATCGAATAGACAGGCAGCGTCATCACAAGCGCGCCGCCGATCAGGATCAGATGATCAAGAAGCTGGGCCTGCCAGCGCCGCCAGTTGGGCATATGAGACTGGTTCCTCAAATCGTTCCGAAGTAACCGGGGCGTGCTGCGGGGACGGAGCGGGGAAATCTCGACGTTGCCGGGGCAGGCGCCAAGACAGTTCCGCAGTGAGCAAATGCCCGGTTCAGACCCGTCGGTGAGACGGCGGCGAGGATCGCCGGGTGCAGAGTATTATGGATTGTGACGGGCGAGGGCAAGACGCAATTCGGTCTGCCTGCAGGTGCCCTGGCGGGAGACAGGCTGGTTGGCCGGGCCGGAAAAGACCTCGTCCGATGACGTAGCGTTCCGAAAGTGCTGCTATTTTAGGAGGGGGGCGTTCTGGAAGTTGTTTTTACCCCGATCCTGTCCCTTGAGTGACAGGGAGCAGTTCTTCAGGCAATATTTCGCGGTATTACGAGACTTTCTTCATCCTGAAAGCCATGTTGCACATTTGGTGCCGGGGGGCGCGATATGACACGGATACTTCTTTATAATGGTGAGCTTGATTTTTTGACGCGGGGCTATATGGCCGCGCATTCCGGTTACAGCTATTCCTCGACCGATGAAATTCTGGGTCATCTGGTTCAAAACGCGCCATCGGGTGGCTTCGGCGTGGTCGAGTTGGTCTTTCACAGCGGCGTTCCCGGTCAGGTGACCCTTCTGGATGCAGACTGCGTAGGCGGATTCACGGCGGCCAGTCCGGTCGGGATGGTGTCGCATAGTTCCGGGATGGAGAACTTCTGGAGAACGCTGGGCCAGTATATCCGCCCTGGCGGCGTTCTTTCCCTCAATGCCTGTTCGATCGCGGAGGGGCGCGCCGGCGGGCACCTGCTTCGGCATCTCTGTCGCGCCATCGGTGGTGGCAAGCGGGTTTGCGGTGGGCTGGGCGACCAGACCTCCGGTGTCTTCGAGTATAACAACGCCTCGCTCATGCGCGGTTATCCCTACTATTTTTAAGACCAGAGGGTTCGGGCCACCGCCTAGAGCACCACAATGCCGGAATGCTTGGCCTTGTGTTCCGGTTCGACGTGAATGGTGATCCGGGCTCCGGGGACATCTTCGACAATGGCAATCTCGATCCGGTCGCAGATCTCATGTGCCTTGTCGACGGACATTTCGCCCGGCACCACCAGGTGAAAATCGATGAAGGTGGATTTGCCGGCAATGCGAGTGCGCAGGTCGTGTGCCTCCAGGGCGCCTTCGCCATGTTCGGAAATCAGAACACGGATCTTGTCCAATGTGTCGTGCGAGGCGGCTTCGTCCATCAGTCCGCCGACGGATTCCTTGACGAGGCCCCAGCCGGACCAGAGAACGGTGAGGCCGACAAGAACCGCAAGCGCGGGATCCATGACTTTCCAGCCGGTGAGCATCACCAGCACAACACCGCCCAGAACCCCGACGGAGCTGACCACATCGGTCATCAGATGCTTGCCGTCCGCAACAAGGGCAGGTGATCTTGCGTGTTTGCCATATCTCATCAGGTACCGCGCCCAGGCGCCGTTGATGACGGCGGCAAGCAGGTTCATGCCGATACCGGCTGGCGAATATTCCGGACTGTCGCCACTGATGAAGCCGAGCCAAGCCGCGCGGAAAATCGACAGGGCGGCAAGCACGATCATCACACCGACGAGAACCGCCGCGAAATACTCAACCTTGTCGTGGCCGTAGGGGTGGTTGCTGTCGGCGGGTTTGGCGGCGAACCAGACGGCTGCAAGCGTAGCGATAGCGGACGCGATATTGACCGTCGTTTCCAACGCGTCTGAATAAAGCGCTATGGAGCCGGTCAACAGGTAGGCGCCGATCTTGAGACCGAGAACGACCACGCCGAAAACGATGCTCAAAAAGGCTATCTGAAGCCTGCGCTTCAACTTCATGCGTTCCCCCAGGACCGATTTGCTTCACCAGACGCCGGCAAAGCAGAGAACCTGACCGGCCACTGCGTTTCGCAAATTGCCCGTGCTTTGGGCGTTTACGATCCCGAGGCGGGTCGAACGGGGCAAGGGGTAGCAGTTTTCTCGGGGGTTACAACCCGGCTTTGAGGCCGATGGGCTCGTTTTTCAGAGGGAATTGATATTTGGCCACACCACAGCGGCGGTTCACAGACCGCCGCTCTTGTTCATGGTTGCCGCGCCGATGATCCGGCCGGGGCCGTCGGGATTTTCAAGCTGCACGACAACTGCGCAGCGGGCGTCGCCTTTCAGCATCAGTTTGGACTTCGGCATGCGGAATGTCTCCTGGCCGCCGGACCACATCCCCATCGGCTGCAGATTGCGCACCACGTTGACGTAACGCACCTTGCGGCCCGCGTTTTCGCCACGGCCGATATCAACGAGGGCTTCATCCTGCATGCGCAGGAAATAGACGGTCGCCATGTTGAAGCCCTTGGGCAGGGAGCCTTTCACCGTTGCCTGGACGACCATGTCGGTAATCTTCAGGTCGATTGTCGCGGTAAAGGGGTCGGTACGTGCCAGCGCGGCCCTTACATCGCCTTCGCGGCTGCCGACGACGTGTTCCTCGCCGTTGATCACCATTTGCGGGGTGTAGACCGACCGGTCGCCGCGCCGCGCGGCATAGGCCCGCTGACGCTGCGAGTTGACGGGACTTGCCAGCGTGTCCTTCCAGCCGAGATAATCCCAGTAGTCGACGGGCATCACCATGGTCAGGACGTTGTTATCTTCCTGCACCAGCTTTTCCGCCAGCCGATCGGCCGGCGGGCACGAGGAGCAGCCCTGGCTGGTAAACAGTTCGATGACTTTTTCGGGTTGCGCCTGCGCGCCGTTGATTGGCGCAGCCAGGGCAACTATTCCGCCGGTTACAATAAGCGCGGTGCGGAGGGCCTTGCCGGCCTTCCGGGAAAACGATCCCACCATTTGGCTCAATTCCTTGTTCGATTGCCCCTAAAATATGCAATGGAGCACTCAACCGAAAGTCACGAGCGGGTGACTTTCGTCTTAGACGGCCTCATTCGCGCGTTTGTGACAAGGCCTCACCATTTGGCGTGCCAGGCGTCTTGTGGAAAATACAGGTCGAAACGGGCGTTAGCGTTCTGGCCTGTCTGGCTTTCGTGACCTGCGATGGTGGATTGTCTCGGGCGGAGAATCATGTGTTCTGGTGTCTCACGCCAGCCTGCCGCCTCCTTCGCTTCAAGCGCTGGCCGATCGTTGCCCGTGGTTCTGGCTGTTGAAACTGGAGACAAGTGCCCCTGTCTGGCGAACGTACCAAAGGTCAAGAGATCCATGACTTTGCGGTTCTGACGAGTGCCGCCCTGCCGTGGATGACCGGACCGTCCTTCATCTCACTGTGGCACGCCTGCGGGTTGGCAACGCTTGGCTATCGGGTTGTCTATGTTCTTCCCTGGCTGGATGAGGTTTCACAGCAACGGCTGTGGGGCGAGACCCGTTTCGTCGATTTTGACGAGCAGGTCGACTGGCTCCGGACGGAACTTGAAGCCTTCGGACCCTACAAATTTCCGGAATGCCGGCCTTATCGGGCAAGGTTTGTGGCAGGCATGGGGTCGATCGTGCCGATGGAAGACGTCTACCGCGCCGCGCCGCCGGCCCGGTGCCTGATCGCGAGCGAGCCGGAGCATCTGTGCTGGTATCCGGTAACGACCGGGCGCAGGGGCATCCGGGCGGACAAGACGATCGGCCTCAGCATGACGGATTATGAAACCTACATCCGCATGTCCGGGCTGCCGTTTCCAAACAGCCTCGCCCGGCTGGTATCTTATCTGCACGGCCGCGCCCTGCGGCTGCGCATCGATCTGCCCCTCAGCCTGTCGCCCGCCCTCACCCTGCCGGGCATCACGATGCCTGTGGAACGGGTGACCGGTGTCATGCCCGGTTACGCGCAGGTGCCTCTCGTTACGCAGGAAACCG
This sequence comes from Labrenzia sp. C1B70, assembly GCF_000475395.1. NCBI lineage: Bacteria > Pseudomonadati > Pseudomonadota > Alphaproteobacteria > Hyphomicrobiales > Stappiaceae > Labrenzia > Labrenzia sp. C1B70. The sequence goes on from NZ_AXCE01000004.1 coordinate 457,798, forward strand.
AAGGGATCTATTTTCTCGGAGCTTTCCTCTGGGAAAAAGGCCTGGACGACCTTGCCCGCATCGCTGCCCGTGCCAAAAGGCCCATCGATGTCATTGGCGGGGGGCGCGATGAAGCAGAGTTTCGCGCCTTCGCACGAGAGGAAGGCGCTGAATTACGGTTCTTCGGACCGAATCGGCGGTTCTGGTCCGATATCGGACGATACCGGGTCATGGTGAACCCTTCGCGCAGCGAAATCCTGTGCACGGCAACCGCCGATGCGCTGGTTGCCGGCCGACATGTCATCCTGCCGGACTGTCCGGGCAACCTTCCCTACAAGGCCTATCCCAACGCCCATTTCTACACCGAACTGGAAGGGGCTCTCGAGGCGCTGGAGTATGCGTTGACGATTGTGCCGGAGCCTCCCATTGCCGCGCGCGAAGACTTCGACTGGATGAGCGCATGCCGCCGGCTGGTCCATCTTGCCGGGCTGGAAAGCGAAGATTGATCTTCCAGGCTCGTGTTATCGCCGGGACATCGGGACGCACAGGCGTATCGGCTGCTCGCAAACCGAGATCTGCGCAGGGGTATGCGCGACGATATCGCCGTCGGCCTGTATCGGGTCGCCCAGGGGACCCAGGATTTCGACTGTTCTGGCCGGCTGTTGGGCAACGAGACCATGCCGCAGGAGCAGGCCTGCCGGTATCAGCAGAAAGCGTCCGAAGACAGACAGAGCGCTGCCTGGAGGAAATATCGTTGCGCAAAAAGACGGGTTGGCGAGGTCGCAATTCGGTGCGAGGACAAATGTCCCGCCATACCGTTTGCCACGGCTGACGATCAGCGTCGCTGCCTTTTCGGGCTCACCGTCCAGTTGGACGTCCACCGGCGGGCAGGACCATCGCCGCAGTGTCCGGAAAACTTCGATCAGATAGGCGGCCTTGCCGAAGCGGGTCTTGGTGGCACGGCTGAGATCCGAAACCACCTGCGCGTCCAGCCCGATGCCGGCCATCATCATGAAGCGGTGCCCGTTGACCTGGCCTGGCCGGATCTTAAGGATGCGCGCTTCCATAAGGCAGTTCGCAATCCGGCGTGGATCCGTGCCGATGCCGAGCTCATGCGCCAGCACATTCGCCGTGCCGAGCGGTATGAGCCCCAGGGGCGGCGTCTGCGGGCCGGCTCCCTGGATTGCATCGTTGATCGTGCCATCGCCGCCGGCGATTGCCAGGATATCGGCGTCATCTGATGTCGTTTCCCGAACGAAACCGGCGGCATCGCCCGCCTTGGTCGTGATCAGGATTTCGCATGTGTGACCGCCTGCCTCAAGCAGCGCCAATACCGCCTTGAAACGCGTCTCGCGCTTGTGACCTGTGCGGGGATTGTAGACGACCCTGATCTTCAGGCTGTGCTCTTGAGGGCGGCTGCTGCCCGTCGCGGGGCCCTGGTCGTCCTCAGGCATCGCTCAGGCTCTGGACACGTGCCGGGCGTGCGGCAATTCACCGGCCGGCTGCAAGGAGCCTGCTGCCGGAACACGGGAAGCGGCGATGCGGTCCATGATCTCAAGAATGTCGGCGGGCGATGTGTTGGCGGCAAAAGGTTGCCGCGCCTGGCCGCTCTCGATGGCGCACATGGCCGCCTTGAAACTCTCGCTGAAATCGGAGGACGTCGAAAAGGCCAGTCCGGCTCCCGTCTTCGTCACGTAACGCAGGACCGCAGCTTCCTGCGGCAGCGCCAGGCTCTTGTCGAGCAGCATGGATACGCCAAGTGCCATGGCTTCGCTGGTGCTGCCCGGACCCGGCTTGCCGATGAAGAGATCGCTGGCGGAAAGATACTGGGCGACCCTGTCGGTAAACCCGAGAACCTGGACCGGAAACGGCAGGTCCATGGCGCGCAGCTGATCGGCAAGCGCTTCGTTCCGGCCGCAAAGAAACACCACCTGGGCGTTATGCGGAATGTCGCGCATCGCGGTTGCCAGTTCGATCATGCGCATGCTGCCCTGGGCACCATAGAGCACGGTCACGACAGGTCTGGAAGGATCGAGATTCAGCGCTTCCCGGCTGGAGCGTTGGGTGGGGTCGGTGAATTCCGGCCGTATCAGCAAGCCGCCCATCGCATGGATCTTGCCGGCAAGCTTCGGAAGCTTTTCGGCATTTCGCAGGGCGTCCTGCGTGCCGCAAATTGCGTGGTAGTCGGCCCGATTGGGAAACCAGACACCCTTCGCCAGTTCCGCCCAGTCCGTGATCATGACGGCGCCTTCCGGCAGCGGGCCTTCCGTTATGCCAGCGCGGTAGCGTTTCAGCGCCTCCAGCATCACCCGGTTGCCGAGCGGCATGACCGACAGCACGATGTCCGGGCGAATGTCCTCGAAATGCCGGGAAAGAATACTGATGGCCGGCGGTTCGCAGAAGACGTAGTTCAAGCGCAAGGCCGCATAAAACAGCCAGCAGGTGAGGCCGGTACGTCCCTGACGTAAGATGACCTCGTTGTAGATATTCTCCCCTGTGCGTGATCCGAAGCGGCTGAAGAGGTCGAGATGCGGGATCAGCGAGGTATAGGGATTTATCAGGCTGACCCGGTATCTGCCGGACCCTTCGAGGCATGCTTTCAGGGCGAAGGCGCTGGCCCTGTGGCCACCGCCTGCGTCCGTATAGATCACTGCCACATGGACGGGTTCCGTCATGCACCACCTTCTGAAGATGTACCGGCCGGGGAAGTGCCGGACTTCGGCAGGACCAGATGCTCCCGGGTCATCGGGACATCGTTTTTCAGGCCCCTGGTCATCAGCAGATGGTACAGCCGGTTGTCGCCCCAGCTGAAGGAGGAACTTGCGACTTCCAGATACAGCCGGAAGCTTCTGACGAAGGTGTCGTCATACATTTCGCGGATACGGTCGATATTGGCGTCGAAATTGGCGAGCCAGTATTTGACCGTCGGCGGATAGTGCAGCCGGATGTTCTCAAGGTCGATCATGTAGAGATCATTGTTGCCGGCAGCCTCGACCATGGTCGTCAGCGGCGATGCCTGAGTTCCCGGGAAGATGTATTTGTCGATCCAGGGGTCGATCGGCCGGGGGATTTCGTTGCCGATCGTGTGGACGAAGGCAAGGCCCTGTGGCTTGAGAATGTGTGCGATCCGTTCGAAGACCGGTGCGATCTGGGCATTGCCCATGTGTTCGACCATGCCGATCGAGGCAACCTTGTCGTAAAGGCCGTCCGCTTCGCGAGCGTCCTGCAGGCGGATCTCGATCTTGTCGGAGAGGCCGCGCTCGGCGATCTTCTGAATTGCATAGTCGCGCTGTTCTGCCGAAATGGTGAAGCCTACGCCCGTGATGCCGTAGTTTTCGGCGGCATACATCAGGAAGCCGCCCCAGCCGCAACCGAGATCGGCAACATGTTCGCCCGGCTTCAGGCACAGCTTGCGGCATACCAGTTCCAGCTTGTTGTTCTGTGCTTCATCCAGCGTGTTGTCGGGTGAGGTGAAATAGGCACAGGTGTAGATCATGCCCTTTCCGAGCAGGATCTCGTAAAAATCGTTGCCGATGTCGTAGCTGAAGGAAATGTTCTCGCGCGAGCGGGCAATGGTGTTGCGTGCGCGCAGGAAATGAAAGGCCAGTTTGATCCGCAGCATCAACGACATGGGCCGTTCCGCGAAATCGATGGCAAAGCCCAGGTAGAAGAGCTTCTTGATGTCGCCTTCCACCTCGATGTCGCCCAGCATGTAGCTCTCGCCAAAGCCCATGAAGGCATCCGAAAGCACCCTGGAGAGAGCCCGCTCGTTCTTGAAATGCAGAATGAACTCTGGCTCGGTCCCGATGGAGAAGCCGGTTCCGTCCCAGTAGCGGACTTCGAACTGCGCATCGGGAGAGGCCGCAGACATGGCTTCTGCGAGCTGGCGGATAACGTCTTTCATTGGCGGGCTTTCTAAATCAATGAAGAGAATTTGCAGGACGGCGTTTGGGTCCGCTGATCGCGGTCCAAAGCGAAATGATGCTGTCCCGGTACTCGGGAATGGTGCGCTTCAGCTCCTCGTGGAGCGCGGGCAGATTGTGATAGGGCACCCCGGGATACATGTGATGCGCCGTATGAAAGCGGAAGCCGACCGGCTGCACGATCAGGGCCAGCGGAGACTCGATCGTGAAGCTGTCGATCATCTGGTCTTCCCGTCCGGAGGTTTCGGCCAGGCGTTCCAGTTCATGTTCCAGCGGAATACGCGCGGTCAAAAGCGCCCAGCCCAGAACCAGGACGGCATAATAGAAAGGCAGCGCCGCGGGGAAGAAGATGATTGTCGCAATGAAGAGCGCGAGCGTAACCCGGGCGTGCCGGGTCACTTCGGCCTGCTGTTCCGGTGTCAGGGCGGAGCTGAGCGAAAAGCCGAGCTTCTCCGTCGCCCAGCGATCGAGCGCAGCTTCGACCCGGAACGCACCGAGCGCGGCGGTCACCGTCATCAGAAGGTTGGTAAAGGGCACCACAAAGGGGATCACGAGCAGAACCATCGCCATGGCAAACGCATTGCCGCGCACGAGCGGGTATTGCGGATCCTCGGGCGTTCCGAAAATGCCGAGCCGATGATGGGCCAGATGCGGCAGTTGAAACCGCAGCGGCGGAACCATCACGATGAGCGCCACGGTCCAGGTGTAGAGCGCCCGGAAACCGCGCAGCTTGTCGTCCTTGATGTGAACGATTTCGTGGCAGAAAAGTCCTGCGCGGTGCAGGCCGAATGTCGCGAGCAGCCAGGGCAGGATAACCATCGGCCAGGAGGCGTTCAGACCCCACGCAAACCCAACGACAAAAAGCGCCAGATAAAAGCAGAAATCGCGATAGTAGATGGCTGGTCGCGGTATGAAATAGTCACGGGCAATCATGTCGTTCCAACCTGCAGCGATAGGGTCGAGCAAGCAGCACTAGCTTAGGCTTGCGTCTCAGATCAAGCCTGTATTGAAGGCGGCGACACCCATCATGTAGTGAATCAGGATCACACCGGCGATGTTCTGATGCCTGATGTAGATCCAGCCGAAGATAAATCCGGTGCCGATTGTCATCAGCACGGCCGGAATGCCGAAATGGAGATGGAACATTCCGAACAGCACCGAGGCGAGAAGGACCGATCGCCATTTGCCCTGATCTCCCAGGAAACGCTGGAAGGAAGACTGCAGAAAGCCCCTGGCGATGATTTCCTGCAGAGCGCTGTGAAGAAAGTAGCTCAGCGTGCCCAGCAGGTTGAAGGGCAGTGGTTTGCCGGGCAGCGCGTCGAAATATTTGAGCACTGCCGCCAGTCCCCAGGCAAAGATGCAGAGCCCGACCGAAATGATCGCGCCCTCGATCAGGGATTTCTTCAGGCCGACGGTTGTCAGCCCGAGCGCCGAAATCGAGATGCCCATGTGCCGGATGACAAAGAGGCTTGGCACCATCAGGATGGCGAGATACTGCCAGGCGAAGACTTCGGTGTAGACGTCCACGTTGACGATCGTCCGCGCCAGCACGTTGTTTACCAGCGTGCCGATGGACATCATGATCAGCGAATAGACGAAAAACTTGCCGAACTGCTGCTGTTCGTTCCGGAGGTCCAGTTCACGCTGCAGGGCCGCGACATGCTCCTGCGTGGAGGCGCGCATGCGCCGTGTCACGAAGGACGCCAGTGCCCCCTTGAATTCTGCAAGTCTGGCTTCGCCATCGGCCAGTTCGAGGATCCGTTCCGGCTCGATTTCAAGCACGGCACCGGCTGTTTCGGCACGCACGGTTGCCGAGCGTGGTTCACCGTCGAGAAGCGCCATTTCGCCGAAAGGTTGCCCCGGCCCAATTTCCGCAACACGGTGGTCCGAGGCCGTGCCGTCGCCCTTGCGGTAAATGCCGAAGGTGCCTTCGAGAACGATGTAGAGCCCGTCGCTTGTCTCGCCCTCGACGATGACGTCCTGATGCGCTGGGACCGGCACCCTGCGCGAGGCCGCCCGCACCGCATCGGCGACCCGCTCCGGCATGAACTCCGTCATCCGATGAAAGATCGTTTCAAGATCTTCCGTTTCCTGGACCTTTTCTTCAACGGGGATGGAAGCCGTGCGCATGGGGTTACCCTACCTCGCGGTCCTGAACCAGCGGCCGCCGAAATACAGAAGCACGACGATCGGCATCAGCAGGACGTGATAGCTTCCATAGAGGCCAAGACCCCAGAACCCCGGGCTCTGCATCGGGATCATCGCTGATACACCCAGCGTGAGAAGAATGCCGGCGATCATCGGCAGCGTTCCCTTGTTCTGGCGGAACCGAACAACGCTCAGCACCAGCAGGAATATCAGGCCGACGGAATAATAGAGGATCACGGACAGAAAATCGTCGGAAGTCAGGATCATGAAGACCGGCCAGAGTGCACCCAGGACGCCGGCAGCCACAAATCCCTGGCGCAGCGGTGAGGACAGGTACTGAAAGCTGGCCGCGACAATCATGCTGAGACTGCCCAGAACGATGACGATGCGCGTTGCGATCACAAGAGGACGGTGCGCTTCGTGACCGATTGTTTCGAAGAACCCGTGGTCAATGGCACCCAGCATCGAGGCAAGCCCGATCAATGCAAGTGTCAGGCTCCAGATCCAGGCAGGTGAGAAGGTCTGAATGCCCGGACGCAGGCTCAGGCCGGCGAGAAAAAACAGCTCGCAGGCAAGGATCACATCAGTCAGGGCTGAAAGGACGAGTTCGGAAAGCAACAAGAATACTCATGGTTGGCGCCAATCTGACCGGTGGCGGCTGGCGGTGTCCGGCCTGAAATTGGCCGGTTCGCCGCAATAATCCGCCGTCAGCATTGAGATTATGTTAAGCGGCTCGCCGCAGCGAGACGCGGAATTCGACGCGTCAGGATGTTGCCTCGTTCGGTGTTTGTGCGGACCGCTTTCCCTTGACCCATGATTTCAGCGCCCGCTCCGCCGGCATCTCATAAATGCGGTAGAGGAAGATCGAAAACGCTGCCGTGATGCACAGCGATACCGGAAAGAAAACGATATCCGCCGGGATGGACGGCCTCAGGAAGATGTTCATCAGGTGAAGCGACGGCTGGTGCACAAGATAGAAGGCGAAAGAGGCATTGCCGAGAAGCACAAGCGGGCGGGTTGCAAACACCCGTGTGAGTGCGGCGCCTTCCGTCAGATGTGCATAGAAGAACAGTGTGATGACCGGCAGGTAGAACAGGGAATAGCGGAAGGGATCCGGGACATCCGGTGCCAGCCACATCGCCAGGAACAGAAGAAGATAGCTGAGTGGCTGCACTGCGCCGGGCAGCCGGACGCCGCGACGCCAGACCTCATGCAGAACCATGCCGACCAGAAACTCCAGAATGCGGAAGCCGGGAAAGACATAGAACAGCCAATGCGAGAACGGGTATTTGCCGAAGAAGATCACATCGCCCAGGAATACCTGAACCAGCAGGGCGGAAACGAACACCACCACACCGAGCCCCAGGGTCACCGCCACTAGCTTTCGCGGTGAAAACGCGACCAGGCCGAAGAAGCACACATAGAAGAACATTTCATCCGACAGCGACCAGGACAGTGCGTTGAGAGAGAAATAGATCGAGGAAACCGGAATCCAGCTCTGCAGGTAGGTCAGGTTCAGAACCGTCTTGATGACGCTGAATTCTTCCGAGTAGATCGCCTCGACCTGCATGATCGAGAAATAGAGAAACGGCAGTCCGGTGAGGAAATGCAGCGGTGTCAGACGGGCAATGCGCAGCAGGAAGTAGTCGCGAAAGGACATCGTGCCGGCAAGGATTCTCGTCTTGTAGGACTGTGTCAGCACGAAGCCGGACAGGATGAAGAAGAAAGAGACGCCGACATAGCCCTGTTCGGCGATCGTCTTGACGAAGTCGCAGCTGGTATCCCAGCGGAAATGAACGCCAAACACCAGCAAAGCTGCGAAGAAGCGCAGTCCGGTCAGTTGTTCCAGTCGAACCTTTGCCGCGCTGTCGGTCACGTTCATGCGCAAATCATCCCCTCAATTAACCCAGGGACACTAATGACCGCAGGCTTCCGGGAAATCTATGCCAGCGTCGATTTTATTATGGGTAAATGAACTGATGCGGCGGGTCCGATTCAGTCAGTCGCCGATTTTCTGCAGGTTCCAGCGCGAACGGCACATCAAGGTTCGCTGTGCTGCTTCACCCATTCCCACGTTTCTCCGATGCCGCGCCGCAGGGGAACGGCAGGTTGCCAGTCGAACGTCGCCTGTGCCCTGGCAATATCCAGCACCACCCGTGGCACATCGAAGTTGCGGCCCGGCTTGTAGACCGGCTCCAGGGTGCGCCCTGTGGTCTGGCCGATGATGTCGACGATCTGCGAGATGGACGTGCCTTCGCCACTTCCGGCGTTGAAGCTGCCGGACGCGCCGGAGGTCAGGGCGCGATGGCACAGGTCGGCAATGTCTTCGACGTGAACGAAGTCGCGCACGACGCTGCCGTCCCCCCAGATTTCGATGGGGGCGTCCTCCGCCACCTTGCGCAGATAGGTTCCGATCACGCCCAGAAGGCCGACCTGCGCCTGGCGCGGTCCATAGATGTTCGCCGGTCGCAGGGCGACGAACTCGAGCCCGTGGAGCTGTTGTTCCATGCGCAGGTACTGTTCGATCGCCAGCTTGACGATGCCGTAGGATGAGATCGGGTTCAGCGGATGATCTTCCGGCACCGGATCCTTTGTCGGGATGCCATAGACTGTGCCACCGGAGGAAAAGAAGACGAGTTTCCTCGTTCCGCTTGCCCGCATGGCTTCCAGAAGGCGAACCGTGGGAACGAGGTTGCCGGAGATGTCGGCGGCCGGATCGAGGTTCGAGGTCGAGGGAACGGTCGTGCTGGCCAGATGCGCCACCGCATCCACACCGGACAGGGTGTCGGCGAGCCGGTGATGATCGGACAGGCTGTGGAAGACGTAGTCGACACCGGGAAGCGGCGGCCGGTAAAGTTCCGGCCGGGTGTCCATGACCCGTACCGACAGGCCTTGCTGAAGGCATTTGTCCACGACATGAGACCCGATGAACCCGCAGCCACCGATCACAAGTACTTTCAAGACGGGCCTCTCCGGAATCGGCTGAAAAAGATGATCCGGACTTTAGAACGGCCCCGTGGCGATTTGTAAATGGGGCTTGGCCGGTTCGCCGTTGTCACTGCAAACAATCAGCGGGGACAATGGCCTGCGCAGGTGACAGGCAGGCACCACAAGGTTGGCAAGATCAGGATTTGTTGCCGTCCATGATCTTCTGCAGCTCCGGCAGGAAGACGTCGTAATAGCTTTCGGGGCTCAGCGGACCGATGAACTTGTACCGGATCGTGCCCTCCCCATCGACGACGAAGGTTTCCGGCACGCCGTAGACACCCCATTCGATCGCGGTGCGACCACCGGTATCTGCGCCGACGCGCTGATACGGATTGCCGAGGCTACCCAGGAAACGGCGGGCGTTTTCCGGCTTGTCCTTGTAGTTGATACCGAGAAGCTGGATGCCCTCGACCTTTGCCAGCTCTTCCAGAAGCGGGTGCTCCTGGCGGCAGGGCACGCACCAGGATGCAAACACATTGACGACGGAAACCTTGCCGATGAGATCCTGACGGGAAAACCCGGCAACGGCGGTGTCACCATCGGTGAGGCCTTCAACCGGCGGCAGGTCGAATTCCGGCGCCGGCTTGTTGATCAGCGCAGAGGGAATTTTCTGCGGATCGCCGCCGAGGGTCAGCTGAAACAGGAACAGGGCGGCGAGCGCTGCGAACACTACCAAGGGCAGCAGCACCAGAACCGGGAAACCGCGTTTGGCAGTCTGCTGCCCGTGTCGGCCGGCACCGGTATCGTGGGACGTCATGAGCTTGCTTTTCCTTCACCGGCCGGCCGGGCGCGGGAAATGCCCCGGGCTGCCAGGTCCTTGAGGGCTTTTTCCTGTTGGGCCTTGTCGATGCGCACCCAGGCGATCAGTCCGATGACCGTGAAGAGGCAAAGGCCGTAGGACGCCCAGATGAAGCCAGCGTGTGGGCCTAGATCCATGAGAATTACTCCGCAGGCTGAGCCGTGGCTGCCGCTGTGCCCGGCTGGGCAGCGCTTGCTGCGCGCAGGCGCAGGGCACGCACGCGGCGGCGCAGGATCTCGTTACGCATTGCCATCAGATGCAACACGAAGAACAGCAGCGTAAAGGCGATCGCCATGACCAGCAGCGGCCAGAGAATGTCCGGATGAATGGTCGGGCCGTCCATGCGCATGACGCTTGCCGGCTGGTGAAGCGTATTCCACCAGTCGACCGAAAACTTGATGATCGGCAGGTTCAGCGCGCCGACAAGCGTCAGCACGGCTGCCGCCTTGCCGGCCTTGATAGGATCTTCCATCGTGCGCCACAGCGTCATCAGGCCGAGATACATGATCAGGAGGACCAGGACCGACGTCAGTCGCGCGTCCCAGACCCAATACGTGCCCCACATGGGCTTGCCCCAGAGCGATCCGGTCACGAGTGCCATGAAGGTGAAGGCCGCGCCGATGGGGGCCGCGCTCTTGGCGGAAACATCCGCCAGCGGGTGTTTCCACACAAGGGTGCCAAGTGAGGACAGCGCCATCACGGAATAGCACATCATGCTGAGCCAGGCGGCCGGCACGTGGATATACATGATCCGCACGGTGTCGCCCTGCTGATAGTCTTCAGGCGCAACGAAGAAGCTCATGTAGAGCCCGGCGGCGAACGCAATGACGCACAAGCCGATAAGCCAGGGCAGAACCACCTGGACCAGCCTCAAAAATCGCGTCGGATTTGCATAATCCCAAATTGCCATGGAACCGTTCTAATCTAGAGCGTTGTCCGCTTCAATGGACGAGTATGCCGCAGGGTGCATTGCGCGGTGTCAAATTGCCGTCAATCTCCTGCAAACCGGAGCGCCGCGGCAGCGGCGAGCGGGCCGATCACCGCCGCAATCAGCGACAGCGAACACAGGATCAGGAACGGCGTCAGAAACGGCACAGGATCATGAATAGCGGCATCCGCGGCACTGACGCCGAAAATCAGCACGGGAATGGCCAGCGGTATCACCAGCACTGCCAGCAGAAGACCGCCTCGGCGCAACGAGACGGTGAGGGCCGCGCCGATGGCGCCGATCAGCGTCAGGGCCGGTGTGCCGACCAGCAGCGTGAGCGTGACGGCTCCCGTGGCGACGGGGTCGAGATTGAGAAAGATGCCGAGCAGAGGTGCGGCGATCACCAGCGGCAGGCCCGTTGCGACCCAATGGGCCAGGCACTTGATCAGCACAAGCAGTTCCAGCGACCGTCCGGCCATCAGCATCAGGTCAAGTGTTCCGTCCTCCCGATCAGCCTGAAACAGCCTGTCCAGTCCGAGGAGCGTCGCCAGCAGCGCACCGATCCACAAGATGGCAGGACCGATGCGGGAAAGCAGGTTCAGATCCGGACCGACGCCGAAGGGAATGACGGTGACAACGGCCAGGAAGAACAGCACACCGACAAGCGCGCTGCCGCCGACGCGCACAGACAGCCGAAGATCCCGCCGAAACAGCACAACAGCCCAGGAACTCATGCGGGCAGATCCTCCTCGTGCAGCGAAACGGGATCAGCGGTGCGCAGATGCAGGATCTTGGTTCTGGCAAGGGCCAGATCGGTGTGGGTAGCGGTTATGATCATGCCGCCGGCGGTCAGATGTCCGTTCATCAGGTCCAGAAGCTGGCCTTCCGATGCCTTGTCCAGCGCCGACGTCGGCTCATCCATCAGCCAGATCGGCCGGGGCGTGACCAGAAGCCGGGCAAGGGCCAGGCGTCTCGTCTGTCCGGCGGAGAGAAATCCTGCCGGCAGGTCTGTCGTGTGGCCTATGCCGAGGAGATCAAGCGCGGCCTCGGGAGACATTGCCGTTGCGCCAAAGACAGATGCTGAAACCGGTGAGGTGAAGCCTTGCCAGAACGTCAGGTTTTCCAGCACCGAAAGCGCTGCCTTGACCGCGTTCTGATGGCCGAAATAATGGGCGTGTTCAGCCGGCGACCGGTCGGGTTCTCCCTGTTCCAGCCAAAGCGTGCCGCCAGCCAGCGCGACAAGACCTGCCAGCGTCCGCAGCAGCGACGACTTGCCGATGCCGTTCGCGCCCGTCACGACCAGTGCCGTGCCGGAGGGAAGATCAAAGGACAGGTCCTGAAACACCCGGCGTCCGCCGCGATCGATGGTCAGGTTTTCGGCAATCAGTCTCAGGGGAATGCTCCGGCGGCAGGTTGGGTTGAACCTTGTTAGTTGGCCGCACTGTTATGATGCAAGGAAAATTCCCCGCCTTGTCTTTGCTCAAAGACAAAACACCCGGGGCTTGCCCCGGGTGCTCTGGTGTCCGGACCCGCTTGCCGGACAATTTCAAAAAGCAGCGCGGTTTGCCCGCGTTGCTGGGCGATCAGTCGAAGACAGATGCGATCTGGTCGACGCTGACGCCTTCCTTGATTTCACGCAGGCGCGCATAAATCAGTGCGACAAGGATACTCAGGAAACCTGCGCCGACTGTGGAAATGGCAGCGAACAGGATGATGCCGATGACCATGCCGATGCTGCCGGCCGAGGCCACGAGGCCGACGACGAACAGAGCGACGATGTTGATGATGGTCGCACAGATGATGGCCAGTACCAGCGCACCCAGGATCGGCCAGCGGTATTCCTTGGTGAGATACTTGCTGCGGCCAAGACCACCGAAGCCGGCGCGTTCGATCACCACGGCCGGTGCCATGACGGCGAATACCGCATAGACCCAAAGGCCCGGAACGACCAGCAGGACCAGGCCGATACCAACCAGGATCGAAACGACGATCGAGAGGATCGCCAGCGGCACGACAGCGCTCAGGGCCGGACCGAAGTAACGGCCAAGCTGTACCGGGCGCGACAGCTTCGCGTCATAGGCAAGCTGCACCAGAAGTGCGGTGGTGATGGAATAGACCACCATGCTGACGAGGATCGACAGCACGTTGGCAACAGCGCTGCCGGGGCCGGTGAACTCCTGCGGCTGGATGCCGAGTGCGGCGCCGAAGCCGACCAGCAGGCCGGAAATCAGGAAGCCGATCAGGTTCGGCACGAAGCCGACGATGACGACCTGAATGAAATGCTTGAGGAGGATCGAGAAGCTCTCGCCGATGATGGAGCCAACGCCAAGGGAGGCCGTTGGCTGGCTTAGGGTCGTGTCGGTCATTCAATTGCTCCGTAAAACTTCCAATAGTTTTTTCAAAAGTGGTTATCTAATTCCAGCCCACATGCCAACGAACGCTGCCCGCCAAACGGGAGGAGCGACGATCATCCGCCTGAAGCCGTGGACTGTCCGAAAACCGGTAGATCCCGATCGCATGAGCATCTTGCCCGCCCTCTGCTGAAGACAGTTACTCTTGCGATTTTTCACCATAAATCCTTCTGCAGCAGGTCACAAGCGGGGCCTTGCGCGGAAGTTCAACCCTCCTGACACTCAGTCGAAGACATCGGCGACCTGGTCAACGCTGATACCTTCCTTGATTTCGCGCAGTCGCGCGTAGACCAACGTGGCAAGGATTGCCAACGGTCCGCTTGCCAGCGCGTTGGTTGCGGCAAAGACGGGCAGGGCCCAGACGTAACTTCCCTCACGGGCGAGAAGCTCCACTGGAAAGGCGCCGGCAATCGTGACGGCCAGCGAGCAAAGCCAGACCGGCAGCAGTGCGCCGGCAATCTGCCAACGATAGGTTTTCGTCAGCGCCCAGCTGCGGCTCATGCCGCTGAAGCCAACCCGTTCAATGACGACAGCGGGGGCCAAAACCGAGAAGACCGAACATCCCCACAGGGCGACAAAAGGAAGAACCGCAAGCGCCGTGATGGAAATCAGGGTCGTATTCACGAAGATCGCAATGAAGACCAGCGGCAGCGCAATGCACACGAAGATGACGACCAACAGCCCGTTTTGCAGGCAGATCGGTGCGCTGGCCTTGAGGGCCGGCAGCAAATAGCGGGCAATCGAGACCGGGCGGTTCAACCGGGCGTCATAGGTCAGCTGGGCGAGAAAGGCCGCAGTTACGGCAAAAACGATCACATCGACAAAGGCCGTCGCAAGGTCGACGAGGCCGGCCAGGTCGCTGGTGTCGTCCGTTTCCAGATTGAGCGCGGCATCGACTCCGACAAGCGATCCAGCCAGCAGAGCGCCCAGGAGGCTGACTACAAAACCGATCGCAAGGACCGGCACAAGATTCCGGATCGTGATGGAAAAACTGGTTCCTATCAGCGCGCCGATCCCAAGTGACTGCCGGACATGGCGCCCCTGCGACCCCTCGGACTGGCCAACCCGATCAAGGAAATAGGCTCTGAGGCTATGATTGTCCTGTTTCTGCAATCTGGCTGATCCACTTGATGATTGGAGCCGGAGAGGGCGAAAGGTCTATTTTTCCTCGCCGGATTGGGCGTAGTGCTTGTTTTCCCGCTTGTCGCCGAACAGCTGGCGTTGCTCGAGATGTTCCCGCTGGGCGTTGTAGAACGCCTGCAGGAACGGCAAACGATCCACCGGAGGAACCGGAGCGGCATAGCCGATCTTCTTGCGGATCTTTTCCACGATGGCTTCCAGGGTGGCGTTCCGCTGGTGGGCAGCTTCGGCTCCGGACGGTGTATTCTGGCCACGCAGCAGCGTTTCCAGTGTCTGCAGTTCGAAGGCGCCGTAGTGGTCGAGCTGATGGGACAGGAAGACGAATTTCTTGCGTGCTGTCCCGGTCGCGACCGTCTCGCTGGCCAGATCCTTCAAAAGCACCGGCACCGGCAGGTGGATGACATGGGTGCCTGCCATCATGTCGCCAAGCCGGCGCCGGTAGCGGTTGAACAGGGGGATCATCAGCGACATGGCAACCCAGGCAAAAGCGGCGAGCGAGGCAAGCGGCGTTGCCGAATCCAGCGTCAGCAGAAGCGTCCCGGGCAGGAAGATCTCCGCCTCCTTCATCAGGTTGCGCAGGACAAGCGCGTGAGCGGTCAGTGGTCCGCCGTCATGGGAAACCACCTTGATCTTCATCAGCCGTTTGCCGAGGGTCTGGCCGTTCCAGGCCAGTTCGGCCAGCACATAGTAGGGAACCCGGATCAGGAAGAACAGCAGGGCGGCGATGGCCATCAGTGTCTGCGGTGTCGTAAGGTTGATCAGAGCGAGCAGGATCACCAGGCAGGTCGCGGCAATCGCGGTCAGGATGATATCGATGAGCTGGGCAGAAAAGCGCACCCCAACACCCGCGATGGGCAGCGTCAGTGCAACGCCCTCCGGCGGCACAAGCGTTGACGCTGGTGGCCGGTCGGTCTTGGTTCGTTTCCAGAAACGCATTCTCATCGCCGGCTCCGGCCTCCCAACAGGAACCAGGACAGCCAGAGCGCACCGATCCCCCAGCCGATGATCAGCCGTGCGTCAAGGCTTTGCACCAGTTGCCGGCCGAAGCCTTCCAGAAGTGCGGCCGCCACCAGCATGATGGCTGCGACAATCGCCAGTTTCACGGCATCGCGACCGGCTTCGCGCAAGGCAACGCTGCGCGATCTGTCACCTGGAAAAAGCACCGCGGCCCCCAGTTGCAACCCGCCGCCGCAGGCAATGCAGATGGCCGAGATTTCGGTGACGCCATGGATCGACAGCCAGCCGACGAGATCGAGACCCAGACCCCGGTCGACGTGAAGGGCGAGGAAGGCACCGAGCGACAGGCCGTTATAGAATGTCAGCAAGACGGCAGGGGCGCAGGCAAAGACACCAAGACCGAAAACGAAGATCGCGATGCGGGTGTTGTGGGAAAACAGATAGGTCGCGAAGGCACCGAGCCCGCTTGCCTGGTCGGTGCCGTAGATGACCGAGCGCAGGGATTCCGTGGTCGCGTCCGGCCCACGGTTGCCGGCAAGTTCGGCCGGCATCATCACGTAGAACCAGTCGTTGTTCTCGAAATAGAGCAGATAACCCGTGAGGGCACCGAGCGCCATGCACAGGAACCCGATCAGAATGTAGAACCAGGACCGGCGCATCGCCCGAGGCGCGCCTTCCCTCAGGAAGTGCTCCAGCAGGCCTCCAAGCCGTTCCTGCGGGGCGTAGACGCACAGATATGCACGGGCCGTGAGCGCTTCCAGATAGCCGAGCAGGGCCTTGTCGAGCGAGATTTCGCGGGCAATCGCGAGCGAGGTCGTCGCCTGCCGGTAGAGAGAGGCAAGGTCGCGGGTCTCTGCAAATTCCATATGCTGAAGGCCCTGGCCTTCGGCCTTGCGAACCAGCGTTTCCAGCCTCTGCCAGTCGGCTTCCCGCTCCTTTCGGAACCGGGCGGAGCGCATCAGATCCTGTGTGTCCATCAGATCAGCTCCCGGGCCTTGATTTCAAGATAGGCGGAAATCAGCCGCGCGGTCACGGCATTCGGTTTGGCGTCGACGATGGTAACGCCCATTCGGGACAGTTTTTCGAACACCAGGCGGCGTTCATTGAGTGCCTGGTTGGCGGCGACAAGCGTGGCCGCGCCATCGAGATCTCCCGGCGCTGTTTCCACCAGCTTCTCAAGGTCGGGATCGCGGATCGCGACGAAAATCAGCAGGTGCCGCTTGGCCAGGATGCCGATGTTCTCCACCAGCAATTCGGCCGATGTGGTGTCGACGAAATCAGTGAAGATGATCAGCAGGCTGCGTTTGGGCGTCCGGGCGTTCAATTCGGTGAGCGCGAGGGTGTGGTTGGTTTCGCGGCTGACATAGGAAAGCTCC
The DNA here is from genome assembly GCF_000475395.1 of Labrenzia sp. C1B70. Classification (NCBI taxonomy): domain Bacteria; kingdom Pseudomonadati; phylum Pseudomonadota; class Alphaproteobacteria; order Hyphomicrobiales; family Stappiaceae; genus Labrenzia; species Labrenzia sp. C1B70. The sequence goes on from NZ_AXCE01000004.1 coordinate 474,447, forward strand.
GCCGTCCAGCTGCGCAGCCGTGCAAACGCCGTTCTGCCCGGAGCGGGTGCGGAGAAGGTGCGCGGTTTGACGTCGTAGGAATAATAACCGACCAGATCGCCGCCAATGGCAGCCGCCCAGGCGGTCGCCAACGCTGCGGTTACGGCGTGGTCGATCTTCGGCAGGCCGCCGATCTCCTCGCGCATCAGATAGCCGTTGTCGAGTGCGACAATGACATGGTGATTGCGCTCGGCGCGCAATTCCTTGGCGACCAGAGATCGCCGTCGGGCCGACCGCTTCCAGTCGATCGTCTTGATGTCCATGCCCTGGACGAAATCCCGCAGTTGCTGGAATTCCGATCCTTCACCGACAGCGCGGTTTTCCTTCACGCCGTAAAGCGTCGAAAGAACGGTGGTGGTGATCTGCCCGGACTGGACCATGCGGATGTTCGGGACCACGCGGATTTCTGCGCCGACGGCCAGTTTCGGCACGAACTCCAGCAGTTTGAGGCGCGAGTGCCAGGATAGCCAGAGATGGTCCACGCGCCAGACGCCGCGCCGGATCGCCCGGCAGGCAACCTCCGCCCGCGAGCTGCCGTCCGCTGCCGGGGCAAACGCGAACTCCGCGTCACCGCCGAGGCCTTCCGGCCAGTCCAGTTTCGCTCGCAGGGCCAAGGGCGCCCGGGCAAGTTCCAGTTGAAGCTTTGCCGTCTCGCCGACAAATACCTCCGCCGGAGCCTCGAACGTCAGGTTCTGCGGTCGCCGGAGTGACATGGCCATGTCGATGACGACCAGAAGCACGAGCACGATCCAGGGAACCGCGCCGATTTCACGCGCAGCGCCCCCGGTGACAACCGTGATCACCGAGATGGCCAGAGCCAATGCGCTAAAGGCGAGCAGTCGTTTGGATGGCCGGATCAGCGGGGAGCCTCGATCTGGTTGAGGATGTTTTCCAGGACCTGCGCCGGGCTGCGGCCTTCGATTTCCGCCGCCGGGCCGAGAACGATCCTGTGGCGGAGGGCCGGCACGAAGAGGCGTTTGACGTCGTCGGGAATGGCGTAATCGCGTCCGTTGAGCGCCGCCGTTGCCCGTGCCGCACTTGCCAGCGCGTCGGCCGCGCGGGTCGAGGCACCGAAGGCGATTTCGGAACTTTGGCGGGTCGCGCGGATCAGGCGCAGGATATAGGCAAGGATGTCATCCTTCAGGATGATGCTGTCGACCAGCGCCCTTGTTTCCTCAAGGGTGGTGGAATCGAGCACCTTGGACAGCGTGGCGGTTTCCATGCCGGCTTCCAGCGGCTTGTCCGCGTGCTGGCGCAGGATCGCCATCTCGATGTCTTCGGGCGGGAAGTCGATCACCAGCTTGAACAGGAACCGGTCGAGCTGGGCTTCCGGCAGGGGATAGGTGCCCTGCTGCTCGATGGGGTTCTGCGTTGCCACGACAATGAATTCCCGTCCGAGGGAATGATCCGTGCCGTCGATGCTGACCATGCGTTCGCTCATGGCCTGCAGCAGGGCGGCCTGGGTCTTGGGCGGGGCGCGGTTGATTTCGTCGGCCAGCAGCACCTGCGAGAACACGGGGCCCTTGGTCAGCACGAAGGCGTTGGTGCGGAAATCGAAGATCGAGGTGCCGAGCACGTCGCCAGGCATCAGGTCCGGCGTGAACTGGATACGGCCGAAATCGAGTGCCAGAGCCGCCGAGAAACTGCGGGCAAGCAGCGTCTTGGCGGTGCCGGGAGGGCCTTCCAGCAGCACGTGGCCGCGGGCAAACAAGGCGATCAGCAACAGGTCGATGATGTCGTCCTGACCGAGTACGGTCCGGCCGATCTCCGTCCGCAAGGCATCGGTCCGTTCGCGCAGCGCTTCAAGCGTCATGGGTTATTTGCTCCAATACCTGTTCCAATTGGTCGATTTGCTGGATGGCTTCCGTGGCTGGAAGCCGGGCAGGCAGTTTTCGTATGTCGGCCAGGATCGCGCGCAGGCGCGGTGCAAGGGCCGGATGCCGGCGTTCGGTGTAGGTCAGGAAGGCGTCTTCCCCGGCATAGTGGCGGGCATGGGCCGGACCGAACAGGGCAGAGGCCGTCGCCGAAATACGGGCGGTGGCATATTCGCGAATGAGAGCGCCATCCTGCCCGGAAAGCCGCATCAGCCTTGCGCGCGCCTGGACCGCCAGATCCTTGCCGGCGCCAGGTCCTGCCTCTTCGTCGCGGATGGGGCCGTAGCGGATGAAGCTGCGCCAGAGCGCCAGCCCCAGCAACAGTGCTGTGCCGAGCCACAGGGTGAGGAAGGGCGGTCCGAAGAAACGGAGCAGATCTTCCCAGGTGCGCTCGCGCTTGGGTTCGCTCACAGGATCGCGCAGCCAAGAAGAGCGGCTGTAGTCGATGACGATATTCCGGGTGCCGGCCTTTTCGGTCAGAACATCAAGGGCAATGCCGGCATTGTCGCCCAATCGCAGGCCATGGTTGTTGATCAGGTCCGGATCGGACAGCACCAAAATGCGCTCCTGTTCGCCGTCACCGGCATCGGCGAGCGGGCAATCGGCCAGCAGCATTGCGCCGGTGTCACCGACGATCGGGCGGCAGGCCTCGTTGGCAAAGGTCTGGGCGGCGTAGATCTCCGCCCGCAAGGGCTCGCCTTGCTGTGACTGGTACCGCAAGTCGGAGAAGGGCCGACTTGCGGCGGCAATTTTCGTGCCGCTGGTGCCGGTCACCTTGTTGACGATTGTCTGCAGCCGGTCCGTTTCAACCTTTAGGAAAGGGTGGGCAAGGCCGGTCAGGCGCATGCCGCTGCGCCATTTCGGCAGCACAAGCAGGGTTGGAACACGCTCGGCCTTTTCCAGGACGACGGCGGTCGCCAGATCGTATTCGTCCTGCTGCAGCAGCAGTTCTTCCTTGGTGCGCGGGCTGCTGCGTTCGCTGTCCGGCAGCGTATCGTAAAGCGGTACCACCAGCAGGCCGACCGCTGTCTGGTCCATCAGCCAGCCGCCGGCAAAATTCTGCGCACTGGCCCCATTTGTCGCCAGCCAGACCTGCAGTCCGTCCAGCCCGGCGGGCGAGCGGCGCAAGACCTGCTGGCGCTGGGACAGGATGTACCAACCGGCAATCAGAACCGCGACGCAGATCAGTGCGATGACGGCGGTTTCCAGGCTCGGGCCCTTCGGCCGCGTGTTTGCAGCGCTCTCGCTCATGCCGCCTCCGGGCCCAGCAGGTAGCGGCAGTTCGCAACGTGGTCGTTGAACTCGTCTTCGCTGACGTTTCTGCCGCCGAATTGCACTCGTTCGGCCATGGTCACGAGCTTGCGCAGCAGTTCCCTCGCCTGGCTTTCGGGCAACTGGCGCAAGGCGTCGCGTGCCGTCCAGCTGCGCTGCATCAGGATGCCGTTGGCTGCAATGGCGGTGGCCAGCACCTTTTGCGTCAGCAGCACAAGGGCTCTCTGCCGATCTTCCATGCGCAGGATCTCGTCAAGCGGGGCGAGTTTTTCCGCCCAGACCGGGGCCTGTCCGCGGATGCGGGGGCGGGTGCTGTCGGGGTTGCCGGCCTCCCGGCCTAGCGACACCGTGAACCGTCCACCGAAGCGCAGGAAGAAATAGGCAACGGCAACAAGGATGCCGCCTACGATCAGGCCCGGAATCCAGCGGTTGTCGATGGTCGGGTCTGCCTGATCCGCCGCAGGTTTCGGCGGTTCCTGGGTGGTGTCCAGTTTGGGTGGCGGTGCGGAGGGGTCGAAATAGGCCACGTCCGTATCGATCCCGCGCAGACGGATTGCACGCAGGTACTCCGTGCCCGAGTCGCCGATTTCAAGCGGTTCCTGAACGGCTTCTTGTGCATATGAGGGGAGCAAAGTCCCTGAAAGGATCAATAAAAAACAGACGATCAAAAATCGGCGCATGACGGGTTTATTAGCGGCTCGGTCTGAGCTTCGCAACCGACAGCTGCTGCTACGGTTCCGTTAGGATCTCGCTCCCCGTTTTTACCCAGGGCATTCACTGCCCGATCCGCTCCAGATGTTCGCCGAAATAGAGCATGTTCCCGTCCGGGTCCCTTGCGCCGAATTCGCGCATGTCCCAGGGCCGGTCGGTGATCGCCTCGGCGATATCGGCGCCCGCTTCTGTCACCGAGGTGTAATAGCCGTCGATCCCGGCCACGAAGCAGTAGGCCGTCGCCGGATGCCGTCCGGCCCCGGCCGACAGATGCAATTCGACATGGTCCCGGCACAAAATGGCATAGCGGACGGGCTCGGCCTCCGTATCCGCCCATTCGAACCGGCTCTCGAACAGGAGCCTGTTCCGGTAATAGGCGACTGCCGCCTTCAGGTCGGAAACCGGAAAAACCGGAGCGATATGGGAGAGATGCGGTGGTTTGGTATCTGGCATGAGGAAACCTCCGGAACTGCCTGAGGTTGAGCCTGACGGACTTTTCCACCAGTGGCAAATAACAAAAGCGCCCTGCAGCGCAGCTGCATGGCCCGATCCGGAATCCAGTGAATCAGCGTGAGCGAAAGCGAGCGCAAACTCAAACAAGCATCCGACACTTAAAAAAGACGCGCCTGCAGCGCGAAGCATGCGCTGGGTTCCGGATCAGCGCGCAACTTCGCTGCACTTGTCCGGAATGACCCACCGGGGTTGGTTATCCAAAAAAAACGGGCCCCTAAGGGCCCGCTTCGATCTCACCTGACTTGAAAAGCCAGCCCTCAGCTCGTCACGAGGTTCCTGAGCACATAGTGCAGAATGCCGCCGGCCTTGATGTATTCCAGTTCGTCCAGCGTATCGACACGGCACAGGCATTCGATGGTCTTGGTGGTGCCGTCCTCATAGGTGACTTCGACGTCCATCATCTGGCGTGGCTGGATGTCGGCGATGCCCTTGATGGTCACGCGTTCCTTGCCGGTGATGTTGTGCGACTGCCAGCTTTCGCCTTCCTTGAAGGTGAGCGGGATGACGCCCATGCCGACCAGGTTGGAGCGGTGGATACGCTCGAAGGACTGGGCGATGACCGCACGCACGCCAAGGAGGTTGGTGCCCTTCGCGGCCCAGTCACGGGACGAGCCCGTGCCGTATTCCTTGCCGGCGAAGATGACCAGCGGAACACCTGCTTCCTTGTATTCCATGCAGGCGTCGTAGATCCATTCCTTCTTGCCGTCCTTCATGGTGACGCCGCCTTCGACACCCGGAACCATCTGGTTCTTGATGCGGATGTTGGCGAAGGTGCCGCGCATCATGACTTCATGGTTGCCGCGGCGCGAGCCGTAGGAGTTGAAGTCCTTCTGGGCGACCTGATGCTCGGACAGGTATTTGCCTGCCGGGCTGTCCAGCTTGATCGAGCCGGCCGGTGAAATGTGGTCGGTGGTGATCGAATCCAGGAACAGGCCCATGACCGCCGCATTCTCGATGTCCTGAAGCGGCTTCGGCTCCATGGTCATGCCTTCGAAGTAGGGCGGGTTCTGGACGTAGGTCGAGGACACCGGCCAGGAGTAGGTCAGGCCGCCTTCCACCTTGATGCCCTGCCAGTGCTCGTCGCCCTTGAAGACGTCGGAATAGCGGGTGCGGAACATCTCCTCGTTGATCGAGGCGCGGATGAGGTCGGTGATCTCTTCCGTGGTTGGCCAGATGTCCTTCAGGTAGACCGGGTTGCCGTCCTGATCCTCGCCGAGGGGATCCTCGGTGATGTTGATGTTCAGGTTGCCTGCAAGGGCATAGGCGACCACCAACGGCGGTGAGGCCAGGTAGTTGGCGCGCACGTCCGGATTGACGCGACCTTCGAAGTTGCGGTTGCCGGACAGCACCGAGCAGGCAATCAGGTCGTTGTCGTTGACCGCCTTGGAGATCGCCGGGTCCAGCGGACCGGAGTTGCCGATACAGGTGGTGCAGCCGTAGCCGGCCAGCGTGAAGCCGAGCGCGTCGAGGTCGTCCTGAACGCCGGCCTTTTCGAGGTAGTCGGTCACCACCTGGGATCCGGGCGCCAGGGAGGTTTTCACCCATGGTTTCACCTTCAGGCCCTTCTTCAGCGCGTTGCGGGCCACGAGGCCGGCGCCGATCAGAACGGACGGGTTGGAGGTGTTGGTGCAGGACGTGATAGCGGCGATCACAACGTCGCCGTTGCCGATGTCGTAGTCCTTGCCTTCAACGGCAACGCGCTTGGACAGCTCGCCCGCCTTCTTGAACTCGTCCGTCATGGTCTTGGCGAAACCGGCTGCAGCATCGGCAAGATTGATACGGTCCTGCGGGCGCTTCGGTCCGGAAATCGACGGAACGACGGTGGAAATGTCGAGTTCCAGCGTGTCGGTGAAAACCGGCTCCTCGCCGCCGGAGCGGTACATGCCCTGCGCCTTGGAGTACTCGGCAACCAGGGCGACGCGGTCCTTGTCGCGGCCGGTGGCTTCCAGGTACTTCAGGGTTTCCTTGTCGACCGGGAAGAAGCCGCAGGTCGCGCCGTATTCCGGCGCCATGTTGGCGATGGTGGCCGCATCTTCCAGCGACAGGTTGTCGAGGCCGGGGCCATAGAATTCGACGAATTTGCCGACGACACCCTTCTGGCGCAGCATTTCCACGACGCGCAGCACGAGGTCGGTCGCGGTGATGCCTTCATTCAGCTTGCCGGTCAGCTTGAAGCCGACGACTTCCGGGATCAGCATGGAGATCGGCTGGCCGAGCATGGCGGCTTCCGCCTCGATGCCGCCGACGCCCCAGCCCAGAACTGCCAGGCCGTTGACCATGGTGGTGTGGCTGTCGGTGCCGACCAGCGTGTCGGGATAGGCGACGGTTTCACCGTCCTCGTCCCTGGTCCAGACAGTCTGGGCCAGATACTCCAGGTTCACCTGGTGGCAGATGCCGGTTCCCGGGGGGACGGCACGGAAATTGTTGAAGGCGGACTGGCCCCAGCGCAGGAACTCGTAGCGCTCGCGGTTGCGCTCGTATTCCAGTTCGACGTTCTGCCTGAAGGCGTCCTTGGTGCCGAAATAGTCGATCATCACCGAGTGGTCGATGACAAGGTCGACCGGAACCAGCGGGTTGACCTTTTCCGGGTCGCCGCCGAGCTTCACGGCAGCATCGCGCATGGCAGCAAGGTCGACCACGGCCGGAACACCGGTGAAGTCCTGCATCAGCACGCGGGCCGGGCGATAGGAGATCTCGTGATCGGACTTGCGGGTCTTCAGCCATTCGGCGCAGGCAAGGATATCTGCCTTGGTCACCGTGCGGCCGTCTTCGAAGCGCAGCAGGTTCTCAAGCACCACCTTCAGCGAGAACGGCAGCCTTGAAACACCTTCGAGGCCGTTCTTCTCCGCTTCGGGAATGGAAAAATAGGTGTAGGTCTTGCCGCCGGCGGTCAGTGTTTTCTTACACTTGAAGCTGTCGAGGGACTGGGTCACGACGTGCGATCTCCTTTATTGTCCAAAAGGCCCGGGCCGCGTGTGCGCCGGTGCCTGGCATACTCTCTCAAGGCTCCGGAAACGGAGCTGCAGCGCTCTGTCATCCGGCATCCTTCCGCGCGGATACGATGAGAGCCTCTCCCTCAGTCGCCGCCGCAAATTGATGCGCCGCACCTATAGCAATCTTTGGCTACGACCACCAGACACGACGCCGTCGCCGTTGTCGAGACTTCGGTTGAAGTTTCAGCCTCTTGAAACGGCATCGTCCGGAAATCGAAGCCAGAAAACACCTTCGGAAATTCGAAAATGCGATCTTGGGTGCATGCAGATGCGCCAACCGGTATATAGACATCATTTATTGGATGGGAAGATATTGCATACCATTGTATACTGAATTAAAACGCCGCTCAGCTAGCCTGTCCCGGCCCGCCAGACCTCACGGCGATCCGGAAGCCAGGCTTCAAACAACACCAGGACGCCGGGATCATCATGAGCTTGTATGAAGACTACCTGAAAGAGATCGAAACGCGCAAAGGCCAGGGTCTGCATCCCAAGCCCATCGAAGACGCCGCTCTCGTTGAAGAGATCGTTGCGCAGATCAAGGATACCGGTAACCAGCACCGGCAAGAGTCGCTCAAGTTCTTCATCTACAACACGCTACCGGGCACCACGAGCGCTGCCGGTGCGAAGGCGAAGTTCCTGAAGGAAATCATCCTCGGCACGTCTGTTGTTGATGAGATCACCCCGGCGTTTGCCTTCGAACTCCTGTCCCACATGAAGGGTGGCCCTTCCGTCGAGGTTCTGCTGGACCTGGCTCTTGGCGACGATGCCCAGATCGCCAGGGATGCTGCTGAAGTCCTGAAGACGCAGGTTTTCCTCTACGACGCCGATACGGACCGGCTGAAGGCCGCCCATGAGGCCGGCAACGAAATCGCCAAGGACGTTCTGGAAAGCTACGCTCAGGCCGAGTTCTTCACCAAGCTTCCGGACATCGACGAGGAAATAAAGGTCGTCACCTATGTCGCCGCCGAAGGTGACATTTCCACCGACCTTTTGTCCCCCGGCAACCAGGCGCATTCGCGTTCCGACCGCGAGCTGCACGGCAAGTGCATGATCTCCGAAGCGGCCCAGAAGGAAATCGAGGCGCTCAAGCTGCAGCATCCGGGCAAGCGCGTCATGCTGATTGCCGAAAAGGGCACCATGGGTGTGGGGTCGTCCCGCATGTCCGGCGTCAACAACGTCGCCCTGTGGACCGGCAAGCAGGCAAGCCCCTATGTTCCGTTCGTGAATATTGCCCCGGTCGTTGCCGGCACCAACGGCATTTCACCGATCTTCCTGACCACCGTCGGCGTGACCGGCGGCATCGGCATTGACCTGAAGAACTGGGTCAAGAAGCTGGACGAAAACGGCAAGCCGATCCTGAACAATGACGACAGCCCGGTTCTGGAACAGAAATATTCCGTCGAGACCGGTACGGTGCTGACCATCAACACCAAGACCAAGAAGCTCTACAACGATGCCGGTGACGAAGAACTGGCCGATGTCGCTTCCGCGCTGACCCCGCAGAAGGTCGAGTTCATGAAGGCCGGTGGTTCCTACGCCATCGTCTTCGGCAAGAAGCTGCAGAGCTTTGCCGCGGAAACCCTCGGCATCGAGATGCCGCCGGTGTTCGCACCCAACAAGGAAGTGTCGCACGAAGGCCAGGGCCTGACGGCGGTCGAGAAGATCTTCAACCGGAACGCTGTCGGCGTTGCGGAAGGCAAGGTGCTGCATGCCGGTTCCGACGTTCGTGTGAAGGTCAACATCGTCGGCTCGCAGGACACGACCGGCCTGATGACTTCCCAGGAACTGGAAGCCATGGCGGCAACGGTGATCGCACCGACCGTCGACGGTGCCTACCAGTCCGGCTGTCACACGGCTTCGGTCTGGGATCTGAAGGCACAGGCCAACATTCCGAAGCTTATGAGCTTCATGAACAAGTTCGGCCTCATCACCGCACGCGATCCCAAGGACGTCTATCACCCGCTGACGGACGTGATCCACAAGGTGCTGAACGACATTACCGTCGACGACTGGGCAATCATCATCGGCGGCGACAGCCACACCCGCATGTCCAAGGGCGTTGCCTTCGGTGCGGATTCGGGCACGGTTGCGCTGGCGCTGGCCACGGGCGAAGCAACTATGCCGATCCCGGAATCGGTGAAAGTGACCTTCAAGGGCACCATGAAGGATCACATGGACTTCCGTGACGTCGTTCATGCCACCCAGGCACAGATGCTGAAGCAGTTCGGCGACAACGTCTTCCAGGGCCGCATCATCGAAGTGCACATCGGTACGCTGCTCGCCGACCAGGCGTTCACCTTCACCGACTGGACCGCGGAAATGAAGGCCAAGGCCTCCATCTGCATCTCCAACGACGACACCCTGATCGAATCCCTGGAAATCGCCAAGAGCCGTATCCAGATCATGATCGACAAGGGCATGGACAACGCCAACAAGGTTCTGCAGGGCCTGATCGACAAGGCAGACAAGCGCATTGCCGAAATCCGCTCCGGCAAGAAGCCGGCCCTGACGCCGGACGACAGCGCGAAGTATTTCGCGGAAGTCGTGGTGGATCTGGACCTGATCGACGAGCCGATGATCGCCGACCCGGACGTGAACAACGAGGATGTCTCCAAGCGTTACACCCACGACACGATCCGCCCGGTTTCCTATTACCGCGGCGAAAAGAAGGTCGATCTGGGTTTCGTCGGTTCGTGCATGGTGCACAAGGGCGACATGAAGATCGTCGCCCAGATGCTCAAGAACCTCGAAAAGACCAACGAGAAAGTCGAGTTCAAGGCACCGCTCGTGGTGGCTGCGCCGACCTACAACATCATCGACGAGCTGAAGGAAGAAGGCGACTGGAGCATTCTGCAGAAATACTCCGGTTTCGAATTCGACGATAACTCGCCGAAGAACACCGCCCGCACCGAATACGAGAACATTCTCTACCTTGAGCGTCCGGGCTGTAACCTTTGCATGGGCAACCAGGAAAAGGCCGCCAAGGGCGACACGGTTCTGGCAACCTCCACGCGTCTCTTCAAGGGTCGCGTCGTGGAAGATTCTTCCGACAAGAAGGGCGAATCCCTGCTGGCCTCGACGCCGGTCGTGGTTCTTTCGGCCATCCTTGGCCGGACGCCGAGCCTCGACGAATACAAGGCAGCTGTGGAAGGGATCGATCTGACCAAGTTCGCTCCGCCGAACCAGAAGCCGCTCGACGCACGGTCGGTTCATTTCTAAGAGCAAGCTGCGTTCATTCAGAACACAGACGCAATCTGGGGCCGCCCGATCGATGCCGATCGGGCGGCCCTGCTGCATTTGCGGGTCAGGATGGGACGTTGAAGCCAACGAGGTGATTGTTTGGCGGCAGGAAAAAGTGTTCCATGGGAATGGCCGGTGATTTCGGCCGATTTCTTAAATTCATTTCCATGGGGGCTTTCATGAAATACCGCGTGCCCGCAGTTCTTTTTCTTCTTGCCGGCTCTATGCAGAGCGCACTGGCTGACCCGTGTCAGGATCGTTTCACGGAACTCTATCTGCAACTCGATCAGACGACGTCGACCAAGACCCAGGTGACCACCGCCTTCAAGGGCGCGCCGCCGACCACCAATGACTTTTTCTACCTGTCGCAGGATCACTATCTGACCGTGCCGACCTCACCGGAAGGCCCGTGGGTGCTTGGCTACGGCAACGTGCTCTACCAATCCGCGGACCAGGGGTCGACCTGGGAAAAGATCCGCGAGATGGACACCGGCCAGAACGCGGATCAGGCACGTGCCGACAAGGAAACGAACGCAGCCAGCATTCGCAACGCGGCCTGCAGCGAGGAAGAGCTGGAGGGTGAGGCCGTGGAGGTGGTCGCAGCGGATATCACCGTCAGCCAGGGCATGGTTACGGAAAACCGCTACACCTACTATGTCCGCCGCAGTGACGATTTCATCGTCAAGGCGATCTACGACAGCAAGGCCCCGTCGTTCGAAATGGTGACCACCCAGGTGATCGAAAAAGCCCCTGGCCTGAACCTGCCGGTGCCGCAATAAGGCAGCCAGCCAGTCGGAAGGATCGCGCGGCGGACGACGGGTGTACCGATTGCGCGGTCTCTTGCGGGGAACAACAGGTGTTTCTGGTAAGCGGATGGCAAGCGAGGCTCGCCCCACCCTCAGATGTCATCCCGGGCTTGACCCGGGATCCAATCCCCATCACGGCGAGCTCGGAAATCTCTATTGCGTTCAGGCAGTCGCTTTGAGCCTTGTGCAAGTCTTGAGGCTCTGGAAATGAGTGGGCCCCGGGTCTCGCGATGCTCGCCCGGGGTGACACTTCCGGGTGGGGTGCGGCCTGGCGTTGATCGATGGTTCCGAATTCCTGCCCGAACCTTGGGGTCGTCATATTCGGGGAGGCTGCCCGTTTGACTTAGCCGCGTCCGCGATAGGGGGCAACGCCCTGGTCGGGGATCCAGACGCCGTCCGGAGCGGGGCCGGTCTGGTAGAAGACGTCGATCGGGATGCCGCCGCGCGGATACCAATAGCCGCCGATGCGAAGCCACTCCGGATCGAGCAGGTCGACCAGGCGCTTGCCGATGGAAACCGTGCAGTCCTCGTGGAAGGCGCCGTGGTTGCGAAAGGAGCCGAGGAACAGTTTCAGCGACTTGCTCTCGACCAGGAAATCGCGCGGCACATAGTCGATCACCAGATGAGCGAAGTCCGGCGCACCGGTGATCGGGCACAGCGAGGTGAATTCCGGGGCGACGAAGCGGACCATGTAGCCCGTGCCAGCCTGCGGGTTCGGCACTTTTTCCAGAACCGCCTTGTCGGGATCGTCGGGAAGTTCGGTGGAAGACCCGAGCTGGGTCAGGTTCTCGTAGATGCTCTTGTCGGACATGACTGTCTCCTGATTTTGAGCCTGTTCCGGAGACACGCTTTTGCGCTGTCGGTGGATGGGCTCCGTGTTCTTGAATGAACTCGCAAAGGCCCAAAATTTGGGCTTTCGCTTCTCTACGCCCTCATCCTGAGGAGGACCGTCAGGTCCGTCTCGAAGGATGGGCCGCTTGTTCTGTGCGTGCCGCCCATCCTTCGAGCCGCCGCTGGAGCGGCTCCTCAGGATGAGGGAGCGGTTTTGAAAAGCTTCCTCTCCGTTGTCATCCCGGACGGAGATCCGGGATCGGGGAGGCGAAGGCCTGTCGATTCTGCTCGCGACACCGTTGGCTTCCCGGTCCCGGCTCGCGCTACGCTTGGCCGGGATGACGCCGGAAAGGCCGGTTCCTAAACCCCGCGCAAATTGCCCCAGATCATCGTGTGAAGCTGCGGCAGGACGGTGGCTGCGTACCATCTGTCGGAGGTAACCCGGTCCACAAGCCAGCGCATGCGCTCCATGATGCCGGCCATGTCGATGGTGGCATCGGTGTCGGCTGCCGCCGGCGGGGTGTGGTTGCCCGGCTGCAGGAAGCAGCTGAGGTGCGGGTAGCGGTCTGAGACGTCCCGTGCGAAGGCATAGTCCGCCTCGTCGAAGACAACGACCTTCAGGACGGTCTGGGTCTCAGGCCCTGCGGCCTCGACGCATTCCGCCAGGCGCTGCCAGTCGGTGACCATGCCCGAGGAAGGCGGTTTCGGGCTCAGCGTCAGGACGTCGAGATCGGCAAACCAGTCCCTGGCGAGGCTGCCCTGCGTTTCCAGCGCGAAACGGTAGCCCTCTTTCCGGCCGAGCTCGATCAGGCCTCCAAGCGGCTGGATCGCCGGATTGCCACCGGAAAGCGACACTGTCAGCGGATTGCCGCCGGACAGGATCTCCACCTGCATCAGGATGGCTTCCGGCGTCATCGGGCACCATTCGTCCCGATGGGCGCTGTCGACCGCATGCAGCGTGTCGCACCAGGAGCAGCGGTAATCGCAGCCGCCGGTGCGCACGAACACGGTGGGTTGGCCAATCAGGGCGCCTTCGCCCTGAATGGTGGGGCCAAATATTTCGCTGACCCGGATCTGTTCGATACTCATGCCGCACGCGCCCCCGGATAGACGAGGGGACGGAATTCGGCGCAGGTCTTCGGCGTTTCCTTCACGCGAACGGCCGAGGTTTCCGGCCAGCGCTGGCGGCACCAGTTGTAGAAATAGCGCGCCATGGTCTCGGCGGTCACGCAATCATCGCCCAGCACGTCATTCAGGTGCCTGTGGTCGAGCGTGTCGTCGATGAAGCGCTTGAATTCGGAAAGTTCGCGGTAATCGCGCACGAAGCCGATGCCGTTCAGCTCTTCCGACATCAGCTCCACCTCGACCACATAGTTGTGGCCATGCAGGCGGGCGCAGGGGTGGTCTTCTCCCAGGCCAAGGATCTGGTGGCTGGCGGAGAAGTGGAATTCCTTGGTGATCCTAAACATTGCACGCCTCCTTCCAGAACGCTTCGTCTGCGTAGACCGTCGGGTCGATGCCACCGGCCAGGTGAAAGGCTTCGCGTCGTTCCACGCAGGTGCCGCAGCGCCCGCAGTGAACCTCGCCGCCCTTGTAGCAGGACCATGTCTTGCGATAGTCGACGCCAAGCCTCAGTCCCTCGGCGGCGATGTCCGCCTTGGAGGTGTGGACGTAAGGCGTGAAGAGGCTGATCTCGCCCATGCCTTCCAGCGCGTGGCGCTGCATGGTCTCGAAGCTTTCGGTGAAGGCCGGACGGCAGTCTGGATAGATGAAGTGGTCGCCGCCGTGGACGGCGGTCGCGACCGCTTCGGCACCGCGCGCGCTGGCAATGCCGAAGGCAATGGAAAGCATGATCGCGTTGCGGTTCGGCACAACGGTGATCTTCATGGTTTCCTCGGCATAATGCCCATCCGGCACGTCCACGTTGTCGGTCAGCGCCGAGCCGGTCAGCTGGCGGCCGATATTGGAAATGTCGATCAGGATATGCTCGGTGTTCAGCTCATCGGCACAGGCCTTCGCGTAGTCCAGCTCCTTCTTGTGGCGCTGGCCATAGTCGAAAGAAACGAGGCCGATCAGCTCGTGTTCCCGCACAACCTTGTGCGCAAGGGTGACGGAATCCATTCCGCCGGAACAGATGACAAGTGTTTTCAACGATGTGGTCCCTTGTTTTCGCTGGCACCGGGTAGGCTGCGACCGGTGGTTCCCTTTTGGGGAACGGCGCGCGTTTTAGCAGGTTTTGGCGAAAAGGGAAGGGTGGGGCATGCCTTGAAGGATTTTCAGGAAAAGCAGGGAAATGGACAACGCGGGCGCATTACGCCCAGATCGCCATCCTCAGGCCGCGCTCATCGCGGCGGAAGTCCTTCGGAAACGGTTCCGCTTCTCCCCGAAAGATTCGCTCGGCAATCAGGCTGTTGGCGGCGGCATCCAGAAGGTCGTCGCGGCCGCAGCCGCGCGGGGGCTTCTGGTCGAGAAACTCTCCGGGCAACCCCTTGGAGACGAGAAGGTCCCGCCGCTGGTCGAGGCCTGCCGGGTTGGCGCGGCTCTTGACCTTCTTGGGCAGGCTCATTTCCGCTCCGCCGTTGAGGCGCCAGAAGGCAAGTTCCGGGTGCACCTCGTGGACGCATGTCTCCAGCTCCGGTGTCATCAGGGCGTCGATTTCCCGCATTTTCGGGAAAAGGAAGAAACACTGCTTGGAGACTTTTTTCGGCGGGTCGGACGTGGCGAGCGCCGTGTTGCAGGCCTTCAGGTAATCGTCTTCATAAACGGCGGGGCGAGCGGGCACAGAAAACACCGAGGATTGGCGCATGCCAAGGTGCTTGCGAGCAGCCTTTTCCGGGCCGCGACCGCCAGGGCCGATGCGGTCCGGCAAGCCGATGGGCATGTCGACGGCGACGATGGCAAGATGCGGGGTGTGTCCGACAATATCCGCGAAGGTCGGAAAGACGATCAGATCCAGATCGGCGGGGTCTTCCAGACTGCGGATGACCGCAACCCAGCCGGCCTTGCAGCCGTCGATACCGGCAACCCTTGTGCCTGCCTCGTCAGGCACGGGCCTTTGCTTCCAGAACCCGGCGCGAGGTGACGAGGGCCATTGCCTTCACCACGGAGTTCTGCTCCTCGGCGAACAGCAATTCGTCCGCGCCCTTGCGCACGCTGCGGGCAACCAGTTCAAAAACGGAGGCCGACGCACGTTTCAGCGCTTCCTCGTCGTTTTGTCCGGCCAGAAGGTTGGACAGGAACAGGCCTGCGATCAGGTCTCCGGTGCCGTGCGGTGGATTGGCGATGGAAGCATGCTCGGCGGCAACGGCGCCACGCGGGCCTGCCAGAAGGTTGGCAATGGCATTGCGGCGCAGGGCTGGCGAGGAGGTCACCATCACGCGCTCGTTGCCGAGAACCCGGGCGGCGGCGAGAGCCTGCATTTCGCTGTCGATCTCGCGGCCCGTCAGCCAGCCGAGTTCAAAGGCGTTGGGCGTGACGACATCGGCCAGGGGCACCAGCTGGTCTCGGATTGCCTCGGCCGTTGCCGTGGGCACATAAAGGTTGCCGCTGCCGTCGTGCTGGTCGCCCATAACCGGATCGCACAGGTATGGTGCATCCGGATTGCGGGTCTTGACCGCCTTCACAAGTGACGCGATCGCGGCCGCCTGTTCCGGATTGCCGAGATAGCCGGAAATCACCGCGCCGACTTCTGCCAGTTTCGGGGATGCGGCAAGATCCTCAACAATGGCGGTGAAGTCTGCTGCAGGGGCAACAATGCGGGTGCCCTTGCCTTGTCCGGGATGCCAGGGCAGCAGGATGGTCGGCAGAAACCAGACATCGTGGCCGATCCGTTCCAGTGCGAAGGTCAGACCGCGACCGCTGATACCGCCACGGACCACCTGGGAGGTGATCACCAGAACCGGCTTTTTCTGTGGCTCGGGGGCGCCCGGCTGCATCATGGGGTCGTGTTCCTTCCGGGGTCAGGCAGCGTCGGAAGACGACTTGCTGCCGGTGCCGTAGCGCTTTTCGATATAGTCCAGAACCATCTGCTTGAACTCGTCGGCAATGCCGGGACCACGCAGGGTCATGACCTTCTCGCCATCGATGAAGACAGGCGCCGAGGGGGTTTCGCCGGTGCCGGGCAGGGAAATGCCGATGTCGGCATGCTTGGATTCGCCCGGGCCGTTGACGATGCAGCCCATCACGGCCACGTTGAGGCTTTCGACACCCGGATATTGTTCACGCCACTTGGGCATGGAAACACGGATGTGGTCCTGAATGTCCTGGGCCAGTTCCTGGAAAACGGTGGACGTTGTGCGGCCACAGCCCGGGCAGGCGGCCACCACCGGCACAAAGGCGCGGAAGCCCATCACCTGCAAAAGCTCCTGAGCCACCTGCACCTCGCGTGTGCGGTCGCCGCCCGGTTCCGGCGTCAGCGACACGCGGATGGTGTCGCCGATGCCCTGCTGCAAAAGGATACCCATGGAAGCGGCGGAGGAAACGATACCCTTGGTGCCCATGCCGGCCTCGGTCAGCCCCAGATGCAGGGCGTAGTCGCAGCGACGGGCGAGATCGGCATAAACGGCGATCAGGTCCTGCACCTGGCTGACCTTGGCCGAGAGGATGATCTTGTCGCGGCCCATGCCGAGGCCTTCGGCGCGCTCGGCGGACAGAAGTCCGGACTGGATAATCGCTTCGCGCATGACAGCCGCTGCTGAAACCGGATTTGCACTTTCGGCATTCTCGTCCATCAGCTTCGTCAGAAGCTCCTGGTCGAGTGAGCCCCAGTTGACGCCGATCCGGACCGCCTTGTCGTGCTTCTGTGCGATGTCGATGATCTGCGAGAACTGTGTGTCGCGCTTGGCCTTGAAGCCGACGTTGCCCGGGTTGATGCGGTACTTGTCGAGCGCTGCGGCGCAGTCGGGATAGTCGGTCAGCAGCTTGTGGCCGATGTAGTGGAAGTCGCCGACGAGCGGCACATCAATGCCGATCCGCTCCAGCCGCTCCTTGATCCGTGGCACCTGGGCCGCAGCTTCTGCACGGTCCACCGTGATGCGCACGATTTCAGACCCGGCACGAGCGAGCGCGGCCACCTGCGCGACGGTTGCATCGGCATCCGCCGTGTCTGTATTGGTCATGGATTGGACCACGATGGGTGCATCGCCGCCAACCATCACATTGCCGACCTTCACACCGACGGAGGAGCGGCGGGGCAGGGCTTTCGCGAAATCATCGATCATCACAGGAACCAACGGGTTTTGAGCGTTTGCCCCTCATATGAGGGAACTGGGGCCGACTTTCCAGCGCATGATTAGGGCGTGCGGCAAAAAAGGGCAATGGCAGAGCCGCGGCAAAGGCAGGTCGATCTTCAGGCTCGCGGACGTTGCCACATGGTTTTCAGCCCGCTATGAGCTTGCATGGGCCGGCCCTAACCGTCGGCCGTCTTGTTGTGGAGGGTGCTGCATGTTGAAACGGTTGCTGTCGGACTCTGTTTCCATTGTCTTTGGCAATCTGGAAACCGTGTTCAAGGTTTGTGGTGGCTGGTTTCTCCTGCAGTTTGTGCTGTCTCTCTTCATTCTGGCAAATGGCGCGCAGATCGATGAGGCGACCGCGCCTGAAGATATTTCCGGAACGACGGTCCTGCTGCTGGTAACGACCATGGTGATTGCCCTGCTGTCGTCCGCTTCCATTTCGGTCGCCTGGCACCGGTTCGGTCTGTTGAACGAGCGGCCCGGACCGCTGCACTTTCGCGTCGGCGCTGTCGAGTTCCGTTTCATCGGGCAAATGCTTTTGTTGTCGCTGGCCGCGGTCGTTGTCGTGCTGCCTGCAGGGCTGGTGATTGGTGTGCTGTCGAGCCTGTTCAACAGCACCGCCATGACGGTGGTTTTGTGGATCGTCGCGTTATTCATTCTCGCCCCGTTCCTGTTCCGCCTGAACCTCAGCCTGCCGGCCGTTGCCGTTGAGCGACCGCTCGGCTTCAGTCAGATGCTTCAGTTCGGAAAAGGCCTCGGCATGCCGATGTTCCTGGCTGCGCTCATCCTGATCCTGCCTTTTGTCGCCGTTGGCGAGGGGCTGCAGTATCTTCTTGGTCTTTTGTCCGGAGGCCTTCCGGCGGCCCTCATCCAGATGAAGATCCTGGTGCTGAACGTGCTGGTGCAGATCATCGTTACCGTGCTGGGAATCTCGATCCTGACGGCAGGGTACCGGATCGCGATGGAACGGCCGGAGGGGGCTGGTGCGCCGGCCTGAATCGCGTATCCTGCGGCCGTTGCAAGCAACCGGAGCAGACCATGTTTTTCACCGTTCTGGAACGTTCGCTGTCGTTGGCGCAGCACAATTTCGGGACGCTTCTGAAAACCGGCTGGGCCTATATCCTGCTTCTGGTTGCCCTGAATTTCGCCATCGGCGGGTCGCTGATGCCGGAAAGCGGCTTCAAGACCGTTTCCTACATGACCGAGCCGGTGGCCGCTGCCGATGAAGGCGCGCTCAGGGCGCTGGCCGCCATTGCCAACCTGCTGGTCGGCTTTTCCATTGCCATTGCCTATGTCCGGCGCATCCTGATCGACGCGCGGGATTTTCCGGTTACCTTCGGGGCGCGCAACATACGCGTCATTCTCAACCAGATCGTCCTCAGCCTGATCGGCGCCCTGTCACTGATACCGCTGGTGATTGTTTCCCTGCTGCTGGCCGCCGTCACGGCGGGCATCGGGCTGCTGCTCCTGTTTCTGGCACCGTTCATTGCGCTGATGGTGGTGCAACGCTTTTCCGTCGTGCTGCCGGCATCGGCGGTGGATGATCCGCTGACGCTCAAGGAAAGCTGGCGGGCAACGTCCGGGCTTGGCTGGGCCATGGCCTTTGCGGCGCTGGTGATGAGCCTGCTTGCAGGTTTCCTGGTCGGCATCTGGGCGGTCGTTCTTGGCGTCTCCGATGGATTGATGCCTGCCAGCGTCTTGTGGCAGCAGATCCGTTCGGCGGTCTTTCCGATGGGCACCATGCTGATCCTGGTCTGGGCGTTTGCCAGCCTGCACGCGACCTTCTACGGCCTGATCCGCGAACGCTTTGCCGCGCAACTCGGGCTTCGACGGGAAGATCTTTCCAAAGTGGAGGAAACGCGGGATGCCGCCAGGGCCCGTGCACGCAAGGCGCTTGAAGGGGCGCAGCGCATGAACCGGCGTTGATGAAGGCAACATGGATCAAATTTCATCATTCCGATGTTGCAGTGCGGCGATAACTGGTCGAATGTGTGCCTGAAATTTTCTGTTCTGACGCCTTGTTGCCTTCCGTGGAAGGCAGAACGAGGCCAAGCCTTTCAACGATCCGTTTCCGGATGGCCGGACACTCCCGGCCGATGATCCGCCGATCAAGGGAGATCCCAAATGCTTGCCAACAAAACCGCCGTCATCACCGGATCCACTTCGGGCATCGGGCTCGGCTGCGCCCGCGCCTTCGCGGAAAAAGGCGCCAATGTCGTGATCAACGGGTTGGGTGATGCCGATGAGATCGAAAAGACCCGGGCCGCCATCGAGGCGGATTTCGGGGTGCGCTGCACCTATTCGCCGGCAAACATGCTGAAAGGCGACGAGATCGCCGGCATGATCGCCGATGCGGAAAAGGAATTCGGCGGTGTCGATATCCTGGTCAACAATGCCGGCATCCAGTTCGTGTCGCCGGTCGACGAATTCCCGGTCGACAAGTGGGATGCCATCATCGCCATCAACCTGACGTCCGCCTTCCATGCGATCCGTGCCGCGCTGCCCGGCATGAAGTCCAAGGGCTGGGGACGGATCATCAACACGGCTTCCGCCCATGCGCTGGTCGCCTCGCCCTACAAGTCCGCCTATGTGGCCGCCAAGCACGGCATTGCCGGTCTCACCAAGACCGTGGCGCTGGAAGTCGCCCAGCAGGGCATCACCGTCAACGCCATCTGCCCGGGCTATGTCTGGACACCGCTGGTGGAAGCGCAGATCCCCGACACAATGAAGGCGCGCAACATGACCGAAGAGCAGGTCAAGAACGACGTCATGCTGGCCGCGCAGCCGACGAAGCAGTTCGTGACCATCGAACAGGTGGCGGGCTATGCGGTGTTCCTGTGCTCCGATACGGCATCATCGATCACCGGCTCGATCCTGCCCATCGATGGCGGCTGGACCGCACACTGATCCATGCTGCTCGCGGTGCGGGCTGATGCCCGCCCGCGACCATCGCCGAACCACCGGAACAAGGGAGCCGTCATGGCCGCGCCTAAGAAGATCAACCTTGCCCTTCAAGGTGGCGGCGCACACGGCGCCTTCACCTGGGGCGTTCTGGACTGGTTCCTGGAAGACAAGCGGCTGAAGATCGACGCCATCAGCGGCACGTCGGCCGGTGCCATGAATGCGGTGGTGCTTGCCGGTGGCATGCAGGACGGCGGCGAAGACGGTGCGAGAGAGCGCCTTGAAGCTTTCTGGTACGAGGTCAGCCGACAGGCCAAATACAGCCCGATCCAGCGTTCGCCGCTGGACGTGTTCCTGGGGGAATGGAGCCTCGATCATTCCCCCAGCTATCTGTTTTTCGATGTGCTGACGCGGTTTGCGTCGCCTTACGAATTCAATCCGCTCAACGCCAATCCGCTGCGCGATGTCCTGGAAAAAACCGTCGATTTCGACCGTGTTCACCAATGCGAACACATGAAGATCTTCGTTTCGGCAACCAACGTCTTCACCGGCAAGATCCGGGTGTTCAGCGAAAAGGAAGTCACGCTGGATGCGGTGATGGCATCTGCGTGTCTGCCGCAGGTGTTCCAGGCGGTGGAAATCGAGGGCGAGCCCTATTGGGATGGCGGCTACATGGGCAATCCGCCGCTCTATCCGCTGTTCTACGACACCGACACGCCGGATGTGATGCTCATCCAGATCAACCCGATCGAACGGCGCAAGGTGCCGAAGACCGCGCGGGAGATCGTCAACCGGCTCAACGAGATCACCTTCAATTCCACACTCCTTCGCGAGCTCCGGGCCATCGACTTCGTCACGCGCCTGATCGAGGAAGGCAAGCTGTCGAGCGAGGAATACATGAAGGTCAACATGCACAGGATCTCCGCCGGGGAGCTGAAGCCGCTGCAGGCCTCGTCGAAACTCAACGCCGAATGGGCGTTTCTCACCGATCTCAAGGACCTTGGGCGCAAGACCGCGCAGGAATGGCTCGAGCGGCACTATGACGACATCGGCAAGCGCTCGACCATCGACGTCAAGGAAGAGATTTCCTGACGGGCGTCCGGCTCAATTTCTTAACCTTTTGTTAGCCGTGTTTGCAGGTGGCGTTGCAATTTGCAATGCAGCAGATGTGAAGAAAGTCTAAACGGAATCAACATCTTGTGTCAGGCGATTTTAGCTGAACCAGATCTGGTTTGAATGGCTTTGAAAACAAATTGGCAAGGCTTTTGCGTTTTGATTGGCACGCTGATTGTCAGGTAGTGCGTCGTCAGCGCTTAGATGGACGGAAGGAGTGGGCACTCGCGACCCCGCCTGCTTCTTCCCTCCCTCCCTTGCTTCCCGGCGATGATGCCCGCCCTGCGGCAAAGGATCGCCACGATGTGAAGCGGATCTGCCTCATTTTCTCACTTTTTCAATCTTCTGATCGGATACAGTCCTTCAACCGCCACAAGTGCGACCTATCTTTAGGTGGAGATTGGCAAAGGGATTCGCGATGAAAAACAGGGTGACCCGGGTTCTTGCAGGCTGCGTTGGCGCCATGGCCCTGCTGGTGGCAGCCGGTGGAGCACAGGCTGGCAGTGACCAAGAGCGCATGGCCGAGATCAAGGAAAAGGGCGGTTGCCCTGGTTGCGATCTTCGGCTGGCGGAACTTCGTGGTCTGGTTCTTGAAAACGGTGATTTCGGCCGTGCCAATCTGCGGGAAGTCGACCTCAAGGAAGCCCTGTTGAAAGACGCGAACTTCAAGGGCTCCGATTTCCGACGGACGGAAGCCGAGCGGGCGGATTTCTCCGGCAGCGATTTTTCCGGTGCGAACATGCGCTCCGTCGATCTTGAAAAAGCCAATCTGAACAAATCGAATTTCCAGGATGCGGACCTTCGGGACGCGGACCTGAACACGGTTGAGGCAAATGGAGCCGTTTTTGACGGCGCGGACATGCGCAATGTCCTGTTGACCCGGTCGATTGCGGATGCAGCTTCCTTCAAGGGAGCCAAGATGGATGATGCCAACCTTGAGCGCGTGGACCTGAATGGCGCCAACTTCCAGGATGCCCGCATGCGCCAGGCCAAGCTCGACAGGGTCAAGGCTCATAACGCCAATTTTTCCGGGGCGGATTTCACCGGAGTGCGGCTGGTCAGTTCGGACCTGACGGGCGCAAATCTGAAGGGTGTTGATTTCGATGGTGCTCTTCTGCGCCGTACCCGTCTTGCCGGGGCGGATCTGTCGGGTGCCTATAATCTCGACCCCAGCCGCATCCTCGGTGCCTGCGGCGACGAGAACACCAAGCTGCCGAACGGCATCAAGCTTGTCCCTTGCGCCTACTAGGTGCCTCCGAGCGGTTCTCCGTCCATCCGACTTGCCACGTCGCGAAGTGAGCGTTTCGGCTTTGCCGAAACGCAGGCACGGGTTGCGCAATGATCACGCCTGCAGGACAGGTCAAGCCGGCTTGAACTGAACAACTTTCATGCGTTCCCGGGATGTATGTCCCGAACAGGCGGATCAACCGGCGTGTCGGTCGACCAGAAACAAAAAATGCTGCCACACGTGGTGCGGCAGCATCTTGAACATTGCGGAAACGGGTTTCCTAGAACAGGTCGAAGGCGAAACGGTAGGTGACGCCGGCACCGATGCTGAACTGGTTTTCGCTGCCGTTCTTGGCGATCGGGCTGTCCGCCGCGTCGCCAACCAGCCGGTCATAGCCACCTTGCAGGTGCAGGCGGACGTCGTCGTTGAAATCGTAGCTGGCGCGGGCTGCCAGGCCGACGCTCTTGAAGCCGGCGCTCGGGTTGAACTTCGTCAGGCGGCCACCACTGTTGGCTGCTTCGGTCGAGCTCACGCCGAAATAGGTGTCCATGTATTCGTCAGAGGCAAAGCCCGCACGCGGACCGAAGCTGACTTCCCACTTTTCAGCGGGATAGACGATGCCGTCGAGGCCGAGCTGACCAACCTGGCCCGTGTGCCCGTTGATGCCCTGACGCAGTTCGGCGAAAGCGCGGAAATGCTCGGTGCGGAAACCACCGCCGAGACCGAGTTCAAGCGCCCAGTCGATGGTGTTGGTGCCGGTCAGATCGGTGCTGTCGCTGGCCTTGCGCTCGCCGATGAAGTTGAACGACGGGTAGAAGAACACACCAGACTTGCGGCGGCCATCGACAACCTGGCCCAGGCCGGGGAAGTAGAAGCGGCCGACCGAAACGATCGGGAAGGGGTAGACCAGATAGGAGTCTGCAGCCTCGTAACGCGGCTGGACAATGGCGCCGACACCGAGGTCAACCACGAACTGGCGGTTCGCATCCTGCTCAGACAGGTCTCCACTCTGCGCCAGAGCGGCTCCAGACACAGCGCTTAGAGCAAGCGCCAGCGCGGCGCGCGTCATCAACTTGAACATTCAACCCCATCCGACAAGGAATTCCGTTGGCAGGAAGATAGCACGAGAAGGGCTTACACAAACCCTAAGCTGAGAGGGTTTTGCCGGACTGTTGCATTTCCGCACCGCCCTGTTGCTGGTGCGAAGCTTAAGCACAATCAAATGTCGGTGACGCTGCCGTCTTGCAGCAGGGCTGTCAGGAAGCTACATGAGGGCAAGACCAGATTTCGAACGGCAACGGACCGGACCATGACCGCACTCTTCAACGTGATACTGCTCGCCCTGGAACTCTACACGTATGTGATCATCGCCAGCGCGATCTTCTCCTGGCTCTATGCCTTCAACATCGTCAATTCGAGCAATCAGATCATCAATTCCATTGGCCGGGTTCTCTACAATCTGACGGAGCCCGCGCTCCGGCCGATCCGGCGGTTCCTGCCCGATCTCGGCGGTGTCGACATTTCTCCGGTGATCCTGCTGCTGGCGATCATCTTTGTCCGCCAGCTGATCATCCTGAACATCCTGCCGATGTTCCGCGGCTACTGACGCCCTCGCCATGAAGGGCCCGGCCGATTTGCCGGGCTTCAATCGGTTGCTCCAGCCTTTTCGTCCCAAATGCTTCAAGCGCATTTGGATCGGAAGGGCGGATCGCAACAGGATTTTAAGAAAGCCCGGGTCAAACGCCCGGCCTCTAAGCCTAAGTTTGGTTGCAAGCAAAACGGCTCCAGCGTTTAGTGAAGCAGACATTCGAGCCAGCTAGGCTCGCAGGCGCTTCCCGGCCCAACGGGACGTTCGATCAGTTTACGGCGAAGGTCTGCCTGGAGCCCGTTCAAGACCTTCGGTGCTTTGCACTCAACGACTTTTAAGGGCGGAGAGCTGTCCTTCGCTGCGAGGTGAACGAATGACCGGGATGGGTACTTTACAGTCGCTCACCAGGGTGTTGTGCCATCCGGCTCCACGAAACGACCACTGACCTCAGCGCTCAGCGCATATTCGGCTGGCAGCCGCGCGCCTTCTTCCGGCGTCATTTCCCCGTAACCCGTAAGGTCGGTCTTCACGAAGCCCGGGCTGACTGAGTTCACCCTGATACCTTCGCTTTTCAACTCCTCATGCAGCTGGATCGTCAACATGTTGAGCGCCGCTTTGGAGGCGTTGTAGCCAATGAAGCGCTGCGAGTAGTAAGGCGCATCGGGGTCCGCGTTCTCCGTCAGCGAGCCCATGGAACTCGACAGGTTCACGATGCTTGCGTTCGGCGCGGCGCGCAGCAGGGGCAGCATAGCCTGCGTCACCGCCAGCGCCCCGATGAAGTTTACGTCCATGACCCGGCGCACCGCCTCGACCGAGGCCTTGCCGGGCGCCGCATCGCCGAAATCGAAAATGCCGGCGTTGTTGACGAGGATGTCCAACCGGCCGAACCTTGCCTTGATCGTAGCCGCAGCAGCGGCGATGGTCTCAGCGGAGTCGAGGTCGAGATGAAGGCTTTCGGTGGTAAGCCCTGCTTCAGCTAGCCCGGCGGTGGCAGCGACGCCACGCTCCGGGTTGCGGCTGCCCAGCAGGACATGCGCCCCGGCCTCGGCCAACTTGCGGACTGTTTCGAGTCCGATCCCCTTGTTGCCTCCGGTTACGAGCGCGATACGAGTATGTGTCATAAGTCTTTCCTTCTGTTGGGTTTCGCCTGACTATATGAAGAATCATTCACATTTAGGATTCGCATATGCCGCCGCACACACCGAACACCTTGAAGCCCCGGAAAACCCCGGCTCAATCGCGATCTCGGGTCACCGTGGATGCGATCTTCGAGGCGACGATTCAGGTTTTGCTGTCACAAGGCATGGCCGGTCTGACGACCACCAGAGTGGCCGAACGCGCCGGCGTCTCGGTCGGCACCATGTATCAGTATTTTCCCAACAAGCAGGCTCTCGTCTACGCGCTGAACGAACGCTACCTCTCGGCGCTGGCAGAGCGGGTGGAGCGCACCTGCTCCCGGATGCAGGGGAGCCCGATCGCGCAGGCCGCCGAGGAGCTGATCGACACTTACTGGGCGGTCAAGACCGAGCGTCCCGAGCTCACGCAGGCGCTCTATCGGTCCGTGGCGGAACTGGAGAATGACGCGCTTATGCATGCCTTCGCGGCACGAGTGGACAAGGCGACCACGGTGATGTTCCGAGAAGCGCCCGACCTCCCCTCGCATGACGCTTGCCAGATGAACCTGCTGCTGACGACCGTGATCTACGGTACTGTACGCAATGCCTTTGAACGTGGGCTTGGGCCAGAAGAAATCTCGGGTCTGAGGTCTGAACTCAAAGCCATTTGCCGGGCCTATCTTGCAACCGTCGAAAGATGAGCACGCCTCCGCACGCACGGGCCGCTTTTGGCTCGAAGCAGACCTCGACAGAAAACTGAACTAATGGCAGCTCAGGGCCGTTTGCGTCGACCAGGCACCAGCCAAGGTTAGGATCGGGATGCCGTGGCGCCGCAAGTCCGCTTAGAGCCCATACCTACAGCCACTTGGCCGTCCAATCCTGGATATATTCATGGTGTGCAGCCCAATCATTCCAAGTCGACAACGCCCATGCTCGGACTTTCTCTGAATGCAGGGGCGTTCCTGCATGTTCAGCAACATCAGTGACCGTCATTGAAAAGCGTTTCGGTGGTTCGAGCAATTCAAGCGTGTGCTTATGCTTGCTAAGGCCAAGCATGACGTCGTTCGTCTCTTTTGGAGAAGTGGGCCTGTCAAGTTGAAGCCCCAACCGGGAGAGGTGCAAGCCAACAGATTGAATTTGTTGCCTCGACCCTTTGCTACCGGGGTGCTGCACCGCATAGGTATCCACCGTAAGGCGATGTGTGGGCAGAAGACACGGGTCGCTATATTCAAATGCCAGGATTTTGTTGAAGAGTTCAAAGCAAGCTGGCGACCCATCCATGTAGCGGTGAACTGGGCCGTCGATCTTTGGCAGCACAGCACCACATCCAGGGCACTCCGTTTTCTCAATTTTCTCAAAGGGAGCCATACTGGCTGGATAACGCCTCAGTGAAGAATTGCCAATGCCTGCTTCGTCCGCGCTGCCGACCTTGCCGAATTATCTTATTGAGCAGTTGCAGCGAATGTCTCCTTCGACTGGCCGCATCGCAGCGAAGTGGAACCGGTCGAACGGCAGCAGTGGGCCGTAAGCGGCGCCAGTGAAGTCGATTGTTCCGCCCCGCGGCATGGCCGGTTTGAGCCCAACGCGGTCTTTGTGATTTTGCGCTGCGCGCGCACGCAGCGAAGAAATCGCTGCAAACGCTCTCTAAATGCTTCGGCTTTGCGGTAGTAAAAACTGCCATTCATAGACGGTGCAAAAACCGACGTTTGTGAGACTGCCTTTAGTTTCCGTCTCCCCCAAGAGATCACATAGACTACCCTCTGGCTCCCATGCTACTAAACCTCATGCACAAATCGGTCCGACATCAAACCATACTGCCCGGAATAGATGCAGTCTCGATCAAGTCAGACCGTACCTTTCCGCGCCATTCACATGACGAGTTTGGGTTTGGATACGTTGTTGCGGGTGGCCAGGAGAGTTGGAGCGGGCGGGGGCTCGTTGAGGCAAGAGCGGGCGATACGATCACAGTCAATCCTGCCGAACTGCACGACGGTATCGGGCAAAAAGGGCAACCTCGGCACTGGCGCATGCTGTACCTTTCTCCCGCAGCGCTTTCGGAATTCAGCGAAGCTGCAGCGCAGAACGCTGAGTTCTCGCGCCCAGTCAACAAATCCAGACGGGCTGTAAGGCTGACCATTAATGCCATCAACGAAGTGACGCTCGACCAGCCCGACCGAGACCACGCCGAGCAGTTGGTGATGCTAGCTTTGGCGGCGCAGCTTGATCGGAGGATTAATGGCGACGTCCGAAAGGCACCATCTTACTCGAAGGATGTTGCAATTGCGCTCGACATGATCCGACAGAATTGGGATGCGCCCTTGTCGCTCGCTGACTTTGCTGCGGCCACGGGCACCAGTAAGTTTGGCCTACTTCGAAGGTTTTCGCGCGAACTCGGGGCAACCCCCCATGCATATCTCACGCAACATCGCATAAAGCGGGCGAAAGACATGATCGTTACGGGGTCTTCGCTCGCCGATACGGCGGTCGCTTGCGGATTTGCGGATCAGAGCCATCTGACACGCACTTTTTCCCGCCAGTTTGGCCTGACACCAGGATGCTTTGTCCAGCCAGCCACCCACTGATCCGCAATATTGTTCAATACCCAAGAACTCCGGATGCCTACTGTCCTCCCAAAAAAGGGGACACTATGCGATTTTTGTATTCTCGACACATGCAGCACACGTTTCCCGAGCGGGTGACGGGCATCATCGAAGTGGACGGTATCCAACCGAGTGTCGCAGTTGCGCCCTATGTTGCAGAGCTGACCGCGCGGGCGCTTGCACGTCTGGAAAGAGAGACCGAAGGCAACTTGCCCGAAATACAAGCATGGCGGCGGGCCTATTCCACCATGGGATTGAAACCGACGCAGTACCGATGTGCGGCAGAGGCTCTGTTGAGGCGGTTGCGCAAGGAAGGGTCGCTCCCGCAGCTGCATCCGCTGATTGACCTTTGCAATGCTGCATCTGTTGCCTACGCTGTACCCGTCGCAGTGTTCGATCTCAATCACGTTGCTGGTGATCTTGAGGTCAGACAGGCCCAAGGAGACGAAACGTACATCGCGTTCTCCGGCGACACAGAAACGCCCGACCCTGATGAAGTCATCTTCGCTGACGAAGACAGCTACGCCCACGCACGCAGATGGGCGAACCGACAAAGCCGGAAGTCCGCCGTGTCTGCGGAAACGACCCGTGCCCTGATCATCACTGAGGCGCTGCATGAGGGCGGCGCAGAGGATGTTGCGAAGCTTATGGATAAGCTTTCAGGAATGATCGTGGGCACCTTCGGGATCGCAGGCCGAACCGAACTGCTTCTGACGCCGGATGCAATCTACCATTCGGAGAACGCGGGGACCTATAGCCGTGTGGGTTGAATTCCTGATCACGTCGCTGATCGTCGTCATCGCGCCGGGCACCGGGGTGATCTATACTGTCGGTGTGGGTTTGGCTCGAGGTGCGGGTGCGAGTTTCGCGGCCGCGGCAGGCTGCACTTGCGGGATCATACCGCATATGACCGGGGCCATTGCCGGACTTGCTGCACTTTTGCATACCAGCGCAGTTTTATTCCAAACCTTCAAATGGGCGGGCATTCTTTATCTGCTCTATCTGGCCTGGTCGATACTGAAGGACGACGGCCCGATTCAATTCAAAGCAGAAGGGAACACCGGCCCGCTGCGCAGCGTCGCCGCAGCGGGCTTCCTAATCAACATTCTGAACCCAAAGCTATCGATCTTCTTTTTGGCGTTCTTGCCGCAATTCGTTCCTACTGACACCACTTCGCCATTGGCACAGATGTTTGTCTTGAGCGGGATATTCATGGCGATGACCTTTGCCGTCTTCATCTGCTACGGAGCGTTCGCCTCCCGCGTCCGGCTATATGTCCAGCGGACACCATCCGTCATTGCATGGCTGAAGCGGGGTTTTTCAGCTGCATTCCTGTTGCTGGCCATGCGGCTGGCCATTCAAAGCAACTAACTTGAGGTTTGAAGATGAGAAAGACACCAGAACAATGCGACACGATGGCAGAGCTTCGCATCGAAATCGATACCATCGATAGTAAGCTGATCTTACTTCTCGCAGAACGGTGCCAGTACGTCGACCGAGCTACAGTACTCAAAGTCTTGGAGCGCTTACCGCCAAGGACAGAAGACAGAATTTCTGAGGTCTTGGAGGCAGTTCGTCGGCGAGCATCTCAAGCTGGATTGGATGAAACGCTCGCGTCACAGATTTGGTCAATGCTGATTGACTGGGGCGTCGCATATGAAGCCAAACGCATGAGTATCGATGAGCACACGGTCCCTACCAACCGCTAAGAACGTGGGGGGAAGCTCTTCCGTCATGCAGCGCCATCGCGTGTGACGATTGTTGCACAAAGCAGGGTTTTTTCATAAGCAGCAACGACCGGTTTGACGCTGAGGCCGGATAAAAGGTGAAATGCGTGCTGCGCTTGCGATAGCATTCTGCGTCAGCGAAGGCTGAAAAAACAAGGTCGGGTTTGTCCGCTCACTCGCCATTCAAGGCCTTCGGCGTGGTTTTTTAGTCCACGGCTCCCTGCGTGCTGAAACCACTCCGTACGGCAATTGGAGGGGCAAGATCGGCGGCGCAGTCTGCGCGGTACTGCAGACCGATACAAATCGACCGCAGCGATGACGGTTATGGCATTCACCGCAGTTCCCTTGACCGCAGGATGCTCTAGCTTTTTGGCTTGGGGTATCGCTTGACTCCCTTCGGGAACCCCGCGTTCACGCCGGGAATTTTCAGCGTGCTGGTGTCCCACCCGTTGGCTTTCAGCGCGCCCGGCAGCCAGAACCCAACCGAGTTTGACAGCAGCTGGTCACCGTTGATCAGCGAATACTTGAGCCGCATCATGAAGGCATCGATGTCATCCGCCGAGGTCAACGGGTAATCTCCGGGGATTTGCTTCGATAACACCGTTTCAATGTCGTCGACGTTGTAGAACGCATTCCGCGCGATCTGGGTACGATTGTAGACACCCAGCCAAGCGGTCTGCGAATAAAAACCGTAAGTCGCGGCATTGAGATCACTGGTAAACACTTCAAGCGGGCATTGTGTGATCACCGAAACATTCGTGCAGGGGGCCACCGCATAGGGCATGATCAGGATGTTCTCTGCCCCGATCTTGCCGTCGCTCAAGACAGGCAGGGCCGCCGCAAGCTGGTTGGTCGACAAGGTCAGCCCCGCCCCATAATTGGTGCCGATGGGCATGTGCACCACAACACGGGCGTCAGCCCAGTTGATTGTGTCGGTGTTGTTGGCGATCATCATTTGCAACTCTTGGACACTGTTGAGTGCCGCCAGCATGAAGGTGCCGATCATCACGTTGTTGAACGGCACTTCATAGCGCTTGTCACCGCCATTGTAGAAATCTTCCGCGACCGACTTGGCGTCAAAATTCTTCACCTTCCCGGCACGGACACGTTGGACATAATCCAGCGCCATCCACATCCCATAGGTCATCATGGCGTTGATCTCGTCCGGGCGTTCCTTCCAGGAGGGCGCCTCCAGCTTGCTGATCCAGTCAGGGTCAAGCTTCAGCTGCGATGCAGCATGGGCGATGCGGGCCTCGAGGTCCGACAACAGCTTGTCAAAGAGCGGAGAGTTGTCCGCCTTCAGCGCCGCAAGATAGGCCAGGGCGGGGCCAATGTGCGACAGCGCCGTCGCCTGCACGAAACCTGTGGCCGGGTCGTTGCGGGTGAGCACATGGTCCAGCAGCTTGCCAGCGGAGGCCTGTTTGCCGTCATAAACAAATACACCGTAGCCATTCACGATGACCAAGGGACCATCGGAGGCAATAGGGCCCGCCCCGCCGTTCTTGGCCACCACCTGCGCCAACGCCCAGCCGATGCTGGGGTTGTCTGCACTGCCTTGGCTGCGAGGGAAGATGTTGAAAAGGCAGGTGAACGTGGAATCCACGCTTGGCGGGGCGGCACAAGGATCGGTGCTTTGCGCCCTGAGCGGCAGGGCCAGGCCAAGGATCAAAACGAGGGCGAGCACGGGAACCGAATACAGACGCATATCAAAACCCCTTTGGCTGACTATGCGCGCAATCATACACACTCAAGATTGAGTTGGCATGGGAAGACCACATGAAGTTGTCTTCAGAGTATGGTAAACCCAGTCGTTCCCTTATGTTGACTTCACATCAGGCTTGCTTGCGTTCTGACCCCAGGTCCGCTTTGTCCAGTTCTGCTGCCGTTCTTACACGTCGCGACGAAAGTCCGGTTCCCGTGCAACGAACGGCGGTTTTCAGGGCCGGGGACGTCGCGGTTTGTTACTTGTTTCAGATTTTCAAAGCATGTCCGAACCCTGAAAGCCCTGCTGGTCCAAGGGGTTCGGCTTAAGCTTTTCGTCTAAGCCCACTTTTGGGTTAGGGGCTGGGGTCAATCACCCAGGCTTTTTGCTGGCCGGTGGCTTCAGCCTTCCAGCTTGCGCGCCTCATCGGGCAGCATGATCGGGATGCCGTTGCGGATCGGGTAGGCAAGCTTGGCGGTGCGCGAAATCAGTTCCTTGGCGTCCGCGTCATATTCCAGCGTGGTCTTGGTCACGGGGCAGACCAGCAGTTCCAGCAGCTTGCGGTCAACCGGGCGTTCGGTCGGTTCTGTCATCTGGGAGTGTCTTTCAGGTTGGAGCGCCATGTTTGGAGCACTCACTGCAAGGTGGTGCCGCCGTCATTCTGCGAGCGGGCAATGTCCATTTCGGTGATGGCAATCAGGGTTTCGGCACGGGTCTTCAGGTCGCGGGCTTCCAGAAGGGCCTGCTTTTCCTGCGGGCCGTAGGGGCACATCATGCACAGGGCGTTGACCAGCACCTCGGTTTCGGCTTCCGACACGCTTTGCCAGTCGGCTTCCAGGTTGTTGGCGTCCAGATAGTCGCGCAAGGTTCTCAGAAGGCTCGTCCGGTCGACTTCCTCCTCGCCCTGGCCGCACTTGAGGTCATGTGCAAAGGCGGAGAAATCGCACTCGATCTGGCGGAACCTGCTGTAGTCCTCAAGCTCGCGCCCAACGGCAAACCTGGTGATGCCCTGCAGCGTGATCAGGTATCGCCCGTCGCCGGTTTCCTGAAAGCTGGTGAGCCTTCCGACGCAGCCGACGCTGGCAAGAGCCGGATTGTCCGGATCGTCCGAATGACGGTCGGGAGAAGGCTGCACCATGCCGATCAGGCGGTTGCCGGCCAATGCGGCATCCACCATGTCGATATAGCGCTGCTCGAAGATGTTCAGCGGCAGCTGTGTGCGGGGCAACAGCAACGCACCGGCAAGCGGAAACACGGGCAGGACCGGCGGCAGATCCGCGATGGTCTCGTAAATGGCATTTCCCGCCTGCATTCCAATGCCTTCTTTGTTTTCGTTATCGCAGCATGACTGCCAGCTTCGTGCTGTTTCCTAAATGTGTGTCAGTTGCGGCGGTCGTCAAGAAAACAGCACGGAGGAAAGCTTGCGACGGCCGTAGGCGCTGGCCGGATCCTTGAAACCCCAGGCTTCGAAGAACTGCAGCAACTGCTTGCGCGCGCCGTCTTCGTTCCACTCGCGGTCGCGGCGAACGATCTCGATCAGTTCGTCGACTGCGCCTTCCTTGTTGCCCTTGCCGTTGAGGCCAAGAGCCAGGTCGAAGCGGGCCTGCAGATCAAGCGGATCCTTGGCAATGCGATCCTGAAGCTCGGCAAGGTCGCCGAGGGAAGCTGCCTGTTCGGCCAGCTCCACCGCGGCCTTGGCGGCTACATAGGCTTCGTCGGAGTGTTTTTCTTCCGGAACCAGTTCCAAAGCCTGCTTGGCCCGCTCCAGGTCGTCAGCACCGATATAGCACTGTGCCAGGCCGGCAATCGCGGTCACGTTGTCCGGTTCCATCTGCATCACGGCGCCGAAAAGCTGGGCAGCCTGACCATAATCCTTGGCCAGCAGAAGCTCTGCGCCCTGCTCCAGGAAGGTGTCGGTCTGGCTGACCGGGGCAGGGCCGGCAACGCGCTCGATAAATGCCTGGATCTGGCTTTCCGGCTGTGCGCCCATGAAACCGTCAACCGGCTGGCCATCCTTGAAGGCCACCACGGCCGGGATCGACTGGATACCCATCTGGCCGGCAATTTCCGGATGGTCGTCAATGTTCATCTTGGCCAGCTTTACGCGGCCGCCAGCGGCTTTCACCGCAGCTTCGATGATCGGTGTCAGCTGCTTGCACGGACCGCACCAGGGCGCCCAGAAATCAACCAGAACCGGTTGCTGGCGGGAAGCTTCCATGACATCGGCCATGAAGGTCTGCGTCGTCACGTCGAAGATGAGGTCGCCAGAAGGGGTGTCGCCACCACCGTTGCCGCCGCCCATGCTGCCACCGCCCATTTGGCCGCCATAACCGCCACCCATGCTGGCGCCAAAGCCGCCGCCGACCTGGCCGCCGATGCTGTAATTGCCGTTGCTCATGTGCCGCCTCGAATTTTCCTGCCGGTGCCCTGGGGCCTGCCGGCTCAAAGTGAATGCCGTTGAAGGGTTGATTTGGCCCATAACATGGAGCCACTGCGCGCGAAATACAAACGCCTTCGCCTGCCGAAAGTGGGTGACCGTTACAGGCCGGCTGCCTTGGCCTCTTCGCTGACCGCCAGAACCTGCGCCGTGTGGCCGCAAGCCGAGGCGAATTTCAGAAGGTCGGCTGCGGAGATCGCCGTCGTCGCGTTGTTCTTCAACGGGTGATAATTCAGCACTTCATGTTGCATCATGGCTGCGTCGAACACGGGCGTGACCCTTTGGGCTTCGCGGTCGTTGATCAGCGAGAAGGGGGTCACCGAACCCGGTTCCACGCCCAGCACCTCCATCAGAAGATCGGCATTGCCGAAAGATACGCGCCCTTGAGCGCCGATGATCTGGTGCACTTTCTTCAGGTCGATTTCCGCGTCGTGCAGGGCAACGATCAGAAACAGCCGTCCCTTCTTGTCCTTCACGAACAGGTTCTTGGTGTGGCCACCGGGAATGCGGTCATGCAGGTCGCCGGACTCGGCAACTGTAAAGACGGGCTCGTGATCCACCGTCGTGACAGGGATCCCGAGTTCCTCGAAATAGGCCAGTAGGTCGTCGCGTGTCGCCGGCATGGGTTTTCCTGAGAATTTTGAGAGCTTTTGCGCTGTCTAACGCGATTTGGCTGCCGGCCACAAGAGGTGAAGGGTAGAAAAAGCGGCAGAAATCTGCGATTTTCCGGCTTTGATTTCACAGGAAATCCACAAATCGACGGCTAAAAAAATTTCTTCAATTTCGGTGTTGCAATCCGTCTCAGCATAGTTCATATACTGCGCCACCGACGCCGAGGCGGTCACCGCCACGGACCAGGGACGCTATGCGGGCGTAGCTCAGGGGTAGAGCACAACCTTGCCAAGGTTGGGGTCGTGGGTTCGAATCCCATCGCCCGCTCCAATTCGACCGAAAGGTCCAGAAAACCAGCATTCGAAAGAATGCTGGTTTTTTTGTTTTTGCTCCGGGATTGGCGGCTTGCCGCGCGCTATCGGCAGTATTTCAAGGTTCGTCTAAACATTGATACAAACCCGGCTCCCAACCTGAACGAAGTTGCAGGGGCCAGGGAGTAATGTCAGCGAGCATTATGCGGAGAAGCCGGATACCGGTTGTCTCCGTCTTTTGCTTTGCCTCAAGTACCCAACTTGGCTGCAGTGGAACCACTCGGTTCCGCTGCAGTTCCAGTGCCTGCCAGCGCTTGGCGTCTCGTGCCGATCCATCCAGATCCTGCCTGGCACACCCGAAGCTTTTCAGGCCCAACGAGACACGTCCGGAACTGGCTGTCCGGCACGTCTGGTCGCGTTTCAAAAAATGATCGCACCGCGGTCAATAGTTCCGCGCCTTCTGCCGGGCCGTGTTACCGTGCCCGCGTGCCGCTTGCAGTCGGGGGGAAGGCATTGAACGCATTGAAGGAACATCCGGTTTTCGGTTTTGCCGACTGGTGCCTGCGTGGCATCGGGCAGGTCGTGTTTCAGAACAATCCGGTCTCGGGCTTGATCATCCTGGGCGCGCTTTTCTTCAATTCGCCGATCTATGGCGCCATTGCCGTTTTCGGAGTGGTCATCTCCACCGCGACGGCGGTTCTGCTGCAGGCGGACAAGGGGCTGATCCGCGACGGGCTGTTCGGCTTTAACGGAGCGCTTGTCGCGCTGGCGCTGATTGCGTTTACAAGCGAGGATTTTCACTACGGCGCTGTTCCGTCCGTTTATCTGACGGTCTATATCGCGTTCGGTTCCGCCATGACGGCCATGGTCTTCACCAGTCTTGCAAACCTGCTTGGCCCGCATAGGGTCGCGCCGCTGACAATGCCGTTCGTGCTGGTCGGCTGGCTGTTCCTGTTTGCCGTCCTGAAGTTCCACAGCATCGATGCCGGCCCGCTCGCCAAGCCTGTCTCGCCCACCCAGTATGACGGCACGGTCCAGTACACTCTCGCGACCTGGTACAAGGGCATCGGCAACGCCATCGGCCAGATCTTCTTTCAGAACAACTGGATCAGCGGTTACCTGATCGTGCTCGGCATTGCCGTGAATTCACGTGTCAGTGCGCTCATGGCGCTGCTCGGGGCCAATGTGGCAGCCTTTGTCGCCGTTGTTTACGGTGCGCCGGAAGGGGCGATCAGTGACGGTCTCTTTGGGTATAATGCCGCCCTGACGGCGATCGCGCTCGGGGGCTTCTTCCTGGTGCTGACGCCTGCGTCTGCCCTCTATACGCTGTTTGGCGTTGTTGTGTCGACCTGGCTCTGGGCGTCCGTTGCGATCTTTCTGGAGCCCATCGGCATGCCGGTGCTCACCTCGACCTTCGTGATCGTGACCTGGCTGATGCTGATCGGCGTCAACGGATTTGCAGCCCTTGTTCCGGTTGCACCGGCTGATGCCGTTACGCCGGAGGCCAACCGCGGGCGTTACCTTAAGGCGTCGCGGGAAGGCTGAACCGGCAGACAGGTCAGGCTCCATGCAGGCCGAGAAGGCCTGGGCCTTGGATCGGTTGATACCTCCGACCAGCCTGTCGTCCTTCTCTAGCCTCTCCTGTTTCTTGATGCTGCCTATTTGGGGCTCTCCGGTCCCGGATCTTCGCTTTGCTGCGTCCGGGATGACGATCGAGAGGGAGGCGTGTGAGCGAGGCTTTAACGAGCGGCTCCGCTCACATTTCTCATGACGTCAGCCTCAGACTTTCAGAAAACAGCCGTTCTCCGTGTGTGAGCGTTCGGCAAGGTCGAGGGCGACCTGAAGCCGCGCGCCGTGTTCGAAATCCGGGTCGGCCGGAGCCCCGGTCAGGATAGCGGCGGCAAACCGCTGGTAGACTGTCGGAACAGCGCCAACTTCGATGTCGGTCCAGGTCGCAGAAGAAAGATCTTCGCCCTGGCAGATGCGCAGGCCTTCGATGCCCTTCTCGAAACGCACTTCCAGGCCGCCCTTGTCGCCATAAAGGCGCAGGCGCAGGTCGTTCAGGTGGCCGGAGGCAAACCTGGTGGCGCTGATCGTGCCGAGCGCGCCGTTTTCAAGCTCGGCCTGCAGGGTGGCGCTGTCGTTGGCGTCGAGCGTGTATTCGCCGATCCTGCCGCCCTCTGCCTTGTCGAAGGTCTTCAGCCGGCAGGAAAGTTCGCTCACCGGGCTGCCGGCGGCGAAGATGACGAAGTCGAGGATATGGATGCCGACATCGCCGAGAACGCCCTTGGAACCGTGCGCGGTCGACAGGCGCCAGAGCCACTGGCTCTCGGTCTTCCAGTTGCCCCACGCCGGCTGCGTCAGCCAGCTTTGCAGGTAGGAAGCCTCGAAGTGACGAAGCGCACCGATGGCGCCACCCGCAACCAGCTCGGCGGCCTTCTGCAGCACGGCAACATTGCGATAGCTCAGGTTGACCATGCCGATCAGCTTCTTCGCGCGGGCGAGATCCGCCATCTCCCGGGCGTCGGCAGCGTTGGTCGCCAGCGGCTTTTCACACAAAACGTGCTTGCCCGCGGTCATCAGGGCCATCGTGGTCGGATGGTGTGCCGCGTCCGGCGTCACGTTGGCCGCAGCGTCAAAATCGCCCCAGGCAATTGCCTCTTCCAGCGTTGCGAAGCGGTTCGGAATGGAAAAGGTGTCGCAGAACTGGGTGAGCACGTCCGGGCGCTGGTCGACGCCGCCGACGATTTCAACGCCGTCGATCCTTGAAAAGGCATCCGCGTGGGTACGCGCCATGTTGCCGGTGCCGACTATCAGGATCCGGAGAGGGTGTGCAGCAGAGGTCACGGGGATCTTCCTCAGCGTTTGAGGGCAGGACGGACCGGCGAAAGTCTGCCGGTCCGGAAGGGAAAGTGGATCAGCGGAAACCTTCTTCGCCGTCGGCGTGCAGCTTCGGGCCGCGTTCCTCGATCTTTTCGGGAGCCGCTTCCACCGGCACATTGGGTGCAATGTTCGGATCGGCGATCCGGGCCATCGGGTTGAACGCCCATTTGACGCCGTTCTTCAGCACCGTCTGCACATGGGTATTGTGATAGGTCGGATAGGTTTCGTGTCCCGGGCGGAAGTAGAAGACGTTGCCCGCGCCGCGCTTGTAGGTGAGGCCCGAGCGGAAAACCTCGCCGCCCTGGAACCAGCTGATGAAGACCGTCTCCAGCGGTTCCGGCACACCGAAGGGCTCACCGTACATTTCTTCCATCTCCAGCTCGAAGCTGTCGGGAAGACCGTTGGTGATCGGATGGTTGCGGCTGGTCACCCACAGGCGCTCGCGCTCCCCGGCCTCGCGCCAGGTGAGATTGCACGGGCTGCCCATCAGGCGTTTGAACGGCTTGGCGAAATGGGCCGAATGCAGAAACACCATGCCCATGCCGGACCAGACGGCGTCGCAGACGCGTTCTACCACTTCGTCGGAAACGTCGCCATGGGCGGCGTGACCCCACCACAACAGCACATCCGTTTCGGCAAGGCGTTCCTTCGTCAAGCCGTGTTCGGGTTCCTGCAAGGTGGCGGTGGTGGCGGTGATTTCGGGATCGGTGTTCAGCGTATCGGCAATGCACTGATGCATGCCGTCCGGATAGACACCCGCGACGATCTTGTTGTGCTGTTCATGGACGTTTTCGCCCCAGACCACGGCTCTGATCGGCATTTCAGCCTCTCCCGTTCTTCAGATGTTGGCAGAATTGTTGGCGAGCTAAGGATAGAAAGCGCTTTCTTTTGAAAAGTTCCTCCAAAGCGCTTTGGATAGCGCTAGCACCGAGGTTTTGTGCTGTCAATCGGACGGGCTGTAATATTCGATCACAGTTCTCGCCGGTTGCTCCGCCGCCGGTATGCTCAATGTCGTCGACAGATGCTCACCGGTCAGGGCGGGCCTCAGAGGCGGACACTACCAAGGCGAAGAAGGGGCCGATCGGAACGAGAAGGCTGGGGCTCTGACCCACCGCCGCATTTCCAGTCAGGTCAGTTCATGAAAACATACCATATGTTATGGTTTGTTTTGGAGGAGTGGTAAAATGAATGGTCTATTGCTTGCAGCCGCGGGTCTTTCGGCTGCAGTCTGCCTGCTGCATACATTCGCAGGAGGGCGGACGATCGCCGTACCATTGCTGAAAGCGTCGGATCTGCACCCGGTGCCGAAATATGTCGCCTATTACTGCTGGCATATCGTGACAATCGTTCTGGCAATGATTGCCGTCATGTTTGCCGTCGCAGGTATGCGGGCTGAAAGCCTCGATCTTGGCTTGGTGGCGACCGTGTTGACAGCTTCTTTCTGTCTGCTGGGCCTTGCGGTGCCACCGCTGAAGAAGCAGAAATACAGCCAGATGCCGCAGGGCTGGCTGTTTCTGCCGATTGTCCTGTTGGGTGGTCTTGGTATCCTGGGCGGAGTGAGTTGACCTGAGGAAGCGTTTCGGAAAATCGGACTGGCTTGATCTCGGTCTGACACAGCTTGCAAAGGATGGGCCGGCGGGACTGACCATCGAGGCTCTCTGCACCGCAGCAGACCGCACGCGCGGCTCGTTCTATCACCATTTTCAGGATCACGGGGCTTTCGTCGAAGCCTTGATGCTTGCCTGGAAACAGCGGCACACGCTCGACATTGCTGAACAGACACTGGCCGAAAAGGGGGATCTGCGGGCGCAGAAGCTGTCGGATCTCGCCAATCGTCTGGACCACCGACTGGAGCAGGCCGTGCGCCAATTCGCGCAATCAGACCTTCGGGCGCAGGAGATCGTCCGGGACGTCGATGATTTGCGAACCGGGTTTGTCGCGCGGCTCTACGAAGCTGGAGGGATGGAGCCTGCGCTTGCAGCAGATGTTGCTAAAATCGAATACGCGGCTTTTGTCGGCAGCCAGATTGTCTGGCCGGATATGCCGGCAGATGAGCGTGTTGCCCTCGATCGGCGCTTTGCGCAGCTGGTTGCAATGGCGACAGAAACAGGGTCGAGAAAGTAATCCTCGACCGGAGAGCCATAAAAAAATCCGGGCGCTCCTAGCGCGCCCGGGGTAATGCGGAGGCTGTTGGTGCCTCAGTAGCCGGCGGAAAGCGCGCCGGGGCGCCGCGGGTCGGAAGCTCCCGCCAGAACACCGTCAACGAGCATGATCGACTGGGTCGACCCCATGGCGTTCTTGACTTCCACCTTGTGCCCACGGGCTTCCAGCAAGCGGATCGTGTCCGGAGAAAGACCTTCCTCGATGCGGATTTCATCCGGCAGCCACTGATTGTGGATGCGCGGAGCAGCTGTCGCCTCGGCGATGTTCATGCCGTGATCGACGACGTTGAGGATGATCTGCAGCGTGGTGGTGATGATACGGCTGCCGCCGGGCGAACCGGTGGCAAGGAACAGCTTGCCGTCCTTGAACACCAACGTCGGGCTCATGGACGAAAGTGGCCGCTTGCCGCCTTCAACCGCGTTGGCCGTTCCGCCGATGAGGCCATAGGCGTTGGGCACGCCGGGCTTTGCGGAAAAGTCGTCCAGTTCATTGTTGAGCAAGACCCCCGTACCGTCGGCGGTCAGGCCGACGCCGTAGGAGAAGTTCAGCGTGTAGGTGTTGGAGACCGCATTGCCGTCCTTGTCGACAACGGAATAATGCGTGGTCTGGTTGCTTTCATAGGGGAAAGGATCGCCGGGCTTCACCTCTTCGGAAGGCGTTGCCATGTCCATCTTGATGGATTTCACCAGTTCAGCGGCATAAGCCGGATCGGTCAAACCCTTTACCGGAACATCGACAAAATCCGGGTCGCCCAGATACTTGGAGCGGTCCGCGTAGGCACGCCGCATGGTTTCGGCCATCACGTGGATGCTGTCGGCGGAATTCGGACCATATTCGGCAAGCGGATAGCCCTGCAGCATGTTGAGGATCTGCACGATGTGCACGCCGCCGGAAGACGGTGGGGGCATCGATGCGATTTCGTAGCCGTGGTAGCTGCCCACGACGGGGTCGCGCCAGACCGGTTTGTATCCGGCCAGGTCTTCCGTGGTCATGCCGCCTCCGGAAGCAGTTACTTTCTGTGCGATCTTTTCGGCAACTTCACCGGTGTAGAACCCGGCTGCCCCCTTGTCGGCAATCAGTTTCAGCGTTGCGGCAAGATCCGTCTGCTTGAGTGTCTCGCCCGGTACGAACGGCAGGCCGCCGGTCTTGTAGAAGATCGCGGCGGTGGCCGGGTCCTGAAGAAGGCGCTTTGCGGATGCGGTCAGCGATGCCGCGAGATCCGGTGTCACTTCGATGCCGTTTTCCGCAAGGTCAATGGCAGGTGCGACCAACTCTGCCCAGGTCAGCTTGCCGCTGCCGTGTTTTTCAAAGGCTTCGGCAAAGCCGGCGACCGTGCCCGGCACACCGACAGCAAGACCGGAAAAGCGGGATTTCTGGTTATCGGGTTCGCCGTCTTCTCCCAGGAACATATCCTTGAAGGCTGCGGCAGGTGCCATTTCCCGATAGTCGAGCGCCTTTGTGTCGCCGCTGTCCGCCAGGTGGATCATCATGAAACCACCGCCCCCCAGGTTGCCGGCGCGCGGCAGCGTGACGGCAAGCGCGAAGCCGGTGGCTATGGCGGCATCGACTGCGTTGCCACCTTTCTTCAGGATGTCGACACCGACGCGGCTTGCGACGGCTTCCTGGCTGGCAACCATGCCGTTCTGCGCCGTTTCAGGCTGGAAGCGGTCTTTCAGCGAATAGATCGGCGAATCCTGCGCGGCGAGAGGTGCCGCGATGCCGACAACAAGGGCGGTCGCCAGGGAAACCGCGGCAAAGCTGGATTTGAGAAGATGTTTCATGTGTCTCTCCGGTCGCCTGGATGGCGGGAGTTGGCAAGTGGAGGGCAGGACGCGCAACGGGCGTGGCGCTCTGTCCGACAACTTTAAGTCGTTCTTGATTCAGCGCAAGGCTAGATGATGAGATAGGCTGCAGTCTTGAAGGGACAAGCTGCACGTGGGCCAGAACGCGACTGGTTGAAGGAGGATTCATGAGCAAGGCAATTGCCGTTTCGAAACCGCGTCTCCATTCGGGTGTGCGATCATTCCTGGGTGGGGTCACCCTGATGGCCGTCGCCGCCCTCTCCGGTGCGAGTGCTGCCGAGGCGGGCGATGCTGCTGCCGGCAAAGCGCTGGCGCTGCAATGGTGCTCTGCCTGCCACCTCGTGTCTGAAGACCAGGATCGCGCCTCCAGCGCGTCGCTGCCAAGCTTTTATGACATTGCGAAGGATCCCGGCTGGACGGAAGAAAAACTTGCGACCTTCCTTGCCGACCCCCATCCGCAAATGCCGAACATGACCCTCGGCAACATCGAAATCGCCAATCTCGCCAGCTACATCGAATCCCTGGCGCCCTGAGGTTCTTCGCTACACCAGTCCTCGTTGCGAGGGGGGCACGAAGCCCGTCCTTCGAGACTGCACACTCGTGCCTCGTCAGGACGTGGTCTAAGGGCGCCGCAAGATTTGCCACTGGTCCCTTAAAACTCGAACTCGGCCAGCATCGCGGCGTGGAAGGATCCGGCATAGGCGTCTTCATCCGCGTCGAAGACTTCATCCGGAAGACCGACATTGAACACCTTGAAGTCAACCGTTCGGTGGGCGACGGATGCGCTGGCCAGAATGTGGTCCAGAGCCTGTCCCTTGCCCTTGTGAATGACGGTCTGGCGCTTTTCCGGCGGCAATGAAGCGTCAAGCTGGTAGAGGCGGCGCGCGGCAAGTTGCGGCGAACAGGTGTCGTCCGGGTCGGCGCGCAGCAGCCTCAAGGTTCCGGTTTCCCCGGTCGCGTTGAAATCACCCGCCAGGACGATCTGGCTATCCTCGCTTGCATCGAAAAGGTCTTCCACGGCAAGGCGCAGTTCGAGTGCCTGGGCGGTCTGTTTCAACACTGATAGCTGATACCCTTCCGCCCATGCGGAAACGGATGTCCACGTCCGGTCCTCTGCCTTGCCGCCGCGTATCATCGCGGCGATTGGCGCCCGCAAATGAACGCAGAAGACGTGCAAGGGGCGGCTGGTGCCGATGTCGATTTCCACCTGCAGAACGGGCCTGTCGAACAGGATCGTCTGCGGGCTGCGATAGGCCGGTACAGCGGTTTTGGGCTGCCAGTGAGGCGGGTGGGCATGTGCCTGGTAAAGACTTAAGTACCTGGTTATCGGAAAGCGCGAGAGAACCACCAGGTTATGGCGGTCGCCGGGACCTTTCCCCGAAGGTCGTTCGCTGGTTGCCCGGTGAAATTTCTCGTACGGCGTTCCCTCCAGAAGAAGTTCCAGCGCCTGGAACTGCCGCGCTGAGACACCTTTCCGTTTCTGCGCGTTGACTTCCTGCAGACAAAGGATGTCGGCCTCAAGCTCCAGAATCTTTGGCCGAAGCGCGTCCAGCCGGGGTGTCAGTGCGTCCGGATCATGCCGGTCCGCACCAAAGGATTCCATGTTGAAAGTGGCAAGTCTCATTCAGCAGGCCCGAAGCTGGAAAGCGTACCTGAAACCATAGCCGTGCATCGGGCCAAGTGGTAGAGAGCGCAGATGCAGGAATAAGCCGACCAAAGACGGGGAGAGGCAAATGAGCGGAGAGGGATGCCCCTGTGGCAGCGGCAAGGGATTCGATCTGTGCTGTGAACCTTATCTTGCCGGAAAGGCCCT
Source organism: Labrenzia sp. C1B70 (assembly GCF_000475395.1). Taxonomy (NCBI): domain Bacteria; kingdom Pseudomonadati; phylum Pseudomonadota; class Alphaproteobacteria; order Hyphomicrobiales; family Stappiaceae; genus Labrenzia; species Labrenzia sp. C1B70. The sequence goes on from NZ_AXCE01000004.1 coordinate 517,955, forward strand.
GCCCGAAACCGCAGAGGCCTTGATGCGCTCGCGTTACAGCGCTTACGTCCGGCAACTCATTCCGTATCTGAAGGAAACGCTCTGGCCGAAGTATCAGCCGAGTTTCGATGCGCAAGGCACGGCGCGCTGGGCAGCGGAAAGCCACTGGACGGGCCTCAGTGTGTTGGCCACCGACAAGGGCGGGCCTGCCGACAGGGACGGCACCGTTCTTTTCGAGGCAAAATACCTGTCCGCCGGCAAGCTTCACGTGCACCGCGAACTGAGCCGTTTTCGCAAGAAAAGCGGTCGCTGGTATTACGTGGAAGCCGTGCCGGAATAGGTCGGCTGGCTGTCTTCATTCTTGACTTTGAAAAAAATCGTCCGGTCCCTGCGATTGGCGGCGGGAGCAGGGACCGGACCAATTTGCAGATAGAAGGGGAGGCAGCCCTCAACATCCGCAATAAGGAGATCGGGAAAGCCCGCGGCAGGGTCAGCCGGGGGTGGTCGACAGGGTCGAATCGAATCTCGTTCTCTATTTGTTCTCATTAGCATGATTCCCGGTGCCGGTGTCAAGCAGGGAAGCTGTCTTCATGGATGTCCGAACGCTGAGAACGGAATTGGCAGGATAGAAGGTAAAATCAACGTCTTGACCAACTTTCCATCGTCCTCACACATCTGTGAAACGTTGCTGGCTGCGTTTGACTGATCGCCATAGAATATTAAGTCACTCATGTCACAAATACGGAAGAGTACTCATAAGGGACCCCTACGTGCGTTTTTCCGCCAACTCCTGGACCAAGCGTTTGCAAGGCATCGCCTCGCCTCTGGGATTGGGGAAAGGTGCTGATCAGATCCTGGAGTTCCTGAAGGGAAGTGGAAGCGAACGGCACGCGGCGGGCCGGATGGCGGTATCGACCTTTGCGGTACGGATCGCCGGTGCAGCGCTCGCCTATCTGTCGCAAATCGTGCTCGCGCGCCTGTTGGGGGCGCATGACTATGGCCTCTATTCGGTTGCCTGGACTTTCGTGATCGTTCTGGGTGTCATGGCCTGCGGCGGCTTTTCCACCTCTGCCAGCAGGTTCATCCCGCAGTATCTGCAGAACCGGGATATGGCGCGCCTGCGCGGGTTCTTGCGCACAAGCCGGCAAATGGCGTTTTTTCTCGGGGGTGCTGCGGCGGTCATAGGCATCGGCTGTCTCGCCCTGTTTCGCCCGCTTATTGATACGTCCTATTTCCAGCCCTTGTCGGTCGTCCTGCTGGCGCTGCCCTTCTTTGCCTTCGGATTGGTGCAGGACGGTATCGCTCGCAGCTACGACTGGTCGTCGCTGGCAATGCTGCCAACCTATATCTGGCGGCCGCTGGCGATCCTGTTCCTGCTGGTCGGTGCCGTTCTGGCCGGGTTTCGGCCCGATGCACTGACAGCTGCCGTCGTGGCCGTGGTGGCAACGGCGCTGGTCGCGCTTTACCAGTTTGTGCATCTTCGCAGGCGGCTGGGCCCACGCGTTCCGAAGGGGCCATACAAGGTCGAGTTCAGATCCTGGCTGGCGGTGTCCATGCCGATGCTGATGGTCGACGGTTTCCTGCAGCTGATCACCAGTGCTGACGTGATCATGGTGAGTTTCTTTCAGGATCCGGACGAAGTTGCAGTCTATTTCGCTGCATCCAGAACCCTGGCGCTGGTGCATTTTGTCTATTTCGCCGTAAGGGCCGCCTCGGCGCATCGCTTCTCCAGCTACACTCACAATCAGGATCTTTCAGGGCTTGCTGGTTACATGCGGCAGGCAACTCTCTGGACCTTCTGGCCGTCTGTGGCCGCGGGCGTTGGGTTGCTTCTGATCGCGCCGCTTCTGCTTGCTCTTTTCGGCAGCGATTTTGAAAGCGGCTACGAGCTGATCGCCCTCCTGATGATCGGCGTGCTTGCACGCGCATCCGTCGGTCCGGCCGACGCGCTCCTGACGATGACGGGGCACCAGAACACCTGCGCCGGCATTTATGCCGGGACGTTTGTTCTCAATGTCGTCCTCAATCTTGTTCTGATCCCGCTGCTCGGCCTTGCCGGAGCGGCCATTGCCACAAGTCTTGCGATCCTTTTTGAGGCCACTGCCCTTGCGGTTGTGGCAAAACGGAAGCTCAATATCACGACGTTCGTTTTGCCCTTGCTTTTCGCCAGGAACCGTCCGGTTGACCAATGATACGCTCTCTTCCGTGCAGCTCGAGGTCTTGTCCCTCGATCCGTTGAGCGCCGCCATACCGCTTGAGGACTGGCAGACGCTTTGTGCGGCTGCCCTCAGTCCGAACCCTTTCTTTGGTCCGGATTTCCTTCGTCCGTTTCTGGAAAAGATGAGCAAACAGGCGGTACGACTTGTCGTGGTCCGGGAGCGGCCGGGTGGCCGCTGGCTGGTGGCGGCCCCCGTCGGCCGACGTCGTTTTGGATTGGTCGTTGCGGTCAACACCACCTGGGCAAGCGAATACGCGCCGCTCGGAACACCGCTGATCCACCCGGACGCAAGTGCCGAGGCAATCGCCGCTTTCATCAATGCCGCCAGAGAGCCCGGGAATGTGCTCGCCATCCCCTATCTGCCGCTTCATTCCCAGTCGGCAACGCGCTTGAGGGCGGTGGGCGCGGGAAAGAAGTCGGTTCTGGCGAAGTCCTTCCGGGCGAGCCACGGCGCAGGAGCCACAGGCAAGTCACAACTTGCCGAGGCTGACAGCGGCAAGAGGCGCAAGGAAATGCGCCGGCTGATGCGCCGGCTGGGTGACCACGGCAAGACCACCTTCCGCAGTCTGTCCGGATCTGATGCCATTGCCGGGTTCGAAGCCTTTCTGGAGCTCGAGGCCTCCGGCTGGAAGGGCCGGTCCGGAACCGCGCTGGGCAGTCAGTCCGGGACGGCGGACTTTGCCCGCACGGCCGTCGCCAATCTGGCAAGTCGCAACGGGGTCCGGATCGACCAGCTCTGGTCGGGACAGACACTGGTTGCCGCCCTGGTGCTGTTTCAGCAGTCCGGCAAGGTGTATTCCTGGAAGATCGCCTTTGACGAGGAGTTTGCCCGCTATTCTCCCGGAGCCCAGATCGCGCTGCAGGCCTTGAAGATCAATCTCGCCATTCCTGGCTTCAGGGGGGCGGATTCCCTGGCCATTCCCGGGCATTCGATGATCGAGCCCTTGTGGCGAGGCCGGCTGGAAACCGGCACGATGCTTTTTGCCGATGGCCTGAAGCGGTCGTTGTGCAAGACGGACCTGAAGCTTGAACAAGCCCTGCGCCGAGCCGCACGGACGCTGAGAAAGCGCCTGCGCGCCTGAAACGGGCGATCCTAGCCTTCAACGCTCTCCAGGTCCCGCAATTTCCTGCGAATGATCTTGCCGGTGGTGGTCATGGGCAACGAGGTGACGAATTCGATTTCCCGCGGATATTCATGCGCCGAAAGACGTTCGCGGACGAAAGTGCGGATATCGTTTTCCAGAGCCGCGCTTTTTTCCGTGCCCGGCTTCAGGACGATGAAGGCCTTGACGATTTCCGTGCGCAGCGGATCCGGTTTGCCGACAGCCGCGGCAAGCGCGATCGACGGATGCTTCAGCAGGCAATCCTCGATCTCGCCGGGGCCGATCCGGTAGCTTGCCGAGGTGATGATGTCGTCGTCGCGGCCAACGAAATGGACATAGCCGTCCTCGTCCATCAGGCCCTGGTCGCCGGTGATCATCCAGTCTCCGATGAACTTCTCCTGCGTCGCCTCCGGCTTGTTCCAGTATTCCAGGAACATTACCGGGTCCGGCCGGCGGATGGCGATCTGGCCGAGGGTTTCAGCCGGCAGCTCATTGCCTTCATCATCGACGATCGCAACCTGATGGCCAGGCGTTGCCTTGCCGATGGCGCCAGAGCGGCTGACGCCAAGTGCGGCCGCAGAACCGAGCACCGCGTTACATTCCGTCTGGCCATAGAATTCATTGACGTTGAAGCCGAATTCCGCAGCGAACCAGTCATAGGTTTCCCTGCCGAGGGATTCTCCGGCAGAGCCGACGCTGCGCCAGGTGAGGTCGAAGCGCTCGGCCGGACGCTCCACAGCGCGCAGCATCTTCAAAGCCGTCGGTGGAATGAAGGCATTGCGGATCTTCTGTCTTTCAAGCAGATGGAAGGCGAATTCCGGGTCGAACTTGCGAGACGCGTGGCAGACCACCGGCACGCCGAGAGACAGAGCCGGAAACAGCGCATTCAGCAAGCCGCCTGCCCAGGCCCAGTCTGCGGGCGTCCAGAGCAAGTCGCCTTCACAGCCGAGGAAATTCTGCGAAAGCTCGATGCCGGGCATATGGCCGAGCAGCACCCGGTGGCCATGCAATACGCCCTTGGGCTGCCCCGTGGTGCCGGATGTGTAGATCATCAAAGCCGGATCGTCGGGTGTGGTCGCAAGGGTCCGGTAGGTGTCGGACGCCTTGTCCAGCAGATCTTCAAACCCGAACACGCCGGTTTCCGGTCCGTCGACCGAGATCACCAGATCGAGGCCGGGCAGGTCGGACCGGATCTCCGCAAGCTTTGCCAGGCCGGCCGTGTCAGTCACCAGAACGCGGGCGCCGGAATCTGAGAGCCGGTAGCGCAGCGCCTCCAGCCCGAACAGGGCTGCCAGAGGCACCGCAATTGCGCCGGTCTTGTAGGCTGCCAGATGTGCTATGGCGGTTTGTGGGATCTGCGGCAGAAGCAGGGCAACCCGGTCGCCGCGATTTAGCCCGAGGCCTTCAAGGGCGTTGGCAAGGCGATTGGCCGCCCGGTTCAGCGCAAGATGGCTCCAGTCCCGGCAGGAACCGTTCTCGAGAACCTGACGGATCGCGAGGCGCTCCGGGTCTCTTGCAGCCCATTCATCGCTGACGGCTGCGGCCATGTTGTAGCTTGCGGGCCGAGGCCAGCGGAATGTCTCTCTCAGCGCGTCGTAGTTGCCAGTAGGCTGCAGCATTTCAGAGCGTCCGGTGCTTCAATTTTGAGCAGCGGAGTGTAGGGCGGTCATTGCTGCAGCGCAATAGAGCCGAAATCCATCCTTTGAAAGCAGCGATGAAATCCTTAACCGGAATTCTGAAACACGCCGGCAAGTGTGGCTGGAATAAAATTTTATACTGTCATTATTCGTTATAAATTATCGGTTGTCCGAGTGGGTCAGCCATGGGCGATGGTCCTGAAATCGTTAACGCCTGCCTGCGTGAAACAGGGGCATAACGCCACCATTCCGGTTGGCCTTTGACTGCGATTTTGTGGTGAGAAAATCAGCATCCGGTAGCAACGTATTCACTAATAAATGCGAGATTTCCTTAACTTATGAGGATCAAAATCCCGCCAGGATAAAAAATAGTCCGGCTGGGGACCTGTAGATCCATGAAGATGTTTGGGCAGTCCGCGCTCGCTCGTGTCGGCGCGCTTTCCGTGAAACTGAAAATCCTTTCTCTGAGCCTTCTGACCGCAATCGGCATGTTGTCGATCGGCGGGGTGTTCTGGTGGAGCCAGAACGAGGTGGCCGGAGCCTTCAACAAGCTTGATCAAAGCGCGGGACTGGCGCGCAGCGTCGCCGATCTTTCAGATATTGCGAACGGCATGCGCAACATCGGCAAGGGCTACCTGGCGCGGCCGGAGGAAAAGGATCACGAGCTTTTCGAGGCCAAGCTCAGTGAGGCGCATGGGGTTCTGGATGACATCTCCGCCAAGCCTGTTGCCGCAGCCTTCAATGCGGAGATCGCAGACGTTCGTGACACGCTTGACGGGGCGTCGGGTGCTTTTTCGTCGCTCAATACCGTTCAGCGGGAAATCGGCTTCAATTCCGAAACAGGCCTTCGAGCAACTCTCAGCGAAAACGCCGACGAGGTGCTGAAGCGCCTGAAGAAGGAAATGCGCTTCGGTGGCGGTCCGGACTTCGAGAAGATGGTTACCACCATGCTCGATGTTCAGTTGTCGGAAAAGAAATTCATTCTCGACCGCAACGACGTTGCCCTCGGCAACTTCGAGGTGGCATTCGGTCGGTATGAGCGCCTGTTGAAGAAGGCTTATCTGCCGAACGAGATCAAGGAAGACGTCGGCACCAAGATGGCGATCTACCGGGAAGCGTTCGACGCCTACACGGCGGCTGTCGCCCAAAAGGACAAGTCGATCGAACTTCTGGAAACGCTGTTCGATCTGGTGCCGCCACGCTTGGAAGCGCTCAACAACGCCGCGCGCGACGCCGAACTGGCAGCCGAGCAGGATCTTGAAACCGTCCGGGCCTACTCGACCCTCGCCGTCGTCAGCGTGATTGCCGCTTTCCTGGTATCCGGCGTCCTGGCCGGAATGCTCATCGGCCGGTCGATCGCCAACCCGCTTTCGCGTCTCCAGAACGCCATGGAAGAACTGGCGTCCGGGCATGTAGACGTCAATCTGCCTGCCGCCAAAGGCAGTGTCGAAATCGCCGCCATGGCGCGCACCGTTTCCGTTTTCCAGGATAACGCTGTCGAACGGCAGCGCCTCGCGGCCGCATCGGAAGAAGAAAACGCGCAGCGCGACGCCCGTGTGGCTCGTCTTGAATCACTGATCGCCAATTTCGAGGCAACGGTCGGGCAGGCTCTCGAAAGTCTCGACCGGTCTACCTCTGACCTGACGCAGACCTCTGCCGCGGTTGAAGCCGCGGCGGACGATGTTGCCCAGCAGGCGGACCGGGCCGGCAACGCCGTGCGCGTGGCGGCTGAAAACGTCAACTCGGCCGCATCTGCCAGCGAGGAACTGGCAGCGTCTATCAACGAGATCTCCAACCAGGCGTCAAACTCCACGACGGTGGCCAAGAAGGCGGTTGCCAGCGCGGAAGGCACGTCCCAGACCATGGGGCAACTGTCCCGCGCGGCCGACCGGATCGGCGAAGTCATGGGGCTGATCCGCGATATCGCCAATCAGACCAACCTCCTGGCGCTCAACGCTACCATCGAGGCTGCCCGGGCAGGCGAGGCCGGCAAGGGTTTTGCGGTCGTGGCCGCCGAAGTGAAGCAGCTTGCGGACCAGACCTCGCGTGCGACGGAAGATATCGCCAGCCAGGTGGAAGCAATCCAGATGTCGTCCAGCCATGCGCTTGAAGCGATCGATGAGGTGACCGGTATCATCTCCGAAATGGAAGGCCTGGCCTCGGCCGTGGCATCGGCCGTCATTCAGCAGGATGCGGCGGTTCAGTCCATCGCCAAGAACGTGGTCGATGCCTCGACCCGCTCGCATGAAGGGGCCGAATGCATGACCGCGGTCGGTTCCGCCACTGAACACGCCCGAGCAACCGGCGGCGAGGTCGAGCAGCTGGCAACGTCGCTGTCCGAACAGGCAGCCCTTATCCGCAGCGAGATCTCCAACTTCCTTTCCGGTGTTCGCGCGGCCTGACCGCGCGATAACACGACGAACAAGGCCAGCCTTCCCTCAGGAAGGCTGGTTTTTTGTCTTTCGCAAGGTTGTGGCTGCGGAAAGAATTACTTCTTCGCAAGGGGATGTGCACTTTCCACCAGTTCGCGCAGGCGCTCGTCCAGGACGTGGGTGTAGATCTGCGTCGTGGAAATGTCGGCATGGCCCAGCAACTGCTGCACCACTCTGAGGTCGGCACCGTTCTGCAACAGGTGGGAAGCGAATGCGTGGCGCAGCACGTGCGGGGAAATCTTGCCGGCATCGAGACCGGCGGCGACGGCAAGCTCCTTCAGGTCTCGTGCAAAATGCTGGCGCGTCAGGTGTCCGCTGTCGCCATGGGAGGGAAACAGCCATGGGCTTTTTTCGTATGCCCCTTCGGCAGCACGCAGACCGACGTAGTCCTTCATGGCAGCCTGGGCAGCGCGGGACAGCGGCACAAGCCGCTCCTTGCCGCCCTTGCCCCTGATTTCGATCAGGCGGGCGTCCCGGAGCGCAGCGGTAACTGGCAGGGCAACCAGTTCCGAAACGCGCAGGCCGGTTGCATAAAGCACTTCGATAAGTGTGTACATACGCTGCGTACGCAAGCGCGCCGCCGCGCTTTTCTGAGGCTTTTCGGTTTCCGCCCTGGCGGTTTCGATCAACCTGTCGACGTCTTCCATCGACAACACCTTGGGCAGGCTCGCGCGCTTTTTCGGGGCGGACAGTGTGCGGGTCGGGTCGTCTTCCCGGGAGCCTTCCGCGTAAAGGAACTTGTAGAACTGCTTCAGCGCGGACAGGCGTCTTGCCTGCGAGGTCTCGGCAAATCCGCGCCGGTTGAGATCGCCCAGGTAAGCCGAAATGTCTTCGGATTGCGCTGATGCAAGCATCTTTCGGCCGAGGAAGCCTGAAAAATCCTCCAGGTCGCGGCGGTATCCGGCCAGCGTGTTTTCTGCCGCGCCGCGTTCGGCGGCCAGCATTTCGAGGAAGTTTTCAAGATCGAAACCGGTTGCCATTGCGTATGCCTTCGCAAAGGACCTGAAACTTGTCCCGTTGATAACCCGCCATTTGAAAGCGTGTGCTAGCGGCCGAAGCCGTCTTTCCTCACCCTAACCTCGATTTCCCGTTCACGCGGATCGACAAGGTTGGCCAGGGAGTAGATCGCGCCATAACCGAGCGCGCCGAGCAGCAGCAGCACGAGCAACAGGCGGGTCAGGGTCGGCACGTCGGCTGTCTCCAGGTCAGGGCGTCGGTCCGCTCACGGGCAAGCGAATCGGATAGGCGATTGTTTCAACAAGGCGGGGGCGCATGCAAGGCAAAGCAGCAGTCCGGCAGGCGGAGTTCCCCCGTGTCTTTTTTGACGAATATGCTAAAACGCCGCCATGACAGAACACGACAAGGCGCGGTCTTCCGAAGGAGGATCCGCGGAGACAGACGTAAAACCCGTTGATCTGGCCCGCCTGGTAGCTGCCCTGGGGCATCGGTCCATCGTTCTGGTGGGAATCATGGGCTGTGGCAAGTCGACCGTCGGCAAGCGGCTGGCGCACCGGCTGGGCCTTGAATTTGTCGACGCCGATACCGAGATCGAGCGCGCGGCCAACATGAGCGTGGCGGAAATTTTCGCCGAACACGGCGAGCCTTATTTTCGCAGCGGTGAAGAACGGGTGATCGCCCGTCTTCTGCGTGAAGGACCGCAGGTGCTGGCAACGGGTGGCGGCGCTTTCATGAGCGAGGCAACTCGGGCAGAAATCGCCGAGCTTGGACTGTCCATCTGGCTGAAAGTCGATTTCGACACGGTGATGGCACGGGTCCGGCGCAGGTCCACGCGTCCACTGCTGCAGAACCCCGATCCCGAGGGAACGATGCGCAAGCTGATGGCTGACCGCGAGCCCGTCTATGCTAAGGCGGCCCTGACGGTCACCTCCAAGGACGTTCCGCATGAGGCGGTGGTCGATCAGATCGTCGCCACCCTGGCGGATCACCTGTTCGAACGCGAGGCCACCAGCGCCGCGCAAACATCAATGACCTGAATTTAAAAGCGTGACGGCATGGTAGACACGGTAGTGGCAAAAGCATTGTTGGGCCGGGACGAGAAGATCGTCCGGGTCGATCTTGGCGCGCGCAGTTACGACATCAAGATCGGTCGGGGGCTGCTTGAAGGAGCGGGAGCGGAAATCGCGGCCGTTATGCCCGGCGCGCGTCTTGCGGTCGTTGCCGATGAAACCGTTGCGGGCCTTCATCTGAAGGCTTTTTCTCAGAGCCTCAAGGCAGCCGGTCTGGAGCACACCGCCATCACGGTGCCGGCAGGCGAAAGCACCAAATGCTTCCGTGAATTCGAGCGCCTGTGCGACGAGGTTCTCGCCGCCCGGCTGGAGCGCGGCGACGCGGTCGTCGCCCTTGGTGGTGGTGTCGTCGGTGACCTGACGGGCTTTGTCGCCTCGGCCGTGCGTCGTGGCATGGCCTTCATCCAGGTGCCGACCACGCTTCTTGCCCAGGTCGACAGTTCCGTCGGCGGCAAGACCGGCATCAATTCACGTCATGGCAAGAACCTGATCGGCGCTTTCCACCAGCCCGCCCTGGTGCTGGCCGATACCGCCATTCTGGATACGCTGCCGCTGCGCGACTTCCGCGCCGGTTATGCGGAAGTCGCCAAATACGGGCTCCTGGGTGATGCGGATTTCTTCGCCTGGCTGGAGACCAACTGGCAGGCGGTCTTTGCAGGTGGCGCGGAGCGGGACGAGGCCGTCGCAAGGTCCTGTCAGGCAAAGGCGGATGTGGTTGCTGCCGACGAGCTGGAATCCGGCCGCAGGGCGCTCCTCAATCTGGGTCACACGTTCGGCCACGCGCTTGAATCGGCTGTCGCCTACGAGACCGAGCGCCTGGTCCATGGCGAAGGCGTTTCCATCGGCATGATGCTGGCACATGAATTCTCTCAGCGCCTCGGCCTGATCGGCGAGGACACCGTCGAACGTGTCCACAAGCATCTGAGCGATGTCGGCCTGCCAGTGCGGGTGCAGGACATCCCTGGTCAGCTGCCGCCGGCTGAAACGCTCATGGATATCATCGCGCAGGACAAGAAGGTCAGCCGGGGGGCGCTGACCTTCATTCTGACGCGCGGTATCGGCGAAGCCTTTGTCGAAAAAGGCGTCGATCCCGCACTGGTCTCTGACTTCCTGAAGGAGAAACTCGAGGCATGACGGAAACGGCTCTCTGGCTGGCGATTGTCGCCATCTTCGTTCTCCTGTTCCTGTCCGGCTTCTTTTCCGGTTCGGAAACGGCGCTCACCGCCGCATCGCGCGCGCGCATGCACCAGATGGAAAAAACCGGCGACTGGCGCGCCCGGGTGGTCAGCCTGCTGATCGCCAACCGGGAACGTCTGATCGGCGCGCTGCTCCTGGGGAACAACCTGGTCAACATTCTGGCGTCTGCGCTGGCAACCAGTGTGTTCCTGTCCCTGTTCGGCGACGCTGGCGTTGCGCTTGCCACCCTGGTGATGACCGCCCTCGTTCTGGTTTTTGCCGAAGTGCTGCCCAAGACCTGGGCCATTTCGAACCCGGAGCGGTTTGCGCTGGCGGTGGCGCCGATCGTGCGGTTCGTGGTGGCCGTGTTCGGCCCGATCGTGGTCGGGGTGGAGTGGATTGTCCGCAACATCCTGAAGCTGGTTGGCGTCAATATCGGCGACGACACCTCGATCCTGTCGCCGCATGAGGAACTGCGCGGCGCCGTCGATCTGCAGCATATCGAAGGTGGCCTGGAAAAGGGTGAGCGCGACCGCCTCGGCGGTTTGCTCGACCTGGCGGAACTGGAAGTCTCGGACGTGATGGTCCACCGCACCAACATGGTGGCGCTGAATGCGGACGATGCGCCGGACAAGCTGGTGAACGCGGCCCTGGCATCGCCCTATACCCGCCTGCCGCTCTGGCGCGGGGAGAGCGACAATTTCGTCGGCGTGCTGCATGCCAAGGATCTGCTGCGTGCGTTGCAGGCTGCCGGTGGCGATGCTGCGAAGATCAACGTTCTGGATATCGCTGCCCCGGCCTGGTTCGTTCCCGACACGACCTCGCTTCAGGATCAGCTCAATGCATTCCTGCGGCACAAGTCCCATTTCGCGCTCGTGGTTGACGAGTATGGCGAGGTGATGGGCCTGGTCACGCTGGAAGACATTCTGGAAGAAATCGTCGGCGAGATCGCCGATGAGCACGACGTGGAGCTGGAAGGCTTGCGGCCGCAAGCCGATGGCTCGGTGATTGTCGACGGCTCGGTGCCGATTCGCGACCTCAACCGCGCTGCCGACTGGAGCCTGCCGGACGACGAGGCGACCACGATTGCCGGTCTGGTCATTCACGAAGCGCGGATGATCCCGGACGAACGCCAGATCTTCACCTTCCACGGTTTCCGCTTCACGGTGCTGCGGCGGGAGAAGAACCGCATCACGCGGCTGCGCATCATGCCGCTTGGCCAGATTCCCGGCGTCAAGATGCCGGCCGGAGCTGCCCAGGCCGTTGCGGGCGCGGCTGCGAAAGCAGGAACCTGAGCAAGGCGCTTGATCGTTGAGCGAAATAAGGGGCGCGTGTTGTCTTCAGCTGTGCTTGTGGATGCTTGCACCTGTTGACTTATAGGGTGCGTAAGAAAACAAATTTCAGGATTGCTCTGCTAAGTACGGCGTATACAATTAGAATTGAAGAAAAAAATATGCTGGCTAGAGCGATATTGGTGACCTCGAAAAGAGTAAGAAGCTCTGTTATTGCTGCCAATACGATCAGGGTAGATAGAAACAACACGCAGCAGCGCAAGAGATATTTCATTGAAATCGCGCTAAGGGTTGTTTTGACAATGAAATATCTTTTCACGTTTCCGAAAATCAGAAACAGGCTGAAAGTTGCGGCGAGTGATAAGCATCCGTAGTGTAAAAGTATTTCGTTAAATGAAAACGGTAGATCGTAGATCAGCATTGATGCCGAATATACTAAAAATAAACATATAACTACCGTGAGGCAGCTTATGTAATTTGCTGTTTGTCTTAGTTCATCCATCGGGAAAATTAAGCGAATCTCATTCTGGGCGTTGAACTTCGATCGCTAAAGCGTGCACGGTGGTCGCCAGTTCATGGGAGAGCGTCTCGTTGATCGCTCGATGTTGTGCAACCCGGTTCATGCCTTCGAAAGCGGCTGCGGCGATCTGTACCCGGAAGTGGGTTTCGCCGCCCTCGCGCCAGCCACCGTGGCCCCTGTGCTTTTCCGACTCGTCGATGACGTTCAGAAAAGACGGTGAGAAGGCTGCGGAGAGTTTGTCGGTGATCGTCTGCTTTGTGCTCATGTGTCTCACTTGGCGTAGCTGTTTTCGAAGTTCAAGTCTTTCGTGGTCCGGCCCTGCCTGATACAGTGCCGGGCTCTTCGACTTTCGAATTCCGGTGCGGGGAAATTAACTTTGGATACCGGGACAATGCAACGGCCTGCGGCTTGCCCGTCGGCCCTCACACTTCAATATTTCGGCGCATGAAACTGGACTCAAAACTCTTCGACAGCATCCGTGTGAAACCGGACAAGGAACGGGTGGAACAGGACCGCCATCCTTCGTGCGACCATCCGGGTTGCAAGCGGCCAGGTACGCACCGGGCGCCGAAAGGGCGTGACCGGGAGGGGCAGTATTTCAATTTCTGCGTCGACCATGTGCGCGAATACAACAAGTCCTACAACTATTTTACAGGTATGGGCGACGACGACGTGCGCACCTATCAGAAGGACAGTCTGACGGGGCACCGGCCGACCTGGAAAATGGGCGTAAACCGGCAGGCAGCCGAGGGGCCGGACGGGTTCGACGCCCGCTCCAGCATGCGCTCCAATGCGCAGCGGCGCACCGAGCAAGTTCGGCGCCCGCGCGAAAGAAAGCTACTAACGCTTGAAAAACGTTCCCTGGATGTGCTCAATCTGCCTTACACAGCCCGTGGCGCCGAAATCAAAGCGCGCTATAAGGAGCTTGTTAAATTGAACCATCCGGATGCCAATGGCGGTGACAGGTCTTCCGAAGACCGCCTGCGGGAAATCATTCAGGCGTATAACGTTCTGAAAAAAGCCGGTTTCCTTTAGAGCCTGCAGGGTCCTGCCGGCTTTTCCCAAACGACCCTTCCCGAACTTCCGGGACTGCGGAGGACTGATGACTGAGACGACGACTGCGGCCATGGCCATGCCGGACACTGAAATTTCCGTAGAAGAGGTTTTCGGTTTCAAGTCCGACCTCAAGGTACCTGCATTTTCCGCGCCGTCAGAACATGTGCCCGAGCGTGACGAAGACTACCTGTTCGACCGCGCGACCACGTTGGCGATCCTGGCGGGTTTTGCTCATAACCGGCGCGTGATGGTGACCGGGTATCACGGTACCGGTAAATCGACCCACATCGAGCAGGTGGCGTCGCGTCTCAACTGGCCGTGTATCCGCGTCAACCTGGACAGCCATATTTCCCGTATCGATCTGGTCGGCAAGGACGCGATCGTGATCAAGGACGGCAAACAGGTTACCGAGTTTCGCGACGGGATCCTGCCCTGGGCCTATCAGCACAATGTCGCGCTGGTCTTCGACGAATACGACGCCGGCCGTCCGGACGTGATGTTCGTGATCCAGCGTATCCTGGAATCTTCGGGCCGCCTGACGCTGCTCGACCAGAGCCGGGTCATCCGTCCGCATGCCGCCTTCCGGCTGTTCGCCACTGCCAACACGGTCGGTCTCGGCGATACCTCCGGTCTTTATCACGGCACGCAGCAGATCAACCAGGCGCAGATGGACCGTTGGTCGATCGTCACCACGCTGAACTACCTGCCGCATGACAATGAGGTGGATATCGTTCTGTCGAAGGCCAAGCACTTCCAGTCGGACGAAGGCCGCAACACCGTTTCCAAGATGGTGCGCCTGGCGGACATGACCCGGAACGCCTTCATCAACGGCGACCTGTCCACGGTCATGAGCCCGCGTACGGTCATTACCTGGGCGGAAAACGCCCAGATTTTCGGCGATGTCGGCTTTTCCTTCCGCCTGACCTTCCTCAACAAGTGCGACGACATGGAACAGTCCCTGGTGGCAGAGTTCTATCAGCGCTGCTTCGGTGAAGATCTGCCGGAATCCTCCGTCAACGTAGTCATGAGCTGAGGTCCCGATGGCACCGCGGCCGGGTCACAATTCCCTTCCGGGCAATAAGCCCGCACCGAGCACCGAGCCATTCAAGCAATCGGTGTCCGGTACCATGCGGGCGATTTCCGGAGAACCGGAACTGGAAGTCATCTTTTCCGGTGACCGGCCCGGTCTCAGCGGCATGTCCGCGCGCTTGCCCGAGCCTTCGCGCAAGATCAACGCGCGCGAGATCGCGATCACCCGTGGCCTGTCGGACAGCATCGCCCTGCGAATTGCCTGCCACGACAAGGCTGTTCATTCCAAGAACATGCCGCAGGGCCCGGACGCGCGGGCGATCTTCGAAGCGGTCGAACAGGCCCGCTGCGAAGCCGTTGGCGCACGCCGGATGCAAGGGGTTGCCGATAACCTGTCGGTGATGCTTGACGACCGGTTCCGCAAATCCGGTGCGCCGGATATCTCCAGCCGGGAAGAAGCGCCGCTGCAGGATGCCCTGTCCCTGCTGGTGCGTGAACGCCTGACCGGTGCGAAGCCGCCGGAAAGCGCGACCAAGCTCGTCGACATGTGGCGTGGCTGGATCGAGGACAAGGCCGGTGCCGACCTTGACAGGCTGGAAGCCGAAGTCGAGGACCAGAATTCTTTCGCGGCCCGTCTGCGGGACGTCCTGAAATCGCTCGACATGGGCGATGAGCTTGGCGATCACGACCAGGACATGGACCCGGAAGAAAACGAGGACCAGGGCAACAACGACGAAGCTGAATCGGGCGACGACAGCGAAGAAGATTCCGGCGAACAGGAAGCCTCTCCGCAGGAGATGGAACTTTCCGGCGAAGAGCAGGAAAGCGGCGATACGGAAGCTGCCGAAGCCGATATGGAAGACTTCGCCGATCAGGACATGTCTGAGGATACCGAGGAACCAGGCGAAAGCGACCGACCCGATACGCCGTTTTCCAACCGGCCGGAATCCGACTACCGCGTGTTCACCACCCAGTTTGACGAGACGATTACCGCTGAAGAACTTTGCGACATGGCGGAGCTCGATCGTCTGCGCGGGTTCCTGGACAAGCAGTTGACCCACCTGCAAGGGGCCGTGGCGCGCCTTGCCAACCGGTTGCAGCGCAAGCTGATGGCGCAGCAGAACCGGGCCTGGGACTTCGACCTTGAAGAAGGGCTTCTGGACACCGCCAGACTGACCCGTGCCGTAACCGATCCGATGGCCCCGCTTGCGTTCAAGCAGGAGCGGGACACCAATTTCCGCGACACGGTCGTGACGCTGCTTCTGGACAACTCGGGATCCATGCGCGGGCGTCCGATCACCGTTGCCGCCACTTGTGCCGACATTCTGGCGCGCACGCTGGAGCGCTGCGGCGTGAAGGTCGAGATCCTCGGCTTCACCACCAAGGCCTGGAAAGGCGGCCAGTCGCGGGAGAGCTGGATCGGTGCGGGCAAGCCGCCGACACCTGGCCGGCTCAACGACCTGCGCCACATCATCTACAAGTCCGCGGATGCGCCCTGGCGCCGGGCCAGGCGCAATCTCGGCCTGATGATGCGCGAGGGCCTTTTGAAGGAAAACATCGACGGCGAAGCCCTGCTGTGGGCTCATGACCGGCTGATGGCGCGGCCCGAACAACGTCGCATCCTGATGATGATTTCCGACGGCGCGCCGGTGGACGACACCACGCTTTCGGTCAACCCGGGCAACTATCTGGAGCGACACCTGCGCTACGTCATCGAGGAAATCGAGACCCGGTCACCGGTCGAGTTGATCGCCATTGGTATCGGACATGACGTCACGCGCTACTACCGACGGGCGGTCACCATTGTCGATGCCGAAGAACTGGCGGGTGCCATGACCGACCAGCTTGCCAACCTTTTCGACGACGAGGTGGACACCTCCTTCAACACGCGTGGCCGCCGTCGCCGCGCGGGTCATCGTTAGTCGGCAGGATCTGGAAAACATGGGAGCAGAAAGGCGTCTTTCGGCAGGCAGCTTCGCGCTGGCTGCCGTCTTTCTCTCCACTTTCTGGTTTGCTGCGCCCGCAGCCGCCGGGGCGCCGGAGCTGCTTTCGGGCGGACAGCCGGTCAAGGCCCGTACCCGATCCATCGACACATTCCGCATAGGGCTTGCCGATACGACCTTCGGCAAGCTGACTTTTCTTGGCGGTCTGGAGCTGATAGCCGCGGACCGCAAGGTCGGCGGGCTTTCCGGTCTGATCAGTCTGGACGGGGGAAGCGAATTTCTGGCGGTCACCGACAACGGACATTGGGTTAGCGGCCGAATCGTGCAGACAGCGGATGGCAAGCCGACGGAGATCGAAGACCTGCGTTTCGCGCCGCTATTGGGTGCCGATGGCAAAACGCTCGATGCACGCTGGGGTCATGATACCGAGGCACTGACGCTGTCGGGCTCCGGTCTTTATGTCACTGCTGAAACCCGCAACGCAATCTACCGGTATCCGTGGCCGATTTCGACCGGCAAGGAAAGGATGATCGGTGAAGTCGCGTTGCCGCAGGATATTCGTGATCTGCCGCGCAACACCGGACTGGAAGCTCTGGCGGCCGGGCCGGAGGACGGCCCGTTGGCCGGCAAGCTCGTGGCTGTCGCGGAATCAGCGCCAAGCGACCTGCATGATCTGTCTGGCTTCATCATCGGTCCGGACGGCACGGAACGCTTCACCATCCGCCGGTACGAGCGCTTCGATGCGACGGATGCGGCGTTTCTGCCCGGTGGCGACATGGTTCTGGTGGAGCGCCGCTTCAGCCTGCGTGATCTGATCGGCCTGCGGCTGCGGCGGTTCAAAGGAGCCGACATTGCTGCCGGAGCCGTTCTGGAAGGCGAGTTGCTGCTGGAGGCCGACTTCAACTCCCAGATCGACAACATGGAAGCTCTGGGTATTCACACCAATGAAAGCGGTGAAACAATCCTGACGCTTGTCTCCGACAACAACCGTTCGATCCTGCAAAGGACCTTGTTCCTGAGGTTTCGACTGGAAGATTGAGGCGCGGGAGCACTTCTGCCCGGCAAGTCGATCCCTGGACGACCAACCCCGCCTTTTTCGCGCCTGGTGCCTAGGCGGCAGTTCCCTTCGGCATGGCCTGAAACAGGCCGAGCACGATGCGGTAAGGGGCGAGCAGGGCGACGGCAACCAGCATCTTGACCAGGAAGTCTCCCACGGCCAGGGACACCCACAGCAGCGCCTGGGTGTCGTCGCTGATGCCCAGGAAGGGCACCGGGAAGGCGAGCGAGCTGTCGTCCATCCCGAACAGGCCGTCGATGAAGGCAAAGCTGGCGGAAAAGGCGATGCCGAAGAACAGGAGCGTGTCGATTACCGAGCCGATGAAGGAAGAGGTGATCGGCGCTTTCCACCAGGCCAGCTTTCGCATGCGGTCGAATATCGTCACGTCCAGCAATTGCGCGACCAGGAACGCCGTGCCGGAGGCGATGGCAATGCGGGGCGTCGCCAGCCAGATCGACAGGACCACGGCAATCAGGAAGCCGGCAATCACAACCTTGCGTGCGGCGGTCGGGCCGAAGCGGCGGTTGGTGAGATCGGTCACCAGGAAGGCGACGGGGTAGGTGAACGCACCCCACGTGAGCGTATCGGCAAGATTGACGCCGCCGATGAAATGCTCGACCGGGAACTGGACCAGAAAGTTGGATGCAACGACAACGGCCGCCATCGCCAGAATGGCGACTACGTGATGGCTCGCGGAGAAGGTCCGGGTTTCGGTCATGTGTTCACCTCATAACGACAGACGCCCAACCGATATCGATTGGGCGTCCTGAAAAGGTTCTTTGCAAGTATGCGAGCTGCCTGCTGCCGGAACGAGCCGTGCAGGCGCTTCAGGCCTTAAGCGGCAGCGGCTTCAGCCTGCTTGCGCTTGATGTCGACCTTGATCTTGCGAGCAGCATCGGACAGGTCCGCGTCACTTGCCTTCATCAGGTATGCGTCCAGACCACCGCGGTGTTCGACGGAGCGCAGTGCGTGTGCGCAGACCTTCAGCTTGAAGGTTTCGCCGAGCGTGTCGCTGATGAGGGACACGTTGCACAGGTTCGGCAGGAACCGGCGGCGGGACTTGTTGTTAGCGTGGGAGACGTTGTTGCCCGTCATCACATCTTTGCCGGAGAGTTCGCAACGGCGTGCCATGATATCACCTTTTGTTTTCGTGGCTGGGCCGTTACTTTGAACCCAGCAAGTCCAACCGGAACCGGCGCGGACCTGAGGCCCGGCGACATCGTCTCCGGCATTTCTCGGAAAAAGTTGCCCCGCTATAATGGGAGTGAAGGCCAACGTCAAGACATCTCCGCCGCTTTGCGGAGATTCACTGCTTTTATTTGCAGGACGCCCGGCTGTTAACCAGTGAGTTACCATAATTTAGAATGATTGGGGTCGTTCATCGAGCGGGATTTATGGTATCTTTCCGTCGCGGAACACTCATGGCGCGGGGGCGCAATTCGCTGCCAGACGGCAGTCCGGAGGTTTTGAAGTGTTTGGTTTGATGTCTCTCGGGCGGCTGGTCGCCCTGCCAATGCTTGCTGCGGCGCTGCTGACGACACCGGCGGAAGCCAAGAAAAACAGCGTCGGCGGCCTTTACAATATTTCGATTGCCGGCTTCAAGGTCGGGCGCGGAACGCTGTCGCTCGTCATGCAGGGCAATGCCTATTCGGCCAAGGTCAGCCTGGAGCCGGCAGGGATCGGCACGCTGTTCACCACCGGCAAGGGTGGGGCGGAAGCATCCGGCTGGATGGTCGGATCGCGCGTCGTGCCGTCGAAATACAGGATGGCGTCGCACGCCTCCAATCTCGATTTCTACGTCAACCTGAGCCAGGGCTCCGGGTCCATCCGTTCAATGGAAGTCGCGCCGCAGTTCAAGCCCAATCCGGAGCGGATCAAGGTGACGGATCGGCATACGCGCAATGCGATCGATCCGCTGAGCGCCGCCCTGATGCCGGTGGGCCGTGCCAAGGACAGTCTCGGGCCGAAGGCCTGTTCGCGTCGTCTGCCGGTGTTCGACGGCTGGACACGGTTCGATATCAAGCTGAGCTATTCCGGCACGAAGGAAGTCTCGGGCCACGGCTATGACGGCCAGGTCGTTGTTTGCAAGGCCCGCTGGGTACCTGTCGCCGGGCACCGTCCGTCCAAGGATTCGGTCAAATACATGGCTCAGGCCAACATGGAAGTGTGGGTTGCGCCGATGGGCCGTGACAACGTGCTCGTCCCCTACCGGATTTCCATAGACACCAAGAACGGCCGCCTGATCGTGGAAGCAGACAAGCTCAAGATCGACGGTGCCGGAAGCGATCAGGCATCCGTCGACTGATCACCGACCCTTCTTCGGCCCTTTCCGGCAAAAATCCGGGAAGGGTTTCCCAGGCGCGAGAGGCTTTCAATCCCTGTTTGCCGGCACACCGAGACTTGCGCCCTCTTGCGTCTCTTGATACAGCCCTCCAACTATGCGTTCAGGCACGCTTGCGTTGCCTGGAGCATCTTGCGTTGTTCAGACGCGGCAAAGATGCTTGAACGTCTTTGAAATGATCGACATTCGGGTGGCTGGTCTCTTTCGGCTGGTAATCCTTCGATCTTGTGACAGAATTTCCGGAGCGGCCGCCGGACGTAAGGCGGTGCCGGCTTGTTTCAGGTAACCGAGTAAATGCACAGCTATTTGGAATTCGAAAAGCCCGTTGCAGACATTGAAGGCAAGATCCAGGAGCTGCGCGCTCTGGCCGGGGAAGATGGCGAAGCCGTCAATGTCGACAGTGAAATCGACCGGCTGAAAACGAAATCCTCGCAAACGCTGCAGGACCTCTACGCCAAACTGACGCCCTGGCAGAAAACGCTCGTTGCCCGCCATCCCGATCGCCCGCATGCCGTTGCCTATATCGCCGGTCTGATCGAAGATTTCACGCCGCTTGCCGGTGACAGGAAGTTTGCCGAAGATGCAGCGCTGATCGCCGGTATCGGTCGTTTTCGCGGTCAGTCGGTGGCTGTTCTGGCTCAGGAAAAAGGCCACGACACCGAAACGCGTCTGAAGCACAACTTCGGCATGGTCCGTCCGGAAGGTTACCGCAAGGCGGTCAGGGTCATGGAAATGGCCGAACGTTTTGGCCTGCCGTTGATCACCTTCGTCGACACCTCCGGCGCCTATCCTGGACGCGGGGCTGAAGAGCGCGGCCAGTCCGAAGCCATCGCCCGCTCGACGGATGTCGGCCTCGGCCTTGGAACGCCGTCCGTTTCCGTCGTCATTGGCGAAGGTGGCTCCGGTGGCGCGATCGCGATCGCGACCGCCAACAAGGTTCTCATGATGGAACACGCGATCTATTCGGTGATTTCACCGGAAGGCGCCGCCTCCATCCTGTGGCGCGACAGCGCCAAGGCGCAAGACGCTGCGACAGCACTGAAGATCACCGCACAGGATCTCAAGCAGCTCGGTGTCATCGATGACATCATCAAGGAGCCTGTCGGCGGTGCGCACCGTGCACGCGAAATCGTTATCGACAACGCGGGCAAGGCGATCGAATCTGCGCTGAAAGAGCTGGCAGGCCTGTCGCCGGATGAAATACGCAAGCAGCGGCGCGAAAAATTCATCGCTATCGGCAGAACCCTGAGCTAGGTCTTCCTGCTCGACTTGGTGTCTTCCGGTTGCCGGGTTCGGCGATATCGCCACGCTGGTAACCGCGCTGTTCACCAAACTGCTGTATTTCGGAAAAAAACGATGCAAGGCCGCCGTAAAAGCGGCCTTTTTGCCATCCTGTGGCCAGAATTTGCCGTCATTCAGGCGAAGTTGGGACGCGCAAGATGACGCTTGGGCAAGTTTTTGTTCCTATCACCATAATTTTGGTCGCAGGCACAATCCGGTTTCAGTAACTTATCGTCAACCATCATTCCCTAGCCTTTGCGCGGGGGCGAGGACGCAGGAAGTGCGGCAAGGCAGTTCGTTCGCCTTTGTCGGTTTCCGCTTAGTTTGGGACAGTATCATGGTCTTTCGGCGCCTTATGAACACGCCAGCCGGCCTTCTTCTTGGCAACAGCGGCCTGAGTGGCCGCAAGGCAGCCCGTCTTGGTGCGGCGCTGATGCTTGCCGGTGTGCTGGCGGCTTGCCAGGCAGACGAATTCACTGCAGGCCCCAACAAGGCGCAGCAGCCTGTCAGCGCGTCAATCAAGCGCAAGATGAACGATCTCAACATGAGCTCGACCTCGCCTATCATGATCCGGATCTTCAAGGAAGAAAGTGCTCTGGAAGTCTGGAAACAGACCCGCACGGGCAAATACCAGCTTCTGGACGAGTTCGAGATCTGCAAATGGTCCGGCAAGCTCGGCCCGAAGTTCAAGGAAGGCGACCGTCAGGCCCCGGAAGGCTTCTACGAGATCACGCCTGCCTTGATGAACCCGAATTCCAGTTATCACCTGGCTTTCAACCTCGGTTACCCGAATTCCTATGACCGCTCCCACGGCCGCACCGGCTCGCATCTGATGGTGCATGGCGCCTGTTCGTCCCGTGGCTGCTACGCGATGACGGACGAGCAGGTCCAGGACATCTACGCGCTTGCCCGCGACAGCTTCAAGGGTGGTCAGCGCTCCTTCCAGGTTCAGGCCCTGCCCTTCCGCATGACGCCGGAAAACATGGCTCGCCACCGCGACAGCGAGCACATGGAATTCTGGAAAATGCTGAAGACTGGCTACGACCATTTCGAGATCACGCAGACCCCGCCGCAAATTTCCGTCTGCGAGAAGAAATACGTGTTCGATGCCACCACGCTGGTGGAAGGCGTACCCTTCCGGGCCAGCGCCAAATGCCCCGACTATCAGGTGAGCCCGAGCATCGCGACGGCAGTTGCCTCCAAGCAGCGCCGCGACAACGAGAAATACCAGCAGCTTGCTGCCCGCTTCGATGCTCGTGACGAGCGCCAGAAGCGCTGGGAAGAGCGCTCCAACCGGCTTGCCGAAGCGCTCGGCGGTGGTGAGGACGACACCAACCCGGCTGTTGCCACGGCCGAGACGGCTGCGCCTGACGTACAGCCCGCAGCCGAAACGGCGACGGCTGCAGTTCCTGCAGAAGCGGCTCCGGCGGCACAGCGGCGGCCGGGCTCAGCGGTCGAGACCGCCTTTGCCCCGCAGGACCAGTCTGGCGGCAGCTCTGTCGGAAGCTTCTTCAAGCGCTGGGTACCCTTCGGTCCGAAAGCTTCGGAAGAAGGCGCTGGTGTTGGCCCGATCGAAACCGAAGTGGTTCCGGATACCAAGCCGAACTGATCGGTCCCTGTCCCGGGGCCAACCTCAAACCCGGTCTCGGCACCATGGAGATCCCGCACCCCGAATGATGTCCACATCCAGAGGATTGCAAAGTCCTCAGGATGTGGAGGGAAGGCGATCCGAACTGCGTGACGGGGGATTGAGCAGATCTTGCGTGATTTGGGGAGCTCGGGGCGCAAGCCCGCAGGCACAGCCTGCCTCAACGGACGTTATTTGATCGCGGTGATGGCGGCCCATTGGGTTGGTTTGCGGTCATAGCCACTTCCCAACCAGGTTTCTGTTTCCAGGATGCGCCAGGTTGCCGCTTCTCGCCAGATCGCAGTCAGTTCGTCCTGAGGCAGAAGATTGTAGTAGCGACCAAACGCGTCTGTGCCTTCGTTGGTGCCAACCTTGAAACTGGCCCAAACGACCCCGTTGTCGTGTAGCGCCCGATGAATTCTCTCAACCACATCGCCGAGGTCGGCTCTTGGAGCGTGTGTCAGTGCGGCGCAGGCATAGACGCCGTCATAAACCTCAACCGCATCAAGCTCGTTAAACAACATGGTCCGAACCGGCTGGCCTAACCGTTGCGCAGCTATCGCAGCGAGTTCGGACGAGCCATCCGTCGCATCCAGAACGAAGCCGGACTTGAGTATGGCCTCGGCGTCCACTCCGCCTCCGGTTCCCAGTTCCAGAATTCTGCCCTTTGCTTTGCATCGCTCCAGGAAGGCAGGCAATCTGGGATTAGGCGTCTCCTTGTCGGCAACATATTCCTTGGCAGTGGTGTTGTAAAAATTCACTGTTTCGCTGGTCATTAATGACGTTCACCCCTCCCCATCAGGTTCAATTTCAAATTCGCATAACTTGAAGTTGTGGCGGCTGTTTGCGGCGCAAAGTTGGCCTGAAAGGGCTGTCGTTGAAGAAGGAACCTATCGTGCCGGGATTTGAGCGGAGCATTCCTGGCGGGTGCGCTTGCTCTGGTGGAGAAGGTGGACAGATCTCGGGATCCTCGACACCTGTCAGGACGGCAGCAGGCCCTTTGCCTTTAGCGTCATTCTTGTGGCTTCGTTGAGATCATATTTGCCGAGATCTTCGGGAAGAACCCATGCGAAGTCCTCGAACTCTTCGTTGATGGAAACGTTGCGGTTCGCGGCCTTGCAGTCAAATATGAGATAAATCATGTAAATCTGCTCGGAGGTGCCGTCCGGGTAGGTCTTTGTCCGGACATCGTCGCGAAACGTCCAGGGTTGGACGGCTTCAATCGTCAGGTCGGATCCCAGTTCTTCCGAGATTTCTCGAAGCAGTCCCTCTGTCATCTGCTCACCCTGTTCCAGACCGCCCCCCGAAAGTGCCCATTGTCCAGGAAAGACACCCCGGTCGCTTGGCATCTTGCACAGAAGGTACGCGCCTTGGTTTTCGATCAAAGGGCAAACAATAATTCTCTGACGCATGTCTTTCTCGATCTAACTGATTTTACGAGGAAAAGTCCGGCTACGATCCGCGGCAACGGCGGCATTCGTCGCAACAGGGGGCAGTCTCCCGAACTCTTGAAAGGTTGAGAGAGCAATAGACGGCTTGTTTGCGATGGAGTGTCGATCGGTGTTTTGAAAGACAAAAGCTACCGCGTCGATCACGTGCTTGTCTTTTACTGCAGCGGCGGCAATCCCCTTGAAACGCCTTCCTGCAGCACGGCCGGGTCGTAGGCCTTTCGTGAGAAAACCTCGCGCACCAGAGGTTCAAAGCTTTCCAGCGTGTCCATTTCATAATCGGGATCGAAGGAGGACTGGTCCCAGCGTTCGCAGAAGTCGGCGCAGGCCTGGAAGTGCATGTGATCCTTGAACTGGTCGCGGGCGTTTTCGTCCCAGCCATAGTGACGGCCGTAATAGAGCATCTGGAAGATGCCGTGATGTTCCACGACCCAGGCAACCTCGTCCCGCACGAAGGGGCGGATGACCTCGGCAGAGAATCGGTCGTGGTTCTGCGGGGCCAGCCCGTCGCCGATATCATGCAGAAGCGCGCCGACGATCCAGTCGATGTCCGCCCCTTCCCGACGCGCCCTTGTGGCCGCCTGCAGGCCATGCTGCATGCGGGTGATCTTGTAGCCGGACAGCGTGTCCTCGTTCTGGCGCTTCAGCTCGGACAGGATCCGTTCCGGTGTCAGGGCGTGATAGGGCCGCTCCGCTTCCGCCAGCAGATCGTAGTCTTCCTTGGTGCCGTCTTTCATCTGGGTGAAGGACACTGTTTTCATGGCGCACACTCCTGTTTTGCGGGAGTGTGCGCCATGACTTCCGATAAAGTCCAGACAGGAAACACCCTGCTTCTGTGGAGGCCCTCTGCCTAGTTTGACACTGGCGCCGGAAGGTGCGGCAGAACCGCTTCGACAGCCAGGCCGAGCGACAGCAGATGCCGGTCGGAATAGGCGGGGCCATCAAGCTCCAGGCCGACGGGCAGGCCGTCCGATGTCAGCCCCGCAGGCAAGGACAGGCCCGGAATTCCGGCGACGGAACCCGGATCGGTGTTGCGGATGAACGTGGGGAAGGTCGGTACGTCTTCTCCGTTCAGCGACACGGTTTCGTCGGATCCGGTGATGGGCTGTGCCGGCAGCGGGGTTGTCGGGAAAACCAGCGCATCCAGCTTGTTGGCTGCAAAGACTTCAGCATATCCGGCCTGGATCAATGGCCGCATGTCGTCCATTGCCTCCCGGTAAACTGCATCCGGGATCGCCTGGTTGCCCAGCACCAGATTGTCGAAGACGAATTTGACGTCGGGGCTGGCGACTTCATCGGCTATGTCCTGCAGCCCGAGCCCGGTTTCATGCGTCTCCAGAAAGGCGGCAAGATCCCGTTTCACTTCCCACAGGGCGATCGGGAAACCGGCTTTTCCGGCAAGTTCAAGCTCTGAACTGATATCGACGGGAACAAGGGTCACGCCAGCGGCCTGCAGCTTGTCCAGGGCTTCCTTGAAGAGACGATCCGTTTCCGGTGAGAGGTTGTCCGTCAGCACGCCTGGAACACCCAGACGGACGGTGCCGAGGTCTGCAGGGTCGAGTGTCGCAGTGCTACCCGTGATCACCGCATCGAGGAGGACCAGGTCGGAAACCGTTCTTGCAATCGGACCGGGCGTGTCGCGTGTCGCGGAAATCGGCACGATACCTTCCGCCGGGTAGCGGCCTGTGGTCGGGCGCAGACCGGAAACACCGTTGAGTGCCGAAGGAATTCGCACCGAGCCGCCCGTGTCGGTTCCAAGGCCGGCGGGCGCCAGCCTGGCACCGATCGCAGCGCCGGTGCCGCCACTCGAGCCGCCGGCAAAGCGGTCCGGATCATAGGCGTTGGCAACCGCGCCGAAGGCGGCGTTGTTCGAGGTGATGCCGAAAGCAAGTTCATGAAGATTGGTCTTGCCGAGCAGGATTGCACCCGCATCGCGCAGTTTCTTCAAGACAGGCGCGTCTTCTGCAGGGACCCATCCTTTCAGGGCAGGTGTCCCACCGGTGGTCGGCAGGTCAGCGGAGGCAATGTTGTCCTTCACGACAATCGGCACGCCGTGCAGCGGTCCGAGGGGTTCACCTGCCTTCACGCTTTCATCGGCGGCAGCAGCGGCTGCAAGCGCGCCTTCGCTGTCGAACGTTATGTAGACATTGCCCGGGTCATCGCCGGTTCTGGCGATGAGGGCGTTGACGAGATCCTTGGCTGTCAGCGTCTGTCCGGCTATGGCGCTCGCCGTTTCCGCCGCACTCAAGGTGGTGATGTCGTCGGCGGCAAACGCCGGACCGGCAAAGACGGCTGCGATCGCAGTCAGTCCTGCTGTGAGATGCACTTTCATGTTTGTTCCCCTTCTTGTGCATGAGGGAAACAGCAAACGCCTGTGCCTTTTCCGGCGCATCCTCGAAAATGAGGAGGCGCTTCGTTTATTGGAGAGAAAGTCGCGTGTTGACGCTGGCGAGCAGTTCCGCCCGGCTGGTCACCCCCGATTTTTGAAACACCGCCTTGAGGTGGGAGCGAACGGTCGTGACGGAGATTTCAAGTTCCGCCGCAATCTCGCGGTCGCGCTTGCCTGCACTCACCAGGCAAAGCACGTCCTGTTCCCGGCTGGTGAGCCCGTGGTGGCCCGCCCAGGCCGTCAAGCGCAATCGGGGGTCGGCATCGCGCTGTTTGCGTTCGTGTGCCTGCATGTTCGCAAGGGCATGTCCGAAGGACGTGCCGATCGCATTCAGTATTTCCAGATCGCGCTGCTGGAAGGTTTCCTTGCCGGCGCCACGCCAGATGCGCAGGTCGCCCAGATGGCCGGTCGCCGCGTAGGCATGGAAGTTCATGCCCTGATGCAGGCCGTCTCGTGCCAGAAAGTCGTTGTAGAATTCGGTGCGCAGGAAGTCTTCCCGGGAAATGACCTGGTCGAGGTGGGTGGCGCGCCGGCACATGCGGAACCTGGGTGTAATCGGATCGCAGTGCTGGAAATGCTGCTGGTAGGCGGCGAGATTGTTCTCGTCCATGTTCAGGAACACGCCGTCCGTGTCGCCGTCGGTCCTTGTCCAGACGTAGGAGGCAAAGTAGTCCGCCTCCAGAAGGTCCAGCAAGCGGGTGCCAAGCTGCAGCCTGAGTTGCCGTGCGTCCTGGATGGCGATCATGTCCTGCATGATCGCGAAGATCAGATTTGTTTCCCGGCCCGAAAGCGTTGTCAGCATGCCAGACCTCCTCTTGCGTCATGGTAGCGAGGAAGAGGAGATCCGTCATCCAAAAGGATCGGGCCGGATGTCATGCCTATTTCGGCATCAGGGCCCAGTAGTCGAAATCGAGAACCACTTCGGGCAGGTAGTTGTCCTCATGGTCCTGTCCGGGGAAGTCATGGCAGGTCCGGTTCTTGGTGGCGACAAGCCGCAGACGCAGCGCGCCGACGTCCGAGCGGCCGTCGATGTCCGCCTTGTCCAGAACTTCCGACCAGGCATAAACCGTGTCGCCTGCCGCCAGCGGGCCGACGTGGCGGCCGCCGTTGATGCCGGCAATATGAAACGCGTTGGCCAGCCCGTTGAACGACAGCGCACGGGCAATGGAGATCACGTGGCCGCCATAGACCAGGCGGTGGCCGAAACGGTTGTGAGCTTCCGTGTGCTGGTTGAAATGCACCTTGGCGGTGTTCTGGTAAAGACGGGTCGCCAGCTGATGCTCGGCTTCCTCAACTGTCATGCCGTCGACATGGTCGATCTTCTCGCCAATCTCGTAATCGTCGAAACGGTACTCGGATCCGGCCAGGTCATTGTCCCAATTGGCGGTGTCGAGCAATGGCACGGCGGTGCCGAGTGACTGCGGGTCGAGCGCTGAAGGAAGTTCCGGCACCACCGGTTCCGGCGCCGGATTGGCGGCAACACGCTTGTTGACCATCACCCAGCGGACATAATCCAGCACCTCGGTGCCGTTTTCGGTGTAGCCGGTCGAGCGCACATAGACGACGCCGGTCTTGCCGTTGGAGTTCTCTTTCTTGCCGATCACCTCGGAGACGGTGGAAATGGTATCTCCCGGGAAAACCGGTGCCAGGAAGCGGCCGCCCGCATAACCCAGATTGGCGACGGCATTCAGCGAGATGTCCGGCACTGTCTTGCCGAAGACGATATGAAAGGTCAGCAGGTCGTCGATCGGGGCGTGGGAATAACCCAGGGATTTTGCGAAAGCGTCTGACGACTGAACCGCAAAGCGAGAGCCGTATAGCGCGGTGTAGAGCGCCTGGTCACCGCTGGTGACGGTGCGCGGCGTTGCGTGGCGGATGACCTGTCCCACCTTGAAGTCTTCGAAGAAATTGCCGCGATTGGTCTTGCTCACCTGTGCCTCCCGGTTCTGATTTGTCGGAGAGGATTAAGCCCGCTGCGGTGCACACAAGCAAGTCAGACGTTTTGCCGATGACCTTGTGAAAGCAAGTCGAGGCTTTGGCATCCCGTGCCAACCCGGGAGCGGTTGCCGGTTGGCAGGGGTCGCTCGGCTATTTGCCGGCCGGGGCGGGCAGCGCACCGCAAAAGCCGCCGCTCGGGGCGGTGCCGGAGCCCAGAGCCAGAAGTTTCGGAGCCTTGTAGGGATTGGGCGGTGTCGCAGATGCATCGAGAGCAATCATTGCGGCAAGTCCGGCAAGGGCGACGGAAGCTGTTACCAGCCGGGTCATGATCTTGCCTCCAGCTTCAGGAGCGGGCGCAGTTTCACGCCGTAGATCGATCCGGCAAAGGCGGCCGCGAACCAGACCCAGCCGTGCAGGCTGCCGGTCGAGATGCCGGAAAAGAACGCACCGACGTTGCAGCCGAAGGCAAGGCGTGAGGAATAGCCCAGCAGAAAGCCCGCGACCATTGCGGCGAGCCAGGCCTGTGCCGGCAGCGACTGGATTTTCTGCGACAGGCCGCCGGTGCGCCAGCTGGCGACCAGAAAGGCACCCAGGATGATGCCGATATTGGTGAGGGATGTGTAATCCGTCAGCAGGCTATGGGTCAGGCGCTCGACGGAGGCAGGTGCACTCCAGAAAACGGATCCGGAAAGATCCGCCCCGGCTGCAGATGCCGCCTTTGCAGCCCAAAGGCCAAGGCCATAGACAACGCCCCAGGGTTGGCCGGCCACGATCAGGTTCAGGATGGCAAGGGCGGCCAGCAGCACGGCTGCAACTATCAGCCGGCGAGGCAGGCGCCGGTTTTCGGGAGCTGCCAGTTTCCAGAGCACTGCGGCGATTGCCGAAAGTCCGAGGAGGGTAATCGCCGCGCCTTGCCAGCCGGACAGGGTCAGAACGGGCAATGCCCCAAGATCTGTCCACCAGATCAGGTGATAGGCCCCGGCAAAGCTGCCGATGGCAAAGAAAGGCAGGGCGACAAGGGAAACCGCGTTGCCGGACCCGGCATTGACCAGGGTGCCGGACCCGCATCCAAGCACGACCTGCATGGCAGCGCCGAAGACGAAGGCTCCCGCGATCATGGCAAAGCCGATTGGGCCCTGTGCGCCGCTCAGCTCGCCCTGGTTTGCGGCAAGCAGGGGAAAGGCCACCAGTGAGACAAGGGCGATCGACAGAAGCTGCGCCCAAAGGCCGCCCGGGTCCCGGCGCAGGATCATCGCACGCCAGGGGCCGGCAAAACCGAAGCGCAGGCCTTCCAGCACGATGCCGAAGCCAAGGCCGACGGCAAGCAACAGGCCATACCGGCCACCAACCAGAAGGGCGGTGGCCAGAACGGCTGCAAGGGCGGCCAAAACAAGACCGCCGCGGCGCCAGATTGGCGTCGCAGCGGCGGTATGAATGTCTGCGGCTGTGGTCACGTCAGTTCAGTATCTGGTTTATCAGGTTCTGTACGAGACCCGGTGTGTTGGCCATCTCGTTTCCGGACTGGGAATATTCGACCATGGAGCCCGCGTAAAGCTTTGCGTTTTCCACTCCGGCGACTTCGGACACCGCAAACCAGTGAGCCGCGGCCCAGTGGCCGGTGTTGCAGAAGGAAACCGTATCCTTGCCGTCTTCGACACCAAGCGATGCTTTCAGCGCGGCAGGATCGATGGCGGTGGACATTGCCGGCGAGCCTTCCTTGAAGAAAGCGGTGTAGGTGTGGTTGATGGCGGTCGGCAGGGTTCCCGGACGCGAGGCAGCTTCATGCGCCTTCTTGCCGTTGAAGAAATCCGCCGGGCGAGCATCTACCAGAAGCGCATTCGACTCGCCTGCAGCGACGGCGGAAACGTCTGCCGTGGTGGCCAGCCAGGTGTCGTCAAAGGTCAGTTCCAGCTCGCTCGGAAAGGCGGATTCGGCCGTGGCGTTGACCGGAAGGCCGGCGGCTTTCCAGGACTCCAGGCCGCCGTTCAGGATCGACAGGTCGGTGAAGCCGGTGGATTTCAAGGTCCAGTAGACACGCGCGGCAGAGCCGAAGTCCGTATCGGTCTTGCCTTCGGACAGGATCACGATCGGCGTATCCTGTTCCAGGCCGAGTTCTTCCAGTTCGGCTTCCAGCTTTTCAACATCCACAAGGCCGCCGGGGTTGTCCGCCGGTCCGCGGAACATGCGATAGGGCGCAAACAGCGCGCCGTCTGCATGGCCTTTCTCATATCCCTCGTTGCGGATGTCCAGAAGCACCGGCTCCACGGTGTCCAGCGACGCGGACAGCTCGGCAGCCTCCACCAGTGGGCCGAAGCTTGCGGCGGTGGCGGATGTGGCGAGGCTTGCGGTCATCGCCAGTGCGAGAGCGAAATGTTTCATTGGTTCAGCCTTCCTTGTGCGCGGTTGCCCTGAGGCCAGGCGCTGCAATTCTTAGGAGGAATTGTAAGGAGTTCCCGGTCGGGAGGCGTGGGATGGCGTTTCAATTTCCGTCACCGGACTGACAATTTAAACCAAGGCGGACATGCGCCGTGGCAATTGGTTGCGGCAAAGGTTTGAAGACAGCCTCAAGCCTTCTGGTCAGCCGGCGAAACAAGTGGGCCCTGAAAACCGGAGAAGAGAAACCAAAACCTCATTCTGAGGAAGCGCGAAGCGCTGTCTCGAAGAATGGGCGGCAGTTTTCGGAGCAAGCAGCCCATCCTTCGAGACGCCGCTAACGCGGCTCCTCAGGATGAGGTGCAATGGATACCGGCCCTCAGTAAAAAGCCCGGGACATTGCCCGGGCTTTTCTGGTTGGTTCAATCGGGCTTATGCCGATTCCTTGTTCGCCGCACGTTCGGCGCGCTTGCGCTCATGCGGGTCGAGGACGGCCTTGCGCAGGCGGATGGAGTCCGGTGTGACTTCCACCAGTTCGTCGTCTGCGATGTAGGAAAGCGCTGCTTCCAGGGTCAGCTTCTTCGGCGTGGTCAGCTTGACAGCGTCGTCCTTGCCGGCGGAGCGGATGTTGGTGAGCTGCTTGCCCTTCAGCACGTTCACTTCCAGGTCGTTGCCGCGGGTGTGTTCGCCGATGATCATGCCCGGATAAACCTTGGTGCCCGGATCGATCATCATCGGGCCGCGGTCTTCCAGGTTGAACAGGGCATAGGCAACTGCCTCGCCGGTACCGTTGGACAGGAGCACGCCGGTGTGACGGCCCTGGATCGGACCCCGGTGCGGCTCATAGCCATGGAACAGACGGTTGAAGATCGCCGTGCCGCGGGTGTCGGACAGCAGTTCGGACTGGTAACCGATGAGGCCGCGGGTCGGAGCGTGGAACACCAGACGGGTGCGGCCACCGCCGGACGGCTTCATTTCCAGAAGGTCGGCCTTGCGTTCCTGCAGCTTCTGAACCACGACGCCGGAATGTTCTTCATCAACGTCGATGATGACTTCCTCGATCGGCTCCAGGCGGTTGCCGGCATCGTCATACTGATAGACGACGCGCGGACGGCCCACTCCAAGCTCGAAGCCTTCACGGCGCATGTTCTCGATCAGGATCGCCAGAAGAAGTTCGCCGCGACCGGAGACGACAAATGCGTCCGGCTCGTCGGTGTCTTCCACCTTCAGGGCGACGTTGCCTTCTGCTTCCTTCTTCAGGCGGTCGCGAATGACGCGGGACTGAACCTTGGAGCCTTCGGTGCCGGCCAGCGGGCTGTCGTTGACGCGGAAGGTCATGGACAGCGTCGGCGGATCGATCGGCTGAGCCTGCAGGGATTCATTGACCGACGGGGCGCACAGCGTGTCGGCAACGGTTGCCTTGGTCAGGCCCGCGATGGCGACGATGTCGCCCGCTTCACCCTTTTCGATCGGCTGACGTTCCAGGCCACGGAAAGCAAGGATCTTGGAGATACGGCCGTTTTCAACCACGCTGCCGTCACGGGAGAGCGCCTTGATCGGCATGTTCGGCAGAGCGGTGCCCGACACGATACGGCCGGTCAGGATGCGGCCCAGGAACGGGTCGGATTCGATGGTGGTTGCCAGGATGCGGAAATCGCCCGGCTGGGCTTCCGGCGGCGACACCTTGTCGAGGACCATGTCGAAGAGCGGGTCCATGCTGTCCTGCGGGCCGTTCGGCTCCAGAGCCATCCATTCCTGCTTGGCCGAACCGTAGAGCACCGGGAAGTCGAGCTGGTCTTCATTGGCGTCGAGGGCTGCGAACAGGTCGAAGACCTCGTCCAGCACTTCATCGGCACGCTGTTCCGGCTTGTCGATCTTGTTGATGGCGACGATCGGCTTCAGGCCGAGCTTGAGGGCCTTGCCGAGCACGAACTTGGTCTGCGGCATCGGGCCTTCAGCAGCGTCCACCAGAAGGATCACGCCGTCGACCATGTGCAGGATACGTTCGACTTCGCCGCCGAAGTCGGCGTGGCCCGGTGTGTCCACGATGTTGATGCGGGTGTCTTTCCAGACCAGCGAGGTGACCTTGGCCAGAATGGTGATGCCGCGCTCACGCTCGATATCGTTGGAGTCCATCATCCGTTCTTCGGTGCGCTGGTTGTCGCGGAAGGCACCGGATTGCTTCAGAAGAACGTCGATGAGTGTGGTTTTGCCATGGTCAACGTGCGCGATGATGGCAATATTACGAAGGTTCATGAGTGGCTCCAAAAGACAGAACGGGCCCTTTGGGACCCGCAGCTTGTCTGGAAGTTGATTATGCTATGGATCGGCATCCGCGCCGAATTTGGCGCCTTTATACGTGGCGCGAGGGAATTGTGCAACGCAATGTCACATCTACGCATTGACAGTGCTTCCTGAAGCGCCGTATTCGTAAGGTAACCTTACTAAAATGGGGTGGCGATGGGAGTTCCAACTCCGAATGTCGGTGTCACCATGCTGGTCGTTGATCTGGCACGGTTGCTGCGGCGAAACTTCGAGGCGGAGTTATCCAAGGTCGACACTGGTCTGACTGCCGGAGAAGCGCGTACGCTGTTTTATGTCTGGCGACTTCCGGGTCAACGGCAGGCCGTTCTGGCAGATGCGATGTATGTCGAGCCGATGACCCTGGTCGGGTACCTCGACACGCTCGAAAAGGCCGGATTGATCCGCCGCTGCCAGGACCCGAACGACCGCCGGGCCAAGATAATCGAGCTGACGCCGTCGGCCGATCCATTGCTTGAGAAAATTGGGACTGCCCTGCAAGAGGTGCGCTCCAGGGCGCTTGAGGACATTCCCGCCGACCAACGGCAGATACTGGAATCGCTTCTGCAGACCATGAAGGACAGCCTGCTGCAGGAGGTTTCCAAAGGGAAACAGAAATGACCGCCGACAGCTCAATCATGAGCGCAAGACGTACATCGCTTCTCGGGGCCGGGCTTGTCGCTATCGGCCCCATTTCGATGGCGCTTTATACCCCGGCCATGCCGGCCCTGGTCGAAGCCTTCGGGACCACCGATTCAGCGGTCAAGCTTACGCTGACGGCGTATTTCGCCGGTTTTGCCGTCACGCAGCTGGTTTGCGGCCCTCTGACGGACGCCTTTGGGCGCAAGCCGGTCACGATCGCCTTCCTGGTCCTCTATCTCGTCTCAAGCGTGCTGGCGACCTTCGCGCCGACTGTCGAGTTCATGGTCTTTGCCCGAGCCCTCCAAGGTGTGGGGGCCGCGGTCGGCATCGCGGTGTCGCGCGCCATCGTCCGCGACCAGTTTACCGGCCAGGCCTCTGCCAGGATCATGAATACGATCGCGATGATGCTGGCCCTTGGCCCGGCGATTTCGCCCACCATCGGCGGGATCGTGCTGGAACTGTTCGGCTGGCAGGAAGTGTTCTGGTGCATGGTGATCTACGGTGCATTGCTGATGGTTGCGGTGCTCGTGTTTCAGGTTGAAACCAACCCGCAGCCGGGCAAGCATCACCTCAATCCGCGGCAACTTGCGATCAACTACGGCACCTTGCTGAAGGACCCGAGGTTTCTGGCACCAAGCCTTCTCATCGGTTTCGGGCTTGGCAACCTTTATGCCCTGGCGACCGTCCTGCCTTTCATCCTGATCTATGAAGTCGGTCTGACGCCGTCCGCCTTCGGGTTGACCATGATCATCCAGTCGGGTTCCTTCATTTCTGGAACCATTCTCACGGGTCGTCTGCTTCGCTTCTTCGAAGCCCGCAAGCTGGTACCCTACGGGCTCAGCCTCTGGGTCGTTGCGTCAACGCTGATGTGCTATGTCACGCTCACCCATGAACCGACGATCCTGACGGTGATGGGGCCGGTGGCGCTGTTCACATTCGCGCTGGCGCTGGT
Source organism: Labrenzia sp. C1B70 (assembly GCF_000475395.1). NCBI lineage: Bacteria > Pseudomonadati > Pseudomonadota > Alphaproteobacteria > Hyphomicrobiales > Stappiaceae > Labrenzia > Labrenzia sp. C1B70. Next base: position 552,716 of record NZ_AXCE01000004.1, read on the forward strand.
TCTGCCGGCAAGCTTCACCGAATCCATGGCACCGTTCCCGCACATCGCCGGTTCGGCAAGTTCCATGCTCGGCTTTCTGCAGTTCGGTGGCGGCATTGTCGCCAGCCTCGCGATCGCTGCACTCGGAGAGCCGATCCTCGGTCTCGCTTTCATTCTGCCGGGTATGCCCATCGCCGGCATCATTCTGTTCCTGATCCTGCGCAGCCAGATCCGTCAGCCGGCTGCGGCGGAGTAGGCGCACATTATCCGCCTCTCCGTCGTCATCCCGGCCAAGCGCAGCGCGAGCCGGGACCGGGGAGGCGCAGCGCCGACTGATAAGTCTCCATCGGAGACACCTCGGCTCTCCGGTCCCGGATCTCCGCTTCGCTGCGTCCGGGATGACGAAGGTAGGTTTTTTTAAAACAAACGGGCCGGTTTCCCGGCCCGCTCTTTTTTCTGGAAACTCTGATCAGGCCTTGCGAATCGGATCCAGCGTGACGGTGTGCAGTTCGACGTCGTCACGGTCCATCAGGCGGACGGTGAGCTGTTCGCTCTGACCGTCGATGTCGACCAGGCCGAAGAACTGCAGACCCATGGAGGGGGGCAGGTTGGCGCCCTGTTCGGCGGTCGGGGCCTTGATGTACTTAAGCTCCGGGCCGAAGGTCATGTCGAGATCGTTCGGGCCGAAGGTGCCGGCATGGATCGGGCCGGAGACGAATTCCCAGAACGGTTTGAAGTCCTGGAACTGGGCCTTGTCCGGATTGTAGTAATGCGCGGCGGTGTAGTGCACATCGGCGGTCAGCCAGACGATGTTGTCGATGTCTGCCGTCTTGATGAAGCGCAGCAGATCGGCGAATTCCAGTTCTCGGCCCTTCGGAGCGCCGTGATCGCCGTTGGCAACCGCTTCGGCGCCAGCCTGGTCTTTCCAGTTGTCCCAGACGATCAGGCCGATCGGCATGTCGCAGGCGACGACCTTCCAGGTGGCGTTGGAATTCAGAAGTTCACGCTTCAGCCAGGCAAGCTGCTCGGCGCCGAGGATGCGCGAAGCCGGTGTCATGGTGTCTTCCATCGATGCGCCGTTCGGCCCGCGATAGGAGCGCAGGTCCAGGAAGAATACGTCCAGCAGCGGACCATAGGCGATCTTGCGGTAGACGCGGCCCGGCTCGGCCGGGGTGTAGCGGATGGGAGCCAGCTCGTGGAAAGCCCGGCCGGCGCGAGCGGCCAGAAGGTGAATGTTCTTCTCGCTGTAGCGGTCGTCGGACAGAAGGTCCTTGGAGGACGACCAGTTGTTGACGACTTCATGATCGTCCCACTGGAAGAAGGTCGGGACTTCCGCGTTGAACGCCTTGAGGTTCTCGTCCATGAGATTGTATTTCCACTGGCCGCGATATTCGTCCAGCGTTTCGGCAACCTTGGATTTTTCTTCCGTGACGATGTTCTTCCAGACGGTGCCGTCCTTCAGCTCGACGGTTTCCTTCATCGGGCCATCGGCATAAATCGTGTCGCCGGAGTGGATGAAGAAGTCCGGCTGATGTTTTGCCATGGTGGCGTAGGTCTTCATGCCGCCGCGGTCGGTATCGATCCCCCAGCCCTGACCGGCGGTATCGCCCGACCAGGCGAAACGAATGTTGCGGCGGGACGCCGGGGCGGTGCGGAACCGGCCGGTCATCGGCTCGGATACGGCATTGACGTCGTTCAGGTCGGCAAAGGCGACGCGGTAGAAGACTTCCTGATCGGACGGCAGGTTCTCAAGCAGTCGCTTGACGGCAAAATCCGAGTCGGGAAGCGCATTGATCGGGGCAAGGCGCCGCGGCGTTTCGAACGTGCCGGTGGTGTCGACTTCCACCAGCATTTGCGCCGGGCGGTCCGAGCGGGCCCAGATCATGCCGGAATTGGCATCGACGTCGCCGGATTGAAGGCCGTGCGTGATCTGCGGGCGCGAGGCCGCACGCGACAGGCCCGGCATGGCCAGCGGTGAGGCCAGTACCAAACCGGTAGCAACCGATGATTTCAGAAAATTGCGTCGAGAAACGTTTGAAGACATTTTCAAGCTCCGTGGCTGGGGACCGCAGGGGCGAGTCCCTTGGCAAAAACATCAGGTGCTGAAGCTCCGTGACAGACGGATGTCTGTTCCAAGACCGTTTCCCGAATTTTTGATGACGGCGTGTGCGGATTGCCGGAAAACCGCCGCGGAACGATTGAACCTCCAAATTGCTTCCAAATCGTGATCGTCCACAGCCTTGGAGCGGGGTCAAGCAGGGTGAAGTCGCATTGGTGCCGCTTGACCGTCGGTGTCAGACGGGCCAAACACGTGCCTGACCGTCAAAAGGACGCAATGATGCCGACCCCGACAGCCTACGAGCCGCCGCGTTTCGACGCCGGACACCAACGCCCCCACGTGATGGGGATCCTGAACGTGACCCCGGATTCCTTTTCCGATGGCGGGCGCCACGCCAATGCGGATGCCGCCTTGCGGCGTGCACAGGAAATGATTCTGGAAGGGGCCGATATTCTTGATGTCGGCGGCGAAAGCACGCGGCCGGGGTCCGAACCGGTGCCGCTGGACCTGGAATGGTCGCGGCTCGATCCGATCCTTGATCAGGTGATCGACATGGGGACGCCCGTATCGATCGATACCTACAAGGCGGAGATCGCGCGCCGCGCCTGCGCGGCAGGGGCGGTCATCGTCAATGATGTGTGGGGTCTGCAAAAGGATCCGGCCATGGCTGAGGTTGTTGCCGAGGCCGGCGTGCATGTAGTTATGATGCATAACCGTCTTGCCGCCGATGCCGGACTGGACATTCTTTCGGACATCGACCGGTTCTTCGAAATCTCGATGGAACTGGCGGAAAAGGCAGGGATCGCCAGGGAAAAGCAGATCCTTGATCCGGGCTTTGGCTTCGGCAAGACCATCAACCAGAATTTCATCGTCCTGAACCGTTTCGAAACGCTGAAGAAACACGGCCTGCCGCTGTTGGCGGGTGCGTCGCGCAAGCGCATGATCGGTGCCGTGCTGGAAGCGGAAACGGAAGACCGGCTGTTCGGATCCGTTGCCGTTCACATGACGGCCATGCTGAAAGGGGCCGCGATTGTGCGGGCGCATGACGTAAGTCCACATGCCGATTGCGTGCGTATGATCGAGGCAACCCGCCTGGAACGGAACCCTGTCGAATGAATGCCGAAAATGCGATGGCTGACGCCCCGACCCGCTGTGCGCTCGGGCTCGGATCCAACCTTGGTGACCCGAAGGCCAATCTGGATGAGGCGATCCGCCGGCTGGAGGAAACGCCCGGCGTCACGCTGGTGTCCCGGTCCTCCGATTACCGGACGCCGCCCTGGGGGCCGGTGCCGCAGGACGATTTCCGCAATTGCTGCGTGGTGATCGATACCACCATGAGCCCGCAGGCGCTGCTGAAGCGCTGTCTTGAAATCGAGACCGAACTCGGACGTGTGCGCGACGTGCGCTGGGGCCCAAGGACGCTGGACATCGACGTTCTGATCTACGGTCTGCAAAAGGTCGCCGAAAACGACCTTGAAATCCCGCACCCGCGCATGGGCGACCGGGCCTTCGTTCTGATCCCGCTCGCCGAAATCTGGCCCGACGCCCCACTGGGCGACGGCCGTACCGCGATGGAAGCATTGGAAACCTGCCCGGACCAGGAGGGCGTGGTGAAGCTGGATGGGTGAAGTTTTGAACCGGGTGGCGATAGCGCCGGGGCGGCGAACCCGACGGATGGAACGTTAATTTAAACATTCTTGGACAGGATCCGGCTGGAGATTATCCAGGTCCCGTATCCATGCCAGTCGTTCAAAGTCTGAAAAATGCTCTTGAGAAGCGGCATCTCCTGTCGGCGGATACGCTCACGTTTGCCTTTGGGGCTATCCTGATCCCGAATGCCGTCTTCATTTTTCTCAGCTTGTTCTACTGCCCTTTCCGGACGTTCTTCGTACTCCTGTTGTCCTTGATCTGTCTGCTGGGTCTCTACCTGCATCGGTCTATCTTCTTTGTTCTGCTTCTTGCGGTGATGACCGTTGACGTTCTTGTCCTGATTTCCAACTTTTTCCAGATGCCGTTGCCAATGCTGGTCGACTCCCTGCGTTACGCTGGCAATCTCAGCCTTATGAATTCGGCAGTCTACCTTGCGGCCGCCATTGTTCTGCTGGTGTCCTTTGCCCTGACGTACAAAGTCGTGGTGCGCACCCGTCAGAACCGCCAGACAGTGAACCTGGCGCCTTTTTTCGTGGTGCTGGCGATCTACGCCGGGTTCGACTGGTGGGCGAATTCCCTGCCTCAGGAATATGCGCTGGCAGCCACGAGCGTTGAGGAAAGCTATGTGCCAACCGACGATGCGGCCAGTCTCTACAGCGGCCTGGAAGATCATCTGGACGATGCACAAAAGCGCAATGTGCTTGTGGTGATGGTGGAAGGCCTGGGCGCGTTTGCCTCGCAGGAACTGCGAGACCTGATCTGGCAGCCTCTGTTGGAACGCGATGTTGCCGATCACTATGTCGTTGAACAAGGCGACGCGGTGTATTTCGGGTCGACGACTTCCGGCGAGGTTCGCGAGCTTTGCAATCTCAAGGCGGATTATCGGGATTTTCGCGATCGGGAGAGTGGTGAGTGTCTGCCGCTGAAAGCCGTCCAGGCGGGATACCGCACAGCCGCGTTTCATGCCTTTACGGGCAACTTCTTCGAACGGTTCGATTGGTATCCGAAGATCGGCTTCCAGGACCTCTTCTTCATGGAAAACAAACTTGGGTTTGGCGCCGACCGAACCCTGCCCCTGTGCGGGATCGCTTTCCAGGGATATTGCGATGAAGACGCTGCCGAAGCCGTTGGGAAATTTCTGTTGGAAGCTGACGGTGACCGCAAGTTTGCCTATTGGCTTACGCTGAATTCCCACAAGCCGGTCAACCCCGGCGAAGTACCGCCTAGATTTTCCTGTGACGATGGCGGCGGTGTTTTTGGAGATGTCGAACTTTGCCGGATGGCGGAGCAGTGGGTGAATGTCTCACATCTGGTCAAGGCCATCGCGCTTGATGAGAGTCTCGCGGAAACCGAAATTGTGCTTGTCGGCGATCACCATCCGCCTCTTTTTTCGCGGAGTGCGCGCAACAAGTTTGCTCCAGGAAGAGTTGCCTGGCTTCACCTTAAGCCTAAAAGAGACGAGCAACAGACACTTGCGGCAAAGTTGTCAGCAGGACCTGCTGACGTTCAGAACTAATGGCTGGTATCGTCCTCCAAAAGCGCCGAACAATCTGAATGTATGGTTGTGTAGCTTTTCGTTCCACGACACGCGCGTGAGTTCGACAAGGCGCATGGAGAGTGTCACCTTGATCGGTCACTGAGCTTCCGAGCCGTAGTCGTATTCCAGACAGCATCATCATTTCAACCTGTTAACGCATGTCCCATGCGCAGGCTGGCTTTGTGCGCCTGCCTTGCAGGTTCGTGCACAACCCGTATACACTTTTTGCGATATTTTAATTTGATATAAACTTATAAGTTGCAATTTCCGCTTGTCAATGCGCCTATTAATTTTAAGGACGGAATCATGCAACCATTTTCTACACTAACAGCGCGATTACGCGAAAACAACTGGCTCTCAAAAGAAACAATAATATTTGCTACTCTTCCAATCCTGATACCGAATGCCTTTTACATATTATGCTCCATTTACTTTAGTCCTGTTCGGTCGATATTTATATCTTTCCTGGGATTGATCTGTGTCTTAGGGTTGGTTATAAATCGACATGTGTTTTTTGGGCTTTTATTTCTAATATTCTTGATTGATTCTCTTGTTTTTACCTCTTTTTACTTTCAGATGCCACTCACGATGATAGTGGACTCACTCCGCTACGCGGCAAACCTTAGTGTCTTTCAGTCTCTACTCTATTTTCTGGTTGTATCAGCTCTGTTGTGCTCCTTTTGGTTAACTTATGTGACCGTGACACGGCTAAGCCTCCATCGGCACAAAATCCGACTTGTGCCATTCGCGATGGTTTTGACCACCTTCTGTGCGGTTGACTGGTGGGTGAATTTGACGCCGCAGAAATCGGTCGAGGTCGCGAGCGGTTTTTCAGAAAGTTATGTGCCGATTGACCATGCGGCCAGCCAACAGGTGGATCTGGTGGAACATATGGAAACGCGATTTCAGCCAAATGTAGTCGTGGTCATGGTTGAGGGGCTAGGTGCTTTTACCTCAAGCAAGAAACAGGAAGCCGTCTGGGGTCCACTCCTTGCTGACGAGGTGAAGCAGGGCTATTTGATCGAACGTGGCACGACCGAATTTTTCGGGTCGACTACGTCGGGTGAAGCGCGCGAACTCTGTAATCTCAAGGCCGATTACAGGGACTTTCGTGATAAGGACAGCGCGGACTGTTTGCCTCAGCAAGCGTTGAACGCGGGCTATCGGACTGCAGCGTTTCATGCGTTCACGAACGAGTTTTTTGAACGAAAAGATTGGTTTCCGAAGATCGGATTTCAGGATCTATTTTTTCTGGAACAGAACGCAGGTCTGGATTCCATCGACACGGCCCGCCGGTGTGGCAGCACCTTCAGGGGACTTTGTGATCCGGATGTTGCCAGATCGGTCAAATCCTATCTGATAGATCGGCCGAACGAACCGAAGTTCGTGTACTGGCTGACGCTCAATTCCCACAAACCAGTTCAGCCGGGAGAAGCCCCTGCGAGGTTGTCATGCGAAACAGGCGGGATATTCGAGGATCGAGAATTGTGCTTGATGGGCGAACAATGGCTGAATGTTGCACATCTGGTGCGTGACATTGCTTTGACGAAACATTTGACAAATACTGAGTTTTTACTTGTCGGCGACCACCATCCGCCCTTGTTCTCGCGCAGTGGCCGCAACCAGTTCCAGCCTGGAAAGGTTGCCTGGTTGCACCTGAAGCCAAAGATCGATCCTCGCACCTTGACGGCTGCAGGACCGGTTCAACTCAAAGCATCGTTGAGCAACTAGAGCCCCAGGAAACTCTCCATGTGAAACCCGGCCGTTTGCTGGCTTTGCCGGTGTTCCTGGCCAAAGGGGCAGGCCCGTCTTGCCAGGCAGCCGGACCAGCAATCGAGGTTGCGGCTGGTCGCCAGATGGTTTCGGCAGTCAGTGACCTTGTAGCCTTCGTGCACCGTAACGGCACCGACCGGGCAAACCGTTAGGCAAGGTGTGTCGGTGCAGGTCGGGCAGGGGCCGTCCATCGTGACCGGCGTCGGTCCGTCAATGGGGGCCGCACTCAGAAACGCTGCGCGGAAGCCGGCCCAGGGGCCGAAGGTGCGGTGGGCGAGAACGCCGAGCGGGCTTTGGGAGAAGCCGCCGCATTTCATCGCCCATTGCTGGAACGGGTGATAGGGCGGGCCTTCGAAGGGAAACACCGGTTCGTAGCCGGATGTCTCGGCAAGGTCCAAAAGGCTGCGCCGCGTATATCGGTCGAGAGGATCCGGGTGGCCGTTTTTGTATTCCGGACTTGCCGTCAGGTGCGGCCAGATCGACGGACCGGTGCTGCCGATCAGGAGAAGGCTTCGGGCCTGCTTGCCGCTGGCAAGAGGTGGAACGGCAACGGTGCCATCAGGAGCAAAGCCGCCGAGCAACAAAAAACCGGCGGCAGCAAGGTTCTGTTCGAGCTTTGCTGCCGCCGGGGTTGTCATGTCAGAGATCTCAGCCGATCCGGTCGCGCTTGGCGAGGGTGCGCAGGCGCAGGGCATTCAGCTTGATGAAGCCGGCGGCGTCCTTCTGGTCGTAAGCACCCTGGTCGTCCTCGAAGGTGACCAGCTCTTCGGAATAGAGCGAATAGGGCGAGGACCGGCCAACGAGGATGACGTTGCCCTTGTAGAGCTTCAGCTTGACGGAGCCGGTGACATGCTCCTGGCTCTTGTCGATGAGCGCCTGCAGCATTTCGCGCTCCGGCGAGAACCAGAACCCGTTGTAGATCAGCTCGGCGTAACGCGGCATCAGTTCGTCCTTCAGGTGCGAGGCACCGCGGTCGAGCGTGATGGATTCCATGGCGCGGTGCGCCGTCAGGAGGATGGTGCCGCCCGGCGTTTCGTAGATACCGCGGCTCTTCATGCCGACGAAGCGGTTCTCGACCATGTCGAGACGGCCGATGCCGTTGTCGCGGCCATAGTCGTTGAGTTTGGCAAAGAGCGTTGCCGGCGACATCTTCTCGCCGTTGAGGGAGACGGCGTCGCCCTTTTCGAAGCCGATTTCGATATAGGTGACTTCGTCCGGTGCTTCGGTCGGGTCAACCGTGCGCTGGAACACGTAGTTCGGTGCTTCCTCGGCCGGGTCTTCCAGCACTTTGCCTTCCGATGAGGAGTGCAGCATGTTGGCGTCGACGGAGAACGGGGCTTCGCCGCGCTTGTCCTTCGGAACCGGGATCTGGTGCTGTTCGGCGAACTCCAGAAGGTCGGTCCGGGACTTGAACGTCCAGTCGCGCCACGGCGCGATCACCTTGATGTCCGGGTTGAGGGCATAGGCGGACAGTTCGAAACGCACCTGGTCGTTGCCTTTGCCGGTTGCGCCATGGGCAATCGCGTCAGCGCCGGTTTCTTCGGCAATCTCGATCAGGCGCTTGGAAATCAGCGGCCGGGCGATGGAGGTGCCCAGCAGGTAGACGCCTTCATAGACAGCGTTGGCGCGGAACATCGGGAAGACGAAATCGCGGATGAACTCCTCGCGCAGGTCGTCGATGTAGATTTCCTTGATGCCGAGCATTTCGGCTTTCTTGCGCGCCGGCTCCAGTTCCTCGCCCTGGCCGAGATCGGCGGTGAAGGTCACCACTTCGCAGCCCAGTTCGGTCTGCAGCCATTTCAGGATGATGGAGGTGTCGAGGCCGCCGGAATAGGCCAGCACGACTTTTTTGATGTCACCATGCGCCATTTTGGGAAAAATCCAGTTCGATGTTCCTGGCGGTTTCCCGCCGATGAAAATTTGCGGCAATTTAGCCGGTTCTATGCATGGCGCAAGCCCCGCGATGCACTCATTTCGTCGCGTTTCGCTCTACACGGGTCGATCTGCCATGTCGGGAAATTTTGGCGGTCGCCTGTTACTGCGCCGCCAACGTTTGCGCGGTTGCCCTGGCGCCGTATCGAGCCAGGAACATGTCGACGCTCTCCTCGATGATCCGTTCCATCTCGGGGCGGGTTGTCACGCGGCCGCTGTGGATGTTCGGGTAGAAGGATCGGGCCTTGATCAGGCCGAGAAATTGCGTGGCCGCGAGGGACGGGTCGTCGGCCGTGAGCTTGCCTTCACGCGTGGCGCGATCCATGAACTCGGTAAAGACGGAGATCTTGGTCATGCGGCTGTCCATATCGGCTGCAAGGGCCGGGTCGCGGATCGTTTCGCTCATCACCATGCGGGCCAGGCTCATGAAGCACGGGTTGATCATGAGCTCGCCTTCGGCCCAGCCGAGACGCACCAGGGCATCGCGAATGGGCGTCGCCGGGTCGTAGGCGACTTCAAGCGCCGAGTTGATCTGATCGGCAAGGCACTGGTTTATCTCCTTGAAAAGCACGTCCTTGCTTTCAAAGTGATTGTAGACCGTGCGCTTGGAAACCTGGGCTCGCTCGGAAATCCGGTCCATGCTGGCTCCGGCATAACCCTTTTCCTGAAACTCGGCGATTGCAGCCTCGACGATCTGCTTCTTTTTCTGATCCGATACGGACATTACCTACTCATATATACCCCGTTGCATTATCTGTCAGACGACAGGACCCCCGCCTCTTTAATCCCAAAAATCGCGCCCTATGTAAACTCTGGCGTTTACAGATGTGCAGTTACGAACTAAACTGCACGGTGTAGTTTACATCCTTTAGCCAGAATTGGCCAGCCAAAGGAGACGCCTCCTCATGTCAGTGACATTAAAAATCAACGGGGAAACGCGTACGCTCGACGCGGATCCCGAGAGCCCCCTGCTGTGGGCTCTGCGCGACGAGCTGGGAATGACGGGGACAAAGTTCGGTTGCGGCATCGCTTCCTGCGGTGCCTGCACGGTTCACATGGACGGTATTCCGGTCCGGTCCTGCCAGACGTTCGTCGGCGACCTCGAAGGCGCTGAAATCACAACGATCGAAGGTATCGACGGCAAGGCGGCTGCTGCTGTCCAGGCCGCCTGGAACGAGCTGGACGTGCCACAATGCGGGTATTGCCAGTCAGGCCAGATCATGGCCGCGACTGCCTTGCTTGCCGAAACGCCCAAGCCGACCGACGAGGACATCGACGCAGCCATGGACGGCAATGTCTGCCGCTGCGCCACCTATGCCCGGATCCGCAAGGCCATCCACCTTGCTTCAGACAAGATGGAGGCCTGAGTCATGCTGCATCTCCTGAAACAACCGCTGGCAGCCGCAATGCCGACACGGCGCACCTTCCTGAAGATGTCCGCCGGTACCGTTGGTGGCCTGGTGCTTGCCATGAACCTGCCGCGCTCGACTGCCTCGGCCGCCGAAGGCGAGTTCATCCAGCCCTTCGTTCACATCCGTCCGGACAACACGGTCGTGGTCCTGTCCAAGCACTTCGACATGGGACAGGGCACGGCCAGTGGTCTGTGCAGTTTGGTCGCCGACGAGCTCGACGCTTCCTGGGAGCAGGTCACAGTCGAATTCGCACCGTCCAATCCGCAAGTCTATGCCAACTCGCTGTTCGGCGTGCAGGGCACCGGCGGGTCCACGGCCATGGCGAACTCCTTCATGCAGTACCGTCAGGCCGGTGCCGCGGCAAAGGCAATGATTGTTGCCGCCGCGGCAAAGGAATGGGGTGTGCCGGCGGGTGAAATCACCGTGTCGGGCGGCGTCGTTTCTCATGGTGCGGACAAGTCCGCGACCCTGGGTGAGCTTGCCGGTCTTGCCGCCAACGAGGACGTTCCGGCAGAGCCGACACTGAAGACACCGGACCAGTGGGTCTACATCGGCAAGTCCTTCCCGCGTCTTGACGTCAAGAACAAGACCGTCGGTGCGCCCAGAACCTACACGATGGATTTCCAGCGTGACGACCTGCTGGTTGCCGTCGTTGCCCGCTCGCCCCGTTTTGGCGGCAAGGTGAAGTCGTTTGACGCCACCGAAGCCAAGAAGGTGCCGGGCGTCGTCAATGTGCTGCAGATCCCGAACGGGGTTGCGGTGATCGCCAAGTCCACCTGGCCGGCAATCAACGGCCGGTCCCTGCTTAAGATCGAGTGGGATGATGCCGAGGCCGAAACCCGGTCAAGCGATGCGATGATCGCCGAACTGAAGGACATGACCACCAAGCCGGGTGTGAAGGTTCGCGAAGACGGTGATGTCGACGCGGCGCTGGAAGCTTCGGCGAAGGTCATCGAAGCCGACTATGACTTCCCGTTCCTGGCCCATGGCGCCATGGAACCGCTCGACATCGCCATGATGTTCGACGGTGAAACAGCGGAATTCTGGTTCGCTTCCCAGATCCCGACCATCGATCACAACGTGGCGGCCACCGTACTCGGCATTCCGTTCGAGAACGTCAAGATCAACACCCTGTGGGCTGGCGGGTCCTTCGGGCGCCGCGCTCAGGCCGATGCGCATCCGGTCGTGGAAATCACCACGCTGGCCAAGGCGATGCAGGCCGCCGGCATGCCACCGGCTCCGGTGAAGATCGTCTGGACCCGTGAGGATGACATGGCCGGAGGGTACTACCGTCCGATGTCGGCTCACCGGCTGCGGGTCGGGCTTGATGACCAGGGCAACGTGACGGCGTTCAAGTACAACATCGCCGCCAAGTCCATCGTCAAGGGCACGCCTTTCGAAGCCATGCTGATGAAGGACGGTGTCGACCACAACATGACCGAAGGCGCGCATGACACCACTTATGCGTTTCCGCTGATGAACATGGACCAGTCCTTCCAGGAAACGAAGGTGCCGGTTCTTTGGTGGCGCTCGGTCGGTCACACCCACACGGCCTACGTCATGGAAACCATGATCGATCGTCTGGCCAAGGAAGCCGGCAAGGATCCGGTTGCCTATCGCCTCGAGATGATCAAGGACGATCCGCGCAAGGTGGGCGTGTTGAAACTGGCGGCTGAAAAGGCGGGCTGGGACACGCCCTTGCCTGAAGGGCGCCACCGCGGTGTCGCCGTGCACAAGTCCTTCGGCTCCTTTGTGGCGGAAGTGGCGGAAATCTCCTTCCGCGACGACGGCACTGTGAAGGTGGAAAAGGTGACGGCAGCGGTCGACTGCGGCACGCCGATCAACCCGGACAATATCCGGGCACAGGTCGAAGGCGGCATCGGCTACGGCCTTGGTGCGATCCTGCGGAACCAGGTGACGCTCGCCGACGGTGTTGTCGAGGAAACCAACTTCGACACCTACGAGCCGATCCGGATGTCCGACATGCCGGAAATCGAGGTGCATATCGTTCCCTCGAACGAAGCACCGACCGGCATCGGTGAGCCCGGTACTCCGCCAATCGGCCCGGCAGTCGCCAACGCGATTGCCGCTGCCAAGGGCGAGTGGTCAACCAGCCTGCCGCTGGCAAAGTCCGGTCTCGTCTGAGCCTCGCCGAAGAATACAAAAAGGCCGCCTCCGGGCGGCCTTTTTCATGAGAGCGTAACCTTTGCCGAAGGCGCCAAGCGCCGGATTAGAGGCAAATGTGCGATCTATCTATGGTGGTATTATTTCAAGATGAATCCTCAGGTATAAGCATTGATGTAGGAATTAATCTTATTTTCTACCGTTAGTTACATTCTTATTGTTTTCAACTTCTCTATTTTTCTAATTTTATCAATATTAACCAACATTAAATTGCTGAGATCTAGCCTTCTCGTAATAATTCTACTTCGGGAGGGTGCCTTGGGAACCCGAATCTCAAAACTCAGTTTTCGTCTGCCGGCCATCATCTCCGGTTGTTCGGTTGTGGCCGCGCTGTTTGTAGGCGCCCTTGCCTATTGGGTCAGTTCAACGGATCTGGAAGAGCAGGCGGAAGAGCGGCTTTCGGCTCTTGCAAGTGCGCGCGCCGGAGATCTTTCGCACTATCTGGACTCCATCGTGCAGGATCTGCAGGTCACCGCCGCAAGTCCGTTCGTGAAATCCGCACTGGCGGATTTCAAGGAAGGGTGGGCAAGCCAGGAGGGCGATGCCACGGCGAGTCTGCAGAAGGCCTACATTCACGACAATCCGCATCCGACGGGCCAGAAAGACGCGCTGATGCGCGCTGGCGACACCGCCTACGACGAGGCGCATGAACAGTATCATCCGTGGTTCAGCAAGATGCTGAAGACCCGCGGTTACTACGACATCTTCCTGTTTGCGGAGGACGGCTCGCTCGTCTACACGGTGTTCAAGGAACTCGACTACGCAACCAACCTGACCACCGGCAAATACAAGGATACGGATCTGGGCAATGCCTTCCGGGCGGCGTTGAACGGTGGACGGGACGAAGTTCGCTTCTTCGATTTCAAACCATATGCTCCGAGCGCGGATGCGCCGGCAAGTTTCATTGCGACACCGGTTTTTGAAGGCGGCAAGCGTGTCGGCGTGCTGGCCTTCCAGATGCCCATCGACAACATCAACAGCGTGATGAGCAGCTCGGCGGGTCTCGGAGAAACAGGGGAGGCCATCCTTGTCGGCGCAGATAAGCTGTTCCGGAACGATTCTTCCAAGACACCCGGACAGAACGATATCCTGACCGCAAGCCTCGATTCGTCTCTGGTGGATCAGGCCCTTGGCGGCAAGCCGGCTTCCGGAAACCTGGAAGGGTTCCGCGACACGGACTATCTGGCCGCTGCAGTGCCTCTGACGTTTTTTGGAGCCAATCTCGCGGTTGTTACGGTCGAGGCACGCGATGAAATTCTCGCGCCGGTGCGGGCGCTGCGCAATCAGATCGCACTGATTTGCCTCGGGATTTTCGGCATCATGATGGCAATCGGCTGGCTGGCTGCACGCTCGATCGTTGCCCCGATCAAAAGCCTTGTCGCCAATGCGGCTCGCCTCGCCGGTGGTGATGTATCCGTCGTCTTTGCGGAAGCAGACCGAAAGGATGAGGTTGGAGAAATCGCGGCCGCCATTGCAGGCTTCAGAGATGGCGTCGCCGAGCAGGCGCGTCTGGAAGAAGCACGAAAGATTGAAGAACAGGCTCGTACGGACCGTCAGCTCCGGATCGAGGCGTTGATCGAGGGCTTCCGCACGCAGTCATCCGAAATGCTCGGTTCCGTTGACGCTGCCATGTCTGAAATGCAAGCCAATGCAAGTTCCATGATGGAAACGGCCTCAGGGGCTTCTGAAGAGGTGAGCAGCGCTGCTGCGGCAACAACCCAGGCATCGGGCAACGTACAGCTTGTTGCGGCCGCCACTGAGGAGCTGTCATCGTCGATTTCCGAAATCGGTCAACGTGTGGAGGAAACCACGCGGGTGATTGCCGATGCGACCAGCCAGACCCAGGCAAGCACACAGAAAATGGAATTGCTGTCGTCGGGTTCTGCCAGGATCGGCGAAGTGATCGGCCTTATCCAGGCAATCGCTGAGCAGACCAACCTTCTGGCGCTCAATGCGACAATTGAAGCGGCACGGGCCGGCGAAGCCGGCAAGGGCTTTGCGGTGGTGGCTGCCGAAGTGAAAGAGCTGGCCACCCAGACCTCCAGGGCGACCGAGGAAATTTCCAACCAGATTGCGGAAATCCAGTCTGCCACCGAGCAGGCAGTGACCGCGATTGAAGGCATCGCTTCCATCATGGTTCGGGCGAACGAGAACACCACCTCGATTGCCGCTGCCGTTCAGGAACAGGATGCGGCCACCGGCGAGATCAGCCGCAGTGCTTCGGAAGCTTCCTCAGGCACACGCGCGGCCAGCGACAACATGTCGAATGTCAGCACTGCCGTGGAAACGACGGCCAATTCGGCGCAGTCGGTGGATCAGGCGACGCAGGTCGCCTCCGAGAAACTGCGTTCGCTGAATACGGCCGTAAACGACTTCCTGCGCGAGGTCGCTGCGGCCTGACGGATCAGAATCTGAAAACAGGAACGGCGGCTCCAGTGAGCCGCCGTTTTTCGTTCAGCAGATGATGTTGCCTCAGGAGGCTGCCAGGGCCTCGCGGTCCTTCTTTCGCATGCGCTCGGACGCGGATTTCAGCTGTCCGCAGGCGGCGAAGATGTCGCGGCCACGTGGCGTGCGGATCGGAGAGGCATAACCGGCGCGGTTGACGATGTCGGCAAATTCCTCGATTCGCTCCCAGTCGGAGCATTCGTAATCGGTGCCCGGCCACGGGTTGAAGGGAATCAGGTTGATCTTGGCCGGAATGCCCTTCAGCAATCGGACCAGTTCAAGCGCGTCCTGATTGCTGTCGTTGACACCCTTCAGCATCACATATTCGAAGGTGATGCGCTTGGCGTTGGACAGGCCCGGATACTGCCGGCAAGCGTCCAGCAGTTCCTTGATGTTCCATTTCTTGTTGATCGGCACCAGCACATCGCGCAGCTCGTCACGAACCGCGTGAAGCGAAATGGCCAGCATGCAGCCGATTTCTTCACCGGTGCGGAAGATTTCCGGCACGACGCCGGAGGTCGACAGGGTGATGCGGCGCTTGGAGAGCGACAGGCCGTCACCATCGGACGCGATCAGCAGCGCCTTCTTGACGTTGTCGAAATTGTAGAGGGGCTCACCCATGCCCATCATGACGATGTTGGTCACCAGACGGCCTTCGGACGGCACGATGGCGCCCTGCGGGGTGTCCGCATGCGGGAAATCGCCCAGCCGGTCGCGCGCAATCAGGATCTGCGACAGAATTTCTTCGGCCGTCAGATTGCGGACCATCTTCTGGGTGCCCGTGTGGCAGAAAGTGCAGGTGAGGGTGCAGCCGACCTGGGAAGAAACGCAGAGCGTGCCGCGGCCTTCTTCAGGAATATAGACGGTTTCAACCTCGACCGGGCGGCCGGCGCCGCGCGCGGGAAAGCGGAACAGCCACTTGCGGGTACCGTCGACGGAGATCTGCTCGGACACAATTTCCGGACGGGCGATCGTGAAGGCTTCGTCCAGCTTCTGACGCAGGTCCTTGGCGATATTCGTCATCTGCGCAAAGTCGGACACGCCGCGCACATAAAGCCAGTGCCAGAGCTGGGAGGCACGCATGCGCCACTGCTTCTGCGGCACACCGATGGTGCCGAGCGCTTCACCCAGTTCCTCGCGCGACAGGCCGATCAGCGTCGGCTTGTCTTCGCCGGGCAGGACGGCTTCGGCTGAAACGGTGTGCGCGTTCGGATTGTCCCGCGCGATGTCGAGCGTAATTGCCATGTCGTGATCCGTAATCTCTTCCGGCAGGGTCTTCAGGCGTCTTGGAACAAGACTACGCGGTCGCCGGGCACCTGACTTGCAGGTCTGATTTCAAGCGCTCCCAAAACCACAAAAAGCGCCGAAAATCAAGTTTGCTGACGTGCAGGGGAGCTATGCAGAGCTGTTTTTACGCAACGACAACGACCCGGATAGGCCGTTCGGCCCGTCCAGGGTGACGTCGAGACTGAAAGGAAACCACCGGCCGACTTCGGCTTTTCGCCCTGCGGATGCAGGGGAAAGCCGGAGAAGCTGCTGCCTGAACGCGTTAGCGGCAGGCAGCGTTGGAGTCGTCGATCGCGGCTGTGACGCCGGACAGCGAGAACTTGTAGGTGGTGCGGGTGCCGCGGCTGGATTCGCCGGTCACCGTCATTTCCCGGCCTGCCCTCATGGCAGAAACGAGTTGCGCTTCGGTTGCAGCATTTTCGACCCAGGCACCGTCATTGTTGGTGAAGAGCGTGAAGCCCTTGCCGTCAATGTCTACGCTGACCGAGGATTTGTCCTTGAAAGGATAACCGACCAGCAGGCTCGGCTCGGACGAGACGCCTTCTGCCGGGCGGGTGGTCACGAAAAAGAATACGTCCCCGTGATTTCGATCTCCCGGAAGCAACGTCGTCGGTTTGGTAAGCGCGTAGCAAACCTTGCCGCCGCCACTGGTCAGCGCATAAGCCGCCCAGTCCTTGTGCTGCTTCAGAAGTGTCGGGGTTTGTGCGAAAGCCGCTGCACTCGAAACGGCAAGACCTGCTATGGCCAGAACCAGCGATTTTGCTTTCATCATCTCCACACCGTTGGATTTGAGTTTCCGTCAAATTTAGTTCAACTGCCGTCTGACATATAAACCTTGCTTTAATGATAACTTAAAGCGGGTTACGAAAGGGTTGAAGCCCGACAATTGTATTTTCTGTTTTTCGGTGCGTGCACCAACCTAATCGCTTTGCGGTTAAACGCGGCAACAGTGTGGCAGACCTGCTTGACCCCCCTTTCGAATTATGCCGAACCTGATAAAGAAGATGGATCGGCAGGGGGATTGATTGTCTTTGACGCAGGTGCAGTATTTTTCCGATCTCATTGTCAAAGTGGCGGAAGACCGGGACAAGGCGGCTTTCATCGAGCTGTTCGATCACTTTGCGCCGCGCCTGAAGGGCTACCTGATGAAGCAGGGCGCCGATGAGGCCCTTGCCGAAGAAGTCGCCCAGGACGTCATGATGACGCTGTGGCGCAAGGCCGATCTGTTCGATCCGAAAAAATCCAATGCCAGCACCTGGCTGTTCCGGGTTGCCCGGAACCGGCGTATCGACAGGATCCGCCGCCAGAAGTCTGCCGCGCTCGATCCCGAAGATCCGTCCCTGCACCCGACGCCGCTGCCGGACATTGCCGAAGAGATGGATGCGAAGCTGCGGGAAAAACGCGTGCGTGCTGCTTTGTCGCAGTTGCCTGAAGAGCAGCGGAATGTGGTTCGGCTGGCTTTTTTCGCAGGACAGTCGCACAGCGAGATCGCCGAACACACGGGTCTGCCGCTTGGCACGGTCAAATCCCGTATCCGGCTTGCTTTCGGACGTTTGCGCCAGCTTCTGGAAACCGACACGTCCGTGGATGTGGACTAATTGGGGCCCCGGGCAAGAGACGCCCAAAATTCTGGCGGCCTGAAGTTCAGGCACAACTCATTCAGGTTCCCGGCACTTTCCGTCCCGTGCGCATCACGGGACCGCCGCTGACATGTTTCGGACGTTCGATCCTGGGAGCGCCGGCCGTGGTGGAGCGGTCCGCGTAGCGACCCAGCGCCCTGTGACGGTCGTACATGACGATCGCGCCGGCCATGGCGACATTGATGCAGAACTTTGTCGGGATCTTTACCACGTGGTCGCAGCGCGCCAGCATCTGCGGTGAAAGCGAGCCTCTTTCAGGACCAAGAACGTAGGCCGCTTGAAGGGGATGTCCGAAGCTCGGCAGCTCGATCGATTCGTCCGTGAGCTCGATGCCGACAAGCTGGCAACCTCTGGGCAGGTCCATCGTGTCTACGCTGTCCCAGGTGAAGACAGGCAGGTGGCCGGGGCTCTTGGAGGTGTCGGAGGGGGGCGCCTTGCGCAGCTTCTGGTCGGCATCCACCGTGAAGAAGAAGTTGGCGCCGAAGGCATGGGCAGAGCGCATCAAGGTGCCCAGGTTCATCCGTTTCGAGAGGCCTTCGGCCCCGATTGCAAAATATCCGCGCATCAGTTTGTCCGTTTTCGATTTGGCTGCCTCATAGCCGACTTTCGCCATGGCCGAAAGTTTTCAGCTTATCCGGAAAGCCAATTCCCGCCTCGGACAGGGCTTGCTAACGTCTCACCCGGCGCAGCGCGAGCGGCGCTTTGCCCGTAGAATTTCATGAGGATGCCGTGAAAGCCTGTCTCTGCAAAACCTTCGGTCCGCCTTCCAGCCTGGTTGTCGAGGAGATTGCCGATCCGGTTGCCGGGCCGGGGGAGGTCGTGGTGCGGGTGAAGGCCTGTGCGCTCAATTTCTTCGATACGCTGATCATCAGGGGCAAGTACCAGTACAAGCCGGAAATGCCGTTTTCGCCGAGTGCCGAATTCGCCGGTGTGGTCGACCAGGTGGGCTCCGGCGTCGAAGGGGTTTCGCCCGGCGACAGGGTCATGGGCTACATGCGCTGGGGGGCGGCGCGGGAAAAAGTGGTGGTCGCAGCAGGCGATCTTGTCTCGCTGCCGGACGATATTTCCTTTGAAGTCGCGGCAGGTTTGACCGTGACCTACGGCACCACGCTGCATGCCTATCGCGACCGGGCCGGGTTGAAACCCGGCGAGACTGTTGCCGTTCTGGGCGCATCGGGCGGTGTCGGCCAGGCTGCAGTGGAAATTGCCGCGATCATGGGAGCAAAGGTGATTGCCTGCGCCTCATCTGAGGAAAAGCTCGCTTTTGCCCGCTCGCTCGGCGCTGACATGACGGTCGATTATTCGGTTGAGCCGCTCAAGGAAACCCTGAAGGAGCTGACCGGTGGAAAGGGTGTGGATGTGGTCTACGACCCGGTTGGCGGAGAGCTGTCGGAACAGGCCATCCGGGCAACGGCCTGGGAGGGGCGGTTCCTGGTGATCGGGTTTGCCGCGGGCGACATTCCGAAAATTCCGCTGAATATCGTGATGCTGAAAGGCTGCGACATTCGCGGTGTCTTCTGGGGCGCCGCACTCGACCGGGATCCGGAAGGCCATCGCCGCAACATGAAGGAACTTTTGTCCTGGGTGTCTGAAGGCAAGCTGAAGCCGCACATCCACGGCGTTTACAAGTTGGCAGAAACGGCAACCGCGCTTGAGGAAATCGCTGCGCGCCGGGTGCAGGGCAAGGTGATTGTGACGCCTTGAGGCCTGCGTTGCGCCTGATTGATGGCGCGGGGCCTTTCCAGGTTTAGGCAGTTCAGGTGCTATTTTTCGGGTAAGTGGCCCATCCTTCGAGACGGATCTTGCGGTCCTCCTCAGGATGAGGCTCTGGTTTTGGCAAATCCGGGAACATGCAACAAGGATGACCTCATCCTGAGGAAGCGCAAAGCGCTGTCTCGAAGGATGGGCCGCTTGCTCAGACTGACCTCAGATCGCGAATTCGGCGATCACCGGGGCGTGGTCGGACGGCTTTTCCCAGCCGCGTGCGTCGCGCAGGACCGTGGTGCCCTTCACATACGGGGCGAGCGGCTGAGACACCCAGACGTGGTCAAGACGGCGGCCCTTGTCGGCGGCAGACCAGTCCTTGGCGCGGTAGCTCCACCAAGTGTAGAGCTTTTCATCCAGCGGCGTGAACTGGCGCATGGCGTCCAGCCAGCCGCCTGCCTCGCGCACCTGCTCGAACAGTTCCGTTTCGACCGGGGTATGTGAGACCACCTTCAGGAGCTTCTTGTGGGACCAGACGTCGTGCTCGTAAGGCGCGACGTTGAGGTCGCCGACCAGAATGGCGGGTTTCGAGGTTTCCTCGCCTTTCAGCCATCCCAGCATCTCTGCCATGAAGTCGAGCTTGTGGCCGAATTTCGGGTTGATCGTGCGATCCGGCTCGTCACCACCTGCCGGTACATAGAAATTGTGCAGCCGGATGCTGGAGCCGTTGAAAGGCACGTCCGCGGCCACGTGACGGCTGTCACCCACCTGGCAGAAGTCGCGTTTCTCGATGTTGCTCAGCGGCAGCTTGGAAAGCGTTGCGACGCCGTGGTAGCCCTTCTGGCCGTGGATGGCCATGTGTTCGTATCCCGCCTTGCGGAAGGCGTTTTCCGGGAAATTGGCGTCCGGGCACTTGGTTTCCTGCAGGCAGATCACGTCCGGTGCGACTTCCTCGATCAACTGTTCCACAATCGGCATGCGCAGGCGCACGGAATTTATGTTCCAGGTGACGAGTTTGATCCGGTCTGTCATGGGAAGTTTGCCAAGGCTTGTTGCGGGAATAGCCAAGTCATACGGATTCGGCCACCGAGTGCAAACGAATTCAGGTCTCGGGATCGTCTTCCCCGGCCTTGCCGGTTTCGCCGACCCGTTTCAGGGCGAGTTGAGTAGCCGCGGGGCCGAGCAGTTCGAAGACGATGGTTGATCCGATGGCGACGGTCAGAATTTCGTCCCGGTACTGCGGCAGCACTTCGGCAGCGACCAGGGCCATGCCAAGCGCGACGCCCGCCTGGGGCAGAAGCGAGAGGCCGAAGAGATAGCTTCGGTCGGTTCCGGCCCCGCCGCTGAGCTTGCCGCCCAGCCAGCCTCCAGCCAGACGCCCGGCGAGCCGCAGCAGAACATATGCCGCGCCAAGGAGACCAAGCTTCAAAAGCAGGTCCGGCTGCAGCGCTGCGCCGGCCAGCACGAAAAAGAAGATCATGAACGGCCATTCGATATGTTCGATCTCATAGAACGGCCGGGTATGGTGACGCCCGGTGTTGACCACCATGGCCCCGCAGGCAATGCCGGCAAGCAGGAACGAGAGGTCGAGCCAGATGGCCAGACCCGCCGTCAGGAACACGATGCCAAGCGCCTCGGCAAGGGTCGGGTCGCCGGGTTGGAGGCGGCCTGACAGGTAGCCTGCCGGGAGGCCGACAATCGCGCCAAGCAGGAGCGATCCGGCAATTTCCCAAACCGCATGAAGCAGGGCGCCCGAGCCGTCGCCGCCCATGAGCGCCTGTGCTCCCATGAGACAGAACGCAAAGACCAGAATGCCCCAGATATCGTCCAGCGCAACGATGCCGGACAGGATGGTTGTGAAGGGCCCCTTTGCGCGGTACTGGCGGATGACATCGCTGGTGGCTGCCGGGTCGGTGGCGGTGGCCAGGGCTGCCAGAATCAGTGCCAGTTCCAGCGGAAAGCCGAGAAGGGCGAGACCTGCAAAGACGACGATCGCGGTAGAGGCGACCGCTGAAGCCGAAACGACCGTTACAGCCTTGCCGCTGTTTTGCAGATGGACCCTGGAGAGTTTGCCGCCCAGGACGAAGGCGACCATCGACAGGGCCAGAACGGCGAGGGTTTCATAAAGCTGGGTCAGGTTTTCAGGCAGAAGATCCAGAAAGGCGGGGCCGGCGGCCAGTCCGCACAGGATCAGCAGCGTCACGCGGGGCATCTGCGTCCTGTGGCCGATTTCGTCGGCCAGCATGCCGAGCAGCAGCAGGGCGCCAATGGCGATCAGGGTGGTCGCGATTTCCATGCTCATACATTGAGGGAAAGAGACCAGACGTCTTTGATCCGCCGCAATCCCGCCCTATTCGATTGCCCGCACGATAACAGATACGTGTTTATGCGGAGAAATCGTGATTTCGTCTACGCTCCGTTAGGAAATCCCGCGCATTTTGTGCGGTGAGTGAAAGCCTTTCTTAACCCTGCCGAGGACGCTGTGCTGGCAATCGTAAAATCGTTTTGTTCCATTTTCGGGTTCATCTTTTTAAGCTCGTGCGCGGCTTACGACTTTCCGGATCCAACGCCAGAAGACTACGCGGTACACGGCATCGACGTGTCCCGATGGCAGGGCGATATCGATTGGGCGGCCGCAAAACAGGGCGGTGTGGCTTTTGCCTGGATCAAGGCGACCGAAGGCGGCGACCACGTCGACCCGCGCTTTGTCGAGAACTGGGTGGCAGCGCGCCAGGCGGGAATGCCACGCGGGGCCTATCACTTCTATTATTTCTGCCGTCCGGTTGAAGAACAGATTTCGTGGGTGAAGGAAATCGTTCCCGTCGACCCGCAAGCCCTGCCGCTTGTTCTCGACATGGAATGGAATGCGCATTCCAAGACCTGCAGGGAACGGCCGGAACGACCGCAGATCCTGCGGGACATGAAGATCTTCCTCGACGAAATGGAAAAGCACTACGGCAAGCGCCCGGTGATCTATTCCTCGGTCGATTTTCACCGAGACAGGCTGGTCGGTGCGCTCAAGAACGAGCAATTCTGGCTGCGCTCGGTCGCCAGCTTCCCGAACAACATCTATGAGCAGCGCGACGACTGGGTGTTCTGGCAGTATACGGCCGAGGGGCGGGTGCCGGGCGTCAAAGGCGACGTCGACCGGAATGCGTTCTTCGGAACCAAGTCCCAGTACCGCGACTGGCTGAACGGCAAGCTGAGGCGCTGACCGTTCCCAGGGCCAATACCGCTAGCGCACCTTGATCTGGTGTGTGACGTCTTTGCCGTTGCTGACTGTGATCTGGGTGAAGCCGATCATCTTGCAAAGATCGAGAAAGTTCAGGTCCTGCGGCTGGTTTGACCGCGCGAAGAGTTCCGTCGTGCGGGCCATCGAGGTCAGCGAGGCAAGCAGGGCCCGCAGCCTGAACAGCGTGTCATAGCGCCCGTCGCCGGTTGCCACCACAATCAGTTTTTCCAGTTCTGTGCCCTTGGCGAACAGGTGATATCCTGGCGGATACCCCAGTTTTGCGTTCTGGGATGCAAGGCCGCTGACGAAGGCTGCCCGCGACCGCTTGCCCGTGTCAGGTGCAAGGCCCAGTTCTGAGACATAAACCTCCTGGGTCTGCACCTCCGGGTAATAATAGCCCGCATGCGCATCGAAGGCCGACACCGGTGCAATGGATGCAGCAAACCAGAGCGCCGCCAGCGCCATGGCAGACGCAACAGATTGAATTCGTTTCACTTCACAAAGCCCCCCGGCTGTTCGTGCGCCTATCAAGCCCGAAATGCAGGCCGAACGCAAATCGGACGCAAGCTGGGCGCAAGCTGGGGCGGGCAGCATTTGGCGTGAGAAGGAATAGAGACGCCTGCAGCGCTATACTTTTGCCATGATGCTAGCCGCTTCTTGAAAGCGTCAGGGCGCAGAACTTTGGAGTTTTGAACATGTTGATCCGCTTTTCGCTGGCATTTGCCGCGATCGTGATGATGGTGCTGCCAGCAAGCGCACAATCACGGCCGGCTATTGCCTTCACGACGGCCAATCTCAACATGCGCGCCGGACCGGGAACCAATTATCCCGTGATGGCCACCGTGCCGCGCGGGGGCGGGGTAACCATTTTCGGGTGTACGGCCGACTTCGGCTGGTGCGATGCCGCCTTCACCAATGTGAAGGGATGGGTTTCCGGCCAATATCTCAGCTATGGCGGTGAAGGCATCTATTATGGTCGGCCGATCCCCAGCGCGGGCATCAACCTGGGTGTGCAGCGCTACTACCGGGATTACCCGATCTATGCTGAGGCGCCTGCGCCTGCCTATCGCGGCGGGCCAGTCTACAAGGGCGATCCTCCCTATGATCCGCCGCCGGTTGAACCGGGCCCAGTCTATGCACCGGAACCGCTTTACGAAGCACCGCCTGTCGTGGTCGCGCCGCCGCAGCCGATCATTATCCGGCCCTATTGGGATTCATTTCCCGGCTATCCGCAAAGGTATTTCGAGCCGCGTATCTATTGACGCGGGCTGTTTACCGGGCCGGTTTCGGTCCGGCCATGACCAGCGACCAGAATACCTTGTGCTTGGCATTGGGCGCGTAAGCCGTCGCGATGCCAAGCCGGGTGGCGTCTTTCGTCAGCAACACCTGGTTATGTTTCGGGCTTTCCCGCCAGCCTGAAAAAGCTTCGGCAAAGGTCCTGTATCCGGCGCTGACGTTTTCGGCGGCAGCCGTCTTCGGCTCGCCGATGGAGGCCATGCGGGTTGCCAGCTGCTGGTTCGGGGCGAGCGATGCCTGAACGTTTCCGGCCGCGGCCATTGCGTCGGCCTGGGATTTTGCAATGGACGTCAGCTGCGGATCGGCAATCACGGGCGAAAGTCCGTTGTTGATCCGGTATTGCGAGATCATCTGAGCGGCCGTCGCAGCATCCACCACACCGTCGACACGCGCCATGTCCTCGTAGAAGGGCGGTGTCTGCATGCGGTCGCCCATGCAGGCGGCAACCGAGAGCAGCAGCGCTCCGGCGAGGGCGAGTTTCAGGGATCGATGGACCATCGGATTGTCAGCCACGCTGTTGAAGCTCCCGCTCAGGATCAATGAGATTTAGTGAGGCACATGATTCGCCTCACTTTGGAAGGTGATGGGACGACAGTTGAGCAGAATTGCGGCGCAAGGCTCCTGAAACCGGTGCACAAGCCTATCAGCTGGGGTGCGCGCGCAACGGGTTGGAAAAAATGGAACAGGTTTCTTGAATGGCAATTTTCAAGTTACATATAAAGTAACATGATGGTGCCGAACGTCTTGGTATGGATCGGAGCACCAGGCCACGCATTGCTTGAGGACCTTTTCCATGTCCCTGTTTTCCGGAGCCGCATCAACCGCCGGATATGCGGAAAGAACGGCGAGGCTCGTTCCCGGGCTTGCAGACATGCACAAGATGACCGGCCTGCTGCTGGCGGAGCGGGCGCCATCGGACGGAACAATCCTGGTGCTTGGTGCCGGTGGCGGTGTTGAACTGAAGGCCTTTGCCCGCATGCAGCCGGACTGGCGTTTCCTTGGTGTCGACCCGTCCGCAGACATGCTGGAAAAGGCGCAAGAGCACCTTGGTCCCCTCGGGGCAAGAGTGAGCCTTCTGGAGGGATACATCCAGGATGCCCCCGAGAGACAATTTGATGGCGCCGCTTGCCTGCTGACGCTTCATTTTCTGGATCGGGAGGAGAGGTTGAAGACGCTTTCCGGACTGCGGCAACGGTTGAAGCCTGGAGCGGCCTTCGTTTCGGTTCATCACAGCTTTCCGACCGACCGTGCGGGCAAGGACAGGTGGCTGGCAAGATATGCCGCGTTTTCCACCCTATCCGGCACTTCCCGCTCGCTTACCGAAAACGGCATGGCTGCGATGAAGGAGCGATTGCCGGTGCTGACGCCCGAACAGGATGCGGATCTGTTGAGGCAGGCCGGATTTGTCGACGTCGAGACCTTCTACACGGCCTTCACCTTCAGAGGCTGGGTCGCCACCGCCGGGTAATCAAAAAGAAAAGACCAGCCCGTGAGACACGGGCTGGTCAGGCTGCATGAGGCTAACGGGGCTTGAGGCCCCCAGCCTTTCAGGGAGCTTGTTGAGCCCGCCGCCTGCAGGTGGTTGCCCTGAAGGCGACGTGCCGGATCAGCGGGTGGAGGCTTCCAGAACGTCCTCATAGGTCCGAAGACCGGTGGTCGGCGCGCAGACCAGGACGGACATGTTGCCCGGTGCGTGCTGGTTCTTCCACATCTTGGTATGGGCCTTCGGGATCTGATCCCAGGGGAAGACCTCGGACATGTAAGGGTCGATGCGCCGTTCGATCATCAGCTTGTTGGCGGCCGAGGCCTGCTTCAGATGGGCGAAGTGTGACCCTTGAAGGCGCTTCTGGTGCATCCACATGTAGCGGACGTCGAAGGTGCAGTTGAAGCCTGACGTGCCTGCGCAAATGACGACCATGCCGCCCTTCTTGCAGACCAGGGTGGAGACCGGGAAGGTTGCCTCGCCCGGGTGTTCGAAGACGATATCGACGTTGTTGCCCTTGCCGGTGATGTCCCAGATCGCCTTGCCGAACTTGCGCGCTTCCGCGAACCATTCCGCATATTCGGGCGAGCCGACCGTCGGCAATTGTCCCCAGCACTTGAAGTCCTTGCGGTTGATCACACCCTTGGCACCGAGATCCAGCACGAACTGGCGCTTGTCCTCGTCAGAGATGACGCCAATGGCATTGGCACCTGCTGCCGTAATCAACTGGATGGCGTAGGAGCCAAGGCCACCCGAGGCGCCCCAGACAAGCACGTTCTGGCCTGGCTTCAGCTCATGCGGGTGATGGCCGAACAGCATGCGATAGGCGGTTGCGAGCGTCAGCGTGTAGCAGGCGCTTTCTTCCCAGGTCAGGTGGCGCGGCCGGGGCATAAGCTGCTGGGCCTGCACGCGGGTGAACTGCGAGAACGACCCGTCCGGTGTCTCGTAGCCCCAGATCCGCTGGGAGGTGGAGAACATCGGGTCGCCGCCGTTGCACTCCTCGTCGTCGCCATCATCCTGGTTACAATGAACCACGACCTCGTCGCCCACTTTCCAGCGCTTGACCTTGTCACCAACGGCCCAGACGATGCCCGAGGCATCGGAGCCGGCAATGTGGTAGGCGGCGCCGTGACCGTCGAACGGGCTGATCGGCTGGCCGAGGCCTGCCCAGATGCCGTTGTAGTTGACGCCGGCGGCCATCACCAGAACCAGAACCTCGTGGCTGTCGAGTTCCCAGGTCGGCACGACTTCCAGTTTCATGGCGTCTTCCGGCGGTCCGTGGCGTTCACGGCGGATGGTCCAGGCATACATGTTTTTGGGAACGTGTCCGAGCGGCGGGATCTCTCCGATTTCATAAAGATCTTTCACCGGCGCGCCCTCTCGCGTTTGGTTGTCATTGGCTTCCGCGGTCGCTGTCATTCTCCCCTCCCAGGGCTTCTTTTGGGCCTCAGAATTTCGCATTTGCACAAGTCGTAATCGGGCAAATACCCAATTTTGCGCAACTATTGTTCAAAAACGATCACCGTTCTATACGACTATTGCTTAACTTGCGTTTTGATGCCAACCATATTTTGCATTGCACATTGGGGTTTCGCAGTCGCGTAAACTCCGGCACACTGCTGACTGTTCGGGAGAAACAGGCTGACGCGGTGCTGCCAAATCAAGAAAAAACAGGCAGCAGAACGCCTTAGGAGGATGAGTGGCATGAGTGCATCGGGTGAGAGCCGGCCGGAGAAAGATCGTCCGTGGATTTTCCGGACCTACGCGGGCCACTCGACGGCGGCCGAATCGAACAAGCTCTACCGTGGCAATCTTGCCAAGGGTCAGACCGGCCTGTCCGTTGCGTTCGATCTGCCGACTCAGACCGGCTACGATCCGGATGACGCCCTGGCGCGCGGCGAAGTGGGCAAGGTCGGTGTTCCGGTGGCACATCTCGGCGACATGCGCACCCTGTTCCAGGACATACCGCTGGAGCGGATGAACACCTCCATGACGATCAACGCGACCGCACCCTGGCTGCTGTCGCTCTATATAGCGGCTGCCGACGAACAGGGCGCCGATCGCAAACTGCTGTCGGGCACGACCCAGAACGACATCATCAAGGAATATCTGTCCCGGGGTACCTATGTGTTTCCGCCGGCGCCATCGCTCAGGCTGACGACCGATGTCATCGCCTGGACCTATTCCAACATGCCCAAATGGAACCCGATGAACGTCTGCTCCTATCATTTGCAGGAAGCAGGCGCGACACCGGTTCAGGAGCTGTCCTTCGCGCTGGCAACGGCGGTGGCCATTCTGGATTCCATCAAGGCGAGCGGTGCCATTCCCGAGGACGATTTCCCAAAGGCTGTCGGCCGGATTTCCTTCTTCGTCAATGCGGGCATGCGGTTCATTACCGAGATGTGCAAGATGCGCGCCTTCACC
This sequence comes from Labrenzia sp. C1B70, assembly GCF_000475395.1. Classification (NCBI taxonomy): domain Bacteria; kingdom Pseudomonadati; phylum Pseudomonadota; class Alphaproteobacteria; order Hyphomicrobiales; family Stappiaceae; genus Labrenzia; species Labrenzia sp. C1B70. Next base: position 580,753 of record NZ_AXCE01000004.1, read on the forward strand.
GAATTGTGGGACGAGATCTGCCTGGAGCGCTATGGCGTTGAGGACGAGCGCTATCGCCGCTTCCGCTATGGGGTTCAGGTGAACAGCCTCGGGCTGACCGAGCCGCAGCCGGAAAACAACGTCTACCGTATCCTCATCGAGATGCTGGCAGTGGTCTTGTCCAAGAATGCGCGCGCCCGCGCTGTGCAGTTGCCGGCATGGAACGAAGCGCTGGGCCTGCCGCGACCGTTCGACCAGCAGTGGTCGCTGCGAATGCAGCAGATCGTCGCCTATGAGACCGACCTTCTGGACTATGCGGACATTTTTGACGGCTCGGCCGAAATTACCCGCAAGGTGGAAGAGCTGAAGGCGCAAGCCCGCGAGGAACTTGCCCGGATCGATGCCATGGGTGGTGCGGTCGCCGCGGTCGATAGCAGCTACATGAAGCGCCAGCTTGTGGAAGCCAATTCCGCACGCCTTGCCGCGATCGAAGGCGGCGACCAGGTGGTGGTCGGCGTCAACCGCTGGACGGACAGCGAGCCTTCACCTCTGGCCGCCGGGGAAGACGGCGGCATTCTCACCGTTTCCGAGCATGTCGAGGAAGAAGCGGTCGAGAAGGTCAAGGCCTGGCGCGATGCACGCGATCAAGCCGCGGTCGAAACCGCGCTGGCGGACCTGAAAGCCGCCGCCCAGGAAGGCCGCAACATCATGGAGCCCTCGATTGCCGCGGCCAAGGCCGGAGCGACCACAGGCGAATGGGGCCGGACACTGCGCGAGGTCTTTGGCGAGTACCGTGCACCGACCGGTGTCGGCCAGGCCGTGCGGGACAATGCCGGCACTTTGGCAGACATCCGCTCGGACGTGGAGGCGGTATCAAAGAAACTTGGCCGCCGGCTGAAGTTCCTGGTCGGCAAACCGGGTCTCGACGGGCATTCGAACGGTGCGGAACAGATTGCCGTCAGGGCGCGCGACTGCGGTATGGAGGTGGTCTATGAGGGAATCCGGTTGACGCCGGCGCAGATCGTCAACGCCGCGGTGGAAGAAGACGTTCACGTGATCGGTCTGTCGATCCTGTCCGGCTCGCACCTGGCCCTGGTGCGTGACGTCATGGACCGCCTGCGGGCAGCCGGCGCGGACGATATCCCGGTCGTGGTTGGCGGGATTATCCCTGACGAAGACGCCGCACAGCTCAAGGCGCAAGGCATTGCGGCAGTCTATACGCCCAAGGATTTCCAGCTCACCGATATCATGGCCGATGTGGTGAAGATTGTCGGCAACCGTGCAGAGCAGGCTGCTTGAACCGGCCTTCGTCGAAAGTGACAATAATGCCGATTGAAGTATTTATTGGCGAAAATTATTCGCTCTTCTAGTCTCGGATAAACTTTCAGTTGCAACTGGCGCAGTCGTGGCTGCGTCGGTTTCGCTGGCGGGTTCAAGATTTATTTATACTTGGCCATTAGTAGTTTCCCTTAGCGCGGGTCTAAGCAGGAAACGATCCGATGATACGTAAGCCAATTTCCAGAATAACTTCAGTCCTCATCGGATTGCGGGACGGGACCAGTCTGCGCCAGCAGATTGCCCTTCTGGCGGCTTCGCTTTGCATCCTTTCGATCGCGGTGGCCGCATTCGGTGCGGCCCTGATTGCACGCGGCGAAGCCATCCGGGAAAACCGGTGGGACCTGACCCTGATTGCACGCAGCATGGCGCAGCGGCTGGACCAGACGATGTTCGACCGTTACCGCGAAGTGCGCAACGTTGCAGACATGGAACTGCTGAAGCCCGTCTGGACCCGCAATCCCGACATCATCCGTGAAACGCTTGACCAGCTGCAGCGCAGCCTGCCGCAATATGCCTGGATCGGCTTTGCATCTGTCGACGGCACGGTCGTGGCGGCAACAAAGGGCATGCTGGAGGGCGCATCCGTCGCCGAGCGGCCCTGGTTCATCAGTGGCCTGAAAGGGCCTGCGGTCGAGGATGTGCATCTTGCCAAGCTGCTTGACCACCTGTTGCGGACAAGCCCCGACGAAGCGCCGTTTCGTTTCGTCGACGTGGCAATGCCGGTAAAAGACGAAAACGGAAAACTGGCGGGCGTACTCGGCGCGCACATGAGCTGGAGCTGGGCGGAAGAAACCCGGCGCGATGTTCTGGAAAACAATCTCGGCAAGGAAGGGCTCGACCTCTTCGTGCTTGCGCGCGACGGCTCGGTGCTTGTCGGGGAAGACGCCGAGGGCACAAGCCTCTCCCGGGAAACTGCTGCCTACGATCCCGGCAATCCCGACATGGTGGTCGCGGAGGTCGAAACCTCGGGCCTTGGCGATTATCCGGGGCTGGGCTGGAAAGTTGCCGTGCAGCAGCCGGTCAGCGTCGTGTCCGCTCGGGTGGCGGCTCTGGTTCGCAATATCTTTCTGATCGGATTTGCGGTTGCCTGTCTTTCCGCGCTGCTGGCATGGCTTGCGTCTCGCACCATCTCGCAGCCGCTTCTCGGCCTGGTCTCAGCACTGGACAGGATCGGGCGTGACGAAAAGGAAACGACAGTTCCGCGCCTGCACGGGTTCCGGGAGCTTTCGCAGGTGTCTGCCTCCGTCAGATCGCTGTTGCGCCGGCTCGGTACGGTGGAAGAAAGCGCCAGGACAGCCCGGGACATGCTGGCGGTTCTGAAGGACGAATACAGCCGCAACATACGGTCCAGTGAGGAACGGAACCGGCAACTGGGAGCCGACATCCGCTCCTTGAGAACGCTGGCGGAACACGATTCCCTGTCGGGCCTCCTGAACCGGCGTGCGTTCCAGCCATTTGCGGAAGATGCCTTTGCGACCTTCCAGCGCCATGACCGGCTGTTCAGCGTGCTGATGATCGATGCGGACCACTTCAAGACCGTCAATGACCAATTCGGGCACCGGGCCGGTGACGACGTCATCCGGGCCATCGGGGATGCCATCGTTGAAGAAATCCGTTCGACCGACAAGGCTGCCCGGTTCGGCGGGGAAGAATTCGTTCTCCTGCTGAGGGAAAACGACGCAAACGGGGCCTGGGTCCTGGCTGAACGCATCAGGTTGAGAATTGCAGCCCTCACCGTGGATGCCGGCGTTGGCAATATCTCCGTCACGGTCAGCATTGGTCTGGCGGAAGTCACGGCTGATGATCGTGATGTCGAAGACACGATCGCCCGGGCGGATCAGGCGCTTTACATCGCCAAATCGTCGGGCCGCAACCGGGTCTGTGTCGACTATCCGACCCCTCGGTCCCAGTCGGCCTGACGCCGTTGCTATTGATGAAACCGAGGGTTAACCTAACGTAAAGTTTTGTTAACCCTTTGTTGAAACAATTGGCGGGTTCCGCCAGAAGGCGGCAATTCTCTGAGGGCCAGGAGGCCGGAATGGCGACGATCGAAAGGCCGCAATCGGCCCAGGTCGTGGCGCATGCGACAGAGTACCCCGCGGACCGTGACGGTGACGGCACTGGTTACGACCGCAGAAAGAAGCGTGACACCGCAGAGCGCCATGAAAATGAAACCGGGATGTCCGAGGACACTCCGGCAGTTCTTGTTGACGATCACCACACCGTAAATCATGTGCTGGATGGCGTTGCCGCCTATCGGGCTGTCGCGTTGCAGGTCATGGAACCGGGCATCGATCACGGGCCGGTTCACCCCTTGCGGGGACCTGTGGACAGGATGCCCGCGGACAACGTCCGTCATGCCTATGAGGATCACGAGGACGGTGAGCCGCCACATGAGGTGAATGTCGCGACCTGACGGGCGAAGTCGTCCAAAAGGTTGAAGTCACTTGGCTCGTTACGTATTAACCCGTATCTATGGCCGGCAGGGGAGATCCCCTATCGTTCGTGCACAGGTGGGCGTCCTTCGGGATGCAGTACCAGGTGCCGCCATTCCGGTTGGCAGGCCTGCCCATATCTGGCGCAGGTGGCTGATCCCGGGTGACAAGAGCTGGAGACTTGAGTTTGACTTTCCCCGCACATCTTCTCGAAGGCTACGGCCGTTACCTCAACAAGGGGTTCGTCAGGTACAAGGAAACCCATGAACGCCTGGCGGTCTATGGTCAGACGCCGGATGTGATGGTGATTTCCTGCTGCGACAGCCGGGTTACGCCGGAAGGCATCTTCAATGTCGGTCCGGGCGAATTGTTCGTGGTGCGCAACGTTGCCAACCTGGTGCCGCCTTACGAGGATACGGAAGGCCAGCACGGCACAAGCGCCGCGATCGAATTCGCGGTCAACGGGCTCAAGGTCAAGCACATTGTGATCATGGGACATGGCCAGTGCGGCGGCGTGAAGGCGTTCCGGGAAAACGCGAATGCGCCGATGGCGACAGGTCAGTTCATCGGCCGGTGGATCAAGCTGCTGGAGCCGGCGGCAATCGCGATGGCCTGCATGCCGGTGGACAAGGCTGACGATCCTCAGCTTGCCATGGAATATGCCGGTATCCGCCAGTCGCTGAAGAACCTTATGACCTTCCCGTTCATCGAGGCGGCCGTTTCGGCGGGGTCACTCAGCCTGCACGGGTCCTGGTTCGACATCGGGTCCGGCGAATTGCGGGTCATGGACGCCGAAACACAGAGATTCTCCACGACAGCCCCGGAAGTTCTCGCCACGGCGGGATAAGCGCTGCAAGGAAAGGGACGTCATGCTCGTCGATCCGGTGCTCTATCGCCGAATGGCCAAATATAACAGCTGGATGACTGAAAAGGTCTATGCGGCAGCGGATCTCATGAGCGATGAAGACCGCAAGGCGGACCGGGGTGCCTTCTTCCGGTCCGTGCATTCCACGCTTAACCACATCCTGTTTGCCGACAGGGCCTGGATGAGCCGCTTTACCGGCCGCAAATACGAAATCAAGGGCATGGGCGTTGATCTCTTCGAGAATTTCGATGAGTTGAAAGCCGCTCATTTCGACATGTGCCTGCAGATTTCCGACTTTGCCGAGTGGCTGACCATCGACTGGCTGGCGGAGGATCTGGAATGGACAAGCGGCCAGGACGGTATTCCCCGGTCCCGGCCGCGCTGGATGCTTGTCACCCACATGTTCAATCACCAGACCCATCATCGCGGCCAGGTGTCGACACTGCTGACACAGGCCGGGCATGACATCGGCGTTACCGATCTGCCGTTCATGCCCGATCTGGTGTGACGGGGAAGTCTGTTCAGACTTCCGTCTTCATTCCATAGTTCTTCACCGCGCCAAGCACCGCGTCGATCTCGGATTTCGAGAGAATGTGCGGCGAGCCGATCGTCCGGCTGAGGATATAGGCCTTGGCCAGGACTTCCAGTTCCTCAAGACGCCAGAGGCCCTTTTCAAGGGTCTCGCCGACAACCACGGCACCGTGGTTGGCCATCAGGCAGCCTTGCCGGTCTTTCATGACGTCTGTCACTTCCCGCGCAAGTTCGTCGCTGCCGAAAAGGGCGTAGCCCGCCAGAGGAACCGTGTCACCACCGAAGAGCGCGATCATGTAATGGCAGGAGGGGATCTCCATCCGGTTGATCGCCAGCGCGGTGCAGTGGACCGGGTGGGCGTGCACGACTGCGTGCATGTCCGGCTTTGCCCGCAGCAGCGCAAGGTGGAACTGCCATTCGGTTGAAGGCGGCAGGGGCCCTTCGAAAGCGCTGTCGCCGTCCAGCGAGATGGAGGCCAGCATCTCCGGGGTCATGCGGTCATAGGGCACGCCGGAGGGCGTGATGATCATCCGGTCGCCTGCGCGCGCGGAAATATTGCCCGATGTGCCCTGGTTGATACCGCGGCTGTTCATCTCCTTGCAGGAATCGATGATGGCCTGGCGAAGTTCGGGAGTGTCCTGATAAGGCGTCTTAAGCATTGTTTTCCGTCAGATTGAGCATTTCCGTCGCCGTTTCCGAGCAGGTGGCGATGTGGGTGGCGTAGCCGCCGCGCAGGGCGGCCAGCATCGGTCTGGCACGGTCCGGGCCGGAGCCGACCAGCAGGCCCATGTCCTTGCCGCGCATCTGGTCCAGCGTCACGGCAATCATCCGGTCCTCGATTTCCCGGTTGAGACCGTTGCCGTCGTGGTCGATCAGGCGGCCGCAGATCACGCCGATGGCACCACGTTTCGCACATGGGTCAACGTCGGCGGGGTCAAGCAGGCCGGTATGGACGACGTGGCTGTCTGCGGTGCAGGTGCCGCAGGCGAAGATGGTCTTGTTGCAGTCGGCCACTGCATCAAGCTGCATGCGGATCACCGGCTCCCGCTTCAGTTCTTCCACCAGCGCCCGGTTGGACAAGAGCAGCGGTACATGAAGGTTGACGCAGTGCGCGCCATAGCGGCGGGCGAGCGTTGCCGAGCAGGTTTCCGCGGCAAAGCCGAGAGCTGCAGGGCGCGAGCCGACCAGCTGAACCACGGTAAGGTCCGGAACCGTCACCCGCGGCGCGGCCTCCGCCACCCGGTAGACCGTTTCGCCCCAGGCAACGCCAAGCCGGTCGCCCGGTTCCAGCAGACCTGGCAGCCAGTCGGCAACGACCCGGGTGACCCGGTCAAGGGACTGGTCGGCTCCGGCGGGGGATGTCGGAACGACGATGGCGTCCTGCAGACCGAACCGGTCGACGAGACGGCGCGCCAGGTCGTGATCGCGGAAGATGTCCGTGTCCAGTGTGATGCGGACATAGTCGCGTTTTCGCGCTTCGGACAGATAGTTGACGACCGTCGCCCGCGAAATGCCGAGGCGTTCGGCGATCTCGTTCTGGTTCATGCCTTCCTGGTAGTAGCACCAGGTGACCTCGATGATGGCATCGTCCTGGCTGCGCGCCCTGGTGGCCGCAGAGGGTGCCGCGGCCTTGGTGCCGGTTGGCCGGGAACTGGTCGGGCCAGGGCTCATGCGCTCTTGGCGATCCTGCTGAGATCCGGGAAGAGAGCGGCAAGGCCTTCGGCGCTGGCCTCGCAGACACCGCGTTCGGTAATCAGGCCGGTGACGAGGTGGTTCGGCGTGACATCGAAGGCAGGATTGCCGCCGGGCGTGCCAACCGGTGTCACCTGCACGACGCCGATCTTGCCGTCGTCCGTCAGGCCCTGGATGTGCGTGACTTCGCGTTCCTGGCGTTCCTCGATCGGAATTTCGGCAACGCCGTCATCTACCGTCCAGTCGATGGTCGGCGAAGGCAGGGCAACGTAGAACGGCACGTTGTTGGCCTTGGCGGCGAGTGCCTTCAGATAGGTGCCGATCTTGTTGCAGACGTCGCCGCGGCGCGTGGTGCGGTCGGTTCCGACGATGACCATGTCGACAAGGCCGTGCTGCATCAGGTGGCCGCCGGCATTGTCGGTGATGTAGGTGTGCGGAATGCCGTGGCTGCCCAGTTCCCAGGAGGTGAGGGCACCCTGGTTGCGCGGGCGGGTTTCATCCACCCAGACATGGATCGGAATGCCGGCGTCATGGGCCTGGTACATCGGGCTTGTCGCCGTGCCCCAGTCCACGGTCGCAATCCAGCCGGCGTTGCAATGGGTCAGGATGCGGACAGGCTCTCCGTCCTTCTTGCCGGCTGCGATCTTGCGGATGATCTCAAGACCATTCTGGCCGATGCTGTGGTTGATGCCGACATCTTCGTCGGAAATCTCGTGCGCGAGCTTCAGCGCTGCGGCGGGACGGTCGGCTTCCGGCAGCGGGAGCAGGTGCGCACGGCAGCGGTTAAGCGCCCAACGCAGGTTGATGGCCGTCGGCCGGGTCTTGTCGAGAAACTCCCAGGCCGTGTCCAGATGCGCATTGGACGGGTCGATCTTTGCGGCCAGTGCCATGCCGTAGGCAGCGGTTGCACCAATGAGCGGCGCGCCGCGCACGCGCATCTCAACGATGGCGTCGGCGAAGTCCTGAAGTGTGTCGACCTGCTGGATGCGGAATTCGTGCGGCAGCCAGCGCTGGTCGATGATCTGCAGGGCAGCCTTGTCGTCATCCCACCAGAGCGAGCGGTAATGAGTGTCGTTGACCTTCATGGGATGTCCTTCTTGTTGAATTGGCGCGCAAGCTTCACGAGCGCATCGGTCGAGCCGTAACTTTCTGGCGACAGGATGAGGTCGGCCCCCATCAGCAGGTTGCGCGTTTCCAGACGGCGCTTCAGCTGCTTGTCCTCGATTTCCTCGAAGTCGGCATTGTGGGCGAGCGACAGGGTGCGGCGGTGCATCTCGATGCCACAATAGCCCATGGCTTCGTTGCGGATCTCCTGCAGGAGGCCCGCACATGCGAAGTCCGATGCCTGCCCCTGATCCTCGAACAGGGAAGCCGGGTAAAGCATGCCGGTGCGCTCGGTGTTCCAGAGGCGGGTGAACTCGGCCTCGAAGGATGAGAAGGTTTCGGCGATGACCGACAGAACCCATTCCTGGAAATCGTCGAGAGTTTCCGCGCTGCGATGAGCCGGCTGGCTGAAATAGGCCATCAGGAAGTTGGCCGTCAGCATGCCGATATCGAAGCCGAGCGGGCCGTATTGCACGAATTCGGGATCGATGACGCGGCTGTCGCTGTCCGTGGACATGATGGAGCCGCTGTGCAGGTCGCCGTGCACCATGGTTTCGGTGTTGGAGGCAAATTTCATCAGGAACCGCTGCACCTTTGCCTTCAGTTCGGCATTGGTGCGCAGGTCTGCCACAACGGGGTCGAGACCTTCCGTGTGGTGGTTCATTTCAGCAGCATAATAAGGATCGGTGAAAACCAGCGCTTCGGTGATTGCGGGGATTTCCACGTTGCCGGCGAACAGTCTGACATCGGCCTTCTTGTCCGCGCTCTTCATGGACAGTTCCGAGCCGCGGAACGCGGTGCGGGCGCAGAAGGTGCCAAGGAAAGCACCAAGTCCGGCAACCTTTTCACCATCGATCAGCTTGCGCCGCAAGATCTTGTGCGGCGAGAGGAATTCCATGACGATCAGCGCCTGGTCCTCATCGAAGTGGTAGACCTCCGGTACCGCGCCCGGATCACGGGCGGCCTGTCGCACAAGCGCATGGTTCTCGTAAAGCGCGCGATAAAGCGGCAGCGGCCAGCTGTCGCCGACCAGGCGCACATACGGCAGCGCCTGCTTGACGATGATCGTGCCTTTGGGGCCCTCGACAATGAAGACGAGGTTCAGGTTGCCGTCGCCAACTTCGCGAACGGTCCAGTCAGACGGGTCTGCTCCGATCCTGTCCGCAACGGCGGAAATGCCGGAAAGTCTTTCGCCGAGCGTTTCCGGCGTGAGGGGCCGATAGAGGTCTGGCGTGTCCATCTTGGGTCTTGTTCCTCCCTATTTTGCCCCGATAATGGTCAAGATTATTCAAAAGTCAACACAGTTGACAAATGCCTATTTAGCGTGTTGTAACGATGAGAAGCGGGGGAGGAACTCGCAAAAATATCGGGAGGAAAGGTGCCAGACGTCACCTGTAAATTGAGCGGCTTGGAAAAGTCCTTCGGGCGCAACCACGTGCTTCGGGGGATCGATCTGGAGCTGCGCGCCGGCGAAGTCACGGCGCTGATGGGAGCCAACGGTGCCGGCAAGTCGACGCTGGTGAAGGTCCTGTGCGGCTATCATTTTGCCGATGCCGGCGAGATCGAGCTGGCCGGTGCCCCCTTCAAGCCGCTTGATGCGGCCGATGCCATCTCAAAGGGTGTCGTGACCGTTCACCAGTCCATTGATGATGGTGTCATTCCGGATCTCGATGTTGCCACCAACCTGACGCTGGACCTCCTGACCGAACCGGGTGCCGATTTCTTCGTCAACGACAGGAAACTTCGCCGGCAGGCCCGCAAGGTTGCCGAAAGCATGGGTCTGACGATGGACGTGCGCACCCGTGTTGCGGATCTGGAGGTTGCCGACCGCCAGATGATCGCGATCGCACGTGCCATGGCCCGCGCGCCGAAGTTGCTCATTCTGGACGAGCCGACCTCATCACTGTCCGCTTCCGAAGCCGACCGCCTGTTCGCGCTGATTGACCGGCTGCGCGCGGAAGGTGTCGCCATTCTTTATATTTCCCACCGCATGTCGGACATCCGCCGCGTGGCCGACCGGATCGTTTCCATGCGAGACGGGGCGATTTCCGGCCTGTTCGAGACAGAGCCTCTGGACTATGTCGGTGCGGTCAACGCCATGCTTGGCCACCAGATGACCGAGGTCGATATCGATCCGGTTGCCGGCGGCGATCCGATCCTGGAAGTCGATGGTGTGCGCCTACACGAAAATGGCCCACAGATCGATCTGACTGCTCGCGAAGGCGAAGTGGTTGCCCTGACGGGTCTGCTCGGCAGCGGCACCACGGAACTGGCGGAAGTGCTGTTTGGACTTGCGAAACCGGCCGGCGGCACCTTGCGCCTGGACGGCAAGGCCTACACTCCGAAGAGTGCGGAAGACGCCGTCGCCAAGGGTGTGTTCATGTCACCCAAGGACCGCAGCGTGAACGCCGTGGTACCGGATTTCGACATTGCCAACAACATGACACTGCCTTTCCTGGGGGCATTCAGCCGGTTCTCTTTCCTGAGCGAACGCGGACAGCGGCGGGCTGCTGACGACATGATCGGCAAGATCGGGATCGTCTGTCAGGGCAACGGCGACGGCATCAACACCCTGTCGGGTGGCAATCAGCAGAAGGTCATGATCGGCCGCTGGCTGTTGCAGGCAAGCCGCGTGCTGTTGCTGGACGAACCTTTCCAGGGGGTCGACATCGGCGCCCGGCGGGACATCGGTCACTACATCCGGCAGACCGCAAAAGGGCGCACGACGCTCGTCTTCGTGGCGGAAATCGACGAGGCCCTGGAAATCGCCGACCGCATCGTTGTCATGCACGAGGCCGCCATCGTCGGTGAATACATCAACAAGAACGTCGACCTGAACCGTCTGGTCGCGGATGTCTCCGGGCCCGCAGGCGGGCAGGGGCAGAGCGAGCCAGCAACGCAGGCAATGGCAGGATGAATACCGGAACAATGAACAAGAACCCGCTCGAACTTGCCATCCGCTACGGCTTCCTCGTCCTACTCGGCGGACTGGCCCTTTTCTTCAGCCTCTATGCCAGCGGCTTTGCCAGCCCGCGTTCGGCAGTCTTCATCCTGCAGTCGGTGGCCATTACCGGCATTCTCGCGCTCGGTGTCACCTGTACGCTGGTGGTGGGCGGGTTCGACCTGTCCATCGGCTCGGTCGCAACCTCGGCGCTGATGCTGTCCGCCTATTCCATGGTGGTGCTGGAGCAATCCGCCTTTGTCGCGGTTGCACTCTGCCTGGTGATGGGTGCGGTCGTCGGGCTGATCAACGGGTTCCTGATCGTGAAGATGCGGGTGCCGGACCTTTTGGCGACGCTCGGCATGATGTTCCTTCTCATCGGTTTGCAGCGCATTCCGACCCAGGGCAATTCGATTGCGACCGGGATGAGCCTGGGCGAGGGCGTCGTTGCGGAGGGAACGTTCTCCGCGGCCTTCCTGTGGCTCGGCCGGCATCGGTTCGACCTGTTCCTGGACCGGTTGCTGCCGGTGCCGGTGGTGGTGTTCCTTTTGATCGCGCTGCTGATCTGGCTGTTTCTGGGGTACACCCGGCATGGCCGCCTGATGTATGCCATCGGCTCCAACGAACGGGCTGCCGAACTGGTCGGCACAAACGTGCAGCGCTACAAGATCGTGGCCTACATGATTTCCGGCATGCTGGCATCGGTTGGCGGCATTCTGCTGGCTGCCCGCCTTGGCCGCGGTGACATCGCCTCCGGCAACAACCTTCTGCTCGACAGCGTGGCCGCAGCCCTCATCGGCTTCGCGGTACTGGGCGCTGCCCGCCCGAACGCCTTCGGCACGGCGGCAGGGGCACTGTTCGTCGGCATTCTTCTTCAGGGGCTGACGATGATGAACGCTCCTTACTACATGCAGGATTTCGTCAAGGGGGCCGTGTTGGTCGCCGCCCTTGTCTTCACATTCTACCTGTCCTCGCGACGTGGGGGCCGGAGAACAGCGTGACGCCCTGAATGGCGCCGTTTCCATTGGGAGGAAAACAAATGCTGAGACGTGAATTCATGAAGCTGGCGGTTGCCGCCGGGATCGGGCTTTCCGGCGGAGCGGCTTTTGCAGCCGACATGCCGGCGCCGTTCGACAAGCCGGAAGAGGTCAAGATCGCGCTGGTGCGTTATCTGTCCACCGGTGACTTCTTCCAGTCCTATCTTTCGGGTGTTGAAAAGCAGTCAGCTGCCCTTGGCGTTGATCTGCGTGTTCTCGACAGCCGTCAGGATGCCGCCCTTCAGGCCGACATGGTCGACCAGGCCATCGCGCTTGGTGTCGACGGCATCATCATCCAGCACGGCCTGACCGAATCCATGAAGGCTGCTGCACAGCGCGCCGTCGATGCGGGCATCAAGGTTGTCGCCTTCGACGTCAACGTTGAAAACGATGCGATCCCACAGATCGAACAGTCCGACTACCTGCTCGGCAAGCTGGCACTGGAACAGGCGATCAAGGACAATGGCGACAGCTTTACCGCAGGCTATGTCTATGTGCCGGGCATCGCACCGCTGGACCGCCGCGACGTCGCCTGGAAGGAAGTCAAGGAAGCCAATCCGGGGATCACGGAAGCGGCCATGTTCGGCACGCTTGATAACCCGATTGCCAACTCCGTTGCCAACCAGGCCCGTTCGGTGCTGCAGGCCAACCCGAACATCAATGTCGTCTTTGCCCCTTACGATGAATTTGCCAAAGGCGTGAAGATCGCGGTCGATGAAGCCGGTCTCAACCAGGACATCGCCATTTATTCCGCAGACGTTTCCACGGCCGATATCTCCGCCATGCGCGAGCCGGATTCCGCCTGGGCGGCTACGGTCGCGACCAACCCGGCGGTTGTCGGTGAGGTCAGCGTGCGCACGCTGGCGCTGATGCTGGCAGGTGAAGACCCGGGCAAGCAGGTTGTCGTGCCGCCGACCCTGATCACCCAGGAGTTCCTGAACGAGCAGGACGTCAAGAACATGGAAGAGCTGGGCCAGAAGATGCCGCAGTTCCAGCATGCGGATGTTTCTGTTGCCGAGTGGATCCCGCTTCCGGCGCGCTAAGGCCAGGTTCAATAACCCGTCAAAAGAAAACCCGGTGCCTTGGCACCGGGTTTTTTTGTCTGGCAGGGACTGGGCGTGATGTCAGATCGTGCGTCCCTTGTTCACATCAGGGATTGCGAGGCCTGCTTAACGTTCTTGGTCGCGGCGTCTATCTGGGCAGTTGCCGAGGAGATCGACTGCATGTTGGAGGTGATCCGTTCCACGCCCTGGGCGGCCGAATGCATGTTGGAGGATATGTCATTCGTAACCGCCGACTGCTCCTCGACCGAGGATGCGATGCTGGCGGCGATGTCCCCGACGTTCTTGATGACCGCCAGGATCGACTCGATTGCGGCGACTGCCTGACCGGTCGTCTCCTGCATGGAGCCGATCTGATTGGAGATCTCTTCGGTTGCCTTGCTTGTCTGCGCGGCGAGGCTCTTCACTTCGGAGGCAACAACGGCGAAGCCCTTGCCGGCTTCCCCTGCTCTTGCTGCCTCGATGGTCGCGTTCAGGGCCAGGAGATTTGTCTGGTCGGCAATGCCGTCGATCAGTTCGATTACCGAACCGATCGTCTTTGCATCCTCAGACAGCCCGCTCATGATGTCACTGGACCGCTCGGCCTCGGTCGCAGCGCTTTGCGAAACTTCAAGCGCGGTCTGGACCTGGCGGCTGATTTCCTGAATCGAGGCAACGAGTTCTTCTGCCGCCGCCGCGACGGTCTGCACGCTGGAATAGGTCTGTTCGGACGCTGATGCGGAAGTTGTTGCCTGTTCCGTCGTGTTGGAAATGGCCGTGGCGATTTCGGACAGATCCTGGTCGATGCCCTGCTGAACGGTGGCGCGGCGACGTCTTTCGACGACTTGCGGAGTGCGGTCAGTCGCGAACTTCACGACCTTGAAGGGACGACCGGCGGAATCGAATATCGGATTGTAGGTTGCCTGGATCCAGACTTCGCGCCCACCATTGCCGATGCGCTTGAACTCACCCGCCTGAAATTTGCCTTCGGCGAGATTCTTCCAGAACTGCCGGTACTCCGTGCTCGCCGCATGGTCCTTTTCGACGAACATGCTGTGTTTACGGCCCTTGATTTCATCGAGGGAGTAACCCATCGCGGACAGGAAATTTTCGTTTGCGTCGAGGATCGTGCCGTCGAGGTCGAAATGGATCACGGCCTGCGACCGATTCATCGCTTCAACCTGACCTTCAAAATCGGCGCTCTTTTGCTTGCGCTCGGTGATGTCCGAGGCGATCTTGACTACCTTGACCACCTTGCCGGCGGTGTTGAGGATCGGGTTGTACGAAGCCTGGATCCAGACTTCCCGGCCACCCTTGCCGTAGCGCAGATATTCGGCGGTCTGAAATTCGCCTTGCGCCAGCTTTTTCCAGAAGGCCTTGTATTCTGCCGATGCCGCGTAGGCGGGGTCGACAAACATGCTGTGAGGTTTTCCCTGAACTTCATTGAGGGCGTAGCCCATCGCTTTCAGGAAATTGGGATTGGCAGTCAGGATCGTGCCTTCGGGTGTAAACTCGATGATGGCCTGCGAGCGGTTTAGCGCATCAAAGGCGGCTTTCCACATGTTCGACCCTGAAAACAGCACCTTGTTTACTCCCGGTTTTTGCCTCTGTAGGGGGAGATATTGTCGTAGGGGAAACTGAAGAAAGAGTTTCAATGACCGTTTCTAGTCGGACGATATAGCTATTTTTGACAACACAAATAGGTGATCGCGCAATCCTGAGACGGTGTCGAATTTAGCGCTGCAGCCTTGGGGTGTTTTCCCAGGTCTCAGGCCCTGGCCTGCCGCCGGACACGGCCGAATTCCGAGCTCAGCACCTGGGTTCTAAATTTTCGCAACAGGTCCATGTCGAGCTTGCCCTTCATCTCGAACATGATCGCAAAGGCCTGGCGCGGACTGAGGCTGTCCTTGTAGGCTCGTTTTTCGGTGAGGGCGGAATAGATGTCGCTGATCGTCAGAAGCCTGACCCTTTGCGAGATCTGATTGCCTTTGAGGCCATCCGGATACCCGGTTCCGTCCAGAAACTCATGGTGACACAGCGCCATCTCGACAACCTGCTTTGGAACTTCCTGGCGCGTTGCCAGCATCTCCCGGCTAAAGAGCGGATGTTTGTTGACAAGCTCACGTTCTTCCAGGGTCAGCCTGCCAGGCTTGTCCAGGATGGAAAGCGGGATCTTGACCTTGCCCAGGTCGTGCACCAGTGCACCCAGGCCGAGAATTGTCTGCTCCGCTTCGGAATGGCCGAGTGCACGCGAAAACGAAACGGTGTGCCCGGCGACCATCATCGTGTGGCAGAAGGTGTGGCTGTGGTGGCATTGAACCGCACTCAACCAACTGTCGAGACCGTCCGTCATGATGACCGAGGTGATGTCCTGGGCGTTGGTAGCCAGGAATTGCATGGGCAGGGGAGCGCCGGAAAGGGCTGCGGCCGACATCAGGTTCAAGCCCATGCTGGTGGTTTCAACCGACTTGACGATTTTCTCCGAGTACCGGCTGGGCAGCGTCGGTTTGGAATAGTCGCCCACCACTTCGCGTATTTTTTCGAACAGTGTCGCGAATTTTTCCTCGCGATCTATCAGATTGTAGAAGCCAAGCTCGCGCGCCTGCAGCACGCTCTGTCTGCTTTTTGTGTCAACGATGCCGAGCGCCGGCACGGATTGGCCGCTTCTCGAAAAATCTCGAAGTATTTTGATGTGGTCAGTGCCAAGGTCCAGAAAGTCGACAAGAAGCAGCGAGCGGGGCTTGATGTCCCTCAGGTTGGGGCGGGAGAAGGCAATTCGTTTTGTCGGGTAGAGGGTCGCGATTCTGGCGAAACGCGATGGAAAATTTCCGAAATCCACTGCCGCAACTAAAATTTGAACCATGATCGATTGGCATCTGAAACAATTTTGGTTGAAATCAAGGATTGTAGAAAAAACCTAAAAAAGGTTTAGTAAATCTGCCAAGTAAAAATACGCAGGATGCTGAGTAATTTTTGCTTCGGACACTTCCCTTTAACCGCCTGTGTAAATTGGCCTGCCTGTAAACGTTAAAGGCACTTGGTGAATAATCGAGTGCAGTGCAGCAAAGTTTTGGCTACGCGAAAAGTGCTGCGTGACGGTTGCAGGGCTGAAAGTCTCGCCTTTTCAGGTGCTCGACGTTTCCTGCGCTCACCAACGTGCCGGGCGAGCTGGCCTGTGCGGTCTCTGGATGAACGTGGTTGGAGGCTGATTGCCGTGACGCGGGGCTCTGATGCCGGGTGTGTTCTGAGCGAAAACCGGATGCCGAAAACGAAAGAGGCGCGGACGATGTCCGCGCCTTCCTGACAAGATAATTTGTCGTTGGTTGGTTGCCTCAGGCGGCGGCCACACCGTTCAGGAATGTTTCCACTTCCTGTTTCAGCTCTTCCGTGCGCGAAGACAGCATTTCCGATGCGTCCAGAACCGATTGGGAAGCCTGCGACGTCTGATTGACCGCACTGGAAAGGTCGGACATGCAGGACGACACGAAGGTGGTGCCTTCGGCGGCATTCTGGGCGTTCTGCGAAATCTCGCCGGTGGCCGAGCCCTGCTGGCTCACGGCTGCCGCGATGGTGCTGGTGTAGGAATTCACCTCTTCCATGATCTTGGTGATTTCCGCGATCGCACCGACCGAGTCCTTGGTCGCATCCTGAATGGCGGTGATCTGGGCGCTGATTTCCTCGGTTGCCTTGGAGGTCTGGGTGGCCAGTTCCTTCACTTCCGCTGCGACGACCGCGAAGCCCTTGCCGGCTTCCCCGGCGCGTGCCGCTTCGATGGTGGCATTGAGGGCCAGCAGGTTGGTCTGCTCGGCGATCGCCTGGATAAGGGTTACCACTTCGCCGATCTTGGAGGCGGAGGCTGCAAGGCCTTCCACCTTTTCGTTGGTCATGCGGGTGCCTTCGGTTGCCCGGCCAACAACTTCTGTCGTCTGGGCCACCTGGCGGGAAATTTCGCTGATGGACGCGGAGAGTTCTTCCGCGGCACTGGCCACGGTCTGAACGCTCGATGTTGCTTCATCGGCGGAGTTCAAGGTTTCCGTCGCGCTTGAGGCGCTCTGGCCGGACAGGTCGGAGAGGTGTCCCGCGGTGCCTTCCAGGCCATGAACGGTTTCGTTGACCGAGTTGAGCACGTTGGAGACATTGGTCCGGAAGGTTTCGATCAGACCCTGAACACGGTTCTGGCGGTCGATCGCAGCGGCTTCGGACGTGCGCTGGTGCTCGGTCAGTTCGATCCGCTCGACGGCCCTGTCACGCAGGGTGCTGACGGCCTGGGCAAGCGTGCCGATCTGGTCGGAGCGTTCCTTGAAGGGGACTTCGTCTGCGAGATTGTCCTGCGCAATCTGGTCCGTGATTTCCGCAAGGCGTGTAATCGGACGCAGCTGGCGGCGAATTGCGAGGATCAGAAGGACCACCGAAACGGCGACGACCGGCAGCACCAGCATCGCGTAGCGGCTGGTCAGTTCCCATGCGTTGGCTTCGACTGCGGCCTTTTCCACGCCGGCATAAAGGATGCCGAGAATATCGCCCTTGGATGAGAAGATCGGCTGGTAAACCGTGAAGTAGTCCTTGCCGAGAATGGTGGCCTGCCCGTGAAAGGTCTTGCCCTGGGTAACGACAGGATAAACCGCGCCGTTCTGGCCGAGTTGGGTTCCGACGGCACGCTTGCCGTCACCCTTGATGATGTTGGTGGTCTTGCGCCAGAAATCCTTCGTTTCCGGATCCCAGGCAAAAACAGTCGCGGTTTCACCTGTCATGCGCCCGACGGCGTCGATCATGTCATGGTTTTCGAACACCGGCATTTCGGCCAGTTCGATCCGCTTGACGTTGTTGTTCGCGTCCCAGCTGACCTTTGCACCGTCGATGCGGTCCTGAAACAGCGTCGCTGCCACGCGAAGGTTGATATCCTGTTTGACGAGGGCACGGTCCTCAGCCTGGCCAAGGGCGACCTGATACAGGATAAAGCCCACAACAATCATCGATATTCCAAGCACGCTGGCAGAAATAATTGCGAGCGTCGAAGTCACGCTTAATCGGGACAAGAACTTCTTCATCATTTCCCCCAAGGTCATAATTGGGATCATCTTTGTCGATTTGCGTAAATTAAGAATGAAAGAAAATTCGCGTCAAAATAGCAGTGATAATCACAGTTTAGTGAGCGTTTCATAGTTCCGTGAAAGGGCTGCAGTTTATGTTGTTTTTGTGTATTTTCTCCGCATGATCCATCACTGTACTGATGGAGTTTCTGCCTTGTCGCTTTCCTGAAGCTGAACTGAAATAAGCAGAAACCCTCGGTCAGTTAAAAGAATGCTGGAGGAAACATGACGCGCCTGGCCGCTATTTGCCTTTTCCTGCTTTGCATTTCGGGGACGTCCGTCCTGGCGCGAAGCGTTACCGATTCCGCGGGTCGTACGGTCGAGATCCCGGATACGGTGACCCGAGTGTTCGCTGCCGGGCCTCCGGCGTCCATTCTCGTCTATGCGCTCAAACCGGAAGCGCTGCTCGGCTGGCCGAGAGCGCTTCGGGACTACGAGAAGCCATTCATCGCCGAAGCCTTTCGGGACCTGCCCGAGACCGGCCGGCTGACCGGACGCGGCGGGGAGGCAAACCTGGAGCGGGTTCTTGCCCTGAAACCCGATCTGATCATCGATTTCGGGTCCGTCCGCGATACCTATATCGATCTTGCCGACCGTGTGCAGGAACAGACAGGGATTCCCTATCTCCTGGTCAACGGCCGGTTCGATGAAATCGCCGGCGCGTTGCGTCTTGTGGGCGAGGCGCTTGGCGTTCCGGAACGTGGAGATCTTCTGGCCGCAGATGTCGAGGCAACCTTCACCGCGCTGACGTCGGCACTCGGTGCCGTGCCCGAGGGGGACAGGCCGCGTGTCTACCTCGCCCGTGGGGCGGATGGACTTGAAACAGGCCTGAAAGGCTCGATCAACACCGAAATCATCGAAAAGGCCGGTGGGCGCAACGTTGCCGATGTGCCCGGGCAATACGGACTGGTGCAGGCAAGTCCCGAGCAGATTATCGTTGCCAACCCGGACACAATCGTGACGTGGGATCGTAGCTTCTATGAAGCTGTCTGGCAGGATCCCTTGTGGCAAGGCATTGCCGCGGTGCGTGAAGGCCGGGTTTTCCTGTCGCCAACGGCCCCTTTCGGCTGGATCGACAGGCCGCCGTCCGTCAATCGGATGATGGGTTTGAAATGGCTTGCAGGCCTATTCTATCCCGAACTCTGGGATGGGGAGCTGCGTCAGGAAACCGCCGACTTCTATAAGTTGTGGTATCATGTGGACCTGAGTGAAGCAGAGCTCGACACTCTGCTGGAATGGGCAAAGGGGCGGGCTCCCTGACCGGCAAATCTACTCCTTTCGCGCGTTCCGGCTTGTTCGTATGGCTCGGCCTCGCGCTTGTTCTTGGCAGTTTCGCGGCTCTTCTGATCGGTCCGTTTCCGCTTACGCCGTCCGAGGCCGTCGGTGTGCTGGCGCGCGTCGTATCCGGCGCACAGCCTTCGGGAACGCAGGACACGGTGCTGCTGTCGATCCGTCTGCCAAGGGTGGTTGCCGCGCTGCTGGTCGGCGCTTCGCTTGCTGCAGCCGGTGCATGTTACCAGACCCTTTTCCGCAATCCGCTGGTGTCACCGGATATTCTCGGTGTTTCTGCCGGCGCGGGGCTCGGGGCCGTGCTTGGCATCTTCCTGTCGCTTCCTGTCGCGGCAATCCAGCTGATGGGTTTTGCCGGCGGTCTTGCCGCTGTTGCTCTCGTCGGTTTTGTTGCCGCGACGGTGCGCGGTGGAGACAGCACGCTTGTCCTCGTGCTTGCAGGCGTCGTCGTCGGTGCTTTGGCGGGGGCGGCGACATCCTTGCTGAAAGTGCTGGCAGATCCTTATGACCAGCTTCCGGCGATCACTTTCTGGTTGCTGGGCAGTCTGGCAGGCGTGAAGGCCGGCGATATCCTGCCGGCGGTACCTGCAGTTCTGTTCGGCCTTGTCCCGCTGTTCCTGTTGCGCTGGCGGATCAACGTCCTGTCTCTGGGGGATGAAGAAGCGAAGGCGCTCGGTGTGGAGGCCGGTCGGCTGCGGCTCGTTGTCATTTTCTGCGCGACCTTGATCACCGCAAGCGTCGTCGCCATTGCCGGTGTCGTTGGCTGGGTGGGGCTGGTGATACCGCATATCGCCCGGATGATCGTTGGCCCTGGTTTCGGGCGCCTGTTGCCGGCAGCAGCCTTGCTTGGTGCGGGATACCTTCTTGCAGTCGACACGCTGGCACGCACGCTTTCGGGAACCGAAGTCCCGCTCGGCATTCTGACCGCCGTTGTCGGTGCGCCATTTTTCCTGTGGCTGCTTGCCAGGGGGAGGCGGGCATGGGCGTGAAGCTCAGGGCTGAAAACCTGTCCATCGGCTATCCGGGCCACGATGTCGGGAGCGAGTTGAACCTGACCGCTTCCTCTGGCGACGTCTATTGCCTGCTTGGGCCCAACGGGTCCGGCAAGACCACTCTTTTCAAGACGCTTCTGGGGCTGCTGCCGGCGCGTGGCGGCACGGTGCTGGTGGAAGGACGGCCGCTGAAGTCGCTGTCCCGTGCGGATATCGCGACGCGGATCGCCTACGTTCCACAGGCACACGCCGCGCCCTTTGCTTTTCCGGTTCTGGAAGTCGTGTTGATGGGCCGAACCGCAAAACTGCGTGCCTTTCAGCAGCCCGGCCCGCGTGACAGGGACGTCGCGTTGGCGGCGCTGGAAAGGCTCGGTATCGGGGAACTCGCCGGTGCAGACTATACGCGGCTTTCCGGTGGACAGAGGCAACTGGTGCTGATCGCCAGGGCACTTGCGCAGGAAACACGTGTCCTCGTGATGGATGAGCCGACAGCCAGTCTCGATTTCGGGAATCAGGCACTGGTGCTTTCCGAAGTTGCGGGTCTTGCGGCGGACGGCCTGACTGTTGTCCTGTCGACCCACGACCCTGATCACGCCTTTGCAATCGGAACCAGGGTGGCCTTGCTTCACGATGGTCGCATCAAGACGGATGGCCCTCCAAAGGAAGTGCTGACAAGCGCTGCTCTTTGCAAAGTCTATGGTGTCGTTGTGCGGATCGAACAGTTCGCCGATGGCCGCACCGTCTGCCTGCCGTCACTTGCGCGCAAGCGGGAAGCGGTGCAGGTCTGAATTGTGCCTTGACTCATTCATAACTTCGAGGTTATCAATCAAATCAATAACCGTGGAGTTATGAATTTGAGTGAGCCAACACCTGACCTTCTGTTTCGGACGCTGGCAGACCCGACCCGGCGGGCGTTGTTCGAGCGGCTTTGCCGAGAGGGCGAGCTGACGGTGCGGGTGTTGACCGACCAGGCCGGTGTCTCCCAGCCCGCAGTTTCCAAACATCTTGGCGTCCTGAAGGAGGCCGGGCTTGTCACGGACCGCCAGGAGGGCAGGCAGTCGCACTATAGCGCCAGGCCCGGAGCGCTCGCACCACTGGTCGACTGGACTCAGCGCATGAACGTGTTCTGGGAACGCCGGTTCGACGATCTGGAAGACCTTTTGAGAAGAATGGACCAATGAGTTTCTCGGACGAAGATACCCTTGCTGTTGTCGTGGAACGGGAAATTCCCTTTCCCGCGGAAAAGATCTGGCGCGCGTTGACCCAGCCCCACCTGATCGAGGAATGGCTCATGAAAAATGCCTTCAAACCGGTTGTCGGCCACCGCTTCGACCTGAGTGCCGACTGGGGAATGGTCGATTGCGAAGTCCAGTCGATCGAGCCGCATAAAGCGCTGGCCTACAGCTGGAACACCAAGGATCTTCGAAGCACCGTGACCTGGACATTGACCCCGACGGATAACGGCACCCTTCTGCGTATGGAGCAAATCGGCTTCACGCAGGAACAGCTGCCCTACTATCGCGGTGCAAGCGCCGCCTGGCCCCGCTTCATGGAAGCGCTGGAAAGCGTTGTTGCGCGGCTGGACGATGCCGGCAAAGACGCCTGATAACCGCAAGGAAGACGACCATGGACAATCAAATGTCCCCCGCGCAGCAGATTGACGCCAGGATCGCAGAACTTGACGACTGGCGTGGACGCACACTGGCGCGGATGCGCGCCCTCATTCACGATGCGGTTCCCGAAGTCGAGGAAGCCTGGAAATGGCGCGGTGTTCCCGTCTGGGAAAAGGACGGCATCATCTGCACCGGCGAGACTTACAAGAAAGCCGTGAAGCTGACGTTCGCAAAAGGCGCGTCACTTGATGATCCGGCTGGTCTCTTCAATTCCAGCCTGGACGGCAACGTGCGCCGGGCAATCGACCTGTTCGAGGATGCAGACATCGATGAAGCGGCGCTGAAAGCCCTCGTTTGTGCAGCCGCCGAGCAGAATGCCGCTGCCTCGGCCGCCAGGAAAACGCGCAGGAAATCAGCCAAGGTCTGACAGTCCGCACGCGGCGGCCTGAGCGCACCCCCCCCCAACTCTCAAGAACCCTTTGCTGACGGATCTTTCCGGCAGACGGGATCTTGCGTCGTGATCACCAGGAGCAAATCATGAATTGGAACAAGATCATCCGTCAGCTGCACCGCTGGCTGTCCATAGCCTTTACGCTGGCCGTGGTTGTCAATCTGGCTGCCATGGGGCAGTCCGAGCCGGCACTCTGGATCGGTTTACTTGCGTTGGTGCCATTGATCTTCTTGCTGGTATCGGGACTTTACCTTTTTGCCCTGCCTTATGCCGAAAGGTGGCGTCGGCAGGCACGGTAACGGGCAGTCGATTGGAGGATAGCCCGAATTCGGCTTCCAGGCGCCGTTGGCCGTCAGGCCAACGGCATTGGTGTGCCCTATCCTGGAAACTTTATCGTGAAATAGGGGGCAGGGGCGTTTTCCCCCGGCGCAATCAACCCTGGAACGGGATTGTCATCCGGTGTCAGGGACTGCAGGTAGCTCGCAATAGCTTCGGCGTCCTGTGTGGTCAGTCCGGCGTACGCAGGCCAGGGCATAACGGGAATGAGCAACCGTCCGTCTGGTCGAACGCCGGTCGTCAGGGCCGTTACAATTTCTTCCGTACTCCAGGATCCCGCACCGCCATTGGCAGGCGTGAGGTTCGGGCCCCAGACAATACCTGCCTGCGGAATTTCAAAGCCGACATTGCCGCCGATGAGCCCGGCTTCGGGCATTGGCGCACCGTTCGGTCCGCGCGGACTGTGACAATCGGCGCAAGCCATGATCCGGGCAAGGTAGGCTCCACGTGCAGCCTTGTTCTCATCCGCGGACACGGATCCTGAAAAGGCCGCGAGCACGGCAAAAGCCAGAATGGTTCTCTGGAAGACCAAGCAGATCATTGCCACCTCCTAAGCCGCAGCCTGACCTGGAAGCATTTCCAGGCCGTAGTCGGGAGCAAGTTCCATGAAACGTTCTGCACCTTGCGTGCCAGCTTCGGCAGCGCGTGCGAACATCGTTTCGAACCCGCCGGGCGTAACGGTCACATCGAGCCAACCCTCGACATCGCCGACATTGCGAAACGCATGCGGGACACCGCGCGGCAGGACGACGACATCACCTGGATGGACGTCGAAGACTTCATCGGCGCACCAGATGCGGAAATGACCTTCGCGGACATTGAACATCTCGTCTTCCTTGTGATGGATGTGCAGGGGGACACCTTCTCCGGGCGGAACGATTTCCTCAAAAAATCCAAGCCGTCCACCGGTATCGGCACTCCGCACCCTTAAGCGGCGGAAGCCGAGTATTTCGTTTTCGCAAGCGTCCCGGTGCGCCGCGATTGCGGCTGCATTAAAAATTGCTGTCATAATGGGTCTCCTCAAGCCGCAAACTGCGGCGAGGCCAAAAAATACGACTTTCCCGAAATTGCGGAAGTGGCGATACTCCGGACAGTTTGTCCGGTTTCACAGGACGTTCGCATGGCACTCTTTGATGCAATCGAGATCTTCGCCAGGGTGGTTGAAGCCGGAAACATTACCCGGGCCGCCGAGCAGCTCGGCTTGTCCAAATCCCGTGTCAGCGAATGTGTCATTGCCCTGGAAAAACGTCTGGGGGTACGCCTTCTCGACCGGACCACCCGTCACGTTTCTCCAACCGAAGCCGGTGTGATTTTCTACCAGCGCTGTACCCGTGCACTGGAAGAGGCACACGCGGGTGTAACTGAAGTGATGGCGTATCAGGAAACTCCAGTTGGCCATATGCGGATCGGTGCGCCTGAAGCTTTTGCTGACCGGTTTATCATTCCGGCACTCGGGTCTTTTCTTGCAGAGAATCCGCAAGTGACAGCAGAAATCGTCGAAGACATGCGCATGGTCAACCTCGTTGAGCAGCGTCTCGACCTGTCGATAAGGATCGTGCGTGAACCGGAGCCTGCGACGATTGTCCGTAAACTCGGCATGTCTGAGATCCTCGTCTGTGCCGCACCGGACTACATCGCAAGGCATGGGGTGCCGCAACATCCCGTCGACATTCCGGACCACAAGTGCATCGGGTTCGCTGCGCTCTACTGGGCACGGGAATGGCCGTTCTTGTCGCCTCAGAAACACACCGTTTCACTGTCTCCCGTGATGATTTGCAACAGCACGGCATCGCTACGGGCAGCGGTCGTGTCGGGTATCGGCCTGGCGGCACTCCCCCGTTGGGCGGTTGCCACTGAACTGAATGAGGGGGCCCTGGTCAGGGTGATGCGGGACTGGACGCTACCTGAAAGCGGCATCTATGCCGTCTATCCTTCAAACCGACTGGTGACGGCGAAGGTGCGCCGCTTTGTCGTTCACCTGGCGCCGATCCTGCGCAAAAGTCTAAGCGACATGCCGGACATGGACGTAGCGCAAGATGGATGTCCCGCAGATGGCGTAAATGTGATTTCGGATGGTTCGCGCCCCGACGAACAGGCCGCCAGTTTGCGTTGATCTGCGCGCATTACCGTTCGGTTTTGGCGGCCGAATGGCGCTGCTTGGCTGTAAATCGATGCTGACGCCTGCTCCTGTCATTGAGGTGTTTGTTGCAAAAATACACCCAGTAGTAGTAATTCAGGCGAGGTTGAGAAACGGGTTTAAGTAAATTTTTCGAAAAAAGTACCGATATATTCCCCAGATGGGGAATAGGAGATATGCCGTAGGGGCATAAGATCTTCCTGGCTGCGTCGGGGCGGTATGGCTGTTTAAGCTGGAACGTCTTGTTTGGTGTCAGCTGTGTTTTTGCCGGTTGCTTACTCGAGGGGCGGTCGGTCCTCGAAATTCGTTTCGGGTGTTTTTTAAACTATCGATACTGGCGTTAGGGAGCCGGGTGAGGTCGGAACTACCCGCTTGCAGCCCGCTGCAAAGTACCGGTTCGAATCCGGCTCCCATATTCCTCTCACACTTGTAGATCCATTGTTCCGATCTGCCAACTTCCTTTTGCCTAGCTGGCAAAGAGCAGCGCACTGCCTGCCACAACACCTGCCGCGCCTACCCAGGCGCCGAGTGCCGGTGCTTCCCCGGTTCGCCACCACATCATCGGTAGCATGAGGACGGGTGTCGTTGCCGAGAGGGTTGCGATGATGCCGACTTCTCCGCCGGACAGCGCGAACAGGATCAGCGTCATGCCGAGACCCATGCCGAGCAAGCCGGAAATGGCGATCAGGCCGACGACCGGAAGCGTAAAGTTTCCTGCCGGCTTGACCCAGCTGACCGGAAGGCGTGTCAGAAGCAGCAGTCCCACAGCTGCAACACCGACGCGTATGCTGGAAGCTGCGACCGGGTCAGCGCCGGTTTCCATGATCGGACGGGCAATGAGGGAGCCGACCGACTGGGACAGTGCCGCGGCAAGGCCGAGAAGCACGCCAATCCACACCGGACCCTTGATGTTTTCCCATTTGTGAAGCTGGGACTTGCGCTTGCCGAAACGGATGGCCAGCAGGACCCCCAGAAAGGTAAGGCCGATACCGACCATCTGCGTGGGGCTGAGGTCTTCGTTCAAGAGCAGCCAGCCAAGGATCGCCGACATGGGGGCATTCAGAGAGAACAGCATTGCGGTCCGGCGTGGACCCATTCGGTTCAACGTCAGGAAAAGCGCAGTGTCGCCAAGAAAGATGCCGACGAAACCGGACAGGACAAGAGGCAGCATCTGCGCGTCGCCGATGGAGCTCCACCCCGTGGTCAGGAACACCCAGGCGCACAGCATCAATGCCACAAGCACCATGCGGGTACAGTTGAAGGCAATCGCGCCGAGATGCTGAGCGGGGCCGGTGGACAGCAGGCCCGTCAGCGCCCACAGGGCAGCCGCGCCGAGGGCTGCGGCTTCATAGAGAAACATCGGGTCAGGTCCGTAACAGATCGTCCTCCGGACCGGGCAAATTGCCGGTCCAGGCGGCTTCGAAGAAGGCGACTTCCAGTTTGCTCATCTGGCGGAAAAGACCCGCAACGCGGGCCTGCTCGGGTTCCGGCAGAGTGGGGCCGATCCGGTCCATTTCCGCCCGGATCCAGGTCACGAAGGCCTCGAAGCCAGGCACGGCATGCAGGTCAATCCATTCGGCGAGATAAAACGCATCCGGGCGCGGTTTTCCCGCTTCGCGCTGGCCCCAGGTGAGATAACACCATTCCGCGCAGAGAAGGCATGCAAGCCCTTCGGCGTAACTGCCTTGTCCGGACGATTTTAGCAGGAGCTGCGAGAAAGCGCGGGTCACAGGGCCCTGTGCTGCGGTCTCGTAAACTTGCGGTTCCACGCCGAGCGCCTCGAACGAGCGCAGGAAATAGTCGTTTTCCTCCGAGGTCAGCAGAGCCAGGAAACCGGAGAGCCGCGACTTGGCGGGCATTCCGGGGGCTTTGGCGACGAGATATCCCAGAGTGGAAGCGAGATCCGTGACGAAGGTGTAATCCTCGATCAGATAACGCGCATAGGCTTCCTCCGGCATGGTTCCGTCGCCGATCGCAACGGTGAAGGGATGGCTGCACGCATCGCTCCAGTAGGGCTCGGCGCAAGCTGCCAGCCAGTCGGTGAAGCGTCCGCCGGGAGTGCTTTCAAGGAAGTCGGTGAACGACCCGTCAAATTCAGAGGGCATGGGAGAAAACTCGTTGGCGACCTTTGCGAACGCCGGGAATAGGGGATGACAGAGGTGATGCTGTTTTTGCGGCCTGTCAACATCAAAACCTGTCGGTCGCCGGCAATGTTCGGGTTTGTGGCGCTGAGCTGGGTGTTGTCGCTTCAACGCTCGACATAGCGCGTCGAGCTTCCCCGCAAAGAGGAAATCCGGGGCCTGGATCGATGGCTCGGGGGGCTGCCCGATAGGTGTCGGGAACGCGGTTCCCGCTTCAGGACCTTCGCAGTGCCGTCGACCGGATGGCAGCCGGCAGGCCACAAGAAAACGGGCGCCCGAGGCGCCCGTTTGAACTGTCGATCAAGCTGCTGCCTTTTTCGGCGTGATCAGGCCGCGGTTCACGAGAACCTCGGCGATCTGGACGGCGTTGAGCGCCGCACCCTTGCGCAGGTTGTCGGAAACGACCCAGATGTTGAGGCCGTTTTCAACGGTCGCGTCCTCGCGGATGCGGGAGATGTAGGTCGCATCTTCGCCGGCACTTTCGTACGGCGTGATGTAGCCGCCATCTTCCTGCTTGTCGATGACGAGGCATCCCGGAGCTTCGCGCAGGATGTTGCGGGCTTCTTCAGCGGTGATCTCGTTTTCGAACTCGATGTTGACGCTTTCCGAATGTCCGATGAACACCGGTACGCGAACGGCGGTGCAGGTCACCTTGATGGCCGGATCGAGCATCTTCTTGGTTTCCGCCAGCACCTTCCATTCTTCCTTGGTGTAGCCGTCTTCCATGAAGCTGTCGATGTGCGGGATCACGTTGAAGGCGATGCGCTTGGTGAACTTGCTCGGCTCGATCGGATCGTTCACGAAAACCGCACGGGTCTGGTTGAACAGCTCTTCCATCGCTTCCTTGCCGCCGCCGGAAACCGACTGGTAGGTGGAAACGACGACGCGCTTGATCTTTGCGTGATCATGCAGCGGCTTCAGCGCCACGACCAGCTGGGCGGTGGAGCAGTTCGGATTGGCAATGATGTTCTTTTTCGTGAAACCGGCAACAGCATCGGCATTCACTTCCGGCACGATCAGCGGCACATCCGCGTCGTAGCGCCATGCGGAAGAGTTATCGATGACAATGCAGCCCTTGGCAGCGATCTTCGGCGACCATTCTTTGGAAACGGTGCCACCGGCGGACATCAGGCAGATGTCGGTGTCGGAGAAATCGTAGTTCTCCATGGCCTGAACCTTCAGCGTCTTGTCGCCGAAGGAGACTTCGGTGCCCTGGGAACGGCGGGAAGCGAGGGCGACGACTTCGTCTGCCGGAAAGCCGCGCTCAGCGAGAATGTCCAGCATCTCGCGTCCGACATTGCCGGTAGCGCCTGCAATTGCGATCTTGAAACCCATCTTTGACTAGTCCTTGTCCGTCTCCCCGCTTCGCCAGCCGCCCGGTTCTGGATGGGCGTGGCCGGCTCCCGGCGCCTCCCATCCCCGGGGAGGCGGGATGAGCGGCACCGTCAAGCGGTGGTCTTGGTGGTCTTGGTAGTGCGTTTAAGAGCGGTTGCGGCAGCCGCCCGGGGCTCGCCGCGCATGAAGGTAGCGCTGGCAAGGGCCTGGGACATCATATCCAGAATGTCGGCTTTCAGCCGGGTCATCGGGGCTCGCAATCGTCAAAACTTGAGACGGCGGTGTTTTTGCCCGGAAATCCCCGCGAGTCAACAAGGAATAGGCGGGTGTTGCCAGCTAAGTGAACGAATTGATGCCGTTCGGGAACAGTCGAATAGCAGCAGCCTCGGCAATTTCACCGAAAGAAGACCTTCGGCAGCCTTGTGTTCTGGCGTGGATGTGTTCGTTTTTTGCAGGTCAGGTGGCAAAGAGCCGTCCCGGTCCACGGTCCGTCGTCGGCAGGTCCGCCAGATGCATCATGTGCCATGCGAGCGCCAGGTTGGAGCTGATGACGGGTTTGGAAAGACGTTTCTCGCAGGCTTCAATGACAGGCAGCGTGCGCAAGTTTGTGCAGGAGGCAAAGACGGCTTCTATCTCCGGATCCTTGCCAACCTCGCAGATTGCCTCTTCCACGGACTGCAGGCTGATCCTTGCAACCACGGCTTCTTCCGCTTGCCCGAAAGAACCGACACTCAAGGGCGTTATGCCGTTTTCTTCCAGGAGACGGCAGAGTGCGTCGGAGACTTCCTCCACATAGGGCGAGACGATGGCGATCCGTGAGACACCAAGGTGTGCAAGGGCTGCAACGACTGCGCGGGCGGGGTCGGTCACGCGTGCGCCAGGATGAGTTGCCTGGATCGCACCGGCGACCTGATCCGATCCGATCACCGTTGCGCCGGACGTGCAGGCATAGGCAATGACGTCGAGTGGGCGCGTTCCCGGCAAGAGGGCCGCGGTGTCCTTCAGCCGGGCTTTCATCTGCATGAGTTTTTCGGAGGTGACTTCGGAAGCGCTCTCGATTCTGGCGTGAAGCAGCGAGACGCCTTCCTGATCAAAGAGGGACCGAAACTCGCTCTCTATGGTTTCGTCAACCGACAGCAAGATCAGGCCGAAAGCCGCTTTGGTTGCCGATCCCCTGTCGCAGTCGAAGGAAAGTTTCATGCCGCGGTTCCAGGTGTTCTAGCGGGTGATAACCGGAATGTCCGGTCCTGCCGGCACGGTCAGGAATTCGGGCGCGCCGTCTCGAATGACGATGTTTTCCTCGTGAACCATCATCCTGCCGGGGCCGAGAGCAAGGCTCGGCTCCAGTGTCAGCACCATGTTTTCTCGAAGTGGGGTCTCGTCGAAGCCGGTCAGGCTGGGCGCTTCGGTAAGCTGCATGCCAAGTCCGTGGCCGAGCCGGCCGACGTCACCTTCGCCCTGGTCCAGCACCTTGGCCATGGCCTGGAATAGATCGGCACAGGTGCGGCCCGGGCGGGCAATTTCTGCAGCTGCCTCAACGGCCCGGACAAGTGTTTCATGGGCGGATCTGACGGCATCACTGGCCAGGCCGATCGTAAAGTTGCGGTCAAAATCGCAGAAATATCCGCTTTTGGTGGCACCCGTATCAAGCATCAGGACGTCCCCTTCCTGTAGGGGGCGGGCCGAGGGGGGAGAAATGACATCGCCGTAGCCGTCCTGCCCGGCTCCGCCGACCAGATAAGGCACATCGTCCGCACCTTGCTTCAGAAGCTCGATACGGAAGGACCGGAAAACCTCGTTGAGCGGTTGGCCGGTGTGGAAAAGCTCCGGTGCCCTGGCAAATGCTTCCGAACCGATACCGCAAATCTCGCGCAGGAGAGCAATTTCACGTTCAGATTTCACCATCCTGAGGCTCTGGATCAGGCCGGTTCCATCCAGATATTCTACGTCGTTTGTGAGATCTCGAAGGCGCTGAAAGTCGCGAAGCGGCATGCGAAGCACGCTTTCCCGCCCCATCGGCATGGCGATTTTCGTGAAGCCCTTGAGGGTGTCCGCGAGCAGGGCGATGCCGTCATCGACGGGATGCGGGGCGGAAAATACCCGGATATCGTCAATCCAGGTGCTCGCCATCAGGTGCGCGCCGATCTGCGGAATGACCGCAATCGGCTTGCCGTTTGCCGGCACGACGAGGAACCAGGGCCGCGTGGGGCTCTGCCAGAACAGGGTCCGGAACCCGGTGAAATAGCGCATTTCGGCTTCGGTCGTGAAAAGCAGCGCGTCGATGCCCTGGGAATGCATGGCTTTTTGGGCTGCTTGCGTGCGCGCGGCAAATTCGTCTTCCGGAAAATCCTGTTCAGACATCTTCCGGTCCTTCGGAAAGATAGCAGAGCACCCGGGCTTCCGGTCCGAGGCCGAGGGTTGATGCCCCTCCACCTGCATGTCGAACGGCTGTGATACCGCCCGCACCGGATGGCGTCGTCGCAATGCCGTTGTTGCCCAGCCAGTCGACCGTTTCCGCCGCCTCGCTGTCGGAAACGGTCACGAAGAAATCGGCTTCGCTGGCCAGGTGCTTCAGCGCCAGATGCGAGGGTTCCTTGCAGTCTAACCGGCCCATGTTCGACACCGGGCCGGGCGCCGTGACGGGTTTTCCGGCTTCGATGCTGGCCATGAGGGCGGGTGCGTATTCCGGCTCCACCACGACGATGGTTACATCGCGGCCCCAAGTCAGGCGAGCGCCGACGGCACAGGCGGCGGCAAGTCCGCCGACACCCGCCTGCAGGAAGACATGCGTGGGCGGTGTCTTGATCTGCCGGGCAATTTCCGCGGCCATCACAAGATAGCCCTCCATGACGTCGTGTCCGGCGGCGGTCATGCCCGGCCAGGTGCTGTCCGGCAGCAAGGTCCAGCCTTCGGCGTCGGCGCGTCTCCGGGCTTCCGCCATGCTGTCTTCATAGGTGGCTCCGGCCCGGACAACATCAGCGCCCCGGGCTTTGAGGCGGGCCTCAAAGGCACTTGGAACAGTTTCGGCCACGAAGACGACGGCCTTGGCCCCAAACAGCGGAGCGCCTGCCGCTAGGGACATGCCGTGGTTTCCGGCACTCGCACAGACAAAGGTTCTGCCGGTCAGCGCGGAAGCGTGCGACTGGGCAAGTCCGCCCCGAACACGGCTGTCCGCCAGTTTGGCAATCGCATAGGCCGCGCCAAGTGCCTTGAAGCTGCCAAGACCCATGCGTTGCCGTTCGTCTTTAAGGGCAAGGTTGCCGATAGCAAGACCGGCCGCGAGGTCATTCGCAATCAGCAGCGGGGTTTCATCCGCACGCGGGCATTTCCGAAAAAGGTTCTCTGCTCCGGCGACGTCCTGCGACACGGATCCATCCGCAAGCCCGCTTTGCTCGGAAAGGCCTTTGCCGAGGAAAGGATTTTTCAGTGTTTTCATCATCTGCCCCGCGCGGTTTCCCGGGCAGGTCAACAGCTCTGAAGGCCGGTTGCAAGCGACTTGCTGAAAATGACGGTTACGAACCAGATCGGGCCGTGTCCGAGATGTTGAGACCGGTTGCGAAAAAGACTTGCCTGTTGCAGATGAATCGAAATATCATGAATTATGGATATGAAAGATGCGCTGAGCGCTTTTGGGGCGCTCAGCCAGAAAACCAGACTGGAAGTCTTCCGGCTGCTGATCCGGGCTGGTGACGCAGGAATGACCGCCGGCGAGATCGGCGAGGCGCTGGACGTTCGGCAGAACACGATGTCGGCGAACCTTGCTGTTCTGCTTCAGTCCGGGCTGATCCGCAATGAACGCGAGGGGCGGTCGATCCGGTACTTCGCGGACCTTGACGGCATACGTGAGTTGCTGACGTTTCTGATGGCCGATTGCTGTGGTGGTCATCCGGAACTTTGTGCGCAGGTCATCGAGACGATTGCCTGCGGAGAGACCTGTTCAGGTTAAGGGGGACCAAATGTCCGGCGATGTCTATAACGTGCTTTTCCTGTGCACGGGCAATTCCGCCCGGTCGATCATGGCGGAGGCGATCCTGAGCCGGGAGGGGCAGGGCCGCTTCAGGGCGTTTTCTGCCGGGTCACAACCGGCTGGAGCGGTGCGTCCGGAAGCGCTTGCCTTGCTCAGCAAGCTCAATTTCAAGACGGATGAGCTGCGCTCGAAGGACTGGGCAGAGTTCGCCGCGCCGGATGCCCCGGTCATGGATTTCGTCTTTACCGTTTGCGACAATGCGGCCAAGGAAACCTGCCCTGTCTGGCCTGGCCAGCCGATGTCAGCCCATTGGGGCCTGCCGGATCCGGCAGCCGTTTCCGGAAGCGACAGCGAAAGGGCTGTCGCATTCAACGAGGCCTTCCGGATGCTCAGCAATCGGATCTCGGTGTTCGTGAACCTGCCGATGTCTTCGCTTGACCGTTTGTCCCTGCAGAAGAAACTCGATCAAATCGGTCAGTCTGCCGAAGAGCCCGTGTAAGGCTGCTCCGGCGTACCTGTTTCGGGAATATCGCCTCAGGCGACGGCCTGGCCTTCGCGCGATGTGCGCAGGGTCAGCAGTGCGATGACCAGGGCGATGAGCGCACAGGCGGCAACCGCGCCAACCAATGGCAAAGCTGTCCGGTCGAAGAACGGGCTGCAGACGAGGATCATCACGCCACCGGCAACCATCTGGAAGGTGCCCCCAAGGGAGGATGCCATGCCGGCATGTTCGCCATGTTCTTCCAGCGCCATGACCATCACCGGAGCAATGACCTGGCCGAGGCAGGTGTTGCCGATGAAGAAGAGCGCCATCAGAACCGGCAGGTCGTCGATGCCGCTCCACACAAGAATGACCAGCAGGACGTTGGCTGCCGCAAATCCGCTGACGGCCTTCAATGCCACTCTGCCCATGCCGAAGCGCTCACCAAGCGAGGCGGCAAACTGGGAAGACGCAAAGAAGCCGATCGCGTTCAGCGCGAAAACAAGACTGAAGGCTGTCGGCGTCAACTGGTACTGGGTCATGTAGACCAGCGGCGCTGCGGCGATGAAGACGAAGAAACTCGCAAGCGAGAAGCCACCGATCAGCGTCAGACCCATGAACCTGCTGTCACGCATCAGGTAGATGGCGCTGCGCAGCATCGCTGTCGGGTCGATCTTGCCCCGGCGCTCGGCCGGTAGCGTTTCGGGCAGCAGGAAGGCCATTTGCAGCATGGCGAGAAGGGAAATTACGCCCAGGGCCACAAATATCAGGCGCCAACTGCCGAACTGGATGATCAGGCTGCCGGCGAGCGGTGCAAGCATCGGCGAAACGCTGAAGACCAGCATCACCAGAGCCATCAGCCTGGTCGCCTTTGGTCCGGTGTGGAGGTCGCGGACCACGGCCCGCACGATGACCATCGGCGCGCCGGCACCAAGCGCCTGCACGAAACGGCCGAATGTCAGGGCTGAAACGTCGACTGCGGTCGCGCACATGACCGATCCGATGAGGAAGACGATCAGGCCCAGGAAGGCGGGCAGCTTGCGTCCAAACCGGTCTGCCAGCGGACCGTAGATCAGCTGGGCTAACCCGAAAGCGATGAAATAGACCGTGAAGGTCATATGAACCGCAGCGTCGTCCGTCTGCAATGCCTGCACGATTTCCGGCATGGCGGGCAGATAGAGGTCGATGGCAAATGGACCGACAGCAGCGAGAAGCCCCAGCACAATGGCGGAGCGGACAAAACCGATCTGCATTGGAAAATCCGATGAAAAATGCGCCGGAGGCACAAATGCGGGAAAGTCTGGAAGATGGAGGTGGCGGAGATCACCGCCCGGCCTTGATATGATGTAAGTGCTCGAAATGCAAATTCAAGGCTTGCCGGGTGTTGTCATGAAAGCTTCATGCAACTGTCACCGATATTGTAATCAGGGCCACTAGCTTGCGCGCACCATCAACCCGATATTTTGTGGGAGCGAGTGCAATGGCGGACCTTCGTGGGCGCTTTTTAAAAGGTGTCAGCCTTTCAGTCCTGTTCGGCCTTGGCGCCGTGTCGGCAGCACAGGCAGAGTATTTCGAGCGTATCAACACATTCCCGGTCTACAAGACCCTGCCGGAAGGCGTGGATCAGGCCACCGAAACCGTTGCCGAAATCATCTACGCCACGAAGGACGGCCGCACGCTCGTCTTCACCGACAGCCCGGGCGAAGCCATTGTTTTCGTCAATGCGGCAAACCCGCTGAACCTGCAGCCGATGGGCCGCACCGCGCTTGGTGGTGAGCCGACTTCGGTCGCCGTCGGCGAAAAATTCGCCTATGCCGGCGTCAACACGTCCGAAGACTACGTCAATGCGTCCGGCCATCTGGCCGTGATCGCTCTCGACGGTCTTGGTATCACGGCGAAGTGCGATGCCAAGGGTCAGCCGGACAGCGTTGCCATCTCTCCGGATGGCAAGTTCGTTGCGATCGCCATCGAGAACGAGCGCGACGAAGATCTGAACGACGGCGTGATCCCGCAGATGCCGGCCGGCCATCTGGCGATCTTCGATCTGGACGAAACCGGCACGCCGACCAACTGTGACGCGGTCCGCATTGTCGACCTGACGGGTCTTGCAGAAGTCGCGCCGACCGATCCGGAGCCGGAGTTCGTTTCTATCAACTCCCAGAACCAGGTTGTCGTCACGCTGCAGGAAAACAACCATATCGCCGTGGTCGATCTGGCCTCCGGTGAAGTTGTCAGCCATTTCTCCGCCGGTACGGCTTCGGCTGAAAACATTCCGGTTTCCAAGGCGCGCATGAGCGATGCCTCCGGTTCGACCGAAAACGTCAAGCGTGAGCCGGATGCGGTTGCCTGGATCGACGACGAGCGTTTCGTGACCGCCAACGAAGGCGACTACGAAGGCGGTTCGCGCGGCTTCACCATCTGGAACACCAAGGGCGAGGTCCTGTTCGACAGCGGCAACCAGATGGAACACCTTGGCATGGCCAACGGCCACTATCCGGCCAAGCGCGCGTCCAAGAAGGGCACCGAGCCGGAAGGTGTGACGGTTGGTGAATTCGGCGGTGAAAAGCTGATCTTCGTCAATTCCGAACGCGGCAACTTCGTCGCTGTCTACAAGGACACCGGCGCCGAGCCGGAATTCGTCCAGTTCCTGCCGACACACGTCGGTCCGGAAGGCTCACTTGCGATCCCGAGCCGTGACCTGTTTGTGGTTGCCAACGAGGTCGACAGTGCGGAAGACAACGTTCGTGCGCAGGTCTCCCTCTACAAGTTTGGTGCGGAAGCCCCGTCCTACCCGATGGTCGTGTCCGAAACCGACCCGGAAAAAGGCGCGCCGATCGGCTGGGGCGCACTGTCCGCACTGGCTGCAGACCCGGAAGACGGCAACAAGCTCTACGCCGTCAGCGACAGCTTCTATGACGACGCCCGCATCTACACGCTGGACATCTCTTCCAAACCGGCAAAAATCGTTGCCTATGCAACCGTTCAGGGTGGCAAGCAGGCAAAACTGGACCTGGAAGGCATCTCTGTTTCCAAGGATGGCGGCTTCTGGCTGGCTTCCGAGGGCAATCCGGACAAGGAACTGCAGCACCTGCTGCTGAAGGTCGGCACCGACGGTCAGGTTCAGGAAGAAATCACGCTTCCGGAAGAGCTGAACGCCCAGTCCGCGCGTTTCTCCTTTGAAGGCGTTGCCGAGTTCGAAATGGACGGCAAGACGCTGGTGGCCGTCGCCGTTCAGCGTGAATGGAAAGACGACCCGAAGGGCATGGTGAAGCTGGCCATCTACAACCCGGCCGACAAGTCCTGGGGCTTCGTTCACTATCCGCTCGACAAGCCGAAGAGCGCAGCCGGCGGCTGGGTCGGCCTGTCGGAAATCGTCTCCATGGGCGACGGCAAGTTCGCCATTCTGGAGCGCGACAACAAGGGTGGTGAAGACGCCGCCATCAAGCAGATCACCACGATCTCCCTGGAAGGTGTGACCCCGGCTGCCTACGGATCTGAGCTCCCGGTGGTCCAGAAGCATTACGCCATGGATATCCTGCCGGCTCTGGCCGAAGGCAAGGGCTGGGTTCTCGACAAGCCGGAAGGCCTGACGATCACGGCCGATGGCCGTCTGATCCTGGTCACCGACAATGACGGTGTCGACGATGCACCGGGTGAAACCCGGTTGATCGACCTCGGCCCGGCAAGCCGCCTGAACTAAGGCACTTCAGACAAAGGTCCTCCCAAGACCTGAGCGAAGGTCCGGCCGCTTTATGCAGCCGGGCCTTTCCTTTTCTGCATTGCCATTTTCAAGCCGTGAAACTTCGTCTTTGCCAGTGCCACAGGGCAGCAAGACTGTGCAGTCCGATGAGTGCTGCAAGCAAAAGCGCCGCGGCATGGTGCAGGCCTGCCGGTGGCAATCCGGCGAAAGCCGCAAGTCCCGGCAATGTGCCATTCGCAATCTTTTCAAGGCTACCGGATATGACGATCATGCCGATACCGCTGACGAGGAGCAGAAGCGGTAAGAGGCGCAAAGCGGCGTGGACGCCCTTGCCGATAGCTTGCTGCAACCCGGAATGAACGGCGAACACCGGCTGAGGGGCCTCCTTTGCCAGCCAAAAGATTGTGCGGACAAGAGCGAGCAGGCCCGCAGACAAGCCAAGTCCCAGATGGGTCCTCAGAAGGTTTGGCGAAAACGGTTCGTTGTTCGTCAGGGCATAGCCGGTAGCCAGGGCGCTGATGGTAAGTGCGGCAATCGTCCAGTGCAGCAACCTGTTTCCGGTTACGGGCAAGGCCGCCATCATTCATCCTCCCGAATGACGTTGTAGAGTGCGGCATGAAAGCTGATGCCTTTGAATTCCGCGACGATGCCGCTTTTGCCGAGCTTCTGAATGGCGGCCTGATAGGCATCGGGACTTTCCCAAAGCGCGACGTTGACCAGCTGGAACTTCGCCTGCGGAGACAGGGACTGGTGCAGGCGCGTGGTGATGTAGCCGGGCTGCTCTTTCAGGAAGTCGCGCGCCTGTTCCCAACTGCGAACTGCGTCGGCAAGACGGTCTTCGGGAACTTCGAAGGAATTGATCAGCGTTACCGGGGCGTTGGTGTTGATTTCACTCGCCATGGCGGAGACTCCCAGGTTGGCGGTCAGGAAGGAAAGTGCTGCCAGATGAATGGCACGACGTGTCCAGAGTGATGTCATTTCGAACTCCTAATTATATAGCAAGCTATGTTTATTTATATAGGGTGCTATCTATCGTATATGCAAGGGATGACCTTCGAAAAAGATTCCTCCGCCGGGTATCTGGCAAACCACATGGCACGGCTGTTTGCCGCCGGTCTCCATCGCCGCATCCGGCCGCTAGGCCTTTCGCCGGGCCAATTTCCGGCACTGGTCGCCCTTTGGGCAAAGGAAGGACGCACGCAAAAGGAACTCGTGCAGTTGCTTGATATCGAACAGGCAACGCTGGCAAACACCCTGGCCCGGATGGAACGGGACGGCTTGATCACCCGTCGGGCGAGTGAAGAAGACGGCCGGGTTCAGGAAATATTCCTGACCGACAAGGCCAAGGTTTTGGAAAAGGAAGCCATCGCGTCTGCGATTGCGCAGAACGGAGAGGCGCTGGAGGGGTTTTCGGAACAGGAAAAGGCGCAGTTCCTGGATTTCATGCACAGAGCCATTTCAGCCATGCAGAAAGCCCAGACCGGCAGTTCCCGATGAGTGCCAGCTTGATGGGCCTGTTCGGCGTCTCCTTTCTGGCTGCCACCCTGCTGCCCGCCCAATCCGAACTGGGCCTTTCCGGCCTGATTGCGCTTGGAACGGAACCCGTCGTTCTGCTGGTTGCGGCGGCAAGCCTTGGCAACACGCTCGGATCAATGGTCAACTGGGGTCTCGGCAGGGCCGCAACCGCCTGGTCGACCGCTTCCTGGTTTCCGGTCAAGCCTGACAAGCTCGCCAAGGCAACGGGCTGGTATCACCGCTACGGACGATGGAGCCTGCTGCTCAGCTGGGCGCCGATTATCGGCGATCCCCTGACATTGGCAGCAGGTGTGCTCAAGGAACCCTTCTGGAGCTTCACCTTGCTGGTCGCAATTGCAAAGACAGCACGCTATGTCGCTGTCGCTTTGATCACGTTGCAGGTTATCTGAGACTGCGGGCCAGCCGGGGGAATGCGAAACCTTCGCTGCGCGGGACGCTTAACCCTCAAAACGCTCGATCAGATCCCACTTGTTGCCGAAGGGGTCCTGGAAGACGGCAACTTTGCCATAAGCCTCGTGGCGTGGTGTCTCCAGAAAGGTGACGCCGGCCGTGAGCATCGCCTGATGATCGCGATCGAAGTTGTCGGTGTGCAGGAACAGGAACACACGACCGCCGGTCTGGTTGCCGATGGCGGCGTGCTGATCGTCACCGTCGGCTTGCGCCAGCAGGAGACGTGTCTCGGAGCTGCCCTTGGGCGCGACCAGTACCCAGCGCTTGCCGTCGCCAAGGTGAGTGTCTTCGACCAGGTCGAAGCCAAGCTTGCCGACATAAAAGTCGATACCCTGGTCATACTCGGGCACGACGAGGGCGATCGCTCCAATCATCTGTTTCATGGCAGGCCGTTTCCTACTGCGCGCGCCGGTAGACGGATACGTTCGTGTAGCTTGCAACGTCGACCAGGTGGACGGTTTGCGTCACAGTCAGCGTTCTGCCGTCGTCAGACAGTTCCCGGTCGGCTTTCATGATCGTCAGCCCTCCGCGGCGGGCTTCCGAAATGAGGTTGCGATCTCCCTGGAACACGAGACGCATGGCGTCGACAAGGCCGCTTTTGCCAAGACGCACTTCCGGGCCGTCCGGCATTGCCTCGAAAGTGTCGTTGGTGACTTCACCGTCGGAGGCCACCTGGTTCATCGTGAAGACGGCAACGCCGAAGTTCTCGTCAATCTTGAGCGTGGCGCTGCGTGGCGGTTCGCCTTGTTCGAAGTCGCTTTCCTCCGTGTCGAGGATCCAGGTGCCGAGAAAGGGGGCGAGTTTGTCTTCGATCATGGGACCAGCGGTATCTTGAAAAGGGAAAGCCGCCACCGGGATAACCGGTGACGGCTCTGCTTGCAAATGGCGATTGCCTATCAGGCGCTCAAGGCGTCCAGTTCGGCAATGATGGCGTCGCCCATTTCCACGGTGGAAACGGTGGCCTGGCCAGGCGATGCGATATCTTTCGTCCGCAGGCCCTTGTCGAGAGCGTTGGCGATGGCCTTGTCCAGTTTGTCGGCGGCTGCAACTTCCTCGAAGGAGTAACGCAGCGCCATGCCGAAGCTGGCAATCATGGCGATCGGGTTGGCAGCGCCCGTGCCGGCAATGTCCGGAGCCGAGCCGTGGACGGGCTCATAAAGCGCCTTGCGCTTGCCGGTAACGCCATCCGGTGCGCCGAGCGATGCGGACGGGAGCATGCCGAGCGAACCGGTCAGCATGGCGGCAACGTCGGACAGCATGTCGCCGAAGAGGTTGTCCGTCACGATGACGTCGAACTGCTTGGGCCAGCGCACAAGCTGCATACCGCCGGCGTCAGCCAGCATGTGCTCCAGCTGAACATCCTCGTAGCCGTTCTTGTGCGTCTGGGTAACGACTTCGTTCCACAGTACGCCGGACTTCATCACGTTCCGCTTTTCCATGGACGTGACCTTGTTGCCGCGCGTGCGTGCCAGCTCAAAGGCGACGCCGGAAATGCGCTCGATCTCGTAGGTGTCGTAGACCTGCGTGTCGATGCCGCGTTTCTGGCCGTTGCCGAGGTCGATGATTTCCTTCGGTTCGCCGAAGTAGACACCGCCAGTCAGCTCGCGCACGATCAGGATGTCGAGACCTTCGATCACGTCCTTCTTCAGCGAGGATGCATCGGCAAGCGCCGGGTAGCAGATGGCCGGGCGCAGGTTGGCGAACAGCTGCATGTCCTTGCGCAAACGCAATAGGCCGGCTTCCGGGCGAACTTCGTAAGGAACGTCGTCCCACTTGGGTCCGCCGACGGCGCCGAAGATGACCGCGTCGGCAGCCATGGCCTTGGCCATGTCTTCTTCGGAGATCGACTGGCCATGCGCGTCATAGGCGGAACCACCCACCAGGCCTTCGTCGGTTTCAAAGGACATGCCGCCCTTTTCATTGAACCAGGCAATGACCTTTTTCACTTCCTGCATGATTTCCGGGCCAATGCCGTCACCCGGCAGAAGCAGAAGGTTTTGTGAAGCCATGGATGTTCCATCCCGCATTTTGAGAAATCTGATGGCGTTGGGTTAGCGCGTCGGTCGTTGTCTTTCAAGATGAAGCCAGTTGCGAAGAACTCAAGCAAGCCGTGGGGAAAGGTCAAGAACGGCTGAAAGGCCCGGAGAGCAGCGGGATTGAAGCCGGTATCAGGACAGCTCCTGCAAGGATCAGCCGAGCCAGCCCCGCACTGCCTGGAACAGGAGGTTCAGCGCCAGCGCGGTCATCACCCATCTGAAGCCGGCCTTGAAGCTCTTCTCGTCCATTCGGCCGAGCAGGCGGCTGCCGGCGAGTGTGCCGAGAAAGCCGCTGGCGATCATCAGGACAATCAGTCCCAGCCAGGGCGCGAAGGCAAAGCCGAGCGCGCCGAACGCAATGATCTTGAAGACATGCATGATCAGCGCAGTGATTGCCTGGTTGGCGACGAACCCGTGGCGCGGCAGGCCGAGGGTCGACAAAACGGCACCGCCGATGGGGCCGGCCGCACCGAAGAACATGGACAGGAACGTGGAGGCAAAACCCGCTGCTGCCATGACCCGTTTCGGCGCCTTGCCGAAATGCGGTGCCTTGCCCCAGACGACCCACAGCACGAACAGTCCGATGCCCGCCTTCAGAACGGCCGGCGGCAATTCCACGGCGATGGCGCCGCCCACTGCTGCGCCAATTGCCGCCCCGACTGCGAACCACAGCGCAATCAGCCAGTCGACATGTTTCAATTGTATAAGCGCACGCCCGGCGTTCGATCCGAGCTGAACGACACCGTGGACCGGCACCAGGGCACTGGCCGGCATGACGGTTGCCATGATCGCGATCAGCGCGACCCCGCCGCCAAGGCCGACGGCCGCTGTCAGGGCCGAGGTGAAGAAACTCGTGACGATCAGTGTCAGCGATGCAGCAAGGTGCAGCTGATCGGGAAAGAAGAAGCCGGCGATGTCCGACATGTCACGACCATCTCTTGTTGGCGTAGTTGACCGCTTCGCGGACATCCAGTGCGCGGGTGGAATTGCCGCTGCGCAGATAGAAGACCGAGGCCTTGTTTTCTTCCAGATAGACGGCGCGGGGTGCCGGGCTGACGATGACCATCGCCACGTCCTTGCCGTCCACCCTGGAAAAGACCGTGTGGATGTAAGGACAGAGATCTCCGCCGAGTGTCTTGGAAACGATGTCGTTGACGGTGCGCTCGAACGAATCGAGGTCCGGGCTTTTCAGCGTTGCCAGGTCCTTGTCGAGACCAAGCGGTGTGCCGTTGTCATCAACACCGATCAGAAGATGGCCGCCATCGGCATTGAAGAAGCCGGCAAGGGTCTTGGCGATGACCTTTTCCAGGGACCGGTTGGTCCGGTTTTCCTTCAGGTCCCAGCGCAGCGACGACTTGAACTCCACGCGCCGGTTTTCGCCCTGTTTCAGAAGATCGGGAATGAGCGCGGTCTGCTCTTCGCGCAGCGACCGGTAGGCTTCGGACGTTCGCATGTAGTTGCGGGTGAAGATGCCGAAGGCGAGGCCGACAACTGCGCCGAGACCGGTATAGGCAACCGCAACATCCAGGTGCCGGGGAAGCAGCACCAGCCACAGGCGCGCCGTCAGAAATTCAAGGAGGTTCGGAGCCGTTTCCGAAAAACGTGCCAGTTCCCACCAGACCACCACAAGGTTCAGCGGGTGGATCACCAGGACACCGACAATGGCCCCGACCACGACATAGGCTGCCAGAAAGGGAAGCTTGAACGGGGAAAGAGCCATATTTGAAAATCCAAATGAAAACGCCGGTCGGAACCGGCGTCACTCTTAATCCAAAACCTTCCCGCCGTCATCCCGGCCCGTCATCCCGGGTCGGCATCGTGCGAACCGGGATGGCGATGAAGGATTTCACAGGCGGTCAGGCCGCTGCGGGCAGGGCCGTTTCGACCAGTTTCACCCAGTAGGAACAGCCGACCGGGATCAGGTCGTCGTTGAAGTCATAGGCCGGATGGTGCAGGCCCGCGCTGTCGCCGTTGCCGGCGAAGATGAACGCGCCCGGGCGTTCTTCCAGCATGTAGGAGAAATCCTCACCGCCCATCATCGGCTCGATCTCGCGATTGACCT
This sequence comes from Labrenzia sp. C1B70, assembly GCF_000475395.1. NCBI lineage: Bacteria > Pseudomonadati > Pseudomonadota > Alphaproteobacteria > Hyphomicrobiales > Stappiaceae > Labrenzia > Labrenzia sp. C1B70. Next base: position 623,332 of record NZ_AXCE01000004.1, read on the forward strand.
TGCCGACCCCGGCAATGCCTTCGGCGACGGCTGCCGCGAAATCCGTCTGTTCGTCGTGGTTCGCCGTGACCGGATACCCGCGCGTGAACTGCAGAACTGCCTTTGCTCCGAACGCATCGCCAACAGAGCTGACGATGGATTCCATCCGTGCCTGGGCGAGATCCCGCATTCCCGGGCTCAGCGTGCGCACGGTGCCGCGCAGCAGGACTTCCTGCGGAATGACGTTGAAGGCGTTGCCACCCTGGAAAACGGTCACCGACACAACAACCGAATCGAGCGGATTGGCATTGCGGCTGGCGATGGTCTGCAGTGCGGACACCAGTTGCGAGCCGATCACGATCGGGTCGATGGTCTCATGCGGCTTGGCGGCATGGCCGCCCCGGCCGGTGATGGTGATGCGGAATTCGTCGGTCGCGGCCATGATCGGGCCCTTGCGGATGGCGAATTCGCCCACCGGCATGCCCGGGAAGTTGTGCATGCCGTAGACTTCCTCGATCGGCCAGCGGGTCAGGAGACCATCGTCGATCATCGCCTTCGCGCCTGCGCCACCTTCTTCGGCCGGCTGGAAGATGACGACGACCGTGCCGTCGAAGTTGCGGGTCTCGGCGAGATACTTTGCAGCGCCCAGCAACATGGCGGTGTGGCCGTCATGGCCGCAGGCGTGCATCTTGCCCGGGATCTTGGAGGCATAGTCCTTGCCGGTGATTTCCTCGATCGGCAGCGCGTCCATGTCGGCGCGCAGGCCGATGGTCTTGCCGGCACCGCCGTTGCGGCCCTTGATCACGCCAACGACGCCCGTCTTGCCGACGCCCGTTGCGATTTCATCGACACCGAAGCTCTGCAGCAGCTCGGACACCTTCTCGGCAGTCCGCACCGTTTCGTAAAGAATTTCGGGATTTTCGTGAATGTCGCGGCGCCAGGCGGTGATCTCGTCGGCCAGATCCGCGAGGCGATTAACGATGGGCATGAAGGACTCCTAGAAACACATCGGAACAGGAAAGCGCTTTAAGCTTGAACGGCTAACCTATCGCAAGCTGCAAAAAGAGGAAGTGGGATTGCGGAAAAAGTTATGTGCAAGGCGATCGTCTGCAAGACTGATCCGCCACCAGGTCATTCTCCGGATGATTTTTCCTGCAAACGGAAAACGCGGGTGCGTTTGATCTCGTTGTCTTCCAGCGCACCGACCACCGGAACGCTGTAGGCCGCCAGTTCAATCATGCGTGACGAGGGCAGATAGGACCGGCCAGGATCACCGACATAGACCTCGATGTTGTTCGCCAGCAACCTGTCGAGAAATGCCAGCACCTTGTCGGCCATGGGCTTGTCGTAGAAAACGTCACCACAGAAGACAAGGTCCGCTTGCGGCGGTTCTCCGGTGGTGATGTCCGCGGTCTCGGTGGTGATCTCCACCTCGTTGAGCGCGGCGTTGAGGCGTGTTGCGGTCAGGGCGTAGGGGTCGATGTCGACCGCGTGGCAGGACGCTGCGCCGGCCTTCATGGCGGCTATGCCGACCAGACCGGAGCCGCAGGCAAAGTCGACAACGCGTTTTCCCGCGACCAGTTCCTGCGTGTCGAGCACGTAGCGGGCAAGTCCTTGGCCGCCAGCCCAGGCAAAGGCCCAGAATGGCGGCGGCAGGCCTAGCTCGCCCAGTTCGTCTTCGGTCTTTTGCCAAAGATCCATGGCCTCATCGGCCACATGCAGCAGAATTTCCTCTGCATGCGGCACGGGTTTGACCTTGGTCTCCTTCCGGATGAAGGCTGCCGGATCCTTGATAAGGGCCATTCAGGGCGGATCTCTCAGGAGAGGACGTTAGGCAGGCTCTTTCAGGCCGCCCATTTCACAGACGATTTTCCATTCCTCTTCCGTGACCGGCTGAACCGACAGGCGCATGGAGGTGACCAGCGACATCTTGGCAAGGCGCGGTTCGGCCTTGACGTCGGCCAGGGTCACCGGCTTGGGCATGTCACGGACGGCCTTGAAGTCCACGCATTCCCAGCGGGGATCATCGATAGTGGTGTCCGGATGGATGTCGCTGCAGACCTCAACGATGCCGACGACTTCCTTGCCGATGTTGGAATGGTAGAAGAACGCCTTGTCGCCGATTTCCATGGCCCGCATGTTGTTGCGTGCCTGGTAGTTCCGGATACCGTCCCACTGCTCACCCTTGTCGCCACGGGCCTTCTGCTGTTCCCAGGACCATTTGTCGGGCTCGGACTTGATCAGCCAGTACTGCACTCAGTTTGCCTCCGGGTTCTTGATTGCCCAGTTCCAGGGGCGGATCTCGACGCTTTCGAACAAACCGGCACGGGCGTAGGGATCTTCCTGGGAGATCGCCAGGATCTCGTCGCGGTTGGAGGCTTCGATCACCACCAGCGAGCCGGTCATGTTGCCGTCGTCGTCAAGAAACGGGCCAGCTGCCTTGAGGCTGTTGCCGAGGCCTTTCAGGAAGTCGAGATGGGCGGCGCGGTTGTCGAGGCGCGTCTGCAGGGCACCGGGCTTGTCGGTGCAGATCAGGGCATAGAGCATGAAGAATTCCCCGGGTTGGTCGAATCTGCGTCGAACCTAGGGCCGGGGCGGGGGAAACTCAATGGGGGAAAGTCTGAGAGGTGCATCACACCCTGTGCGAGCGGCCCATCCTTCGAGACGCCTGGCATTGCCCGGCTCCTCAGGATGAGGGGGTGGGGGAGCTGTTCTCCCCTTCGTGGCAGGGCAACTGACTTTGGACTAAAGACAGGCAGCAAGCACAAGTGTCACCCCGGGCGAGCAACGCGAGACCTGGGGGCTACTCGTTTCCAGGGAGCCGGAATGGGTTGTGCCTCTTCAGGGTACCTTGTCTGCTTCGGCAAGCGGCGCTGCGAGTGGGCCCCGGATCTGCGCTTCGCTTGTCCGGGGTGACGCCGTGGGGATGAGGATATCGCTCATATGCCAATCCCCTATCACAAGCGGAAAGAGAGCCAGGCGCCGGCTTGTGCCTATGTCGAAGGCCGGTTTCGTCGAGACGGGGTCAAAGCCCTGCCGTTTCCGATTTCAGCGGGCGTGCCATCAGGGTGTTGAGGGCGTCGTCGATGGTCAGGTCCTCGTCGATCATCCTGGCGACGGTCTCGCAGATCGGCACTTCGACATCGTATTTGCGGGCCAGCTTGACTGCGACGCGGGCGGAATAGGCGCCTTCCGCGAGCTTGCCACCTGCCGAAATCAGCTCGGAAGCCATGAAGCCTTCGCCGAGCCGCAGCCCGAAGGAAAAGTTGCGCGACTGGCTGGACGAACAGGTGAGCACAAGGTCTCCCAGACCGGAAAGGCCTGTCAGGGTTTCACCCTGTGCGCCCATGGCAGTGCCGAGGCGAGACAGTTCGGCAAAGCCGCGTGCTGTCAGCGCCGCCTGGGCACTGGCGCCGAGCTTGCGGCCGACCACGGCCCCGCAGGCGATCGCGAGCACGTTCTTGAGGGCGCCGCCAATCTGGGCACCGAGAATGTCGATCGAGGCATAAGGCCGGAAACAGGGCGATTGCATCGCTTCGCACAGGCTGAGCGCGGTCTTGGCCGAATTGGCGGCAACGGTGACGGCGGTCGGCAGGCCCTTGGCGACGTCGTCGGCAAAGCTCGGGCCGGACAGGACGCCGGGTTCGACGCCGGGCAGTTCCTCGCTCATGACCTTGGACAAGAGCTTGCCGGAGGATTGTTCGATCCCCTTGGCGCACAGCACGACGGGGCCGCGTACCTTGCCGGTCTGTTTGAGGGCAGCCAGCATCGCACGGGTTGTCTGGGCGGGTGTCACCAGCAAGATGGCATCAGCGTCGGCAACTTCTTCCAGCGAAGATGTCGCTTCCAGTTCCTCGTCAAAAGTGATTCCCGGCAGATACCGCGGATTCTGCCGACGGGACCTGATATCGGAGACCGTACCGGGATCACGCGCCCAAAGGCGCACTTCCCGGCCGGCACGGGCCGCGGTCAGGGCCAGGGCCGTGCCCCAGGCGCCGCCGCCAACGACGCCGATAGACCTAATGGCGCCCATTGCTCTGCCTTTCCACGCGCGTCCGTAATGTTTCAAGTTGCGCTCCAAACCCTTCAAAAAAGCGGGCCTCGGTCGGCGCATCCATGGTGAACAGGTCAATCCAGAACAAACGGAACCTTATCGGAGGTCCGCCTGCGTTCGGTGACATTTCGAAATGTTCCCATTCTGTCGCGGGCTTTTCACGAATTCGGCCGTGAAAATGCCGCCGGCGATGCAAGCCGTCGAGACAACGGGGAACATCTTTGAAGATATGGTCCTGGTCGGCGAACGATTCGAGCGCGATATCCAACGAAAGTCCGGTCTCCTCGGCAAATTCTCTCCTGGCAGCCTGCAGATAGCTTTCGCCGGGGTCGACCGTGCCTCCGGGAACCTGGAAGCCGGCGTTCGGGAAATCGGGTTCCACAAACACGAGAAGCTCTGTTCCACAGGTCAGGTAGACATAGGCCTTTTGGTAGATCAGCACGGGCAGGTCCTTGAAAGAACTGTTGTTTATGCCGCGTTGGCGAGGCGTGTCACACGTTTGCGCAGCGCGTCGAGGGGCGCGCCGAAGGCTGCGAAGAAGTTTTCCTCGTCGCTTGCCCGCTCGCCAAAGAGGTCAACCCAGAAGAAACGATAGCGAATCGGTTCGCCGCCGCTGCTGGGATGCATTTCGTAATGCTCCCACTCGCTCTTCGGCCGGGCACCAAGGCGGACATGGTAGTTGCGGCGGATGTGTCGGCCAAGCAGCGGACGGTTGGGTGCGGGCCGGTACTGTCCGACGGGAGGGATCGTTTCGAACGGGATATCCTGACTGGAAAAATGATCAAAGGCCACGTCCAGTTCGAGGCCGGTTTCCTCGGCAAATTCCCGCATGGCGCCATGCAGAAAGCTTTCGCCCGGATCGATGGTGCCACCCGGAACCTGCAGGCCCAGATGAGGCGTATCCGGTTCGTCGAAGACCAGAAGGTCCGTGCCGCAGGTCAGGTAGACATAGGCCTTGTGGTAGACGCGCATTTCTCAGAACAGTCCTTGTTGGAAGGCTGAAGTTTCCTAACAGGGTCTTTGGTCGCGCAAAAGGGTCGGTGGGAAATTGAGCGATGATTTACAGGTCCACATCCTAGACCTTGGCACCTTTTTTACCCGCGCCGAGCACACCGGCATTGGCTGAATCCAGCGGCCAGCGAGGCCTGGGTGACAGGCTCATGTCGTCCACGGGGCCAAGTCGAAGCCGCTCGATACCGGCCCAGGCGATCATTGCTGCATTGTCGGTGCAAAGGCGCATGGGCGGCGCGATGAAACGGGCATCTGCCTCTTCTGTCGCAGCCAGAAGACTGTTGCGGATTTCCTGGTTCGCCGCGACGCCGCCAGCCACAACGATTGCCGGTTTGACACCCGGGTGGCGTGTCCGGAAGAGATCGAGTGCGGAACGGGTGCGGGCTGCCAAAACGTCGGACACAGATCGCTGAAAGGCCGCGCAGAGGTCGGCAATCGTCTGTTCATCGACAGGTTCAAGCTTTTTCGCCTGGGTGCGAAGGGCCGTCTTCAGTCCGGCGAAGGACATGTCGAGGCCCGGGCGATCCAGAAGCGGACGCGGCAGGCGGAAGCGGGTGACGTCGCCCTTGGCAGCCATTTTTTCTACATGCGGGCCGCCGGGATAGGGCAGGCCCAGCAGTTTGGCTGTCTTGTCGAAAGCTTCGCCAATGGCATCGTCGATGGTCGTGCCGAGACGTTCATAGTCCCCGACGCCGCGCACCAGCAGGAACTGGCTGTGGCCGCCGGAGACGAGCAGCAAGAGGAACGGGAACTCGAGATCGTCGGTCAGGCGCGCGGTCAGGGCGTGGCCTTCCAGGTGATTGACGCCGACGATCGGCTTGCCCGCTGCCATGGCGATCGCCTTGGCGGTCATGAAGCCGACGATGACACCGCCGATGAGGCCGGGACCGGCAGTTGCGGCAATCGCGTCGATATCCTCCCAGCCGCAACCGGCCTCGTTCATGGCTTCGGCAACGATCCGGTCGAGGATCTCGATGTGGGCACGGGCGGCAATTTCCGGCACCACGCCACCGAATTCTGTATGCTCGTCGATCTGCGAACGGATCGTATTGGAGAGGATCTTCTTGTGCGCAGGGCCGCACACAACCGCTGCTGCGGTTTCGTCGCAGCTGGTTTCAATGCCCAGGACGGTCAGATTGGTCGCATTGTCATCTGTTTTGACTGAGGTCATTGGTCTAAGTGCGGTGGCCTGTGTTAGGACATCCGAAAAGACATAAATCGGTGCCCGTCATTTCTGCCGGGCGTAGCATCTGGACGGTAAACCTTGCAATCAAATCCTTTGCGTATCGGAACAAGGGGCAGCGCGCTGGCGCTGGCACAGGCCCACGAAACCCGCGACCGGCTGATGGCGGCCCATGATCTGGCCGAAGACGCGTTCGAGATCGTGGTCATCAAGACCTCCGGCGACAGGATCCAGGACAGGCCGCTGTCGGAAGTCGGTGGCAAGGGGCTGTTCACGAAGGAAATCGAGGAAGCGCTTCTGGACGGGCGGATCGATCTTGCCGTTCATTCGTCCAAGGACATGCCGACGGTCCTGCCGGATGGTCTGGCTTTGACGGCCTTCCTGCCGCGGGAAGATGTGCGCGATGCGTTCCTGTCGCCCAAGGCAAAGACCCTGACCGATCTGCCGCAGGGCGCCGTCGTCGGGTCCAGTTCGCTGCGGCGCCAGGCGATGATCAAGCGGCTGCGCCCGGATATCGAAGTGGTGATGTACCGCGGCAACCTGCAGACACGCCTGCGCAAGCTGGCAGAGGGCGAGGTGGACGCAACACTTCTGGCAGCTGCCGGTCTGCGCCGGCTGGGCCTGGAAGCGGAAATCACCAGCCTTCTGGAAACCGACCAGTTTCTGCCGGCTGTCGGCCAAGGTGCGATCTGCATCGAAAGCCGGGCGGACGACAAGGCTACCCTTGAAATGCTGGCGGCAATTCACGACGCGGCAACGCAGATCCGCCTTGATGCGGAGCGCGCCTTCCTTGCTGTTCTGGACGGGTCTTGCCGCACGCCCATCGGCGGTCTGGCAACACTCGAAGGCGATACGATGCACTTCCGAGGGATTGTGCTGAAGCCGGACGGATCGGCCGCGCATGAGGCATCGGGCAGTGGGCCTGCGGCAGAGGCCGCGCGGATTGGCCGGTCTGTCGGGGAAGATCTGAAAACCCGGATGGGACCGGACTTTCTGGCAGGAGCCTGACCCGGTCATGCGCTTTCTGGTGACACGCCCCCAGCCGGATTGCCGGAGGACCGCTGAAAAACTGCGGGCGTTGGGGCATGTTGCCGATGAAGCTCCCGTTCTGAAAACCGTTGAGGTGCGGTCGGCACAATTCGGGCCGGATGGCGTGTCGGCGCTGGCGTTTTCCAGCCGGCGGTCGGTCGCCGTCCTGTCGGCACAGGGCCGGATCGATGCCTTGCGGAGCTTGCCGGTTTTCACGGTGGGCGACGCGACCGCACTCGCCTGCCGGGAAGCGGGCTTTTCAAGTGTACTTTCGGCCAGCGGAGATCTTGCTGCGCTGGCTCAGCTGATTCTCGATAATCGGAGCGGATTGTCTTCAGGGACCGTCCTTTATCCTGCTGCCGAGGAACGGGCGGGGGATCTGGAGGGACTTCTCGCCGCAGGGGGCATTTCCTGTCGCACCGTCGTGCTTTACCGCATGGAGCTGGCGGAAAGCCTGCCTTCTGCCGTGGTTGACGGCCTTCGCCAGAATGCCTTTGATGGTGTCTTCATTTATTCCAAACGCACGGCTGAAGCTTTTCTGGCGCTGGTTCGCAGGCACGGTCTCGACCATATTTTTTCCAGGTTGCCTGTCTATGCCCTTTCGCGGCAGTCGGCCGAGCCCCTATTTGAGGTAAGCCAGGTGCGTATTGCAGCTGCGCCGAACGAAAGCGCCTTGATGGATCTGGCTTTAACACAGTGTTAACCAGATCCGGGGGAGTCGTTCTTTTGCAGCGCGCAAAAGTCTTTGCTGCGGCGGTACCGCTTCGCAAAGAGGTGTGTATAGTGAAGGTCTTGGGACCGGCAGGGTTCAGGAGGAGATGAGATGACGACGGACAAGAAATCCCCGGGCGGGACATCTTCATCGGGCGGCAGCGGCACCGGCGGCAAGGACAAGCCGGGCAGCAGCACTGCGTCTTCCTCCGGCAGCAGCAAGCGGCCGGTAACGATCGATCTGACCGCAGAGAAGGTCGGTGCCAAGCCGACAGACACGAAGCCAGCCTCTGGTACGAGCTCAACGACGAGCGCCACGACGGGGTCTGGCGGCACGACTGCGGGTGCAACCAAGACAGGCGGCATCGGCAGCACGACTGCGTCCGGCAGCTCAACGTCAGCCGGAAATACAACGTCTTCCGGCAGCACCGGCAGTTCGGGCAGCACATCGTCGCCCTCTTCGTCTGCATCGACCTCGTCCTCGACCGGATCAGGCTATTCTTCTTCTGCGGCGTCTACCACTGCCGGGTCTTCCACTGCAGGAAAGCCCGCCGGAGCCGGCACATCCGGGTCGTCATCGGCGACCGGAAAACCGGCGTCTCCGGCAAGCTCATCGACGTCTGCCGCCAGTCAGACCGGAACCTCCTCGACAAGCAGCAGCTCCCGTCCTGGTGGATCAGCCAGCTTTTCCAATCCGCCGGCCGCTGAAGACCGCGGCGGTGTCGGGGCATTCGGCGTTCTGATTGCGGCCGTTATCGGCGGTATCCTGGTGCTTGGCGGCGGCTTCGGCCTTTACCAGGCCGGGCTCGTCAAACTGTCGCCCGAGCCGAACCAGCAGCTCACCAGCGCGCTCAGTGCCGCCGAACGCAAGATCTCCGATCTGGAGAAAAAACTCGGCGACGTGACGTCTTCGGTCTCCAGCCAGGGCAGCTCCGGTGCTGTTTCTGCTCTGGAAAGCAAGGTCAGCGCGCTTGAAGCCAAACTGCAGGATGCGTCGTCGTCCGATCTGGGCGCCGCAGTCGATGCCCTGAAGCAGGATGTAGAAGGACTGCGCAGCACCGTTGCTTCGGCAGGGGCCGGCACCGGCGAAGGAACCCCAGCCGATCTCCAGCCGCTTGAAAGCCGTCTGGCCGCGCTGGAAGAGGAAGTGAAGGGCGATAGCCAGGTGGATCTGGCGCCGCTTGAAAACCGCTTGGCCAAGCTGGAAACCGACACCACATCGACATCTTCCGAAGCCGACAAGCTTTCCGGTTCCGTAACCGGGCTCGAGGGCCAGCTTTCGGACCTGAAGACGACCCTTTCCGAGGTGGAAACCCGCCTTTCCAATACCGAAGCGACCGCGAAAGCAGCACAGACAGCCGTATCGACGTCGGACGTTTCCCTGAAGACCCTTGCCGACAGCCAGGCACGGGCAACCGAGACCCTGTCTTCGCTGGCTGCCGACATCAAGTCTGTCGGCGCGGCCAACACGGCAGCGCTGGAAGGTTTGCGCTCTGAGCTGGACGCGCTTTCAACGCGACTTGCCGCGGTTGAGGCAACGATGGGCGATGCGACGGCGCGTGAAGTTGCTGCCAGGGCACTGTCCGTTTCCGCATTGAAGTCGGCCGTTGATTCCGGCCGCCCTTATGAAACCGAGCTGGCCGCCGTCAAGGCGGGGCTGCCGGGCGGGCTCGACCTGTCTGCACTGGAGGCCAACGCCAAGACCGGTGTCGAACCGGTGCCTGTGCTGATCGCCCAGTTCCCGCCGGTTGCGCGCTCTGTCTACCAGACGTTTTCCGAACCGGACCGGTCCGGTGATGTACTCGACAGCCTGATGACCAGTGCACAGTCGCTGTTCACCGTTCGTCGTTCGGGCTCAGGTGAAGGCGACGGGCCGGCCGCTGCCCTGCAGCGCATGGAAAACGCCGTCCGGAAGGGAGACCTCAAGTCGGCACTTGCCGCCTACAAGGATCTGCCAGAACAGGGACAGGCTGCTGCTGCCGACTGGGCAACGCGCGCCGAAGCCCGCGTCGAGGTTGATGACCTGACGGACAAGGCCTCGCAGGAAGTGCTCAACGCGCTTGCTGCGAAGGATAGCTGAATGCAGGCCGGCCACTCGCCCGCCCGTCAATGGAATTATGTGCCGGCAGGAGCCGGCCGTCGCAGGGAGCGAACTGAATGATCCGCGTTCTGTTCTTTTTCGCGCTGTTGTTTGCCGTTGCCATGGGCTTTGCCTGGATGGCGGACCTGCCGGGAACGATCCAGATTTCCTGGCCGGTTTATGAAGGTGGCCAGCAGGTCGGGACGGATATCTGGGAGCAGTCGCCTGCGATTGTTGCCCTTGCCGCAGCCATTTTCCTGGCGATCTTCCTGGCGATTGTCTGGGTGATCCGCGTCGTCTTGAAATCACCGCAGATTGCCAGCCGCTTCTTTCGGCGCCGCCGGAAAGACAAGGGCTACAATGCGCTGTCACAAGGCTTGATCGCTCTGGGCACGGGCAACGCCAAACTGGCGCGCCGCTACGCGCTGGACGCCGACAAGCTGCTGGATGATGAACCCGCGGCAAAGCTGCTGCTTGCACAGACGGCCCAGCTTGCCGGCAAGGACGACGAAGCGCGTCAGCGTTTCGAGGCGATGCTGGAAGATCCGGCCACCAAGGCGCTTGGTCTGCACGGCCTCTTCATCGAGGCCGAGCGGCACAGGGAACCGGTGGCAGCACGCCATTATGCGGAGGAAGCCGCCAAGACATCGCCGGGTCTGGAGTGGGCCGGCAAGGCCGTGCTCGGCTACCAGGCGGTTGCCCACCATTGGGACGAAGCGCTCAAGACCCTGGAGCGCAACTACGCCGCAAAGATGCTGGACAAGAAAACCTATCGGCGTCAGCGCGCCGTCATCCTGACGGCCCTTGCGACAAAGCTGGAGGACGGCGAGCCGGAACGGGCCTATTCGCTGGCCAAGGAAGCTCATGGCCTGGCACTCGACCTTGTGCCGGCGGCCGTGCTGACGTCTCGTCTGGCAACGCGCCGGGGCGACATCCGCAAGGCCTCCAAAGTGTTGGAGGCGACCTGGCGTTTGTTCCCGCATCCGGAGTTGGCTGAAACCTATGCCCATGTGCGTACCGGCGATTCGGCTGTCGATCGCCTGAAGCGGGTGAAATCGCTTTCCGCACAGCGGGCAAACACTCCCGAAGGTGCGCTGGCCATCGCCCGCGCAGCCATGGAGGCGCGCGAGTTCGAAGAAGCACGCAAGCAGCTGAAAAAGGTCCTGCAGTCCGAACCTACCCGTCAGGCGTTTCTGCTGATGGCGGAAGTTGAGGAAGCCGAACACGGTGACCGGGGCCGCACACGCGACTGGCTGGCCCGTGCCGTCAGTGCGCCGCTCGACAAGGTCTGGATGGCCGACGGCATCATTTCCGCCGAATGGCAGCCGGTGTCACCGGTCACCGGCAAGCTCGATGCGTTCCAGTGGGCAACGCCGGGCAGTCTGTCCGACGAGGACGGTCCGCTGCTTGAGGACAGCCTGTTCGAGGCGCCGGCCCTGCCGTCCGCCACTCCAGCCGAGCCGGTTCGGTCGGTTGCAGATGTGGATGACGGCGCCGTGGTGCTGGAAGCCGAACCCGTCACCAGGCCTGCCACTGCCAAGCCTGCGGGACCCGAGACGGGTGACGCCAAATCCGGCAGCGCCAAGTCAGCCGCCGCGGAACCTTCCGCTGCCTCTGCTCCACTGGAAAAGCAGGGCTACGAAGGGACGACGGACGATGTCAAATACAGCCCTGCGCTGAAGGACCTGCCCGACGCCGAGGCTACCAAGGCACCTTCGGACAAGGCTGCGACCGTTGAGAAGACGGCAGCCAAGGAAACCGCGGCAAAAGCCGAAGCCAGGGCAGACGACAAACCTGCCGTGGTGACAGGCAAAGACGCCGGGACAGCGAAAGCTGGAGTGACCGGCAAGACCGACACCCGGAACGGTTCCGAGACGCCTTCCAAGCCAGAGGCAACATCTGAGGCCAAGGTTGAGGAAACTCCGAAATCGGCGGATGCAAAGCCATCGGCTGCCAATGCCGGGGAGGCCAAGACAGGCGAAACAAAGTCCGGCAGTTCGAAAGAGGATCTCAACCGGCCAATCGAATTTCCCCTGTCGCGGATGCCGGACGATCCGGGCCCGGATGAGGACGACGAGGACGAGAGCGCCAAGACGCCACGGCCGCGCTTTTTCAACTGAAGCGCTGCTGCGGCGATAGTCGGAATGTGCTGACGAGCATGTGTTTGCCTGGCTTCCGGAAAAGGGAAGATGTGATCTTCCTGAAAGAACCGGTTTTAGGCTCTTGCATCTGACGCCAAGCTCCGGTAATTAGCGGCGCACTCGGGCTTGACCTGAGTGTCCGCGCCAAATCGCGCGATGCCCGGCATCTGCCGGAGAACGCCGCTGTAGCTCAGATGGTAGAGCACGTCATTCGTAATGATGGGGTCGGGGGTTCGAGTCCCTTCAGCGGCACCACTTTCTAGGCCCAGGTTCCTTTCTTCAGGTGCGCCCGACAGGGCTATCCCTTCTCTGATGCTTTCCTCCAGATTGAGCAAGCTGTCACGAGACTTCAGAAACGGCTGTGTGATCGCTGGCCCTGCCACCAGTCCATGGGCTGCACAGGTCGCAGTGACAGCTTTGATGCTGGCGAACTTGTGTTGCCCTGCTGCTGATCCGGTTTCTGTTTATCGGACGGGAAGTGCCACATTGATGGCTCGTCGGCAGTCCTTGCAAGAGGCGGGGTGATTGTCCAATTCTGACGCTACAAATTGACGTAGAGTTGGTGTGGCAGGTTGTGGGCGACTTTGTCCTGACGAGACAATCGTATCGGCCGACAGATCCTTGTTTAGGTCTCCTCTTATTTTCAGAAACAGGCTGGTTGGATCCCGTGTTTTGAAAAAAAGCTGGCCACAAGTTGCTTCAATTCGACGGAAGTCACTGAACCATAATGCGACTGCGGGGAGGGCTGTGAAGCCGGGTTACGCCTGTTTCCTCGTATTTTGTAGGATTTTTCCAGATGAGGATTCGGTCTTTACATCCTATTTGTAAGAATTTTGGAATCGAGTGAATGAATATTCATGTAAATCTATGTATATCAAAGGTTGTAAAATGCCTGGCGAGCTTCAGTAACAGAAAATATACAATTGTTTCCTTATTGTACTTGTTAATTTAGACATGGCCTCAAGTGACGATGCGAGAGCCGCACACAAGGTGATGAGAATTGCTGCATAAAATGATCCGCATTCTTGTCGCTGACGACAGCGGCATCGCTCGTGAAGTCATCAACAACGGCATCGCCGTTCATCGTTCCAAGCGGTACATCGAGGTTGATAACGTCGATAACGGTCGTTCCGCTGTCGAGGTTCTGAAGAAGAAACAGATCGACATCGCCTTCATCGACATCAACATGCCGGGGCTGAATGGTCCGGACGTAATCGCCGCGATGAGCGAGACGAAGTCTGCAGATTGTCTGACGGTCGCGATTTCAAGCGGCCTTGATGAGCGCAATGCCAACATGCTTCAGCAGCTGGGGGCCTATCATTTCCTGAAAAAGCCTTTCACCCAGGAGGATGTGTCGGAGATCGTCGCCACTTACATGACGATGACGACGACCTATCCGATCCTGATCGTCGACGACAGCGGTACGATGCGCAAACTGACGCGCAAGGTTCTGGAGGCCAGCCGGTTCGACTTCGAAATCTCGGAAGCCGACAGCGCGCAGGCGGCACTTCGTACACTGGCATCGGGCAAGTTCCGGATGGTGCTGACGGATTTTCACATGCCGGATGTCGACGGTATCGAGCTTGCCGGTTCGATCCGGGACCTGTCGAGCAAGATCGGCATCTACATGATGTCCACCAACGACACGAGCTATCTGGAGCGGTCCGCGGCCTTCGTTGGGATATCCGGTTTCCTGAAAAAGCCGTTCACGCCTCAGGACATAGATACGCTCATGCATCAGTTCCTGGAGCTGGATACGCCAAAATTCGGCAAGGTGCGCAACATGTTCAGCTTCATGGAACGAGAACGCAAGGCATCGTGAGGCTCGCCGGACTGGCGAGTGCTGATCGTTCCTCTTGGGTCTCCTGGAAATTTCAAGGGAACCATTTGCCGAACGCTTACATTGTTTCTGGATTGTTTGTCAGCATTCTTGATTTAAAACGCTTCAGTTGATTCAATGAAAGAATCAGAAGTCTCCCCCTAGTTCGTATCGGTTCCACTGTCTGAATGCATGGAGAGCGGTGTGGGCAAAACAGCAAAACTTGAATTACTTCGCCGGATATTGCCGCTCGGCCTCTGCGTGCTGGGTATAGTCGGCGGATATTTTTTCATGTCGGTGCTCAGCAGCCTGCTCTGCATAATCGCGGCCGCCGGGATCTATGCCGCCTTGCCGCGGCCGAACGTACCGTCCGGTGCCGTAAAGCCGGTATGTCATCCGCCGGTTCTGGTACTCGACATGATCGGGTTTGTGATTGGTGCCGCTTTCTTTTCCATAGCTTTCATCGGGATGGCAGACTGGAGCGGAGGCGCAGCCCTGATGGCACTGCTTTGCCTGGGTCCTGCCTCGATTGCACCGGTGCTGTTCACCGTGTCCGCACGACAGGAGACATCCTGGGTCCGTTTCTTCAGCAACGGTTTCGAATTCACACAGTTCGGCCGGCGCGTCCGGGTGATGTATGAGGATCTGAAAAAGATCGACATCCGCCTGTGGCATGCTTCCGGCTGGGCTGCCTGGTTCCAGTCGACGATCGGCTCGCTGGGGCCGAGATCAGCGGTTCTGCTGAATGGGGCTGAAACCACCACGACTCTGGTCTTCAAGCGCCCGGACGGGGCAACCTTCACCATTTCCTCCGAACTGGTGCCGGACCTGCAGCGGGTGCTGATCAACATCGACAGGGCCGGTATGGAGCTTCCTGACGGGATCAGTGAATATCAGCGCAAGAAGATCCGCCAGCGGCGCGAGCGCATGTACGGCGGCCCGCCGCAGGAACCGCCGCAGTCGGAACAGAAGGAAGTGGCGCGTATCGCGGCCCTTATCGAACACGCCAGGCGCAGCGCCGGCCATTGAGGGCGGTTTTTCTGTTTCCAGCGCTTTGTTGAAGCTCACCACAAATTCATCCTCATGCTGAGGAGGACTGCCAGGTCCGTCTCGAAGCATGGGCTGCTTGTTCTGTGTGGCCCATCCTTCGAGACGCGCGCCAGCGCGCTCCTCAGGATGAGGGAGTGGGGAGTTTGATTGTCTGAAGACCCGGTGCTGGCATCAGCCGCTGCAAACTATGAACCGACCCAGTTCGCCTTTCGCTTTTCGAAGAATGCGGAGATGCCTTCCCGGGCTTCGGGGGTTTCCCAGGTCTCGGCGAGACGGCGGATGGTGTCGTCGATGATTTCTTCGGTGATTTCCGGGCCAAGGCTGCGGGCCAGCGCCTTGGAGGCGGCTACGGCAGCGGGGGCAGCGGAGAGATACGGTTTGATTTCCTTTTCGATCGCCGCATCGAGGTCCGCTTCGCTCACGACCTTCGCCACAAGATCTAGATCCCGAGCCTCTTCCGCGCCGAACAGGCGGGCGGACATGAATACCCGGCGTGCCTTGCCTTCTCCCATGCGGGCCAGCACATAGGGGCTGATGGTTGCCGGGATGAGGCCGAGACGTACTTCCGTCAGGCCGAATTTGGCGCTGTCGACGGCTATCACGGTGTCGCAGACGCTCATCATGCCGATGCCGCCGCCAAAGGCCTGGCCTTGTACGCGGCCTATCAGTGGCTTCGGCAATTCGTTGAGGCTCTGCAGCATCATGGCAAGCTTGCGCGCTTCAGTCATGCGGGTTTCGCGGTCAGCTTCGAACTGCTCGCGCATCCATCCAAGGTCGCCGCCCGCGCAGAAGCTGGCACCAGCACCCGTCAGGATAACGACACGGACAGTGTCGTCCTCCGCCAATTGCGCAGCAACTTCCGTCAGTTCGGCGATCATCGTGGCGGAAAGCGAATTGTGCTTGTCCGGGCGGTTGAGTGTCAGCGTTGCGACGCCCCGGTCGTCAACGGCAAGGGAGATTGTCTCGAAGCTCATGCGTCAACACTCCTGAGGGTGCGGGCAAAGTCGGCGATTTCAGCAAGCTTCGCCCGGTCGATGCCGGTCTCGAAGCCCTTGCGGGTCATCAGGTCTAGCACGGCTTCGGTTGCGACATTGCCTTTGGCACCCGGTGCATAGGGGCAACCGCCCAGACCGCCGACTGCACTGTCGAAGGTGCGCAAGCCCTTTTCGAGGCTGACCTCGATGTTCTCGATCGCCCGGCCCTTGGTGTCATGAAAATGGCCGGCAAGCTTGTCCGCAGGGATCGCGGTCAGCACGGCGTCCAGCATCCGGCCGATGGTCTCCGGCGTTCCGGCGCCGATGGTGTCGCCGAGGGAAATCTCGTAGCAGCCGAGATCGAACAGCGTTTTTGCGACCTCCGCAACCTTCTCAGGTGGTGTTGCACCGTCGTAGGGGCAGTCGGTTACGCAAGAGACATAGCCGCGAACCGGGATGCCGTCCTCATGTGCCTTTTCCAGAAGCGGCTTGAAGCGTTCGATGCTTTCGGCAACCGAGCAATTGATGTTCTTTCTGGAAAAGCCTTCCGAGGCCGAACCGAAAATGGCGACTTCATCCGCCGACACCTTCTTGGCGGCCGTATAACCCTTCACATTGGGTGTCAGCACCGCATAGGTCACGGACGGATGCCGGTAGATGCCTTCCATCACCTCCTGGGCGTCGGCCATCTGCGGTACCCATTTCGGACTGACGAAACTGGTCACCTCGATCTTGCGGAAGCCGCAGGCAGAAAGCCGGTCCACGAGGTCGATCTTCTGGGCCGTCGGCACAAAGGTTTTCTCGTTCTGCAGACCATCGCGCGGGCCCATTTCAAACAGGGTGACGAATTCAGACATGTTTTCTTCTCTAGCTTCTCGTGAGGCCTAAAGGTGAGGCCGGTTCTTCGCTGCGCTTCGTCCGGGGACGGCACCAGGCAAATCGCGGAGGCATTCGTTAAACGGTGTTTGACACGATCACTCTTCCTGCTCGGCTCGGGCGCGCAGTTCACGGCGGATGACCTTGCCGGTGGTGGTCAGGGGCAGGGCGTCGACAAAAGCGACTTCGCGCGGATACTCGTGGGCTGCAAGGCGCGTCTTGACGAAGTCGGCGATTTCCCCGGCAAGTTTGTCGGTCGGTTCAATGCCGCTTTTCAAGACGATGTACGCCTTGACGATCTCCGTGCGCTGGCTGTCGGGTTTGCCGACGACACCGGCCATGGCGACCGCCGGGTGCTTGATCAGGCAATCCTCGATCTCTCCCGGGCCGATGCGATAGCCTGATGACGTGATGACGTCGTCATCCCGGCCGACGAAGCGGATCCACCCGGCGTCGTCCTTGATGCCCGTGTCGCCGGTCAAAAGCCAGTCGCCCGCAAATTTCTTTTCCGTCGCTTCCATGTTGTTCCAGTAGTTCAGGAACATCACAGGATCAGGACGTTTGACGGCAATGTTGCCGAGTGATCCGGCAGGCAGTTCCTCGCCCGTGTCGCTGACGACGCTGACATCATGACCCGGAACCGGGCGGCCCATGATGCCGGGGCGCGCTTCCATCAGTCTGGCGCAACTGGAAACGATCATGTTGCACTCGGTCTGGCCGTAGAATTCATTGATCGTCAGGCCGAATGTGCGGCGGCCCCAGTCGATCAGCTCCGCGCCGAGTGTCTCGCCACCGGAGGCAACGGACCGCAGGGTGAATTGCCAGCGGTTTTCCGGGGCTTCCACCTGACGCATCATCTTCAGCGCGGTTGGCGGCAGGAAGGTGTTGCGGATCTTCTGGTCCTGCAGCAGCTGGAAGGCTGCTTCAGCGGTGAACTTTCTGAACCGGCACGCTACCACGGGCACACCCAGGAAGAGCGCGGGCATCAGAACGTCGAGCAGACCGCCGATCCAGGCCCAGTCGGCCGGGGTCCAGATCCTGTCACCCGGCTGGCCCAGAAGATCATGACTCATCTCGACGCCCGGCAGATGGCCGAGCAGCACCCGGTGGCCGTGCAGGGCACCCTTGGGTTGTCCGGTGGTGCCGGAGGTGTAGATGATGATTGCCGGGTCATCGGGGCCTGTGTCGAAGGGGTGGAATGTGCCTTCGTGTCCGGCCATGTGATGATGGAGGCTTTCTGCCCCCGGGACGTCTTCATCTGCACAAAGGACGGTCGTCAGTTCCGGCAACCGGTCACGGATGGTCGCCAGTTTGGCAGCGCCGCTTGCATCCGTGATCACCGCCTTCGCGCCGGAATCCTTCAGCCGATACTCAAGTGCTTCTTCCCCGAACAGGGTGAAAAGCGGAATGGTGATCGCGCCGAGTTTCAGGGCCGCAATATGGGCAAAGGCGGTTTCGGGCCTTTGCGGCATCAGGACGCCGATCCGGTCGCCGGGCTGTACGCCTCGGGCAGTCAGCAGGTTGGCAAGCTGATTGGAAAGCCGCCTCAGGTCGCCATAGGTGTAGCTGGTGGCGCTGCCGTCCTCGTCCGTATAGACCAGCGCCTCCCGGTTCGGCTCGCGTGCCGCCCAGTCGTCACATATGGCAACGCCGATGTTGAACCGGTCTGGGATTTCCCATCGGAACCTGCCGGACAGGTCGTCATAACTCGTGGCGTCATGCGGCAGCATCGGCTTCCTCCGCGAGCGCGAGAAGGACGGTGCCGTCGGTTACCTGCTCGCCTTCGGCAACAAGAACCTCGCCAATGACACCGTCCCGCGGGGCTTTCAGCGTGTGTTCCATCTTCATGGCTTCCAGGATCACCAGAGGCTGGTCCTTCGTCACGGCTTCGCCTGCCTTGGCGTTCAGAACCTTCACGAGGCCGGGCATCGGTGCGATCAGCTGATCGCCCGCGCCGCCGGCTTCCTCGTCTGCGCTGAGCGTGTCCGGCAAGGCAACCGGGAAAGCATGGCCGCCGAGGAAGACCGTCAGTCCCTTGCGGTCCTCCACCACAACCGCCCGGGCACGGTGGCCGTCACAGTCGTAGGTGATCGCACCGCCTTCAACCTTCACCAGAGCATATTCGCGTGAGCCTTCCTCAAGCTGGACCGCGAACCGCTGATGGCCGAGGGCATGGACCTCGACATCCCGGCGCTCGCCCGCAATTTCAAGCAGTGCGTACTGGCGCGATGCACTCCAGATCCGCCATCCGGCCAGCGTGTCGAACGGATCGTTGCCACTTGCCGGCCTGGTCAGGCCAAGCGCCGTGAGAGCGGCAAGGGCAATGGCGTCCACCGGAATGGAGGGCTCTTCTATGAGCTGGGTCAGATCCCGGTCGATAAGGCCGGTGTCGACATCGCCCGCGGCAAAACCTTCATGGCGACACAGGGCCGCCAGAAAGCCGGCGTTGGTGACGCAGCCGGCAACTTCCGTTGCCTCAAGGCTTGCCAGCAACTTGCCGAGTGCCGCCTGGCGGGTCGGGCCGTGGACGATCACCTTGGCGATCATCGGATCGTAATAGGGGGTGATTTCATCTCCGGAGCGCACGCCGCTGTCGACCCGGGCGCTGTCTTCCGGAAGGGCCAGATGCTCCAGCGTGCCGATGGCGGGCAGGAAGCCCTTCGGCGCATCTTCCGCATATAGCCGGGCTTCGAAGGCCCAGCCGTTGAAGGAAAGATCTTCCTGGCGCTTTGGCAGGGTTTCGCCGGAGGCCACGTGAAGCTGCCACTCGACCAGGTCTTCGCCGGTGATGAGCTCGGTAACCGGGTGCTCGACCTGTAGCCGGGTATTCATTTCCATGAAATAGAACCGGTCGGACCTGAGGCCTTCGGAAACGTCGGCGATGAACTCGATAGTGCCGGCGCCGGAATAGTCGATGGCCTTGGCCGCGGTCACGGCGGCTTCCCCCATGGCGCGGCGCATTTCTATCGGCATGCCGGGGGCAGGGGCTTCCTCGATCACCTTCTGGTGGCGACGTTGCAGCGAGCAGTCGCGCTCGAACAGATGCACGGCATTGCCGTGGCTGTCGCCGAAAACCTGAATCTCGATATGGCGCGGCTTGGTCAGGTATTTCTCGATCAGCACGCGGCCATCGCCAAAACTCGCTTCGCCTTCGCGCTGCGCGCCTTTCAGGGCGTCTGCAAAATCCTTCGGGTCATCGACCCGGCGCATGCCTTTGCCACCACCGCCGGCACGGGCCTTGATCAGCACCGGATAGCCGATCCGGTCGGCCTGCTCCTTCAGGAAGTCCGCGTCCTGGTTCTCGCCATGATATCCGGGCACCACCGGCACGCCGGCCTTTTCCATCAGCGCCTTGGCGGCATCCTTCAGGCCCATGGCGCGGATGGAAGAGGCGCTCGGGCCGATGAAGGCTATGCCGGCCCTGTCGAGGGCGTCGACGAAATCCGGATTTTCCGATAGGAAGCCGTAGCCCGGATGCACGGCTTCGGCGCCACTCAGCTTGCAGGCTTCGATGATCTTGTCAGCCTTCAGATAGCTTTCCGAGACCGGTGCCGGTCCAATGCGGAAAGCCTCGTCGGCCATGGCAACGTGCTTGGCCCTGGTGTCCGCATCGGAATAGACCGCAACGGTCTTGATGCCGAGCTTTTTGGCCGTTGCCATCACCCGGCAGGCAATCTCGCCGCGGTTGGCAATGAGGATCTTCTTGAACATTTCTCAGTTCTCCTCCCAGGGAGTGACTAGTGCGCCGGGGGTATCGGCAGTTCGGTCCGGAGCAAGATCCGGCATATGTTGTATGGGCAGCTCGCTGAACACCGTGATGGAGTTCCGGCTCCCGTCGGCAAGGAGCGCGCTTCGTCCGGTTGCCAGCACGCTCACCTTCAGGCCGCCGACGGAGAGGGTGTCGCCCTTGTCGATATTGCCTTCGTCGAGCGCAACCAGGATGGCCGTCAGGGGCTGCGTCAGCTGTATGTCGGGATGCTGGTCGCGGAACGCCGCTTCGATATCCGGGCCGCATTCCACCATCGAGCGGACTTCACCCTTCATGAGGTTTCCTCCCGAGTGCTGCCAGAAGATGGGCATGGCTTGCCTCGTCGAAGGCAACCAGTGTGACGGTTTCGATTTCCGGCAGGTCCTCCAGAACCCGTTTGACAGTTTCCACCGCGATCGACGCGGCGCTGCCGGCCGGATAGCCGTAAATGCCGGTGGAAATGGCCGGGAAGGCTATGCTTCTGCAGCCGGTTTCTGCCGCAAGACGCAGGCTGGTTTCATAACAGGAGGCAAGAAGGTCCGCTTCGCCCGACGTGCCGCCTTTCCAGACGGGGCCGACCGTGTGGATGACGTGACGGGCGGGCAGGCGGTAGCCACTGGTGATCTTTGCGTTGCCTGTTTCACAGCCGTTAAGCGTCCTGCATTCGGCCAGGAGCTCCGGACCTGCCGCACGGTGGATCGCCCCGTCGACACCACCGCCGCCGAGCAGCGACGAGTTGGCCGCGTTGACGATGGCATCCACGTCGAGCCGGGTGATGTCGCCTATGTGTGTTTCGATCCTGCTCACGGCTTGAGCTCCGGCTGCAGATCTTCAACAACCTTGAAGCGCTCGCAGACAAGGTCCATTTCCGGGTCAAATCCGCCGTTGCGTTCAAAGAAGACCTGATGGTCCCTGCGCCAGCCGGCGAGGTCATCATTCTCGCCTTCCGCCAGGGCGAAGTCTTCCCCGACATCGCAGAAGCGCACGACGGACACTTCCAGTGTTTCGATCACCAGCGCGGGGGTGTCGTCCCAGTTCAGTGCAATGTCCCGCCGTCCATGAACGGGCAGGACCTCACCACCGTCCTCATAGCTCTGCAAGGCACCGCATGTGGCGGTTTTCCTGCCGGCTCGGACAAGGGCGATGAGCTGGGCACACAGGTCCGCATTGTCGCCGAACTTGAAGGTTTCGGCGCCGGGGTATCTTGCTTTCAGCTCGTCGATGGACATCGGATCACATCCTGAAGAGACCGAAGCGCGTGTCTTCGATCGGGGCGTTGAGGGCTGCCGACAGGGAAAGGCCCAGAATGTCCCGGGTCTTGCGCGGGTCGACAATGCCATCGTCCCAGAGCCGGGCAGTCGCGTAAAGCGGGTGACCCTGCTGTTCGAACTGATCGATGATCGGTTGCTTGAAGGTTTTTTCCTCATCCGCCGACCAGCTGCCACCCTTGCGCTCGATACCGTCGCGGCGGACGGTGGCAAGCACGCCGGCGGCCTGTTCGCCGCCCATGACAGAAATGCGGGAATTGGGCCAGGTCCACAGGAAGCGCGGCGAATAGGCCCGGCCGCACATGCCGTAGTTGCCGGCACCGAAGGAGCCGCCCACCAGCATGGTGATCTTCGGAACGGACGTGGTGGCGACCGCCGTCACCAGCTTGGCGCCGTCCTTGGCAATGCCGCCGCTTTCATATTTGCGGCCGACCATGAAGCCGGTGATGTTCTGCAGGAACACCAGTGGAACTTTGCGCTGGGAACAGAGCTCGACGAAGTGGGCCCCTTTCACCGCGCTTTCGGAAAACAGAACGCCGTTGTTGGCGATAATGCCGACCGGCATGCCATGGATATGGGCGAAACCGCAGACCAGTGTGGTGCCGTAGCGGGCCTTGAATTCATCGAAGCGCGATCCGTCGACGGTGCGGGCGATCACTTCGCGGATGTCGTAGGGCGTTTTCAGATCGGCCGGAACGACGCCGAGGATTTCGTCCGGATCGTAGAGTGGGTCTTCCGGGGTCTGCAGCGCGACAGATGGCGTCTTTGTGCGGTTGAGGCTGGCGATGGCGCGGCGGGCGAGGGCGAGTGCGTGGGCATCGTCACGGGCAAGATGATCGGCAACACCGGATAGGCGCGTGTGAACATCGCCGCCGCCGAGATCTTCCGCAGATACTTCCTCGCCGGTGGCAGCCTTCACCAGAGGCGGACCGGCCAGGAAGATTGTGCCCTGGTTCTTGACGATGATGGTCTCGTCCGACATGGCCGGCACATAGGCACCGCCCGCGGTGCAGGAACCCATGACGACCGCGATCTGGGCGATACCTTTTGCCGACATGTTGGCCTGGTTGAAGAAGATGCGGCCAAAGTGGTCGCGGTCCGGGAAGACCTCGTCCTGGTTGGGCAGGTTGGCGCCGCCGCTGTCGACCAGATAGATACAGGGTAGATTGTTTTCCGAGGCAATTTCCTGAGCGCGCAGGTGTTTCTTGACCGACATCGGATAATAGGTGCCGCCTTTGACGGTGGCGTCATTGGCAAGGATCATCACCTCGCGGCCTTCAACCCGGCCGATGCCCGCGATCATGCCGGCGGCGGGAGCCGCGCCCTCGTACATCTCGTGGGCGGCCAGCATGCCGACTTCCAGGAAGGGTGAGCCGGGATCGAGCAGGCGGGAGACGCGTTCGCGCGGCAGGATCTTGCTGCGGGACACATGACGCTGGCGGGCGGTCTCGCCACCACCGTCCAGGGCTGTCTGGGCTGCTGCCTTGACGGTGTCCATGGCCGCTTCGTGGGCGGCGCGGTTTGCTGCAAACTGTTCGCTTCTCGGCGATAGGCTCGATTTCAGGATGCTCATGTCACCCGGTCTCCCTTGGATCAACCTTGTGGACGGTCGATTGAGTTCAGTTGCTTGCTCCCCACGCGTCCGGTTTCACGCCTGAGGGGCCGGAATGTCCCGGTTCTCCGGCGCAACGGCCTTGCGCGCCAGGTCCAGGTAAATCTCTTCGATATCCAGTTTCGACAGGCGGCCGCCTTCGCGGTACCAGCTCGGAATGCCAGTCAGCATGGCGATGATCGCGCGGGTGGCGACCCTCGGTTCGCGTACGCTGTAGCGGCCTGCCGCGGAGCCGGTTTCCAGAATACCCGTCAGGATGCCCTCGTAGCGACGGCGCTCCGCTTCGACGATGTCGAAGTTGTCCGGTTCGAGATTGCGCAGTTCCATGTAGGAAATGAACACCTCGTCCGCCCGTTCCAGGTGATAGCGGATGTGAAAGCGGACAAAACGCTCCAGCGGGTCCATGTCACCCGCAAAAGCCGCTTCGTCCCAGGCAGCAAGGAGTTCGCCCATGTGGGCGAGCATCAGGTCCTTCAGGATATCCTGCTTGGTCGGAAAATGGTTGTAGAGCGCACCTGGCTGAACGCCGACATCGGCGGCGATTTCGCGCATGGAGACAGCGGCATAACCGTTGGCGGCAAAGCGTTTCAGGGCTGCCTTGCGCACACGAGCGGCAGTCTCCTGGCCTTTCGCGCCCGTTCTGGATCGGCTTTGCGGTCTTGCGGCTGCACTTGCCATCTTGTTTCTCCCTATTGCAAAAAATAAATGAACGTTCGTTCATTTGCAAGGGTAATTTGAGTGCGAAAGCGTTGCTGCTAGAAAGAATGACAGGGGAACAGGCGCGACTGTCAAAAAACTTTCATGGATAACCTGTTCACAGTCCTTGGGCATTCTGCGTCCGGTTGAATGCGCTGACGAACCTGGGCGTACCTCCGGGATGTATTTCAAAGGAACCGATTGATGACCGACGAAAGTGCAAAAACCTGGGTTGAAGCGGAATGGGCAGACAGCCTGGACGAAGAGCTGGAGATGGAGATCGACGATTTTCTCGTCGCCAAGGATCTCGCCTTCATCTCCGCGAAGAAGCACAAGTCGACCATCGACCGGAACACCTATTTCCACGAGTTGCTGCGTCTGCAGGCCGAACTGGTGAAGCTGCAGGACTGGGTGCAGCATACTGGTGAGAAGATCGTGATCATCTTCGAGGGGCGCGACGCTGCCGGCAAGGGTGGGGTCATCAAGCGCATCGCGCAAAGGCTCAATCCGCGTGTCGCCCGTGTCGTGGCGCTGCCGGCACCAACCGACCGTGAAAAGACCCAGTGGTACTTTCAGCGCTACGTGCCGCATCTGCCGGCCGCCGGAGAAATGGTGCTGTTCGACCGCTCCTGGTACAACCGCTCCGGCGTCGAGCGCGTCATGGGCTTTGCCAGCGATAGCCAGGTGGAGGAGTTCTTCCACGATGTGCCGGAATTCGAGCGCATGATCGTGCGCTCCGGCGTACGGCTGATCAAATACTGGTTCTCCATCACGGATGAAGAACAGCAGCTGCGCTTCTTGATGCGCATCCACGATCCGCTGAAGCAGTGGAAACTGTCGCCGATGGATCTGGAATCCCGCGTGCGCTGGGAGGATTACACCAAGGCCAAGGAAGAAACCTTCGAGCGGACCAATATTCCCGAAGCACCCTGGTTCATCGTGGAAGGCAACGACAAGAAGCAGGCGCGCCTCAACTGCATCAGCCACCTCCTGTCGATGATCCCTTACGAAGATATCCCGCACGACCCGATCAAGCTGCCGGAACGGGTCTACAATTCCGATTATGAGCGCAAGGTCCTGCCGGAGCATCTCTACGTGCCGGAGAAATTCTGAGCCGGGACAGTGCTCCCTTCACGGGCGCGGCGCTGCTGTGTGAAATCGCGGCGAAAGACCTTCGATGTCTCCCCGGATCTCCGCTACGCTTGTCCGGGGGGCGAGGTTGGTGTGACTGCTGCCCGCGTCCAGCCGATGAGGCCGGTTTCAAATCAGCTTTTCACCAGCGAGCAGGCCTTTCTCCGGCCTTTCTGCCCTTGCGGAGTTAAATCGTTTTATGTCATCTGGCGTGCGTACCTCAAAATCATGGGAAGGATGCCGGCATGACGGAAAAGACTATCAGGTGGGGGATCGTTTCGACCGCGAAAATCGGTCTTGATAAGGTCATTCCGGGCATCCAGCGGTCGAAGACCGGCACCGCCTATGCGATTGCTTCGCGAGATCTCGACCGGGCAAAGGAAGCAGCGAAGGGTCTCGGCATCGAGAAAGCCTACGGATCATACGAGGAGCTGCTCGCAGATCCGGAGATCGACGCGATCTACAATCCGCTGCCCAACCACATGCATGTGCCCGTGACGATCCAGGCGGTGAACGCGGGCAAGCACGTGCTTTGCGAAAAGCCGGTCGCACTGAATGCCGACGAGGCAAAGCAGCTTCTGGACCTGCCGAAGGACAAGCTGGTTGCCGAAGGCTTCATGGTTCGGGCGCACCCGCAGTGGATCAAGGCGCGCGAGATCGTGCGGTCCGGCGATCTGGGGGAGCTGAAGGCGATCCAGACCTTCTTCAGCTACTACAACGATGACCCGGGCAACATCCGCAACAAGGCGGATATCGGTGGGGGTGCGCTGCTCGACATCGGTTGCTACACGATGCTGGCCGGCCGGTATTTCTTCGATGCCGAACCTCAGCGGGTCGTTTCGCTGATCGACCGGGATCCCGCCTTCGGCACCGACCGCATGACCAGTGCCCTGCTCGACTTCGGCAACAACCGGCATCTCAACTTCACCGTCTCGACCCAGCTGACGCCTTATCAGCGCATTCATCTGGTCGGTACGAAGAAGCGGCTGGAAATCGTCATCCCGTTCAACGCGCCGCAGGGCGAAGCTGTTCAGATCCGGCTTGACGACGGTTCGCTGCTCGGCGATGCGGCGATGCAGTCGGATATCATCGCGCCTTGCGATCAATATGCCGAACTGGCGGATGTGTTTGGCCGGGCGATCACCGGTGAAGCGCCACTTCCTTATGGCGCGGAAGATGCCGTCCAGAACATGAAAATCCTCGACGCTATCTTCGCGTCGGCCGAAAAGGATGGCTGGGTCAGCATCGGTTAAGCCGTTCGCACACCCTGCCTCCCGCAAAGCCAGGTCCCGGCCTCGAGCCGGGACCTGTTTTTTGAGGAGACCGCGGCGCAAAGGCCTGCGCAGCCACGAAAGGACTTGGCGTGGTTGAAAAGTCGCCTTGTGTTCAAATCTCCACAAAAGCGAACCCGTTGTCGCGTGTTTCCAGGCATCCGAACCTGTCGGTAGACAGGTGCGTCGCGGCGAAAGGGATCCTGTCTGCCGACAGCCTGTCTAACAGAGCCCTTCTTGTTTTCACGGCCAGATCCGGGTCGCTGTCGAGCGCATAACGGACATCCGGATTGGCAAATTGCAGCACATCGGACACCACGACATCCGCGAGCAGAATGGCTTCCTTGCTGCCTGAAGAAAGGTGCAAGGCCTGATGGCCAGGGGTGTGGCCGGGCGCTGAAAGCAGGGTGATGCCATCGCCGAGGTCGGTATCGCCGCGATGAAGCCGGAGCTGATTGCCGACCGGTTTCGCAAGCGCCTGAATGAGACCCACCAGTGGCCGTTTGTCTTCCGGTACGGAGGTCAGCAAGGCCTCGTCGGTCCAGAAGTCCCACTCGGCGGCCTGAACGTGGATCTCTGCATTCGGGAAGAGGCAGCTGCCGTTCAGTGACAGTCCGCCGATATGATCGGCATGCATGTGGGTAATGACGATATCGGTCACCGCTGCGCGCTCTTCGGTCTTTTCCGGAGCTTGCCAGGTCAGCGTGCCAGTGGCTGGAAATCGTTCCTTCAGATATTCGCCCGAACCGGCGTCGACCAGGATCTTGCGGGTGCTGGTCTCAATCAACCAGGTATTGGCGCCAAAGCGTGTGCTCGGGCTGACGGCGTCCTGTTCGGTCTGTGTCACGTTCGAAAAATAGGCTGCGGGAATATCGAGATAGCCGTCCGACAGGGCCGTGACGGTCAGGTTGCCGAGTGCAAGACGGGAAGCGGATTTTTCGAGAGTGCCGAGCATAGGGGTCTCCATGTGTTTGTGCTTTGGAGAAACCTAGCTTCGAGCATCTTTCGGGGCGATTGGCGCAAATGACAAAGAATGTGCTAAACCAGCCAAATGGACCAATCGCTGTCGATCGCCATTCTCGCTTATCCGGGATCCTTGAAATCCGCTGTCTACGGGCTCCAGGATATTCTGGGCCATGCGGCGCGGATCAGCGATACTGGGATGAAACTGGATCTGTTGGAGGATTTTTCTGCGGCAGTGGACCGATATGACGCGGTAGTCCTGCCGCCCTCGGCAGGGACTGTCCGTCTGGAAGAGGTTCCGGCTCTTCCTGCTTTTCTCAAGCATTTGCACGGTCGCGGCGCTGTTGTTTGTTCGGCCTGTACCGGGCTGACATTCGTTGCGGCGGCCGGTCTGGCGGAGGGGCGCAAGGTTACGACCCATTGGGGACTGGAACAGCGTTTGTCAGCAGCCTATCCGGACCTCAGGCTCGATACGGACAGGCTGCTGATCGAATATTCCGATCTGATCACGGCCGGAGGCCTCATGGCCTGGGTCGATCTTGCGCTGGCGCTCATCGAGCGGTTTCTGGGGTACCCGGTGGCCGTTGCCACGGCGCGGCATTTCATTGTCGACTTTCGCCGCCGCGACCAGCGCCGGTTCAGGCGCTTCCTGCCTGAACTTCGGCACGGCGATGCTTCCATCTTGAAAGTGCAGCATTTCCTTGAAACCCGGTCGGGTGACGACGTGAGCGTTGCCGATATGGTGCGCACCAGCGGGCTGCCGGCGCGGACCTTTCAAAGGCGCTTCAAGCTGGCAACGGGACTTGCCCCGAAACAGTATCTCCAGGAGCTTCGGATTGAACGTGCCAGGGATCTCCTGATCGAAACGGATCGTCCCGTCTCGGATATCTGCTTTGCCATCGGCTACAACGACCCGCCATCCTTCGTTCGCCTGTTTTCACGTCTTTCCGGCCTGACACCGGGCGCGTTCCGCGAGCAGTATCGACGGCAGCCAGATATGGCAGGGTAACCGGCTTGATCGACCCTCTTGTTGGTGCGACCTTTCCCGCTGCCGGCGAGCGCATACGAATATGAGAGAGGGACACGCGATAGGTATCTTCGCAAGAACTTTGGGACTTCTGGCCGTTGTGGGCCCCTGCCTTCTCGCGGGCGGCGCCGCTGCGGACACGTTGCCTTCCCCCATCACGGGTGAGGTTGAGTTCGGCGGTCTCCAGATGAAGCTGTCAGAGGGCGACGGTCAAAGACGTTTGATCTTGGCAAACGGCGACCGTCTGCCTTTTCCGAAAGGTGGCGCCATCGTTCTGGCTGTCGATCGGGTCCTGGTCTTTGATGCAGAGGGAAACACCGCCGGGAGTTTTCTTCATGACGGTCGGATTTCTTCTGAATTGCTGCAGCGGATGGCCGTTCTGGAGAGCTTTTCCGCGATAGGCGCACACCAGACACGTGAAGACGCTGCACAACATCTTGCTGCCTTTGGTCTGCCTCAGGCGTCTGCAGAACTGCTGGCGGCAATAAACCGGGATGTGCCGGAGTTTGCCCTCGCCAGTGGAGAAGAGTGTGGCGGCAATTGCGATTGGGCCGCGCTCAACGCCATCGAGCGTATTGCAGAAGACCTGGAACGCAAGGATG
The DNA here is from genome assembly GCF_000475395.1 of Labrenzia sp. C1B70. Classification (NCBI taxonomy): domain Bacteria; kingdom Pseudomonadati; phylum Pseudomonadota; class Alphaproteobacteria; order Hyphomicrobiales; family Stappiaceae; genus Labrenzia; species Labrenzia sp. C1B70. The sequence continues at coordinate 652,557 of NZ_AXCE01000004.1, forward strand.
TCCGTATCTTCGAAAACGCCACTCGCTATCTTGTCGGCTTTGGGCCGCCGGACGTAGAGGCGAACCCTGATTACATGATAGCTGCAAACCCCGCTGCGCCGCTTTACCTGTCTGCGAAGAATACAGCTGCGGCGACGGATGCACTCGGCTTGAAGTTCTTGCTGCTGAATGCGGACGAGCAAACGGACAGCCCCGGGCGCCGGGCCGTCTGCGTTCCGCTTTCAGGCTGTGGTTGGGCGGAAATCGATGTTCTGACAGAGGTTCGCCCGGAATGGCTCGAGTTTGAAAAATCGACCGGAAAATTGCTGCGCGTGATGTTTTGAGGTCGTTCAAAAGGTCCTGAATGAAAAGAAGGCGTACCTCTTCCGAGACACGCCTTTGGAGATGTTTGCAGGATTTCCCTGAACCGTCAGCTTTTCAGGAAACGCTCGCACTCCGTTGCCAGAGCCGACAGATCGTCAAATGTTCCCGGACCGGCCGCGAGAACCGGACCACCGTCCAGGATGGCATCCCCCGCCACCGGGAAGGGGCGGTAGCTGCCGCCGGCTTCGGCGACCAGGCAATAGCCGGCAAGGCAATCCCAGGCATGCATGGACGGTTCGTAGAAACCGGCGAGCCTGCCTGCGGCCACGGAGGCCAGCATCTGCGCGCCCGAACCGGTGCGGATGTAGTTGCCGCCACGCGCCATCAGACCGGCGATAAGCGCGCCGATCATTTCCGCTGGCACGGCGTGGTTGGCGCCGATCCCGGTCAGGCTGTTTTGCAGGGTCCTGGATGAATCAAGCCGGAGGGGTTCGCCGTTAAGTGTTGCGCCGCCGCCCTTGACGGCTGCGAAGCTCTCGTCGTCGCAAGGCACGCGGATAACACCCATGACCAGATCCGTGCCGTTGAGAAGGGCGATGGAAACACACCAGCTCGGCAGACCGTGAACGAAGGCGGAGGTGCCGTCGATCGGATCAACCACCCAGGTGAACCCGCTGCTGCCCTGTTCGACGCCGTGTTCCTCACCCAGGATGCCATCTTCGGGAAACGAGGTGTGCAGCCTGTCGCGGATGAGGGTTTCAACGTTCTTGTCGGCGATCGAAACGACATCCTGCAGGCCGCCCTTGATCTCTATGGTGAGATCCTTGCGCCGCCGAAAATAGTCCAGTGCCAGGGAACCGGCTTCTTCGGCGATTTCCCGAGCTACGGCGAACCTTGCTGTCAGCGCATCGGTCGATGGGGACATGTCTTCAGTAACCAGTGTCATCTCATGCCTCGATCAGGGCGAGGCCGCGGTTGCGGAAGCCGAGGGAAACGGCTGTGTGGGGGGCAAACGACCTTTCGACCGAATGATCGATGACGAAGAAGTTTCCGACCTGGGTCTCGATCTCGTATTCGACATGATCACCGAGATAGGCCGCGGTCAGGATCTCTCCGCCAAGTCCGGAAGCACCTTCCGGGTTCAGCACGACCGACCCGGGCCTTACCGCCAGCTTGGCCTTGCCGTTGGCGGTCTGGCGGGCGCGCAGCCGGTGCTGCAGGCCACCGACATCGATCAGTGTTTCGTCGCCTTCACGCCCGACGACTTCGCAGGTGACGACATTCGCCTCGCCCATGAAGTCTGCGATGAACTCTGAAACGGGTTCTTCGTAGAGTTCGCGCGGAGCGCCCTCCTGGGCGATCTTGCCGTCTTTCATGACCACGATCCTGTCGGACACTGCAAGTGCTTCGTCCTGGTCGTGGGTGACGTAGACGGCGGTGAAACCGAGCCGCTGCTGCAACTCGCGGATTTCCGTCCTGACGCGCCGGCGCAGCCGGGCATCAAGGTTGGACAGGGGTTCGTCCAGCAGAAGCACCTGTGGGTTCAGCACCAGAGCACGAGCGACCGCGACGCGCTGCTGCTGACCACCGGAAAGCTCTGCCGGCAGGCGGTGAGCCATGCCGCCAAGACCGACCTGGGCAAGGCCTTCTTCTGCCCGCTCGCGCGCCTCGCGTTTTTTGTATCCGGAGGATTCCAGGCCGTAGGCAACATTGTCGAGCGCGTTCATGTGCGGGAAGAGCGCATAGGACTGGAACACCATGGAGACGTCGCGTTCATGTGCCGGAACCATGGTGACGTCCCGTCCGCCGATCAGGATCCTGCCCGCGCTCGGGTGTTCGAGACCTGCCAGCATGCGCAAGGTGGTCGTCTTGCCGCAGCCTGAGGGGCCGAGCAGGGTCACCAGAGTGCCGGGTTCGATGGTGATCGACAGGTCCGGAATGGCGGTGAAGGTGCCGAAGTCCTTGCGGACGTTTTCAAAAACGACGGAGCCGGGTTTGAGGTCAGTCATGCAGTTTTCTCCTGCGCGATACGGATTTTATTGGATTTGGCCATGCCGGAGACGCGGTTTTCCCGGCGCAGGCGGCGTTCGCCGACCAGCAGCTGGAAGCCCGCAATGACCGTGATCATCACGAAGATCAGCATGGAGGAATAGGCGATGGCGATGCCGTATTCGCCGTTTTCGACGAGGCCGACGATGTAGGAGGTCGCCATGTTGTATTCCGCGCTGACCAGGAAGATGACCGCACTGATGGATGTGATTGCCCGGACGAAGGAATAGACCAGCGCAGCGGTGATGGCCGGCCGCAACAGCGGCAGGATCACCTTGCGCAGGGTCCGGGCGCTGTTGGCCCGAAGCGTCAGCGAAGCTTCGTCCAGGCTCTTGTCGAGCTGGCTCATGGCGGCAATACCGCCGCGCACGCCAACGGGCATGTTCCGGAAGACGAAGCAGGCAACCAGGATCAGGGCCGAGCCGGTCATCTCGATGGGCGGCAGGTTGAAGGCCATGATGTAGCTGATGCCGATGACTGTGCCGGGAATGGCGAAGCTCATCATGAGGGCAAATTCGAAGGCGTTCTTGCCGGCGAATTTCTGCCGCACGATGATATAGGCCGTCAGCAAGCCGACTGCCGCCGTCAGGGGGGCGGAGATCAGCGCGATTTCCATGGTCGTCCAGAAGGAGTTCCAGGCAACACCGGTCCACACGAGAGCACCATCCTGGAAGGTGACCGAGAACGCCCTGGCGTAGTGTTCCAGCGTCAGGGAATTGTCGAGACCCCAGGTCTTCACGAAGCCGCCGAACAGGATCATGCCGTAGACGACGATGGTGAAGCCCATCCAGGGAAGAACGATGCCATAGACGGTGACGGAGAGGCTCTTCGGCAGGCCCGCATGGGCACCGCTGTCGCCCTTGCCGGTGACGGTTGCGAAGTTCTTGCCCGACAGCCACAGACGCTGCGCAAGGAAGGCGGTCAGTGTGAAGCTGAGCAGGATGATCGCGAGCACGGCGGCGCGGGACGGGTCGACCTGCGAGCCGACGACGGCAAAGAAGATTTCGGTCGAGAGCACGCCATGGCTGCCGCCAAGCACCAGCGGATTGCCGAAATCGGCCATGCTTTCGATGAAGCCGATCAGGAAAGCGTTGGCAAGGCCGGGTTTCATCAACGGCAGAGAGACGCGCCAGAACGTGCGCCAGCGGTCGGCCCGCAGCGTTTGCGAGGCTTCTTCCATCGATGGGCTGACACCTTCGACAACACCGATCAGGACGAGGAAGGAGATTGGCGTGAAGGACAGGACCTGCGCAATCCAGATGCCCGTCAGCCCGTAGAGCCAACGGCTTGGTTCGATGCCGAACAGCGTGTCGAGTGCTTCGGTAACGACGCCGGAGCGGCCGAACAACAAGGTGAGAGCCAGGCCGATCACGAAGGGCGGGGTGATGATCGGCAGGACGGTCAGTAGTCGAAGGCCCTTCTTGAAGGGAAAGCGTGTGCGTGTGGCGACCAGTGCGAAGGCGAGGCCGAGGATGGTCGAGCCGAGGCCGGTCATCACCGCAAGGAACAGTGTGCGCCATGCGACGCCGCAGCGATTGCCGCCGATGACACAATCAAGGCTCCAGATCGCGGGATCCTGCATGTTGCGGATGAAGCCGTCCGGCTTGAACGAACCGTCGAAATCCTGCACCGAGCCGGCGAACATCGAGCCAATGGGATAGAAGATGAATACCGTCACCAGGAAGATCAGGATGGAGATCGATCCGACGACAAAGGCATCGCCCTTCATGAAGCCCCGTTCTGCAAGGCCGAAGGCGATGAAAAGGACGAAGATCAGCGAGGTGAGGATGGCACCTGCCCCCATGGCGGGCTGGCCAAGCGGCAGGGCTCCGAAGGTGGTTTCGGGAAAGGTCCAGGCCCAGCCGGTAAAGCTGATCGCAAGGCCCTGAAGCGCCATGTACAGAATGCCGATGGTCCCGGTGACGACGAGCAATCGGCCGCGCTTGTTGGCATCGGCCATGAAGCGCGCGCTGCCGCCGATCAGGAAGAGGGCCAGTGCCAGCACAAGCCACACGCGACCTTCCGCGAAGATCTGCAGAAGACCGGGCGCGAGATCGGATGAGAACGGAAAGTCCGATGGCCACTCAAAGGAAAAGAAGCCGCGTTCGACCCTGTACCAGGGTACGATCAGAAAGGCGCCGATCCCCAGCCCGAGTAGAGCGTTCAGCCGTTTGTTGCCACTCAGCATGGCCACCCCTGTATTTATGGTTTTTCAATAACGGACGTGCCCCGCCGCATGCCTATTGCGATGCGCTGGCGAAGCCGGCCGGAAGTGCGGACGTGCCGCGGCACTGCCATCGATGTGCAGATGCTTGTGGCGGCAGCTTTCAGCGAACATACGTCCGCCTTGCTGCGCAGTCTGTCCGGGCGAAGCCCGCACCCGGCTTTTAGGCAGCCGTGTGCGGACTTCTTCGGGTGTTGGGGTCAGTTGGCGATAGCGCCAATCTCACGGTCCCAACGCTCCAGGAGGCTCTTGCGGGTATCCGGGTTGCCGTAGGTGGTGAAGTCGTAGTCGATCAGCTTGATGTCTTCGAACTTCGGTGCTTCCGGCGGAACTTCGGCAGCCTTGTTGGACGGCAGCTGGAAGGACTTTGCCTCTTTCATGCGGGACTGAACTTCCGGGGACAGGGCCCAGTCGTACCAGACCTTCGCATTGTCGAGGTTGCGGGCACCCTTGACGATGGACATGGAGCCGATTTCATACCCGGTACCTTCGCACGGTGCGATTGCCTTGACCGGGAAGCCGGAAGCAGCCTGTGCAATGGCGTCATGCATGAAGACGATCCCGAGGCCGGTTTCGCCGCGTGCAGCGGCCTTCACCGGTGCAGAACCCGACTTGGTGTACTGGGACACGTTGTTGTTGAGTTCCTTCAGATAGTCGAAGGCCTCGTCTTCGCCCATGATCTGAACCAGGGAAGCAAGTGCTGTATAGGCCGTGCCGGAAGAATTCGGGTTGGCGACCTGGATTTCAGCTTTCAGCTCAGGTTTCAGGAGGTCTGCCCAGCAGGCGGGTTCGGCAAGGCCCTTGTCCTTGAAGATTTCGGTGTTGTAACCCCAGCCGAGAGCACCGGCATAAACGCCAACGGTCTTGAAGCCGGAGCTTTCCGCCTGCTTCTGAGCCCACTCATGAAGGTCTGCGAGCTTTTCCGACTTGTATTCCTGGGTCAGGTTTTCAGAAGCTGCCTGAAGATGCGGGTCGCCGGTGCCGCCCCACCAGATATCGGTCTTCGGATTGCGGGATTCGGCGCGAATCTTTGCGTAGCTTTCGCCTGACGACAGGCGCACCATGTTGACCTTGATGTCATGCTTGGCTTCGAAGTCGCCCTGCAGCTGTTCACAGATCACGACATCCGCCGAACAAATGACATTGAGGTCGCCCGCTGCCATGGCCGGAGCAACCGAGTAGGTTGCTGCCGTTGCAAGCAGTGCGACGGAAAGTGATTTCAAAGACATGGTTTCCTCCACTTTTGGCTTTCAGCCTGTTACCTGCCCGGACGGGCAGGCGTTTGTTTCAGCCCGGGGGCTGATGTGTTGACCGGCATGAGGCAAAGCTTGCCCGTTCGGATCCGCCTCCACGGGTCCGTTGCCGGTCGAATTTCAAATGACGAACTCCGGATTTTCCTTCGCTGGCGAAGGGGCAATCTCGTCCTTTACTGGGTGGCTACAGGGGTTGCCGTCTGCAGCACCTCCTTGTCGAAACGGTCGAGCAGTCTTCGCCTCTGGTCAGGTGAACCGAAGGTGGCGAAGTCGTAGTCGACCATGCGAATGAGTGAAATATCGGGGGCTGCCGGTGGCAGCGACGCTTTCGCGTTTGCGGGTATCTGGTTCTGTCCCGAGGCCGCGCAGGTTTCCTGTCCTTCCGGGCTCAGCGCAAAATCGACGAACAGGCGGGCAGCCTCGGGGTTCCTGGCGCCCTTGACGATGCTGACGGCGCCGATCTCGTAGCCGGTGCCTTCGCAAGGTGCGACGATGACCATGGGCGCGCCGGCAAGTTTCTGCGTCACCGCGTCGTGGATGAAGGAGATGCCGATGCCTGTCTCACCACGGGCGGCTGCCTGAACCGGTGCTGCGCCCGAAGTGGTGAACCGGTCGATGTTTTTCGCAAGCGCCGCCAGATATTCGAAAGCCTCGTCTTCCCCCAGCAGCTGAACGAGCGTTGCCAGCATCGTATAGGCGGTTCCCGAGGAATTCGGATTGGGCATCTGAACAAGGCCCTTGTACCGCGGTGCGGTCAGGTCTTTCCAGCAGGACGGAGCGGCAACGCCATGCTCAGCCAGAAAGTCGGAATTATAGCCAAACCCGAGTGCGCCTGCATAAATGCCTGCCGCCTTGCCGCCTGACATCAGAAAGAAATTCTGCGCCCAGGGCAGCGTGTCCTCGAAGTTTTTCGGCTGGTAGGGTTCAAGCAGGTCTTCGCCTGCTGCTTGCAAGTGGGTGTCACCGGTGCCGCCCCACCAAACGTCGATCTTTGGTGCGGTGCGCTCGGCCCGGACCCTGTCGAGGATCTCGCCGGTGCTTCTGCGTTCCATGGAAACATCAAGGCCGGTCTTTTCCTCGAAGACAGCCTCCATCATCTGGCACCACTCGACCTGCACGGCACACAGGACATTCAGGTCCTGCGCCGAAGCAGCGTTGAGCGACAGCGACAGCCATACGGCCGCACCCGCTCCGAGTGACGCGATGAATTTCATGTTTCCTCCCAGTCCGGAACCAGGCCCCGGACAGCTATTACCATGGCAGAAGAGGCAGTGTTCGCAACAGGAGATTGGTTACTGTTGTTTCGCTGGCAAAAGAAAAGAGTTACAAATATTACAAGCCTTACAAATGTGACAAGCAATTGAAAAACCAAGGCTTTGCATAATACGGCTCTATGCCTATGATGTCACTCGGGAGGACATAGGTTTGCTGAACGAAGGCATCAAGATCCTGATCGTGGAGGACGATCAGGATATGGCGGAATTGATATCGGATCTTCTGGAAGCCGAAGGCTGGTCGCCGGTTGCCGCGCGCTCGGCGGAAGAAGCTGCGCGGATCCTGCCGGAGCATGCCTTTCATCTGGTTCTGGTCGATCATAACCTGCCGGGCATGTCCGGCCGGGTGTTTGCGCAGAAGCTGCGGTCGCAGACCGATATCGGCATTGTCATGGTGACGGCCGCCGGTAGCGCCGCAGAGCGTGTGCTTGGCCTTGAAACCGCCGCCGATGATTATGTGGTCAAGCCGTTCGAGCCGATTGAACTCACCGCCCGGATCAAGGCGGTGCTCCGGCGGATGCATCCGTCCCTGCGCGGCAGCGATAAGGACACCATCAGCGTTCAGCACGAGCCGACCGCGCTGCTTCTGGGCGACTGGGTGATCGATCTCGTCAATCGCAAGGCCGTTTGCACGTCTCACCCGACCCGGACGCTGACGTCGTCGGAATTTTCCCTGCTGGAGATCTTGGCATCGACGCCGAACGAACCGGTGAGCCGGACCAAGATCCTGGAACAGCTGGGCGCGGAAACAGACCGGCTGATCGATCGCAACGTCGATGTTCTGGTCCTGCGGCTTCGCCGCAAGATCGAGCGAAACCCGGACCTGCCGCAACATATCAAGACCCGCCGGGGGAAGGGCTACATCCTGCATCAGGATCCAGCCCATGCACCTTAAATGATCAGCCGGCCGGTTCTTTCTTCCATTGCCTTCAGGCTGCCTGCCGCCATCGCGCTGATCTGCGCCGTCGCCTTCACGCTGTCGGCCATCGCGATCTACGGGCTTTTGAAGGCGCGTGAGGAAACCGCCGCTTACGGGCTGCAGGCCTTCACCAGTCTGGCTGATGCCGCGCTGGTCTCGCGGCAGGTGTCTGACCTCGTCTCCAGTGCGCCTTTCCTGATGAATGCGACCTCGCCCTACACCGTCTCTGGCAAGAGCCGGCTGCTGGTGGAGCAGGTCGACCAGTTGTTGAGTTCGCTCCCTGACTATCCGCCGGGCAAGGAGACCTATAGGGCCGCCAACACGCGGATCTTCGAACTGCTCGGGCAGATCCGTGCGCAGACGCTCGCGCTGTCTGCCAAGGCCGAAACCGCCCAGCACTACAAGGAAGAAGTCTCCTCCGCGCTCGGCATGATCGCCGTTGCCGACACCGCCAGCCAGAAGGAACCTCGCCAGCGCCTCAATGCCATCGTGCATTCCGTGTCGAGTGCGGGCAGCCTGTTTCAGCTGGGTGAATTGAAGCGGCGCTATGTGGCGGAGCCGGCCGCGGCCTCATTGCCGCCGTCAGACCTCAGGCCCTATGAGCGGGTTTTCGAGGCGCAGACCAGCTATCTCCTGGAAATGTTCGCCGTGCGCAGCGCAATTGCCAGACTGCACACGGTGGCGCGGGAGCTGTCCCTTGCGACGGAAACCCAGTCGGGCATCGTGACGGAAACCCTCAACCGGGATTTCCAGTCGACTTCGGCCACCCTGCAGCAGCTTCTGGTGATCGTTGCCGTGGCGTCACTGCTGGTGCTGACCATGGCGGTGATGTCGATCCGTTCGGTCATCCGGGTATCGAAAGGCATCGTTTCGCTGTCCAGCGGCATGAACGCCCTTGCCAAGGGGCAGAAGGATGTCGGTCCACCGGTCTATCAGGGCGATGAAACCGAGCTCCTGAACCTGCAACAGGCCTTTCTCGCCTTCAAGGAAAGCGTTGACCGGGTCACACGTTTGCGGCGCACGGCGGAGGCCGCTGCCAGGACAATCCGTTCCACCTTCCGCAGCATGAATGAGGGTATTGCCATCTTCGATGCTGCCGGCAAACCGGTCACCATGAACCGGCGGGTCATCGAATTGCTGGGTCACAAGGGTGCTGCCCGCAAGCTGCCTCTTGTCCAGTTTCTGGAACCGGTCCCGGAAATCCGGACCGAACTGCTTCCGGGTGCGCCCGACGGCAGACCCCTGAGCGCACCCTTTTCCGTACGTCATCGTTCCGAGAACGGGTCGGTGACGGAAATCTCGCTGTCGCGGCAAAGCGATGATGGTGTCGTACTGCTCGCCCGGGATGTGACCTTGCTGGACCGGCAGGAAGCGGAGGCGGCCAAGGCCCAGAGGCTTGACGGCATCATGCGCCTGACGCATCAGCTCAGCCACGAGGTCGGCAACACCATCGGCATCATTACCGGAAGCCTCGGACTGCTGGAGCGGGACGGCGGCTTCAGCGATCGTCAGGCCCGCAACATTGCCCGCATTCGCAAGGCGGCGGATCGAGGTCGGTCGCTTGCCAGCAGCATGTTGACCATCGGCCGTCAGCAACCTGCCAACCTCAGCCGCATCGGTATGTCCTCGTTGCTGCGCGGCATGGCGGACATTCTGGAAATCGCCATCGGCGAGAAATGCAGTCTGAAACTGGATCTGGACGACAGCTTGCCACCGCTGGTGCTGGATCCGGAACTCTTCGAGCAATCGGTACTCAATCTCTGCCTGAATTCGGCAGCGGCGATGCCCGACGGCGGCGAAGTGCAGGTTGCCACATTTTCAAACGGGGACGCGGTCGTGGTTGCGGTCCGGGACACGGGCATCGGCATGAGCCGGGAAGAGGTCGACAAGGCCTTCGAGCCCTATTTCACCACCAAGACCAGCGAGGGCGGCGCGGGGCTGGGCCTCGCTGTCGTCTATGGCTTCGTTCGCCAAAGCGGTGGCACGGCAAATATTTTCTCCGAGCCGGGCAAGGGCACGACCGTCGAATTGCGGTTTCCGCAAGACGTGGAAGAAGCCGGGGAAGTCACTCCGCGCATCGAGGTCGTTTCCTGAGGTGCTGACCATCCACCTGCGGAACGTTTCCAAGTTCATCGTATTCGGAACCACCTCACCACCTGAGTCACCCCGGACAAGCGAAGCGCAGATCCGAGGCCTACTCGCGAAGCCGCTTGCTGAAGCCGATGTCATCGTCTTGATGGTTGCTGCACCTTGCGAACGCTCTGGAAATGAGTGGGCCCCGGGTCTCGCGATGCTCGCCCGGGGTGACGCAGGGGGGGTGAAGTGGGGGCAATTTCTGATGCAGTGCTGAGCCGGCGAGAGCCTAGCTGCCTTAAGCCGTTGATAAGGCGGAGATGTCTGGAGACTTTGAGCAATGCGAACGTGTTGCTGATTGTTGTCTAACCCGAGCATCGATCTCGTCTGTCTCTCCAATTTCACGTCCTTGCAAAATTCCACTCTTGACTCATTTGGAACGTTCCAGTAATTGTTCCGATCAAGAAATTGGAACGTTCCAAAATTAAGAGTTATTCGGGAGGAATGGATGCGTTGGGCCCTTATCGGTGCAAGCCGAATTGCGTCGAGTTACATGATCGATGCCATCCGCTCGCAGAATGCCGACATCCAGTCCGTCCTGAGTTCGGATGCGGCCCGCGGCGAGGCGTATGCCCGTGAGCATGGTATTGCCGACAGCTTCACGGATCTGGATGCGCTCCTTGCGGATGACAGTGTCGACGCGGTCTATATTTCCACCACCAACGAAAAGCACCATGCGCAGGCGCTGGCCGCGATCGCTGCCGGAAAGCATGTGCTGTGCGAAAAACCGCTGGCCATGACCCTGGATGAGGCCGGTGAAATGGTTCGCACTGCCGCCGGCAAGGGTGTGGTCTTTGCGACCAATCATCATTTGCGCAATGCCGGGTCTCATCTGGCCATCCGCGAGCTGATCGCTTCCGGCCGCATCGGCAAGGTGTTGAGCGCGCGCGTCTTCCACGCGGTCAACCTGCCGGACGCGTTGCGCGGCTGGCGCATCAACGATGCGGCTGCCGGTGGCGGCGTCATTCCCGATATCACCGTGCATGACGCGGACACCATCCGCTTCCATCTGGGTGAAGATCCGCAGGAAGTTGTTGCCAAGGCTGCGGCTTCAGGCCTCGGAGAAGGGGTCGAGGACAGCGTGATGTCCGTCTGGTCGATGCCGTCGGGTGCCATGGTGCAGTCGCATGAAAGCTTCACGCATAAATTTGCGGGAACCGGCATCGAGTTTCACGGCACGGATGGGTCGATCTTCGCCCGCAACGTCATGACCCAGGAACCTGTCGGAGCGGTTCGTCTGGTCGATGCGGATGGCGAACACGAGATCTCCTACGACAAGCATAACCTCTACCATCGCGCGCTCGGCCTCTTTGCCGATGCGGTCAACGGCAAGGGGCGTCCTTCTGCCGATGGTGTCGACGGGGTCAAGTCGCTGGCGGTCGCCCTTGCCGTGCGTGAGGCCGCGCAGTCCGGCAAGGCTGTTGCCGTCAACTATGGAGGCTTCTGAACATGACCTCCAAGATCGTTTCCATGGCGGATGCCGCCGCCCGCATTCAGGACGGCGCGGTCATCACCGTTTCCTCTTCCTCCGGTCTCGGGTGCCCGGACAAGATCCTTGAGGCCATTGGCACAAGGTTCGATAGTGAAGGGCACCCGAGAAACCTCACGACGCTGCATCCCATTGCCGCCGGCGACATGTACGGCATCAAGGGGATCGACCACCTTGCCAAGGATGGTCTGCTGTCGACCATCATTGCAGGGTCCTACCCCTCCGGTCCGTCCAACCTGCCGATGCCGGCGATCTGGCAAATGCTGGTGGAGAACCGGGTAGCTGCCTACAACGTGCCTTCCGGCATCCTGTTCGACATGCACAGGGATGTTGCGGCCCGCCGCCCGGGCGTCATGACCAAGGTCGGTCTCGACACCTTCGTCGACCCGATCCGTCAGGGCTGTGCCATGAACGATGTCGCGGCAGACCGGCCCATCGTGTCCCGGCTGGAGCTTGGCGGCGAAACCTGGCTGCATTTTCCGAACATCGTGCCGGATGTCGCGATCATTCGGGCAACGACTGCGGATGAACGCGGCAACCTCACCTACGAACACGAAGGCGCCTATCTCGGCGGCCTGGAGCAGGCGATTGCCGTGCGCAATCACGGCGGCCTGGTGATCGCGCAGGTGAAGCGCGTGACGGCCTCGGGCTCGCTGCGTCCGCACGATGTCCGTGTGCCCGGTCATCTGGTCGATCTCATCGTTGTCGATCCGGACCAGCGCCAGACCACGGAAACCGGTTACGATCCGGCGATTTCGGGCGAGATCATGCGGCCATGGTCCAGCTTCTCGCTTGCCGAGCACGGCATCGAGAAGGTTGTCGCCCGCCGGGCGGCAATGGAACTCAAGTCCGGCCAGACGGCAAACCTCGGCTTCGGCATTTCGGCGATGGTGCCACGCGTGCTGCTGGAAGCCGGTCAGGAACAGGCCGTCACCTGGGCGATCGAGCAAGGTGCGACCGGCGGCATGCCGCTGACGGGTTTTGCCTTCGGCTGCGCTTCCAACGCCGATGCTTACATGCCATCGCCGCAGCAGTTTACCTACTTCCAGGGCGGCGGTTTCGATGTCTCCTTCCTGTCCTTCCTGGAGATCGATCTGGATGGCAACGTCAATGTCTCCAAGCTCGGCAAGAAGCCCTATCTGACCGCAGGTTGCGGCGGGTTTGTCGACATCACTGCGAATGCGCGCAAGATCGTGTTCTCGGGTCTTTTCGAGGCGGGTGCCGATCTGGAGTTGACGGAAGACGCGCTGAAGGTGCGGACGCCGGGCAAGTTCACCAAGATGGTGGACGAGGTCGAGCATGTCACTTTCTCCGGCCGCAGGGCAAAGGAACTTGGCCAGGACGTCATCTATGTGACCGAGCGCTGCGTTATCCACCTGACCGATGCAGGTCTGGTGGCGACTGAGATCATGCCGGGCATCGATCCGGCACGTGACATCGTCGATGCTTCGAAGGGCCGGGTCCGGCTCGCAAACGATCTGGTCGAGATGCCGAAAGCGCTTCTGTCCAGGGGTGCGATGGAGCTGAGCCTGTGAGCGCGCTGCATCTCATCCGTCATGGGGCAATTGCCGAGCTGAAGCTGGACAATCCGGCCAAGCTGAATGCGTTCACGCTCGACATGCTGAAGGCGGTTGAGCCCTTTTGCGATGAGCTGGAGCGCGATGCGTCGATCCTTGCGGTGGTGATTACAGCGGAGGAGAGCAAGGCCTTTTGTGCCGGCGCGGACATTCTCGAATGGTCCGAGCTGTCGCCTTACGACTTTGCCCGTCACTGGGTGCGCGAAGGCCACCGGGTTTTTGACCGGCTGGCGCGGCTTTCCAAGCCGACGGTGGCTGCGCTTGGCGCGCACGCCTTTGGTGGTGGACTGGAGTTTGCAGCGACCGCCGATATCCGCGTGATGGCGCCAAGGGCGACGCTGGCGCTGCCGGAAGCATCCGTCGGCATCGTACCGGGTTGGTCCGGCACGCAACGGTTGATCCGTTTGCTGGGTGAGCCGATGGTGAAGGAAATGGCCCTGTTCGGCCGGCGCATTTCCGCAGAACGTGCCTATGCGGCGGGCTTTGCAGTCGAGATATCCGACGATCCGGCTTCTGCTGCGTTCGAGATGGCCGAGAAGCTGGCCGACAAATCGTCCCGGGCCGTGGAAGTGGCCAAATACATGATCCATGCCGCCGTGGGTGAAGATCGCAGTGCCATGATCGAGGCGCTCGGCTCCGGCATGATCAGTCCGACAGAAGATCGCAACGAGGGCGTTACCGCCTTCCGTGAAAAGCGCAAACCGAATTTCCTGGAAGTTAAGTCATGAGTGACCTGAACGTCGTTTCCATCAGCGAAGCAAAACTCCCGGCCGAACCCTTCGTCGCCCGTCACCTGATCGATGGCGACTGGCGTCAGAGCGCTGACGGCTCAACCTTCGATCGTGTGTCTCCGTCCCATGGCAGCGTTGTCACGAAGGCGGCGAAGGGCGGTGCCCGTGATGTTGATGCGGCGGTTTCCGCCGCGCGGCTTGCTTTCGACAAGGGACGCTGGTCGCGCACCAGCGGCAAGGAGCGGGCAACGCTTCTCTTGAAGATCGCCGATCTGATCGACCGGGAACGGGAGCGGATCGCCTATTGGGAAACGCTGGAATCCGGCAAGCCGATCAGCCAGGCCATGGCGGAAATCGAAGGCGCGTCCGATATCTGGCGCTTTGCCGCTTCGCTGGCGCGCACCATGCACGGCGAAAGCTACAACTCCCTTGGCAGCGACATGCTCGGCCTGGTTCTCAAGGAGCCGGTCGGTGTCGTCTCGATCATCACGCCGTGGAACTTTCCGTTCCTGATCGTGTCGCAGAAACTGCCCTTCGCGCTGGCCGCCGGCTGCACCGCGGTTATCAAACCTTCCGAAATGACCCCGGCAACGACGGTCATTCTGGGTGAACTGTGCATCGAAGCCGGTATTCCGGCCGGGGTCGTCAACATCGTCCTTGGCTATGGCGATCCGGTTGGAACGGCGATGACCGCCGACAAGCGTGTCGACATGGTCACCTTCACCGGCTCGACCGGCGTCGGCAAGGCCATCGTCAAGGCGGCGGCCGGAACCTTGAAGAAGGTCTCGCTGGAACTTGGTGGCAAGAACCCGCAGGTCATCTTCCCCGATGCCGACCTCGAAAGCGCCGTCGATGCGGTTGTCTTCGGCGTCTATTTCAATGCAGGCGAATGCTGCAACTCCGGATCCCGGATCATTGTGCACGAAGACATCGCCGAGGCGTTCCTGAAGGCGACAGTGGACCTGTCGCGGAAGGTGCCCTTCGGCGATCCTCTGGACCCATCGACCAAGGTCGGCGCGATCATCACGCCCGACCACCAGAGCAAGATCGACAAATATGTGCGCGATGCCGCGGACGCGGGAGCGACTGTCCACCTGGGCGGGGAAGCCCTGACGGTTCCCGGCCTTGCCGGACAGTTCTACCAGCCGACGATCGTTGCGGATGTAAAAAGCGACATGCCGATCGCCCGCGAAGAAGTGTTCGGGCCGGTGCTTTCGGTGCTGACTTTCAAGACGCTGGATGAGGCGATCGAACTCGTCAACGATGCCGACTACGGTCTGTCCGCCGGTGTGTGGAGCGAGAACGTTCACACCTGTCTGGAATTCGCCCGCCGGGCGCATGCGGGCACGGTGTGGACCAACACCTGGATGGATGGTTTTGCGGAACTGCCCTTCGGCGGCGTAAAGGAAAGTGGCCAGGGCAGGGAACTTGGCAAATACGGACTGGACGAGTTCCTGGAAGCCAAGACCGTGACCATGCGCATCGGCAAGACCCGGGCACCCTGGGTGGCGTGATGAGCAGGCTAGTCCGAAATCGAGAAGGCGCCTTCGGGCTTCAGGAGGATCTGCATATCCTCCATGGGGGCGCCGTCGATCCTCGCGAGAAGAACCTTGGCCATGGCTCTGCCGGTGGCGCGCAGGTCCTCGTCGATGGTCTCGATTCTCGGGCGGAAATGATTGGAAATGGGCGAGGCGCGCTTGGCGACGACGTCGATTTCCATACCGGGTGTCAGACCGATGTCGTTGAGATAGGCGAGGGTCACCAGGGCCATGACCTCACCGACGCAGACATAACCGTCGGGCGCGTTGGGGCCGGCATGGAGCGAGCGCAGGGTCGCAGCGATCTCGTCGGGTTCGCTGTCGAGGTCAACGCCATCGGGAACCGTCAATTGAACGCCATGGGAAATGGCTGCCTGGCGGGCGCCGAACCGCAGGTGCTGACCGAAGGTGTAGCGTTCGTTCGGCATGACCATGCAAATGTGTTTGCGCCCCTTTGCAACCAGTCGCTCCACGGCCATGTGAGCGAAAACCTCGTTGTCGAAGTCGACGTAAGGGTGGGGCGTGGTGAAGTCCGTCCGGCCATGGGTGGCAAACGGGAAGTCGTGCTCCAGCAGGTAGCGGACCCGCTCGTCAAAGCACTCGGTGCGGGTAAAGACAATGGCGTCTGCCAGCGAGTGCCTGCGGATGTTGCGGATTGCCTCAAGCCGGTCGTCGGCAAGGCCGTCTGCTGTAATTGTGATCGCGTAGCCGGTTCCGGCAAGGCCTTCGGACATGCCGCCGAGAAACTCGGATGTGAAGCTGAGAAACTCGTGCCGTGTGTTCAGGAGAAGGCTGATGACCTTGGTACGGCCGGTGCGCAGGCGCTGTGCCGCGCGATTGGGAACGTAGCCGAGACGCCGGGCAACTTCGGAAACGCGTTCGCGCGTCGTCTCCGCGATCCTGGGGTCTCCGGCAAGGGCGCGGGAAACCGTGGTCACCGCGAAGCCTGCCTCCTGCGCCACCGTGCGCAAGGTGGGGCGCGGCAGCTTTTCGGCGGCGCGACCGCTGTTGGGTTCAAAGGTTTTTCGCGTCATGCCCGTTCACTTCAGCCGAAGCCTTCTAGCTCAAAAAGCAAGCCAAGTCTAATCAGGGCTTTTGTAACGTTACAACACAATAATGTGCTGCACTGCAGCACCGAAACATCCGCCTTAATAGTATGTAAGACAAACGAAACTCTTTGTTTTTCGGGAGTGATGAAAATCGTTGACACCACTCCGGTTTGCAACGTTACAATAAACGTTGCGTGACACTCGATTGCCGGGCTCCGGCACTCGAAACGCCTTTAGGCACCTTATGGGAGGAATATCGATGTCTTTGAAATCTCTGAAGCTGGGCCTCGCCGCCCTTGCAATGAGCACAAGCCTGGCGTCCGCCGCCGATGTTGAAGTTCTGCACTGGTGGACTTCCGGCGGTGAAGCTGCTGCTCTGAACGTTCTGAAGCAGGACCTGGAAAGCCAGGGCATCGGCTGGCAGGACATGCCGGTTGCAGGTGGCGGCGGTACCCAGGCCATGACCGTGCTGCGCGCACGCGTTACTTCCGGCAACCCGCCCACCGCCGTACAGATGCTCGGCTTCGACATCACCGACTGGGCCAAGGAAGGCGCACTTGCCGACCTGAACATCCTGGCCGGCATGGAAGGCTGGGACGACGTGGTTCCGGAAGCCCTGCAGAAATTCTCCAAGTATGACGGCAAGTGGGTCTCCGCTCCGGTGAACGTCCACTCCACCAACTGGGTCTGGGCGAACAAGGCCATCCTCGACGAGCTTGGTATCGAGCCGCCGCAGAACTGGGACGAATTCGTTGCCGCTCTGGAAAAGGTCAAGGCATCCGGCAAGACCGCGATCGCGCACGGCGGTCAGGCCTGGCAGGACGCGACCATCTTCGACGCAGTCGTGATGGCGACCGGTGGACCCGAGTTCTACCAGAAGGCCTTCATCGACCTGGACGAGGAAGCGCTCGGCTCCGACACCATGAAGGAATCGTTCGACCGCATGGCCGTGATCCGCTCCTATGTGGATGACAACTTCTCCGGCCGTGACTGGAACCTTGCGACCGCCATGGTCATCAACGGCGATGCAGCCTTCCAGATGATGGGCGACTGGGCGAAGGGTGAATTCCTGAATGCCGGCAAGAAGCCGGATGAAGATTTCCTCTGCTTCCGCTTCCCGGGCACCCAGGACCAGGTGACCTTCAACGCCGACCAGTTCGCGATGTTCGCGCAGGGGCCGGAAGTGGGCAAGGAGCAGGCTGCCCTGGCAACCGCCATCCTGTCGCCGAGCTTCCAGTCCGCGTTCAACGTCGTCAAAGGCTCCGTTCCGGCCCGGACCGACGTGCCGAACGATGACTTTGACGCCTGCGGCAAGAAAGGCATGGTGGATCTGAAAAAGGCTGCCGACAGCGGCAACCTCTACGGCTCCATGGCGCATGGTCACGCCAACCCGGCTGCCGTCAAGAACGCCATGTATGACGTGATCACGGCGCATTTCAACGGGGAATACGACAGCGAAACCGCTGTTGCAGAACTCGTTACCGCCGTTCAGATCAACAAGTAACGACCGCGCGGAGAGCGGTGATCCGTCACCGCTCTCCCACCGGTTCGGCGGACCGTCTCGCGGTTGCAAGCAACCGCCTGGAGCCGGCCGGAACCAAAGTCTCAGAGCTGCCGCGCGCGTTCGCTGGAACGCCGGCAAAAGTGCTCTAGGTCGGGGAACTCAAGATGTCTCTCTCTGAAACGGCGAACCCGCGCGGTTCCGTTGTTGACAGACTGCGTGATGCTTTGCCCAAACTCGTGCTCAGCCCGACGATCGCCATCGTGGCAATCTTCGTTTACGGCTTCATCGCCTTCACGCTTTACCTGTCTTTCACGGACAGCCGTATTCTGCCCACCTTCGGCTGGGTCGGCTGGCAGAATTATGAAAACCTCTTCAAGATCCGTGCGTGGGATACGGCCGTTTGGAACCTTGTGGTTTTCGGCGTTCTCTACATCACCATCTGCTGCGTCCTGGGTCTGCTGCTGGCGATCCTTCTCGATCAGAAGATCCGCGCAGAAGGCTTCATCCGCACGATCTACCTCTATCCGATGGCGCTCAGCTTCATCGTGACCGGAATTG
Organism: Labrenzia sp. C1B70; assembly: GCF_000475395.1. Lineage (NCBI taxonomy): Bacteria > Pseudomonadati > Pseudomonadota > Alphaproteobacteria > Hyphomicrobiales > Stappiaceae > Labrenzia > Labrenzia sp. C1B70. Next base: position 671,158 of record NZ_AXCE01000004.1, read on the forward strand.
CCTGGAAATGGTTCCTCGACCCGGGCATCGGTATCGAGGCCGTCGTGCGCGGCTGGGGCTGGGAAACCTTTACCTTCAACTGGATCAAGGACCGGGATTTCGCGATCTACACCATCGTGATCGCTGCGGTCTGGCAGACCTCGGGCTTCGTCATGGCGATGTTCCTTGCGGGCCTGCGCGGTATCGACAGCGAGATGATGAAAGCTGCCCAGATCGACGGCGCTTCCACGTTCGCGCTTTATCGCCGGATCGTGATTCCGCAGCTTCGTCCTGCCTTCATGTCGGCCTTCGTGGTGCTCGCCCATATGGCGATCAAGTCCTACGACCTGGTGATCGCCCTGACAGGCGGCGGACCGGGCACCGCAACCGAAGTGCCGGCAACCTTCATGTATTCCTACACATTCACCCGAAACCAGATGGGCATTGGTGCGTCTTCCGCCGTGATCATGCTGATGACGATCGCAGCGATCATCGTGCCCTACCTCTGGTCAGAGCTCAGGGAGAAAAAGTGATGTCGACGATGTCCAAGTCTTCCTCCCTGCGTCCGGCCCGGGTGATCCTGTATCTGCTGCTCGCGCTGTTCTGCATCTACTACCTGCTGCCGCTGTACGTGATGGTGGTCAACTCGCTGAAGCCGCTGACCGAAATCACTTCAGGCGGGATGATGGCGCTGCCGCAGGAGTGGACCATCGCTCCGTGGCAAAGTGCCTGGTCGAGTGCCCAGGTGGGTGTTGAGGCAACGGGTCTGCGGCCCTATTTCCTCAACTCCATCATCATGGTCGTTCCGGCGGTCGCCCTGTCGACGCTGGTCGGCGCGCTGAACGGTTACGTGCTCACCAAGTGGACGTTCCGCGGTGCGACCATCCTGTTCGGCCTGCTGCTGTTCGGCTGCTTCATTCCCTTTCAGATGGTGCTGATCCCGATGGCTCGCATGCTGGGTCTGATGGGCATCGCCGGCACGGTGCCGGGTCTGATCTTCGTACACTTCGTCTACGGCATCGGCTTCTCGACGCTCTATTTCCGCAACTACTATGCGGCCTTTCCGACAGAGCTTGTCCGGGCGGCGCAGATCGACGGTGCCGGTTTCTTCCGGATCTTCTGGCGCATCCTGCTGCCGTCGTCCGGTCCGATCGCGGTGGTCTGCATCATCTGGCAGTTCACCAACATCTGGAACGACTTCCTGTTCGGCGCGTCCTTCTCCGATTTCGACAGCCAGCCGATGACCGTTGCCCTCAACAACCTGGTGCAATCCTCCACCGGGGTGAAGGAATACAACGTGCATTTCGCCGGCGCGATCATGGCCGCGCTGCCAACCCTTCTCGTCTACATCGTCGCGGGCCGCTACTTCGTGCGTGGTCTGATGGCAGGCTCAGTAAAAGGATAAGACAATGGGCTTTCTCGACATCAAGCAGGCGACCAAGTCTTATGGATCCTTGCGGGTCCTGCATGAAACCGACATCTCCATCGAAGAGGGCGAGTTCCTCGTGCTCGTCGGCCCGTCCGGCTGCGGCAAGTCCACCTTGCTGAACATGATTGCCGGCCTGGAGGACATCACCTCCGGCGAGATCGCGATCAAGGGCAAGAGCATGAACGGCGTCAAGCCGGCGGACCGCAACATCGCAATGGTGTTCCAGTCCTACGCGCTTTACCCGAACATGACCGTTGCCGGGAACATCTCCTTCGGCATGGAAATGCACGGCATTGCGAAGCCGGAACGCGAAAAGCGGATTGGCCAGGTGGCCGATCTCCTTCAGATCAGCCATCTACTCGACCGCAAGCCGGGCCAGCTTTCCGGTGGTCAGCGCCAGCGTGTTGCCATGGGGCGTGCACTGGTGCGCGAGCCGGACGTGTTCCTGTTCGACGAGCCGCTGTCCAACCTGGATGCAAAGCTGCGCGTCGACATGCGCACGGAAATCAAGAAGCTGCACCAGAAGCTCGGCACGACAATTGTCTATGTGACCCACGACCAGATCGAGGCACTGACGCTGTCGACCCGGATCGCTGTCATGTTCGGTGGCTATGTCCAGCAGCTGGGCACGCCGAAAGAGATCTACGACAATCCGGCCAACATGTTCGTGGCGGGCTTCATGGGATCACCTTCCATGAACCTGTTCCCGGCCAAGGTGGTCTCGGCGGACGGCAGGCCGGCTGCGGAAGTCTCGCTAGCAGACGGCAAGACGGCGGCCATTCCGTTTGCCTCCGACGCGCTCTCTTCCAGCATCGGCAAGGACATCATCCTCGGCATTCGGCCGGAAGCCATTACCGACAAGGATGGTGCCGACCGCAATTCCAAGGCGGTTCACATCGTCGATGCTCCGGTGGAAGTCACCGAGCCGGCAGGTTCCGACACGTTCGTCGTCAGCCAGATCGGCGGCAAGGACGTGACCGGCCGCTTCCGTGCCGACGTTGCCGTGAAGGCGGGAGAAGTGTTCCCGTTTGCCTTCAACATGGAAAAGGCGGTCGCTTTCGACCCGAAGACCGAAAACCGGATCGCCTGACCCATGAATACGGCGCCCGACATTGTGATCATCGGCAGCGGCATGGGGGGAGCTTCCCTTGCCGCGGGCCTTGCTCCGACCGGGGCCAAGATCACGATTCTGGAACGGGGATACCGGATACCGGACGATGCTCCGGCCCGGGACCCCTGGCGCATCTATACCAACAGCGCTTTCCGGGCACCGGAAACCTGGCTCGACGGACAGGGTAATCCGTTCGAGCCAGGCAACTACTACAATGTCGGTGGCAACTCGAAGCTCTACGGCGCGGTGCTGATCCGTTACCGGGAAGAGGACTTCAGCGCGCTGGAGCATTATGACGGTGTTTCACCTGCCTGGCCGATTGCCTATGACGAGCTGTCGCCCTGGTATGACGCCGCCGAACAGCTTTTCCAGGTTCGGGGCGATACCGCCTCCGATCCGACTGAACCGCCGCACGGCAGGCCTTATCCGTTTCCGCCCATCCCGGACGAGGAAGCCATCCGGATTGCCCGGCGGCGCCTTGAGCAGGCGGGCGTTCGCCCGTTCAGCCTGCCGCTGGGGGTTGATATCGACCGCTGGCTGGATGCCGGGCACACCGGCTGGGACGGTTACCCCGACCTCAGATGCGGCAAGATGGATGCGGAAACCTGTGCGCTGGAAGCCGCAATGGCTCATGACAACGTCACCCTTGTCACCGGTGCCGAAGTCACCGCGCTCCGGACGGGCTACAAGTCCGGCCGTATCGATGAAGTCCACTACAGCAAGGACGGTGAAGAGATCTGCCTGACACCGGGGGTCGTTGCCCTGTGTGCGGGTGCTGTCCAGTCCGCGGCGCTCTTGTTGCGGTCCGGTGTAGCCAACCTCTCGGACTATGTCGGTCGTTGTTTCATGAACCACAATGCGACGGCGATGATCGCCATTGATCCGCGGTTCCGGAATACTTCCGTCTATCAGAAGACCTTCGGCCTGAATGACTGGTATCTCGATGACGGCGAAGACGGCATGCCTCTGGGCAACGTTCAGCTGCTGGGGCGGGTGACGCCGGATATCCTGAAGATCCAGGTGCCGCAGCTGCCGAAATTCGCTGCCCGCTGGATTTCCGGGCATGCCCTTGATCTCTATCTGATTTCCGAGGATCTGCCCGATCCTGAAAGCCGGGTTGTCCTGAAGGACGGCAAGATCCAGCTCATCTGGCAGCGGTCCAACATGACGGCGCACAGGAAGCTGGTCGAGAAGACCCGCAAGACCCTGCGCGAGGCCGGTTTCCCGCTGGTTCTGTCGCGCCTGTTCGACGGCAGGGTGCCCTCGCATCAGTGCGGCACGGTGCGCATGGGCGATGATCCGGCTAACTCCGTGCTCAATCCGGACTGCCGGTCCTGGGATCATCCGAACCTGTTTGTGGCCGATGCGGGAGCGCTGCCAACCTCGGCTGCCGTCAATCCGGCCCTCACGGTCGCGGCATTGGCGCTGCGCGCCGCCGAAACGATCAAGAAGGACCTGGCGGCATGAACAGGATCGCACTTGTCACCGGCGGCCAGCGCGGCATCGGTCTCGGCATTTCGAGGGCTCTCGCGGAGGCCGGTCACACGGTTGCCATCGCCGCTCAGGAAGAAGCCAACGCGCCGGAGGTGGTCGAAGCCCTGAACAGCCTGGGTGGCAAGGGCCGCTATTTCCGGCATGACCTTCTGGACATCGACCATTGCAAGACGCTGCTCGACCGGGTGGAGGCGGATCTCGGGCCGGTGACGGCTTTTGTTTCCAACGCGGGCGTTCCGGCCAGGATCCGGGGCGACATGCTGGATCTGGCGCCCGACAGTTTCGACTTCGTCATGGGTGTCAACCTGCGTGGGGCCTTCTTCCTGGCGCAGGAAGTGGCGAGACGCATGCTGGATCAGTCGTCAGACAGCTATCGCTCGATGAGCTTCATCACCTCCGTAAGTGCGGAGATGGTGTCGATCGAAAGGGCGGAATACTGCCTGTCGAAAGCAGGCGCCGCCATGATGGCGGAGCTTTTCGCCGTCCGGCTTGCGCCGCATGGCATCGGTGTCTTCGAGCTAAGGCCAGGCATTATCGAAACCGGCATGACCGCCGGAGTGAAAGACAAATACACGGCCCGGATCGAAGGCGGTCTGGTGCCTGCTGCCAGGTGGGGGCAGCCCGCCGATATCGGCTCAATCATCGTGCCTATTGTCGATGGCCAAATGGCCTTTGCAACCGGTTCGACCTTCGCGGTGGACGGCGGACTGTCGATCCCCCGGCTTTAGAGCGAGTTGTTCTGAGAGACTTCAGATGAATACAGGCTACGACTTCATCATCATCGGTGGTGGCAGCGCCGGCTCGGTTGTTGCCGCGCGTTTAACCGAGAACCCGGACGTTTCCGTGCTGCTGCTGGAAGCAGGCGGGCGCGACTGGCATCCGTTCTATCACCTGCCTGCCGGCTTTGCGAAAATGACCAAGGGGATCGGCTCCTGGGGCTGGCACACGGTGCCGCAAAAACACATGCAGAACCGCGTGTTCCGCTATACCCAGGCCAAGGTGATTGGTGGCGGTTCGGCCATCAATGCGCAGATCTATACCCGCGGCAATGCGCTCGATTATGACGAGTGGCGTCAGATGGGCTGCGAGGGCTGGGGCTATGAAGATGTTCTGCCCTACTACCGCAAGGCCGAGGACAACGACACCTACGACAACCGCTACCACGGCAAGGGCGGCCCGCTCGGCGTTTCCAGGCCCTGTGCCCCGCTGCCGATCTGCGAAGCCTATTTCGAAGCCGCTGCTGCGCTCGGCATTCCGAAAAACGAGGATGTGACAGGCGAGAAGCAGGACGGTGTTGCCTACTACCAGCTGACACAGCGCAATGCCCGCCGGTCTTCCTCCGCCATGGCGTATCTGGCGCCCAACAAGGGCAGGCCCAATCTCCACATCAAGACCGGTGCCCAGGTGCGCCGTATCGTGGTGGAAGGCGGCAAGGCGACCGGTGTCGAACTCATCGACGGCACCCGGCTGACGGCGGGCTCTGAAGTCATTCTGTCGTCCGGCTCCATTGGCTCGCCCCGTCTGCTTCAGCTTTCCGGCATCGGTCCCGCCGACGAACTCAGAAAGCTCGGTATCGATATCGCCTATGACCAGCCTGAGGTCGGTTCCAACCTGCAGGACCATCTGGATCTCTACTGCATTTGCGAAGTCAGCGGCCCGCATACCTACGACCGCTATGCCAAGCCGCATCTCTCTGTGCTGGCCGGCCTTCAATATCTGCTCACCCGGCGCGGGCCGGTGTCCTCCAGCCTGTTCGAGACGGGCGGGTTCTGGTACGCGAACCCCGATGCGCGTTCGCCGGACCTTCAGTTCCATCTGGGTCTGGGGACGGGGATCGAATCCGGCGTTGCCGCCATGCCGGATGGCGGCGTGACGCTCAACTCCTGTTATCTTCGTCCGCGCTCAAGGGGCAGCGTACGCCTGAAGAGCTCCAATCCTGCAGATGCGCCGTTGATCGACCCGAATTACCTGCAGGACAGCCAGGACCGGGAAATGTCGATCCGGGGTCTGAAGCTGACGCAGGAAATTCTGGCGCAGGCGCCGCTGAAGCCCTTCATCAAGGCCGAGCACTTGCCGGGGCCAGGCGTGAAGACCGACGAAGACTACTTCCGCTTCATCTGCGAACACTCTAAGACCTCCCATCATCCGGCCGGCACCTGCCGCATGGGCTCCGACGACAAGGCCGTGGTCGATCCGCGCCTGAGGTTCAACGGTGTGGAGGGTCTGCGCGTGGTCGATGCTTCCATCATGCCGACGGTCGTTTCCTCCAACACCAATGCTGCGGCCATCATGATCGGCGAGAAAGCCTCCGACATGATCCGCCAAGATCACGGGGCGCTGTCATGATCCGCCATATCGTTCTCATCAAGTTTCAGCCGGATGTTGCCGAAGAGCTGATCGAAAGCCTGTTTCAGGAACTCAGAAGCATCCGCGATCAGGTGTCGGGCATCGGCGAGATCGTTTCGGGCCGCAGCGAAAGCCCGGAACAGATCGAACGGGGCTACATGCACGGTTTCACCGTCGATTTCGAAAGCTGGGAGGCACTGGAAGCCTACCAGACCCATCCGGACCACAAGGCGCTCGGCGCCAAGCTGGTCGCCAATGCCATCGGCGGGATCGACGGCATTCTCGTCCTCGATATTCCCGTCTCGGCCTGACCGGCCGCCAAGTTTCCGGAGCGTATCATGCTGACCCTGCCCACTTACGAAAACCGTCTGGAACCCTACAGCCTCATCGGAGAAGCCCTGACGCCGCGTGCCCCGCGGGTGCCGCTAACCCGCACCGCTTTTGCCGCGGCGCATGTGGTGTCTGATCCGCTGCGCGAGCGCGATCCATGGGTTGGTTCTCCGGCTGTCGATTGGGAAAATACGCTGAAATTCCGGCACTGGCTGTGGGATCAGGGGCTGGGACTGGCCGAGGCCATGGACACCGCGCAGCGCGGCATGGGCGTTGACTGGGCAACGGCAAAGGAACTGATCGAACGCACCATGAAAGAGGCGAAGGCGCATCCGCTGAAGCCGCGTGTTGCCTGCGGGGCAGGCACCGATCAGGTGCCGCTGGAAAATCTCAAGACAAACGACGACATCGTTGCGGCCTATACGGTCCAGTTGGAGGCCATCGAGGCGGCAGGCGGTCAGGCGATCCTGATGGCATCGCGGGCGCTTCCCGCCATCGGGGCCGGGCCGGACGATTACGCCGACGTCTATGGCCGGCTGATCCGTCAGGCGCGGGAGCCGATCATCCTGCACTGGCTGGGCGACATGTTCGATCCGGAATTGACCGGCTATTGGGGGTCCATGGATGTTTCGGCGGCGTCCGACGCCGTCCTCGCCATCATCGAAAGCCACGCGGCAAAGGTCGACGGCATCAAGATTTCCTTGCTCGATCAGGCACACGAAGAAGCCTTCCGTGCACGCTTGCCCGACGGTGTGCGGCTTTATACCGGCGATGACTTCAACTATGCAGATCTGATCGCCGGCGATGGCAAGCACTATTCGCATGCTCTGCTGGGGGCCTTTGCGGCGATTGCCCCCGTGGCGAGCCAGGCGCTTGAGGCATTGGCGGAAGGGGATATGGGCACCTATCACAAGCTCTTCGCGCCAACCGTTCCGCTGAGCCGGGAAATCTTCAAGGCGCCGACCCGCTTCTACAAGGCCGGAATCGCGTTTCTTGCCTGGCTGAACGATGCCCAGAGCCACTTCATCATGCCGGCCGGTTTTCAGTCTTCGCGTGAGATTGCCCATTATGCAGAGGTCTTCCGGCTTGCGGATCAGGCGCGTTTGTTGTCAAAGCCGGAGATCGCCGAGGAGCGCATGGGGCTGCTCCTGAAACTGCACGGGATCGGATAGACCTTTCATGAAGAAGCGGCCGACAATTCTGGATGTTGCAAGGCAGGCGGGCGTTTCGAAATCGACCGTCTCGCTGGTGCTCCAGAATTCGTCGCTGGTGAAACAGTCAACCCGGGAAGAGGTGGCCAGGGCAATTGATGAGCTTGGTTATGTCTACAACCGCTCGGCTGCCGGCTTGCGGGGCGCTGCATCCGGCCTCATCGGCCTGATCATCAACGACCTGCGCAACCCCTTCTTCACCGAATTTGCCGCCAGTGCGCAGATGACCTTTGCCAGCAAGGGATACTCGACCGTCATCGCCAATACGGATGAGGACCCGGAGATCCAGGCCCAGGTGATCGACAGCATGATCGAGCATGGCGTGTCGGCCTTCGTCATCTCGCCGACCTATGGCGGCGACGAAAGCCCCTTCGAGCGGATCGAGCGGGCCGGAATTCCCACCATGCAGGTGCTGCGTCAGCTGGACGAGCGCACGGACCTGTTTCCCTTCGCTTCGCATGACTACGCCTTTGGAGGCGAAGCTGCGACACGGCACCTGATCGATACGGGATGTCAGAAGATCGCCTTTGCCGGCGGTCTGGCGGATCGTCCGATCACCTTGGAGCGCATGTCCGGCTATCGAAGCGTGATGCAGGCGAACGGCCTTGCGCCGACGATTTTTCACGGACGGCCATCGAGGCAGTTCGGCCGTGAAATCGCGCTGAAGATCCTTCAGGAACACGAAGGCCTGGAAGCGGCGATCTGTTTCAGCGACCTGGTTGCGCTTGGCATGCTGAGCGGCTTTGCCGAACTTGGCATCAAGGTTGGTCAGGATTTCAGGATCATCGGCTTCGACGATATCGAGGAATGCTCACTGGCCTTTCCCAGGCTCAGCTCGGTGCGCTGCGATACCGCGCTGTTCGGCCGCAATGCCGCTGAAGCGATGCTGGCCTGGATTGTCGACGGCGTCAGGCCACCCGACACGAAACATTATCCGGTCGAGCTGATCAAACGGCAATCGACCCTGGGGCTCGATGCATGACAGATTGTTCGCGTGAGGCCCTGTTGCGGCGTCTGTTCGAGACGGCCGTTGCAGCGGCCGACCCGATGAAGTGCGTTCCCGCATTCCTGCCGGAAAGGGTTGACGGCCGGACGGTCGTGATCGGTGCCGGCAAGGCGTCGGCACGCATGGCCGAAGCGGTTGAAGCAGCCTGGGGGGCTTCAGAGGGACTGGTCATCACCCGCGACGGCTACTCCAGGCCTTGCCGGGGGATCGAAATCGTCGAGGCATCACATCCGGTGCCGGACGGGCGTGGGCTTCAGGCAACACAGCGCCTTCTCGGTCTGTTGTCCTCGCTTGAAGAAGCGGATCACGTGATCGCGCTGATTTCAGGCGGGGCGTCGGCGCTGCTGGAGGCGCCGGCCGGAGATATTTCGCTTGCTGACCTGCAGGCCTTGAATGAAGCCCTGCTGGCATCAGGCGCGCCAATCACCGACATGAACACGGTCCGCAAGCATGTCAGCCTGGTCAAGGGGGGGCAGCTTGCAGCGGCAGCCTATCCTGCCCGGATGACGGCGTTGATCATTTCCGATGTTCCCGGTGACGATCCGGCCTTTATTGCCTCAGGCCCGACGGTTGGCGATCGGACGACGCCAGCGGACGCGCGCGCGGTTATCGAACGCTTTGGCATGTCTGTGCCGGCATCTGTACTTGCTGTGCTGGACGGCGCCACCGGAGTGCTGCCGCCGGAAGATGAAAGAGTGTCGAGGGTGGAAAACCGCATCATCGCGGCACCATCGCTATCGCTGGAAGCAGCGGCAAGCCTGGCAGCCGACGAAGGTATGGAAGTCGAGATCCTGGGGGATGCCATTGAAGGCGAGGCGCGTGAAGTGGCTGAACAGCAGGCCAGACTCGCGATCGAACGCCAGCAGGCGATGAAACCGGGTGGGCGGCCCGTCCTGCTTCTGTCCGGCGGTGAATGCACGGTGACGCGGCGCGGTAAGGGCTGTGGTGGTCCGAATGCGGAATTTGCCCTTGCTCTCGCGATCGCACTCAAGGGTGCTGACGGTCTTTACGGGATTGCCTGTGACACAGACGGTGTCGACGGGGCGGCGGATGTTGCAGGGGCGGTTATTGGCCCAAGCACTCTTGAGCGAGCAGAGGCGCTTGGCCTCGACCCGGTCGCCATGCTCGGCGACAATGACAGCCACAGTTTCTTCGCGGCTCTTGGCGATCAGGTGGTGCCGGGGCCAACCCTCACCAACGTCAACGACTTCCGTGCAATTCTCATCGAAAGCCCAATGACATGAATGAGCTGGAGACGCTTCTCCAACGGGCGCAAGCCCTGATTTTCGATTGTGATGGCACGCTGGTGCAAACACCAACGCTCTATGCCGGTGCCTGGCAGGACGCGTTCAGGGCCGCCGGTCATCATATGGAGCCGGACTGGTACCACGCCCGGGCGGGAATGTCAGAACATGTGCTGCTTGATGACTATGAAGCCGAGCACGGCGTTACGGTGGATCGCCCACTGGCCGTTCGGGAGATGCGCACGGCAGTATTGGCCCGGATCGGTGAAGTCGGCGAGATCGAGGTAATAAGCGCCATTGCACGGAGGTTTCACGGCAAGTTGCCGATGGCGGTCGCCTCTGGTGGACCGCAGGAAGTGGTGCTGGCGTCGTTGAAGGAGACGGGACTGCTGCCGTTGTTCGATACGGTTGTCACGATTGATGACGTTGCCCATGCCAAACCGGCGCCGGATCTCTTCCTGGAAGCCGCTTCCCGGCTCGGTGTCGCAGCCGAACAATGCCTCGTGTTCGAGGACAGTCATCAAGGGCTTGAGGCAGCGCACAACGCAGGAATGCCGGTTGTTGATGTGAACCGGCTGATCGGATAACGCCGCGAAGCTGATTTCCACTCGTGCTGATCAGTTCAGGTCAATTGGCGGACGTATCGTGTCCTCCTGATCTGCGCCAAGATGCCTGAGCTTTTCCGGGTTGCGGGTCACATAGACGGCGATGATCCTGCCGTCCCGGATCTGCAATGCTGTGGTCTGGACAATGCCGCTATCTTCCTCGGTTACAAAACCGGGCAGTCCGTCAATGTCAGCAAACCGGATCAGGCGTGACGGAGCCTTTCTGAAATAGCGGGCGAGTGCCGCAAAGAGGCTCATCGACCGTTCGTGCCCGAATGTCGGAGCTGACGTGGCAGGCACCTTGCCGCCGCCGTCGGCGTAGACGACGATGTCTTCGGCCAGCAGGGATTGGAGTTTCTCCAAGTCGCCGCTGCGCGATGCTTCGTAGAAGGCGGTCGCCAGCTTTCGGCCCTGTTCCGGCGTGGCGGAAAAGCGTGGTCTTGCTTCCTGCAGCCTTGCCCTGGCCCGGCTGGCGAGCTTGCGGCAGGCTGCCGGTTCCCGGTTGATGGCGGTCGAAATTTCCTCGAAACCCATGCTGAAAACGTCATGCAGCAGAAAGGCGGCCCTTTCGAGCGGTGACAGCCGCTCCAGAGCCACCATCACGGGCAACGTAATGTCGTCGGCGATTTCGGCATCTGATGTCGTCAGCAGGGGCTCTGGAAGCCATGGGCCAACGTAAGACATGCGGCGACGGCGTGCGGATTTCAATTCATTGAGGCAAAGCCGTGTGACGATGGTCTTCAGGAAGGCGACAGGCTCGCGCACCTTTTCCCGGTCGGCGGCAAGCCAGCGCAGCCAGGCTTCCTGAACCACGTCTTCCGCGTCGGAGACTGATCCCAGCATGCGGTAGGCGATGCGGGTCAGTCGCCTGCGCAAAGCGGTGTCGTCTTCAAGGGCCGGTGTGTCCGTCATGATCATGACAGCCTATCACGTCAACGCCGGTTCGGGCCGTGCTTGCACCCGTCCGGCTGCAAACTGCAAGGCCGTTTTCGCCACACGCCTGCCAAGATGGCGGGCGGTTGCCAGATCCGCGGCCGGGGGAGCTGTCTGCGGCCCTTCGTCGGTGTTCGACTGTGCCGCAGCCCCGAGCCAGAAGCCGAGCCGGTTGAGATCGTCTTCCGATCCTTGCGAGGAACAATTGGCTGGCGGCAGGTCCAGGCTGACCCAGTGCATGCCGTGCTGGGCTGCAAACAGGGCCAACTGGATGAGCACCGCCAGCTTGTCGCCGGAACGCGAACCGGAATTGGTGAAGCCGGCCGCAATCTTGTCCCGCCAGAGATAGCCCTTCGACATGATTTCCTGCGAGCTGGCTTCCTGAAAGGTCTTGAAGGCGGCGGAGGCTGCGCCGACGTAGGTTGGCGTGCCGAAGATGATTGCGCTGGCCGCATTGAGTTCGTTCCAGCGGGTGCTGGCTTCATCGGCCGTCAGAAGCAGTGCGCGTGCACCGTCGACATCCTCTATGCCCTGCCTGACAGCCGCTGCTTGACGTTCTGTGTGACCGTACCCGCTGTGAAAAACGACGGCGACGTCAATCAATTGCCGGTCATTCGCAAGCTTGGTCTGAAGCCCTGCTGCTGCATTCCCATTGTCCATCATCATTTTCGTCTCCTGCGCACACGTGGTGTTCGCAGGTAATGACAAGACAGCGGCGCTGGATGTGACATGCCGGACAGGATTTTTGAGGAAATGAGTTGTTCTGCCGCCTGAAAACGAGAAAACCCCGCCGGAGCGGGGTTTTCGGACATTCAAACGCGATGAAGCTTACTTGATCGGAGCCAGAACCATAACCATCTGGCGGCCTTCGAGCTTCGGCGCGGATTCAACCTTGGCGATTTCGTTGGTTTCCTCACGGACCTTGTTGAGCAGGTTCATGCCCAGGTCCTGGTGGGCCATTTCGCGGCCCCGGAAACGGAGTGTGACCTTCACCTTGTCGCCTTCGCCAAAGAACCGCAACATGCTCTTCATCTTCACCTCGTAGTCGTGGGTGTCGATGTTCGGACGCATCTTGATCTCCTTGATCTCGACGGTCTTCTGTTTCTTGCGGGCTTCTGCTGCTTTCTTCTGAGCCTGGTACTTGTACCGGCCATAGTCCAGGATCTTGCAGACAGGCGGATTTGCGTTCGGCTGGATTTCAACAAGATCCAACCCGGCATCCATGGCGATGCCCATCGCCTCTTCTGTCGGGATGACGCCACGGTTGGCGCCTTCATGATCAATCAACTGGACTTCGCGAACGCGAATTTCGTGGTTTGTGCGCGGGCCTTCCTTCGTAGGAGGCGGGGCGCGGAACGGACGGCGAATGGTCGCAAACTCCTCTTTCGTTTCAACGTGGCGCTAGGGCTTTGATATGCTCCATGCACAAAAATCCTCGGAACGCTGGTACCAAGGTGCTGAGATGGATATGGCCTAACGCCATCCCCCAACGTCTTGCGAAACCGGCAAAAAGTCAAGCGAAAACACCGTTTTCGACATGCCGGGTCACATTTTCAGGGGCTAAGGCTCCGGCTGGCCTGATCATGGCCAGTCGGGCAACTGCCGGTTCTGGAAGGTTGCAATCCGACCGGCAGATGGTCAAGTAAGCAGTCAGCTCGCGCATATCAAGGAAGGACAGCGGTTTGGACGGCGGGAAATTCATGTTGCAGCTTCTCAGGATCGCGTTCGGTTTCATCTTCGCGGTGCTGGCGTGCGGCCTGTTCCTTGCCTGGGGCTTTTTCCGGGCCGGGCATCCCGAAGCCGATCCGATTGCCTTTGCAACCATGGTCGGAAGCGGTCTCGTGGGTGCAAGTGTGGTCGGTGCCACGGCCCTGGCCCCGGCTGCCGTTGCAATCGTTCTGGCCGAAGCTGCACGGCTGCGCAGTTTCCTGTTTCACGTCGGTGCCGCCGGGGTGATCGCCTTTGCAGTCTGGACACTTGGAGCCGAAGCCGCGGACAGTGCCTTCCGGCCGGGAAGTGCGGTTGCGCTGGCGGCCGGATTTATCGGCGGCGGAATTTACTGGCTGATTGCCGGGAGAACGTCAGGCTGCTGGCACGGAACCAAAGCGGCCGGTCAAGTGATGCACAAGTCGGCACAAGACGATCAGCCCGGACGCGACCACCTCTAGACAGTCGGTCAGATTTCGCCGTCCTTCAAGGCATCCTTTGCAGCCTGGTAGTGATCCGGCCGCATGTGGCTGCGGATCATCGCGAGGGCAGCCAGAAGCACGGTTGCGTCATCGCCGAAGCCGATGCCGATCAGAAAGTCTGGAATTACATCCAAAGGCAACACGAAATACGCCAGCGATGCGAGCACGGTGGCCCGCACCTTGCTGGGTGTCGAGGGATCGAGCGCGCAGAAATAGCCGGCGACGACATCTTCCATGAACGGCACCTGACGCGCGGCCTTGCGGACCGTCGTCATCAATTTCTGACGGATTGTCTTCTTCTGCTCTTCCTCCGGACCGAGGATCTCGGGGTCAAAGCCAAGGTCTTCAAAGGTGGTGTTCATGGGGCCGCCTGTGCTTGTGTTCGCCTTTAGAGATAGGTTTTCTTGCCGGCAGCTTCAACGTTTCGCCCTTCCAGGCCGGGCTGGAAGGGCCGCGCAGGGTCGCCGGTCAAAGGGTTGCGGCGCTGTTTTCCTCAGCCTCGGCAAGGTCGCTATGGCCGAGGCGCTCCAATGCCCTGTCGATGTCCCGAAGGCCCGACGAATCCGGGGTTTCGTTACCCATCGGGCTTTCCGTCGCCGCCCGTTGCAGGGCACGTGCGTCCTCTCGCATCCGCAGAAGCTCGTCTACGCGATCAGCCTTGCTGCGCGTGTTGTCTTTCAGAATACGGGCGATCTCGTCCCTGGTCCTGTCAGTCATGTCGGATCCTCCTGTAAGTGGCAGCCGGGAAATCCTCTTCTGGATCGCCGGCTGCCCGATACCGGGCAAACGTTCGAGGCTGACAGAAGTTCCTCCGCACGACGGATCTCTGCGTTGGTCTTGGCGGCAGTTTTCCATCTTTTTCTGGAACAATTCCGCTGCTCTCCCGTTCTGCCTAATGCAACACGAAGGGAGTTGATCATGTGGAAAATCATGCTGGTTGCGGTCGCTTTGACTGGTCTGACCGCTTGCAACAACACGCAAAAGGGCGCGGTGATCGGTGGTGCCTCAGGCGCGGCGATCGGTGCTGCAACGACCGGTAAGGCAGGCGGAGCGCTTGTTGGTGGCGCCGTCGGCGCGGCTGCCGGTGCGCTTGTCGGAAGGGCAACGGAACCGGGCAAGTGTATCTACCGCGATTCCTATGGCCGCGAATATGTGGCGGCTTGCCGTTAATCGGTCTGCCCGGCGATCTGCCGGGTCACCTTCTGCGAGCGAGAGTTGAGCCTCTCGCCGGAAAAACAAAAGGGACGACCTTTTCAAGGTTCGTCCCTTTTGTTTGGTCTTTCGAAGGGCTCTAGCCTTCCAGACTGGTGAACTCAAAGCAGGATGTAGCCGACAACCGCCAGTGCGATTACCGCGCCTGCGGTGCCGATCGCCAGGACGTAACGCATCTCGTGAAGTTCGAGGCCCTGCTTGGCTTCCTTTTCTCCCAGAACGACTTCCTTGTCCTGTTCGTTGGTCTGCGTTTGATAAGTCATCTCTACCTCGCTGGATTGTGCGTCGTTGCAAGCGCTGAGGGCGGTTTGGCCTCATCACTCTTCAGAACAACGTTCGAGCGGCAGTAGTGTTCCTGAGAACGTCCAGGCTGCCTTGGGCGTGCGGTCAATAGCTGAGCAGGAATATCAGGGCGATCAGCGAAAAAATGATGCCGCTGAATCCGAAGCCAAGAGCAAGGTGCTTCCAGCTGGAGGCTTCCTTGTCTCTGATCCTTTCACGCAGGATGGCAAGGTGCCGGTCCGCATCGTCGTTAAAGCCGTGATAGATCATCTTCACTACCTCGCGATGTTGCCACTTGGCAGCCAGGCTCGACTGCTCTTCAGCGGTTAACGCGCAAGATCCTTATTCGTTCCCCTCCGGGGGTTCCAGGGGAGAACGTTCAGGTGGGAACTTCCTGATGGGGTGGCCGTTTTCCCTTTGAAGTCCGGACAACTTCCGCAAATGCCAAGAGGGGACAAGGTCACTATGGGTTTCGACAGCCTGCCGCTGTGGGTCTTGCTTGCGCTTTTTGCAGGTGCCGGTGGAGTTATACTGGTTTGCGGCGTTCATCTGACCGGTCAGGCTGACCGTATCGCCGACCGGACAGGGCTGGGCGAGGCCTTGGTTGGCGGTGTCCTGCTGGGGGCGGCCACGTCGCTCTCGGGCACCGTGGTGTCCGTAACTGCTGCGCTGGACGGCCGCGCGTCGCTGGCCTTTTCAAATGGCGTTGGTGGTATCGCTGCGCAGACTGCCTTTCTGGCCATCGCTGACATCGTTTACCGGCGCGGCAACCTGGAGCATGTGGCGGCTGACGTTTCCAGTCTTTTTCAATGCGCCCTGCTGATGCTTTTGCTGGCCATTCCCCTGGTCGCCTACACCACCCCGGAAATCACGTTGCTGGGCGTTCATCCAGCCTCCTACGCCCTGGTTATCGTTTATGGCAGCGGTTTGCTGGCTCAGCGGCACGTGCGGGAGCAGCCCATGTGGCGTGTTGTGAATACGTCCGAAACCCACGAGGACAGCCCGGATGAGGAACAGCACGACCTGCGCGGTAACTTGCGGCTTATCGCAGGGTTTTCAGCGCTGATGCTTATCCTCGCCTCGATGGGCTGGGTGCTGGCGGAAGTGGCTGGCGCGCTGACGGACCGTTTCAATCTCAACGCCTCGCTTGTCGGCGCGCTGATGACAGCCGTTGTCACCTCGCTGCCCGAACTGGTGACGACGCTGGCAGCCGTGCATCGTGGTGCCCTGCAGCTCGCCATCGGCGGCATTGTTGGCGGCAACACCTTCGACACTCTGTTCCTGACGCTTTCCGATGTCGCCTATCGCGACGGCTCGCTGTATCAAGCCGTCTCCCCTCAGGACTATTTCTGGCTGGCGATCGGGCTGGTGATGACAGCGGTTCTGCTTCTGGGGTTGCTGGTACGGCAGAAGTCAGGCCCCGGCGGGATCGGTTTTGAAAGTGTCAGTCTGCTTGGCATCTATGGCGGTGCCATCGCGCTTCAGGCGCTCGGTTGATCCTGCGAACCTGTTCAGGAGGCCTTCTTCAGAACAAGGCCGTCAGTGCCCAGACAACGATGGCCAAAGGTAAAAGCGCGGCTAGGGCAAAGAGACCGTCCCGGGTGAGGAGAGAGAAGGCAATCAGGCAAACAGATGCGCCAAGAAGCGATGACGAGAATGGTACCAGTTCGAGAAAGGGCATCAAGGCGCCGAACAGGAGGCAGGAGAGCGGCAACAAGGCCCGAAGAGGTTGCCGGAAGAGGAACCGTGCTCTCGCGCGCGAATGTTTGTCCAGCCAGCGTGCGGCGGGCCGCAGCTTGTTCATCGCCACCCGCACCTTGTCGCCCTCAAGACTTTGCTGACCCAGCCAGTGGGGAAGCCAGACCCGGTCGCGTTTCATCAGCCATTGTGCCGCGATCAGGCAAATGGTCACTCCGCAAAGGCTTGAAAACAGGGGAATGCCGCTCAGCGGTGTCACGACGGCGGCCGCGGGCACGATCAGCATCGTCGCAAATCCGGTTTTCTCGAAAGCGCCGACCACGCGGTCAAGCGAGACCTGTCCTTCTTTCGTGATGTCTCCGACCCTGTCGACAATGGATGTCAGGGGCCGGTCCAAGTCCGGATCAGCGGTCATGGTCCTGCCTGTTCCAGCGGCCGCAATTGGCGGCCACTGTTCTCTAGGGTGAAAAAATTCCGAGCCTGGTCTTGCAAGACGCATCGTGGCAGGGACGTTCGGACCGTGGCGGCCGAATGCCCTGAGCGTCTGCGCAAGAAGATGATTATCTTCCGAAGACAAGTTTCTCGATGCGATCGACAGGATGATTGGTGAGATCCTTGTCGATCTCCGCGACGACACGGTCACTGACTTCCTTGTGCAGGCGCTTGCGGACCTGGCCGAGAACCGACGGGGCTGCGACCAGTACGATCTCGTCGAACTTGCCCTTGTGGGCGCGCTTGTAGAGCATCTGGGCAAGGTCCGCGGCGAAATCGTCTTCAGCCAGCGCATGCCAGTCGGCTTCCTGAACTGCACTTCGATGGCCCTGCGGACCGTCACTCAAACGACCGGGACGGTCAGCGGTCTGCTCGCGGTTGGGAGGGTTGTCCTGGGTTTCTTTCCGAAAGACCTTGAGGTCCGGCACGTGTTCCGTGCCCGCGTTGGTCAGGAACAAAGCCTTGGTTCCGTCGGCAACGACTACCCAACCATCATGTTTCAGTCGGATCGCATCCTTCATGTCGCACTCCTGCAGTTTTGGGTCCGTCTGGAGTGAACGCCGGACCACCGGAAGCGTTCCTGAGGATATCTGTGACAATTTCGACAGTTCGCAAGCCTACCAGTACGGGAAACGGATTGCGGGGCCTACCGGAAGAGAGCGCGGCGCCCTAAGTGAAGAGTGGTCGTGAGGAACAATGCAGAATTCCGTCCTTGAAAGGGAGAAGATCATGAAGAGACTTGCAATCGGGCTCGGTGCTGCCGTGCTGGCCCTCACAGGTGCCGTCGCCCAGGCAGGAGAAACTCCGGCACCGGACGGCGTGAAGCTCTACTTCGTAAACCTGAAGGATGGCGACACCGTCAAAAGTCCAGTGACCATCCAGTTCGGCCTTTCCGGAATGGGCGTTGCCCCCGCCGGTACGGAAAAGGAAAACACCGGACACCATCACCTGATCATCGATGAGAGTATCGAGGGCGAGGAGCTGAACGAAGCTATTCCGGCGGATGACAATCACAAGCATTTCGGTGGTGGGCAGACCGAAACCACGATTGAACTGCCAGCCGGTTCACACACGCTGCAACTGGTGCTGGGTGACTGGTCGCACATTCCGCACAATCCGCCGGTCATGTCGGAAAAGATCACCATTACCGTGGAGTAGGCGGCAGCCAGCGCCGGTCACCTTCCGGAACGAAAGACTTGTTGCGGCGTTGCTCTCTTATGCTGACCGACCCGCAACAAGGAACGACCATGGTAGACCGGCTTGCCGCAGAGATGGACCTCGGCTTCGGTGCGGTTCCGCTGGACGTTCTGGTTCTGCGGATGATTGCGGCCATCGTTCTGGGCGGTATCATCGGGTTCGAGCGGGAAGAGCGTGGCAAGGATGCCGGGCTCAGGACGCATATGCTTATCGCATTCGCCTCGTGTCTGTTTCTCCTGATCAGTCAGGCGCTTGCCGATCTGCCCTTTTCCGGGGCGAGCAACGTCAATGTGGATCCGCTCCGTCTGGTCGAGGCCGTGACAGCGGGCGTGGCGTTCCTCTCCGCCGGTCTGATCTTCTCCCGCAACGGCTCGGTGCAGAACGTCACCACAGGTGCATCAATGTGGCTGGCAGGTGCCATCGGCACGGCCTGCGGCGTCGGTCAGATCGGATTGGCGGGTCTTGCAACACTCATGGTGGTGATTGTCCTGGCCGTCATCGGCCGCCTGCAAAGCAAGCTTGGCCCCCAGGCCCGGGACAGTGCCCCGGACGAGGGAATGAGCGAGAGATCTGACAAGCTTCGCCACGCGCAGGCACATGGCCATCGCGACAAAGGGGCCATCTGATGACGATCAGGCGTTGCCGCGTGTTTCAAGCAGGCGGCGCGCGATGACCTGAGCCTGAATTTCCGCCGCACCTTCGAAGATGTTCAGAATTCGGGCATCGCACAGGACACGGGAAATTGCATATTCCAGAGCAAAGCCATTGCCGCCGTGGATCTGCAATGCATTGTCCGCCGCGGCCCATGCAACGCGGGCACCAAGCAGTTTCGCCATGCCTGCTTCCAGATCGCAGCGTTTGCCGGAATCCTTCTGCCAGGACGAGAAATAGGTCAGCTGGCGGGCGATCATCAGTTCGGCAGTCATCATGGCCAGCTTGTCGGCAACACGCGGGAAATTGACCAGTTCCTTGCCGAACTGGACGCGTTCTTCGGCGTACCTCAGGCCCAGGTCCAGTGCAGACTGGGCGACGCCCAATGCGCGGGCAGCGGTCTGGATGCGGGCGCCTTCAAAGGTCTGCATCAGTTGCTTGAAACCTTCGCCCTCGACCTGGCCGAGAAGGTTCTCGCCCTTCACCTCAAAGCCGTCGAAAGCGATTTCATATTCCTTCATGCCCCGGTAGCCGAGAACTTCGATCTCGCCGCCGCTCATGCCGTCTGCCGGGAAGGGCTCCTCGTCGGTGCCGCGCGGCTTTTCCGCGATGAACATGGACAAGCCCTTGTAGCCGGGTTCATCCGGGTTGGTGCGGGCCAGCAAGGTCATGATATCGGCACGGACCGGATGGGTAATCCAGGTCTTGTTGCCGGACACCTTCCAGACGTCGCCGTCCTTCACGGCGCGGGTCTTCAGCGAGGCAAGGTCCGAGCCGGTGTTGGGTTCGGTGAAGACGGCAGTCGGCAGGATCTCGCCGGATGCGATTTTCGGTAGCCAGTGCTGTTTCTGCTCTTCCGTACCGCCGCAAAGAATGAGTTCCGCCGCGATTTCGGACCGGGTGCCGAGCGAGCCGACACCGATATAGGCGCGGGACAGTTCTTCGGAGACGACGCACATGGCCTCCTTGCCAAGTCCGAGGCCACCATATTCTTCCGGTATGGTGAGGCCAAAGACGCCGAGCTCGGACATCTGCTCGATAATCTCAAGCGGAATATATTCGTTTTTCAGATGCCACTCGTGCGCGTTGGGCACAACGTTGTCTTCGGCAAAGCGGCGCATCTCGTTGCGGATCTGCTCCATGGTCTCGTCCAGACCTGGGTCGCCGAAGGTGGAATGGCCCGCCTGGTCGCGGATCAGGCGGGTGATCTCGCTGCGGATTTCCGGACGGCTTCCGGAATCGATCAGCGACAGGATTTCGGCTGTCTGGAAGCCAAGAGCTTCTTCGGAAGAGACGCCAAGATCCGCCAGGCGAACGATTTCACCCTGGTTCATCGGAATGCCGCCAAAGATCTGCGCAAGGTACTCCGCAAATCCGAGCTGGACGATGTAGTCCTCAAGAGCGCCGTAGCGGCCTTCCGCGGTCAGACGTTTCGCGTAGGCATCCAATTGGCGCAGAGACTCCACATAGGTTGCGAACCAGGCCAGTCCGTGGGTTGCCCTTTGCTCTTCTTCCATCAGGCGGGAGGAGATGCGCCCATCCTCGCTCACGCGGTCGCGCACCCGCTGCGCTGCAAGATTGAGCAGATGATCGAGCGTGGCGACGGTAGCTTCCGTTCGCTCGGTAAGGCTTGCGGGTGTTTCTGCGGCCGGCAGGGCTGCGGTGGACATGGCGATCTCCGTTTTCATTTGTTGCGCAGCAGCGCTTCTTGTTGAAGCTATGTTGCGTTGCACACCCTCATTTGTCGAGCGTGAATTTATAGACCTTTTGGCGGATGCGGTTTTCACTACCCAGGCTTGACGAATTGTGTCAGCGCAGGCCACATCTTGGGTCATGAGCGCCAGACAGACAGTTCTCGTGATCTACGCCGTCCTGAAAGACGCCATCGGTCACTTCGCCCGGGATGACGGCTTTGCAATGGCCAGTCACGTGGCGCTGTCGGGGTTGTTGGCGATATTTCCCCTGCTGATCTTCATCGCCTCGCTCGCGGCCTTTCTCGGCATGACCGGTGCTGCCGACACGGTGTCGGAACTGCTGTTCGATGCCTGGCCGGCAAGCGTTGCATCGCCTGTCGTGCGGGAAATCCAGAATGTCCTGACCATTCGCCGCGGCGACCTTGTGACCTTCGGCGCCGTTGCCGCTCTGTGGTTTTCCTCCAACGGGGTGGAGGCGCTGCGCACCGCGCTCAACCGGGCCTACCGGCAGCATGAAAACCGCTCCATCGTGCTGTTGCGGCTGCAATCGATCGGGCTTGTGCTGCTGGGTGCCGGCATTCTGCTTGCCTACACGTTTCTGGTGGTTCTGGCGCCGCTCGCCCTCGAGGGGCTGAAGGTCTTCGTGCCGCAGGTCGAGACTTTCCTGCTGTCAATCAACGTTGCCCGATACACACTGGCCGGATCGCTGCTGATCATCGGCCTTTTCATCACCCACTGGCTGCTGCCGGCGGGGCATCGCACTTTCCGCGACCTGTGGCCCGGAGTGCTCGCCACACTGTTCATGTGGATCATTGCCGGCAGTGCCTTCGGCGCCTATCTCGCCAGCTTCGCCAATTACGTCTCCACTTATGGCGGTCTGGCCGGGATCATGACCGCGCTGATCTTTCTCTATATCTGCGCGCTCGTGTTCATTCTGGGTGGTGAACTCAACGCGGCAATCTCCCGTCAACGGCGCTACTGGCGCCGCCGTCAGGAACAGCTTGCGCTGGCGCTGGATACAGAAGCCTGACCGGATTTTTCGATGACGGCTCCCGGGACCAACCCTAGCTCCTTGCTGGCTTCTTGCGGATGGTCAAGACGGCGCTGATGACCAGAACCATTCCACCGATCTGAACCGGCGTCAGGGATTCACCGAACAGGAAATAGCTTTCCACCGCTGTTGCCACCGGCACCAGATAAAAAAGGCTGGCGACCTGGGAGACCGCGCCCTCGCGGATCAGCAGCATCAGGAGCAGGATCGCACCGACGGACAAGACCAGCACGAGCCAGGCCATCGCAAAGATCAGCTCACCTGACCAGGTGATCTGCCAGCTTTCGGTCAGGCTCAGCGGAATTGTGACAAGCAACGCGCCGACGTACTGCCAGACAGTTGCTGCCATGAGGTCGGTCTGCTGTACGAAACGCTTCTGATAGACTGTTCCCAGGCTGATGGCCGCAACGGAGATGAGGACCACGAATATCGTCACCGGCGTGATGCCCGATCCGGCAAGGTCGAGTTTCGGACCAAGAACGAATGCAAGGCCAATCGCTCCGATGGCCATGGCGAGCCAGTGTCTGCGGGAAATGGTTTCGCCAAGCAAAGCCACCGCGATGAGTGCGGTCAGCACGGGCTGAAGACCGACAATGATCGAGGACGCTCCAGCCGGCATGCCCTGTTTGATTGCCCAGAACACACCACCGAGATAGATGCCGTGAACCAGCATGCCGGTGAAGATGCAATGGGCAATGGCAGCGGGATCTTTCGGCCAGGACTTCGACAAGAACATCGCCAGCAGAATCAGCACCGGCAAAACCGCAACGAAGCGGACCGTCAAAAACACCATCGGATCGATGTAGGGCGCGCCGAGTTTAGAACCGACGAAGCCCGTAGACCACAGCAAAACAAAAATGGCCGGTGCGGCTCTGGCGAGGAGATTCAATTGCAGCCTCAATGACAAAGTCGAAGGTGACGCAAGGTTAGATTGCGTCGAGTCGGTGGGGTTACACGCATGTTAACCGTAAGTTGGCATTTATAGTCAAATATACGGCGCAAACATGAGTGTTCGAACGTTCTGTCGTGAAAGAAACGCAGGCCAGAAGCACGAACACTTCCAGATCGATCAACTCATGGATGTAAACATCGACCCCGATGGCACATCCGTTGATCCAGGGGACATACGCTGGTGGCCTTCAGATCTCAATCACCTTTTCGGATCTTCGCGAATTTGTCAGTCAAAGCCAGAATTCTGGCCTTGAGCCTTTTCACCATTGTTGGGCTCCTTGCGATCGGCGGTGTCTTCTTCTGGAGCCAGGGTGAGCTCAATTCGGCCTTTGCGCGCATGAGCAGCAGTTCGACACTGGCCGGACAGGTCAGCACATTGTCGGAAAGCGCCGCAGCGCTGCGCTCGATTGAAGAGCGTTACCACAGCACGCCATCCGTCGAGACGTTCCAGAGTTTCAACGCCAAGCTTGAAGAAGCCAGCGCAGTTCTGGAGACGATCGCAACCAACCCGGCAGCAGCGGCCTACGCTTCGGAAATCGCCGACGTCAAGGATACGCTGGAAGGCACAAGAGGTGCTTTCGAGATGCTGGACACTGCCCAGCAGAAGATCGGGTATGACTCTACGCAGGGTTATCTGGCGGGACTCAACGAATATGCTGGGGCGGTCAAGCATCGCCTGTCGGAAGAGATGAAATTCGGCGGCGGGCCGGATTTCGAAAAGCTGGCCCGCGCGATCCTGGCCGTTCAGCTGGCGGAACGGGAGTTCACGCTCAACAATACCGAGGCGGCGCTGGAGGTTTTCCAGGGCGAGTTCAACGATTTCGAAAAGCTCTTGAAGAAAGTCTACATTTCCGACGCCATCAAGGCGGAGCTGGCCGACAACATGGCCAAATACAAGACGACTTTCGACGATTACACAGTCGCCAAGACAGAGCGGGCCGAGCATTCGGAACTGCTGGAAAACCTGTTTGAACTTGTTCCGCCGCACATCGCTTCCCTCAGCGAAGCCGCCAACACCACTCAAGGTGAAGCCGCCGGTCAGCTTGAGATGGCCCGATCGATCGCAACCTATGCAATCGGCGGGGCTATCGTGGTTCTGCTTCTGCTGCTTCCGGCCATCGCGCTTGTGATCGGCCAATCGGTGGCGCGCCCGCTGGCGCGTTTGCAGTCGGCCATGGAAGCTCTTGCCAGCGGCCAGACCGACCTCGACCTGCCGGACGACAGTGGCAGCACCGAGCTTGCTTCGATGAGCCGCACGGTTCAGGTCTTCCGTGACAATGCGGTCGAGCGGGCTGAACTTGCGGCCTCGCAGGATCAGGAAAACCGGCGGCGCGAAGAACGCGTTGCCCGTCTCGATACTCTGATCGGCCGGTTCGAGGGGACCGTGTCCGCAGCACTCGACAGTCTTGACCGAGCCAACGGCGAACTGCGGCAGACGTCCCAGTCGATGGAACAGTCGGCCGACGATGTTGCCAACCAGTCCGGGGAAGCAGCCGAAGCGGTGCGCACGGCGGCGGAAAACGTCACCTCCGCAGCTCATTCCGCGGAAGAGCTTGCCGCGTCCATCGCCGAGATCGCCGGTCAGGCCAACAAGTCGACGGAAGTGGCCCAGCAGGCGGTGCGGAGTGCATCTTCAACGGTTGCCACCATGCAGGAACTTTCCAGCGCGGCAGACCGGATCGGCGAAGTCATGGGGCTGATCCGCGACATTGCCAACCAGACCAATCTGCTGGCGCTGAACGCGACCATCGAGGCTGCCCGCGCGGGCGAAGCAGGCAAGGGGTTTGCGGTGGTTGCTGCCGAAGTGAAGCAGCTTGCCGACCAGACCTCGAAAGCCACCGAGGATATCGCGACCCAGATCGAGGCCATCCAGGGGTCTTCCGGTCAGGCGGTCCAGGCGATCGAGGACGTCAACCGGATCATCTCCGACATGGAGGGCCTTGCCTCGGCTGTGGCGTCAGCCGTGCAGCAGCAGGACGAAGCCGTCCAGGCGATCTCGCACAATGTTTCCAGTGCCTCGGCGCGGTCCGAACAAGGGGTGTCGAGCATGGAGGCCGTCGGTTCGGCTGCCGAGCTTGCACGGTCCAACGGTTCCGAAGTGGAGCACCTTGCAGAATCGCTTGGCGAGCAGGGCGCGTTGATCCGGCAGGAAGTTGCCGAATTCCTGCAGGGCGTGCGCAGCGCCTGATCCCGAACCGGAATGCTTGAAACAAAGAAAATCGAAAAAACGCCGTGTCCGCACCGACGCGGCGTTTCGCCATTCTGGCGGCCTGCGTTTCTTCGTGCTAGCCATGCACTCAAACGATCGGCCGGCACACCATCCGCCGGACCGGCCAAGCGCAAAGAGGGCGAAGCGGAATGCAGGAAGACATCGTCATCATCGGAGCAGGACAAGCCGGAGCCCAGGTCGCCCAATCCCTGCGGCAGGGCGGATTTGAAGGCCCGCTGCGGCTGATCGGCGAGGAACCGCATCCGCCTTATCAAAGACCGCCGCTTTCCAAGAAGTTCCTGGCCGGCGAGATTGGCGCCGAAGGCCTGTGGCTGCGCCCGCCGGCTTTCTTCACCACCAACAATATCGACCACATTCCCAATACCAGAGTGGTTGCGATCGACCGTGGCGCGAAGCGCCTGACACTGGCAAACGGCGATACGCTGCCGTATGGCAAGCTGGTTCTGGCAACGGGCACCAATGCCCGGCTGCTGACGCTGGAGGGTGCCGACAAGAAGGGCGTGGTCACGCTGCGCTCGATTGCCGATGTCAACGTGATCCGGGACATTCTGCAAAAAAGCAGCAATGTCGCCATCATCGGAGCCGGGTACATCGGTCTTGAAGTCGCTGCCGTCGCCAAAAGCCTGGGCAAGTCGGTCACCGTAATCGAGGCGCAGGATCGTCCGATGAAGCGCGTGGTCAGCCAGGCGGTCTCCGACTATTTCTCCTGCCTGCACAAGGCCCGCGGCATCGAATTGCGCCTGAATACCGGCATCGAGGCAATCGAGGGTGGTGACAGTGTCACCGGTGTCCGGTTGTCGACAGGCGAGACGGTTCCGGCGGAGCTGGTTCTGGTTGCCGTCGGCGCAGAGCCCAATGATCACCTGGCCGCAGAGGCGGGCCTGGAGGTCGACAACGGGATCCTGGTGGATGGATGCGGCCAGACCAGCGATCCTGACATCTTCGCTGCGGGTGACTGTACGCGTTTCTATTCCAACCGCTACCAGCGGTCCGTGCGCATGGAAAGCGTCCAGAACGCCATCGACCAGGCAAAGGCGGTTGCCCAGGCGCTGCTGGGTCAGGAAGTCGATTACGACCCGTTGCCGTGGTTCTGGTCCGATCAGTACGACATCAAGCTGCAGATCGCCGGTCTGTCGGAGGGGTATGACGACACAAAGGTCGTGGGTTCGACCCAGGACAACAAGTTCTATGTCGCCTACCTGCACGATGGCCGGCTAATCGCCGTCGACAGCATCAATTCACCGCGCTCGCACATGATGGCCCGCCGGGTGATCGGTGAGCCGTGGCGTGATGATCTGCTGCCGGAAGCCTGAACAACAGGTTCCGAAAGGATAGGTGCCGGCGGGCAACAGGAGGGCGAAGCGCTTCCATTGTCCACAGTTAACGCCTGCTGTTATTCGACCTTGCCGAATTTCTCCAGGAAATAGGCGGTCATTTCCTTGTTGCGGTCGTACTGGTGCACGATGGCGTAGGGTTGCTTGTCGAAGGTTTTGACCAGCCCGTCCTCGAACACCGGCACGGTTTCCCGAGGCATGCAGAACCCCGGCGCGTCCGGACCGACATTCGCACTGACCGCGTGCAGCAGCCAGGGAACCTGCCAGTTCACCTTCTCGGCCTTTTCCTTCCAGCCGCAAAAGGTCAGCAGCTGGTTGAAGGCGGCCTGATCACCGCTCCGTTTGGTCTGGTCGAAGTAATAGACCGCCAGCATGAAATCCATCATCGCCTCGTAGCGGCCGGCGAAATAGCCAGCGCAGCACACGGGGACCCTGGCCACACGGTCATAGGCGTGGCGGCCGAAGGTTTTCAGGACGTTCCGGCGGTTCCAGGGGTCTTCATGGGTGATGCTTTCCTCACCGATGAGGAGATCTTTGCCCGGAGCAAGGTTCTCTTCCATCCAGGCGAACGGGTCAGACTGGAAGATGACGTCCCTGGCATCCGAGAACGCGACGAAGCGCACAGGCTCGCCAAGCGCATCGAGATGCTGTTTCACCAGGTGACTGGCATGGAAGAAGCGCCGGTCGTAGATCTTGTCCTTGAAGCGCAGGACGCGCTTGTTCCAGGTCCAGCGCCTGTCGGTGTAAAGCTTGCCACCATCGGTATGGTCGGCGATTTCTTCCCGAAGCTGCGAATAGGAGTAGCGCTTCTTGCCGGCGTCATGATCGAAGGTGATGACGAGCGAGCCCATGTGCTTCATGTAATCAACAAGGGCTTCGCTGACATTGTAAGCAACCGCGACCGTCCGGCCGCGATACCCCGTTGCCTTCAGGGAATTGTACCAGGCAGC
The DNA here is from genome assembly GCF_000475395.1 of Labrenzia sp. C1B70. Lineage (NCBI taxonomy): Bacteria > Pseudomonadati > Pseudomonadota > Alphaproteobacteria > Hyphomicrobiales > Stappiaceae > Labrenzia > Labrenzia sp. C1B70. The sequence continues at coordinate 698,777 of NZ_AXCE01000004.1, forward strand.
CATGTGTTTCGGCTCATAGCCCGACACCGCCGTGACGATGACATCGTTGGCTGCTGACATTTCGGCTGACATGCGCGCTCCGGCTCGGTTCATACAGGCCCCGCCGTCCGACCGGCCGGGTTTCGGCCTGCTACCTATCCCAAACCGCGCCGGGGGGCCAGATCGCGGGGAAACTTTCTGGAGTTCCAGATGTTGGTCCGCGTCAGCAGCCAGCGTTCTGAAGGATGAGCCGGGTCACTTCCTTGGGCAGTTCCAGATGCAGCATGTGGCCGGTTCGTTCGAAAATGTGCGTGGCAACGACACCCGGCAACTTGTGGGCCTGGCGCGTCGGCAGGACACGATCCTGTGTGCCCCAGAGGACCTTGATCGGCATGGGCAGGGCTGCCAGTTCGTCGCGCGGCAGGGTCTTTTGAACGCTGCCGTCGATGATCTCGTCCGCGATTGCCTCCAGTGTCGCGGCCGCGCCCGGGCGCGCGCGGCTTTCGGCAGCCGTTCTGGCGAGGAATTTCGGCAGTTTGAACTCCCAGCCGAAGAACTGCTCCAGCAGGGTTTCCATGGTGTCGGCATCCGTTGCAGCCGCATAGCGACGCAATAGGCGGTGATTGATTTCGGAGCCGAAGCCGCCCGGTGCCAACAAAGTGAGGCTGGCCACCAGATCAGGATTGCGCAGGGCAATCAGCGCGGCCACTGCGCCACCCATGGAATGGCCGACCAGATGGACCTTCGTCAGCTCGAGCGCCTCCAGAGACTGCCCGACAGCTTTTGCGGAAACCCCCGCATTGCCGATCCGCGGCCAGTCCAACGCCTCGCCGTGCCCCGGCAGATCGAACGCTATGGAGCGTTTCTTCGAAGCCAGTGCCGTCTGTATGTTGAGCCAGGTTTGCCGGTCGCCGCCGAAGCCGTGCAGCAGCACGACCGGAGCACCGTTGTCAGGGCCGGTGGCTTCCTGGTCTCTGAAAGGCAGATGGGAAGGGGCGTCGGGACGTAGATCGGTCATGTCGGTCTTTGCTTGTCGGTGGGATGAGGAAATACCTGCCGGACGGGCGGCTTTCAGAAAAGCCGGTCCAGGGTAAACAGGGGCTGTGGGTCGGTGAAGCCGTTCAGTTCGAACGAACCGGCCGGTTTTGATCGTTCGCTGGCGAAGCGGGCGACGTCTTCGGTCATCAGAACGTCGGCGCCGACGGTCTTGGTGAGGCTTTCGATCCGTGCAGCCGCATGGACCGTCTGGCCGATCACCGAAAAGGTGAGCCGGTGCGGGACGCCAATATTGCCGAACATGACGGAGCCGACGGACAGGGCGATGCCCGCCTTGAGAACGTGTGGCAGCGCCGGGTCGGCGTTGATCGCTTTCAGACGCTTCCGGCTTTCATCTGCGGCCGACAGTGCCTGTGCGACCGCCTTGTCCAGGCTTTGCGTGCCTATGGGGAAGACGCCCAGAACGGCATCGCCGATAAAATCGAGCACTTCGCCGCCTTTTGCCAGAATTGCACCGGCTGTCGCGTCGAAATAGGTGTTCAGAAACGAAAGGTAGGCATCGGGACCAAGCAGTTCCGCAATCGCGGTCGAATTGCGCATGTCGCTAAAATAGATCACCGCATCGACGGTCTGGCCGTCGCCATGGCGGATTTGGCCGCTGAGCACCTTGTTGCCGGCGATCTTGCCGAGATACGTCTCTGCGATCGTCTGATTGATCTGCCCCTGAATGGTGGCGCGCGCGGCCAGGGCAAAGCGTTTTTGAATGTAGCGGATTGCGGTCAGTGCATCGTCGGAAAAGCCGTCGGTTTCCCGCGTTGCCCAGCTGATCACGATGCCGGAGGTAGCAATCTGGTCCTTGATGGTTGGTAGGTCGAATTCGGTCGCGATGACGATGTAATCGGAGTACCCGCTATCCTTCAGCCGAACGAGCAAGGGAAACTCGAGCGGGGCATTGGCATTCGTGAGGCGCCGTCGCAGGACGGGTTCCTGGTTGACCAGCACGGCACGGACGGGGCTTTGCAGCCACTCGTCTGTTTCTTCGGCATTGTGGGCAATCTGTTCGCGCTGGATTTCAGTGCCGTTTTCCCAGATGGCGGCTTCCGCCTCGATCAGGGGATGAAGGGTTGACCAGCCGATCATGGCGCGGTCCACAGGAACCTCGCATGCGCGCAGGCGCTCGCACATCTCTCCGAACATCGACCCCAGATCGGGCGAGCCAAGAGACTGGTCGATCAACCAGTCTTCCACGCCGTCGATTTCCGCCATACTGATCATGGCGCCAAGTTAGTGTTGTTTTCGTCCGGTTTCCAGACGGCTTGTGCCAGCGTTTGCGATTAATTCGCCGGTTCGAAAACCACCTTGCCAGGCGGGACGATGACCCAGTTGACCGTGACGTCGGGAATGCTGCCGGAGGTCTGGTAGGCGAACGTTCGCGACCCTTCGCGGACAGCATCCGGATAATAACGGAGGATTTCCTCAATCGGTGTTTCCTGGTCGCCTCGCCAGACGATCATCAGACCTTTTTCCTGGACATCCTTCGGGTCGATCCAGGGGCTGAGGGTCCGGTCATGCAGATAGAACATCGACGGGCGGCTGGCGGCCTGTGTGGTGACGTTGGCTGCCGACCACATATCGCCGGCCACATAGGCGAGATCGGTGCCCATGTGCTCCTTCCAGACGCGTGCCATGTCTTCGGCGATCGCCTTGCCGGGATAGTGGAGCCGGGTCTGCTTATGTTTCCAGTGCGGCTCCAGAACCGCCTGCCCGAACAGGATGCCCAGGAAAATCGCCTGGATCGCAATGGCGGCAATGAGGGCCCGGGCGGGAAAGGGCCAGAGTTGCGGCAGTGCCAGAAACCGTACCGCCAGGATGCCGGACAGCACGAACATGGGCGTGCCCCACATGTGTTCGAACTCGTTGCCGGTAACGGCTGATGCAATCAGAACAACTGCAAGCGGCAGAACGGCAAACCAGAGCAGAAAGCGGTCGGAAGGTGTGGCCAGGGGCGTGGCAACTTCGCGCCTGCGCAGTCGAACCTGTTTCAGGCCGTGCCAGCCAAGACCGGCCAGAAGCACAAGGAACAAGCCGGCGTGATTGCCGATCTGAGCTGCCAGGAAGTTCAGCGGATTGAACAGGTGGTCGACAAAACCGTCAGCCGGTTTGCTGCGGCTGGCGGCGTAGCGCAACGTCAGGAAATCCGTTTCCAGAAGCCATGCCGCGTGTGGCACCAGCAGGGCAAGGCAGACGGCTATCGTCACCCAGGGGCCCGGGCGCAGGATATGCCGCCGGGCATCGGCGAAGACCAGCGCGTAAAGTCCGATTGCACCGATCAGGAGCAGAACGAAATATTTCGTGTAAAGGCCGAAGGCGGCGAGGGCGCCAAGCAGGACCCAGTCGAGCAGGCGACCTTTGTCCACTGCCCGGTGAAACAGCAGCATCATGCCTGCCCAGATGGGGATCTGCAGTATGTTCGGGTTGAATTCCGGCAGGGGCAGCGTGAAGTAGAAGGTTACGCTGGTCAGCACGAGAGACCAGAAGGCCTGCTGGCCGGAAAGTCCGAGACGGCGAGCGAGCCGCCAGATGAACAGATAGCCAAGGGCAACCGAAAGCGCGCTCAGCCAGTACCCGCCACTGAGGCCTCCCGTGAGACGATAGGTGAGCTCCAGAAGCCAGGCCTGCATCGGCGGATGTTTGGTATAGCCGAGCTGAAGTTCCCGGCCCCAGGCAAAGCCTTCAACCACGTCGAGTGGCGGGTTGGGAAAGGTCAGGGCCGGTATCAGGGCATAAAGCAGGCAGAGGCCGCCAGCGTAGTAGAGGGCCGCCCTTGAAGGAGCGTTTTCGATCAGACGTATCAAGGGTCAGGTCTCGGCTGGATGGTGCGAGAAGGCCCAGAGCCGGGCTCCGGCAAAGGAAAGGGCTGGCACGATCGCGATGGAAAACAGGAGGCCGATGAGATCCGGCCAGGGGGTCAGGGTCAGCCACAGGGCCAGAACGGTGGTGTTCAGCAGGAATCCGGAGACGGCAATCACCAGGAACCGCACCATGCTTCTGATTGCGGTGCCCTTCCGGCGCAGGTGCGAGAAGCTCCAGAAATAGTGACCGGTGAAAGAGACACAGAAGGCGACCAGGAAGCCGCAGACATTGGCCGGATAGGCCGGAAGCATTCCAGATTGCAGCAAGCTGCCTGCCACAATGGCATGGGTCAGCGTCGCCAGCACGCCGATCACGGCGAATTTGCCGGCGGCAGCGGTTTCCGTCTTCAGCTTGCCGTGGCGAATTTCAGGCGCCATTGGCGGCGTCGTCCGTTTGCTTTGCGGATGGAGGTGTGTTGCCGCCTTCGATGACATCCTGAACGATGAAGACCGGCCGCTGTTTCGCTTCGTTGAAAAGCCGCGCCACATATTCGCCGATCATGCCGATCGACAGCAGTTGCACACCCGAGAAGAACAGAAGCGCGACCATCAGCGATGCGTAGCCCGGGAGATCGATGCCTTCGATGAGGACGCGTAACGTCAGATAAAGCGCATAGGTGAAGGCGCCGACAGAGATCAGGGCGCCGCCATAGAACCAGACCCGTAGCGGGAGCGTTGTGAAGCCCGTGAGGCCGTCCAGCGCAAAGTTCCAGAGCTTCCAGTAATTGAACTTGCCAGCCCCCGCCAGGCGAGGAGGGCGCTCATAGGGCAGTGCCATGGCCGGAAACCCGACCCAGGCAAACAACCCCTTCATGAAGCGATTACGTTCCGGCAGGCGCAGCAATGCATCGATAACGCAGCGGTCGATCAGACGGAAGTCACCGGCGTTCGCGGGCATGTCGATATTGGCCAGGCGGTTGAACAGGCTGTAGAACATGCCCGCCGTGGACCGCTTCATGAGCGTGTCGGAAGACCGGTCGACCCTGAGGCCGTAGACGACATCATAGCCCGCGCGCCATCCGTCCAGCATCTGCAAAATGAGCTCCGGCGGGTCCTGCAGGTCAGCATCGATGATGACGCCGATGTCTCCTTTCGCCGCCTCGAGCCCTGCGGAAAGAGCGGCTTCCTTGCCGAAATTGCGGGAAAGGCCAAGAAGCCGTCCCGGCAGGCCGTTTGCAAGCTCCTCCGACAGGATGTCCGCGGTCCTGTCCCGGCTGCCGTCATCAATGAAAACATATTCGTAACGAAGGCCACTTCGCTCGAGCACCGGCCGGGTCGCCCGCAGGAAGTGGAGGATGACTTCCTCTTCGTTAAAGACCGGTACGATGACGCTGAGCAGCGGTGCCTGCGGGCGGGCGTTTTCCCGCCGGGTGACATAGACAGTGTTAGCCGCTTTGGTGTGCATGAACATTCGTTAGCCGGTTGAAGTCGGCGGCAACCTGCCGGAATTTCACGAAAAAGGCCAGCCCTTTGACGAGGCTGGCCTTCTTGATGGTCAATTGTTCCGATTGCCGTCAGACAAGCACGCCGTGGCAGTGCTTGAACTTCTTGCCGGAGCCGCAAGGGCAGGCCTCGTTGCGGCCGACCTTGCCCCAGGTCGCAGGGTCTTCCGGGTCACGCTGCGCCGGAGGTACCGGAAGCTGGGCGTCCGCCATGGCCATCTCGTCTTCCCCGGTCAAGGGATTGATGTGATGAGCATGCATTTCCGGCTCGGCCGGCAACTGCGGTGCCTGTTCCGTTACCAGTTCGACCCGCATCAGCTGCGCGGTCGTCATCTGGCGCAGTTGGGTCAGCATGGATTCAAACAGCGTGAACGCTTCGGTCTTGTATTCCTGCAGCGGGTCGCGCTGGGCGTAACCACGGAACCCGACGACAGACCGCAGGTGATCGAGATTGGCCAGGTGCTCGCGCCACAGGTTGTCGAGCGTCTGCAGCAGCACGGCCTTTTCGACCTGACGCATGATGTCCGGGCTGTATTTGGCAACCTTCTGCGCCATGCCGGCGTCGGCCGCCTTGCGCAGGCGGTCCTTGACCTCTTCGTCGGCAATGCCTTCCTCGGCCGCCCAATCCTTGATCGGCAGATCCAGGTTCAGATACTTGCGGACTTCTTCCTGAAGGCCTTCGGTATCCCACTGCTCCGGATAGGCGCGCTCGGGAATGTGCGCGGACACAAGATCGTCGATCACGTCGTGACGCATGTCGGAAACCGCGTCCTGGATCGCTTCACTGTCCATCAGCTCGATACGCTGATCGAAGACCACCTTGCGCTGGTCATTCATCACGTCATCGAATTTCAGCAGGTTCTTGCGGATGTCGAAGTTGCGTGCCTCGACCTTCTGCTGAGCTTTTTCAAGTGCCTTGTTGATCCACGGGTGGATGATGGCTTCGCCTTCTTCCAGTCCGAGTTTCTGCAGCATGGAATCCATGCGCTCGGACCCGAAGATGCGCATCAGGTCATCCTGCAGGGACAGGAAAAACTTGGAATGGCCCGGGTCGCCCTGGCGGCCGGAACGGCCACGCAGCTGGTTGTCGATGCGGCGGCTCTCGTGACGCTCGGTGCCGATGACATAAAGACCGCCGGCCGCAAGCGCCTTCTGCTTCATGTCCTCGACTTCGGCGCGGATCTGCGCTTCCCTGGCGCTGCGCTCTTCACCTTCCGGCATGTCGCCCAGTTCCATGGCGATCTGCATGTCGGCGTTGCCGCCGAGCTGAATGTCCGTACCGCGGCCGGCCATGTTTGTGGCAATGGTCACGGCGCCCGGCAGACCAGCCTGGGCAACGATGAAAGCTTCCTGCTCGTGGTAGCGCGCGTTGAGGACCGCGAAGACCTTGGTCTTGCCGCCTTCGTTCTTCTGCGCGGCGGCAAAGGCAGCCGGATCGCTGAGATCGATCTGCTTGTAGCCATGCTTCTTGAGCATCTCGGCAAGATATTCGGACTTCTCGATCGACGTGGTGCCGACCAGGATCGGCTGGGCACGCTGCTTGCAGTCGTCGATCAGCTTGACGATGGCCTGGAATTTTTCCTGAACGGTCCGGTAGACCTCGTCGTCGTCATCGATCCGCTTGACGGAAACGTTGGTCGGAATTTCGACCACTTCCAGCTTGTAGATGTCGGCAAATTCGTCGGCTTCGGTGGACGCGGTACCGGTCATGCCGGCCAGCTTGCCGTACATGCGGAAATAGTTCTGGAACGTGATGGAGGCCAGCGTCTGGTTTTCCGGCTGGATGCGCACTTTCTCGCGGGCTTCCAGCGCCTGATGCAGGCCTTCGGAGAAACGGCGGCCCGGCATCATGCGGCCGGTGAACTCGTCGATGATGACCACTTCGTCGTTGCGGACGATGTAATCCTTGTCGCGCTGGAACAGCTTGTGCGCCTTCAGCGCCTGCTGCAGATGGTGCACGATGGCGACGTTCTCGACGTCATAGAGCGAATCGCCTTTCAGCAGGCCGGCTTCGCCGAGCAGCTTTTCCAGCTTCTCGTTACCGGCTTCGGTGAAGGTGGTCGAACGCTGTTTTTCGTCGAGCTCGTAATCTTCTTCAGTCAGATGCGGAATGAAGGCGTCGACCGAATTGTAGAACTCGGAGCGATCTTCCAGCGGACCGGAAATGATCAGAGGCGTACGGGCTTCGTCGATCAGGATCGAATCCACTTCATCGACGATGGCATAGGCATGTCCGCGCTGAACCATGGACTGGCGGTCATGCTTCATGTTGTCGCGGAGATAATCGAAGCCGAATTCGTTGTTCGTGCCGTAGGTGACGTCAGCGGCGTAGGCTGCCCGGCGTTCCTCGTCGCTCAGCCCGTGAGTAATACAGCCGACGCTGAGGCCGAGGAATTTGTAGACCTGACCCATCCAGTCGCTGTCGCGCTGTGCCAGGTAGTCGTTGACGGTAACAACGTGAACGCCGTTTCCGGTCAGGGCGTTGAGATAGACCGGGGCGGTTGCCACAAGTGTCTTGCCCTCACCGGTGCGCATTTCTGCGATCTGTCCGGAATTGAGGACCATGCCGCCGATGAGCTGCACGTCGTAGTGTCGCTGACCAAGTGCCCTGCGGGCGGCTTCGCGGACGGTGGCGAACGCGGGAACCAAGAGGTCATCGACGCTTGCGCCGTTTTTCAGCTGGTTTCGGAACTCGTCGGTCTTGGCTCTGAGAGCGTCGTCCGAAAGAGCCTGGATCTCAGACTCCAGGGCGTTGATCTGTTCGACCTTTGCCCGAAATGTCTTCACCTTCCGGTCGTTCGCCGAACCGAAAATCTTACGTGCTAAAGCGCCAAGGCCAGCCATGTGGCGGTCCTTCCCTACCGGGCGGCGCCAACTGGCAAAGAGGCGCCTGCCCATGAAATCGTCTCAATTGCTGTCCACGTTGCCGCCTGGCGCAGAGCGCTGGCCGGCATTCGCGGCCGAAAAGATGCCTTCCCGGCGCTACGGCCAGGACGCCCGACAGATAAGAGGGGGCTGAATGCTTGTCAACGCCGCAGGAATGCGCAATGTAGCCACGCCCCTGCAAGACAGGGGAAAGAAAGATTACTGTTCCGATACGTAAAGGACTACTCATGTTCCGAATTTCGATGCGCAGGCCGGCTCAGGCGCTTGCCGTTTCTCTCCTGGCGCTGTCGCTCGGATCCACCGTTCTGTCCGCTGCAGAACCGGACGATGTGGTCGCGAAAGTTGGCGACACGGAAATCACTGAAGCCGATCTCGCCTTTGCTGCGCAGGACCTTGGCAAGGAATTGCAGCGGTTCCCGCCGGCACAGTGGCGCAAGCTTCTTCTGGACGTCATGGTCGACATGGAACTGATGGCGCATGCCGCTCGTGAAGATGGCCTGGACAAGGATCCGGACTTCGAGCGCCAGCTCGACTTCCTGAAACTGCGTGCCTTGCGGAATGCTTACCTTGCCCAGAAAATCGACGGTGCCGTAACCGACGAAGAGGTGCAGGCGGCATACGACAAGGAATTCGCCGACTTCGAAGGTCCGGAAGAAATCAACGCCCGTCACATCCTGGTGAAGGAAAAGGCTGAAGCTGAAGCCCTTATTGCCGAACTGGACGGTGGCGCGGACTTCGCTGAACTGGCTCGCGAAAAATCTACTGGTCCGTCCGGTCCCAATGGCGGCAGCCTGGGCTACTTCGTCAAGGGTCAGATGGTTCCGCCGTTCGAGGCTGCGGCTTTTGCGCTGGAGCCGGGCACCTATACCAAGGAGCCTGTCGAAACCCAGTTCGGCTGGCACGTGATCAAGCTTGAAGACAAGCGTCGTCAGGAAAAGCCGGCGTTCGAGGAAGTCGCAAACGGTCTGCGCCAGCAGCTGATGCGCGAGCGCTATGACGCCCGCATGGCCGAGCTGAAGGATCAGGTTGCAGTCGAAATCCTCGATGAAGCCCTGGCCAAGTCCGAAGAAGAAGGTGCTGCTGCCGAAGACGGCGCGGCCAAGACCGAATAAGGCAAACGCTGCCTGAAACCAGAAAGCCCGGCAGTCAGACTGCCGGGCTTTTTTGCAGCCTTTGTGCACCACGCCCGAAAAGGCTTGAAAAGGCTTGCCTTTGTCCCATGCTTACGGCAAGAGCATCCAGTGTTCAGGCGAGCGCTGACAAGGTGCTCGCACGCATTTGAATGGATCAATGTCCGGACGGTCAAACGATCTCGATTGAGCGCCCGTTGATCCGGAACTTTGTATCATCTGACCGGGACCGCCTTGATGTCGACCACCGTATCTCCCCTTGCACCCAAGTCCTATCCCGAGATGCCGGAGATCGAGGGTGTTCAGTTCGCGACCGCCTCTGCCGGGATCAAGTACAAGGGCCGGACCGACGTCCTGCTGGCAACGGTTGCCGAGGGAACGGCCGTCGCAGGGGTCTTCACCCGTTCCAAGTGTTCTTCCGCGCCGGTTGACTGGTGTAAGGCTCGGGTCGGTGGCGGCAAGGCCCGCGCGCTCCTGGTCAATTCCGGCAATGCCAATGCCTTTACCGGCAAGAAGGGCAAGGCAGCTGTTGAACTGTCTGCCGAAATCGTCTCCAGGGAGCTTGGCTGCAGCGAAGGTGAAATCTTCCTGGCATCAACCGGCGTGATCGGCGAACCGCTTCCGGCGGACAAGTTTTCCGGTGTCATCGGAGAATTGAAGGCCAACCAGGGCAGCGCGAGCTGGCTGGATGCCGCCAAGGCGATCATGACCACTGACACCTATCCGAAGGTCTCCACTGCAAGCGTTGAACTGGATGGTGTTACCGTGACGATCAACGGCATTGCCAAGGGCGCAGGGATGATTGCGCCGGACATGGCCACCATGCTGTCGTTCATCTATACCGACGCTCCGATCGCGCCGTCAGTTCTCCAGGCTCTGCTCAGCGGTGAAGTCGACGGCAGCTTTAACGCGGTGACCGTCGACAGCGATACGTCCACCTCCGATACGGTTCTTCTGTTCGCGACCGGTGCAGCCGGCAAAAAGGGCGTGGAGAGCGTTGCTTCGCTCGATGATCCGCGCGTCGATGTGCTGAGGGCTGCTCTTGGCGACGTCATGCTGGACCTTTCCCATCAGATCGTCCGCGACGGCGAAGGCGCACGCAAATTCGTGGAAGTGCGGGTTGAAGGTGCCGAAAGCGACGGGTCCGCAAAGCGGATCGCGCTGTCGATTGCCAATTCGCCGCTGGTCAAGACGGCAATCGCCGGCGAAGACGCTAATTGGGGCCGCGTCGTCATGGCCGTCGGCAAGGCTGGTGAGACGGCCGACCGCGACAAGCTGGCCATCTGGTTCGGCGATGTGCGGGTGGCCGTGGAGGGTGAGCGCGATCCAGACTACAGCGAAGCGGCGGCTTCTGCCGTCATGGAGCAGGAAGACATTGTCATCCGGGTCGATCTCGGTCTTGGCAGTGGCCAGGCGGCGGTCTGGACCTGTGATCTCACCAAGGAATATGTCGCCATTAATGGCGACTACCGGAGCTGAGTATCCCTAGCAGTTCTGACGGTACTGCCCGCAAACGTGCTTAACCGCGCGTTAATTCAGCGTTTCAGGATTGGACAATCTGCCAATGACCAAGATCGTGCTCGTCGCCGCTTGCGCCCTTGTGGATGCGGATGGCCGCATTCTTCTGGCGCAACGGCCCGAAGGCAAATCCATGGCCGGACTGTGGGAATTCCCCGGCGGCAAGGTCGAGCAAGGCGAGCGACCCGAGGAGTCGCTGATACGCGAGCTGGAGGAAGAGCTCGGCATTGAAGTTAACGAAGCGTGTCTGGCGCCACTTACTTTTGCCAGCCACTCTTACGAAGATTTTCACCTACTTATGCCATTGTTCATTTGCCGCAGGTGGAATGGAACTCCACTCGGCAAGGAAGGCCAGGCGTTGAAATGGGTGCGGGCTGTCAGGCTGAGGGATCATCCGATGCCTGCCGCTGATGAACCTCTGATACCCCATCTCCTGGATGCCGTCTAAGCCCGTTTGTTCAAACCCCCGGGGGGCACATGCCGTTTCGATTTCAAACCGTCGCAGACCGCATGTTGCAGGCCTTTCGCCGGGGAAGAGCTTTCGGAGATGACGAGCACGGCGCGACCATGATCGAATACGGCCTGATTGTCGGTTTCATCAGCATTGTCGTGCTGGTCGCCATGACCGCTATCGGTACTGCCATGCGCACCGATATCTTCGGAACAATTTCGACTGCTCTGCAAGGTGTGCTCGGTTCCAGCTGATCCGGGCCGTCGGCTACCTCTAGTCGCCTATTTTCCGTTCCTGAACGCCAAGCGCGTCTGCGAGCCGTGTCTTGGCCGAGCCGGGGCGCAACGGTTTCTGCTGGCTTTCATGCGGCGCCCAGCCCGACAGGGTTACCAGTGAAAATGTCGCCCGGATCCTGCCGTCCGCATCGGCGTGGTTCTGCGCGTAAAGTTCGGCCGCACGCAGCAGTACCTGTCGAGACAGCGGCTTTCTGCTGCGGTCTTTCAACACGGATGTTGCACCCATGGCCCTGAGATCCGCCAGCAGTGCGAACATCGTATCATAGCGCACCGTCAGACTATCCAGATCCGTCACCGGCAGCGCAAAGCCTGCCCTTTGAAGCAGGCTGCCGAGGTCGCGGGTGTCGGCAAACGGCAACACCCTTGCAGCTGCACCGCCTTTTACTTCCAGCTCAGCCCGCGTGAGGCTGTCGCGCAGTTCGCTCAAGGTGCCAGCTCCGGGCAAGGTTGCCAGAAAAAGGCCGTCCGGTTTCAAGGCGCGGCGGAGCTGTACCAGAGTGCCCGGCAGGTCGTTGACGAATTGGAGGTTGAGAGCGGAGACGAACAGATCCACCGACTGGTCGCCAAAGGGGATCAGGGCGTCATCGAAGACAAGGTCGGGTGCAGCAAGGCTCGGGTCGGCAGCAAACAGATCTGCGCGCAACACGAGGTCAGCCTTGCCGGACTGCCGGATTGCTTCGCTCACGTGAGCGCAGTGCCCACCGAGATCGACAGCAACCGGAAACCGCCGATTGACCAGCAGCAGGCGGTCCTGCAGATCTTCGCTGACGGCTTTCAGCAGAAAGTCCGCGCCCGGTTTGGCAGCCATCAGCGCCCGCAGGCGGCAGGTGCGGAAGAAGGAGCGGTCGAAGAGATCTGGTTGTGCGGTCACGGCAATCCCGGTTGTCATCGAACTTATCGCGGTCACATATGGTATCCGCCCGCCAAGGTCAAAGGCGCAAGGGTCGCGCCAGGCGGCTTGCGGAGCAGGCTTCCAGAAAGTTCAGGCCGGTTCCTGCTTGTTTGGGCTGGCCAGATTTGTGTTTTCAGTGCCAAGGTATTCCTCAGTTTGAAGAATTATTCCTGTCGGGTGCCATTGGGGAGCGGTTTTGCGAAGCCTTGCGATGAACATTGCCGGCCTGCCGGAAGTCGCGGCGCGATTTGCGCTCGATTTCGTGCTGCCGCAGCGCTGCTTCAGCTGCGATGCACGGGTGTCCGAGCAGACGGGATTGTGCGCGGAATGCTGGTCCCGGATGCCGTTCCTGGAGCGGCCCTGGTGTCAGCGGCTCGGTATTCCTTTCTCCTATGATGTCGGCGACGGTGCCTGGAGCCCGCAGGCGATCGCCTCACCGCCTGTGTTCGACAGGTTGCGGGCGGTCGCCTTTTATGATGGTCCCGCCCGGCAGATGGTGCATGCGCTGAAGTTTTCCGGGCGGCGGGAACTTGCCCGTCCGATGGCACGCTGGATGGCGCGTTCCGGCAAAGAACTTCTGAGCAGGGACAGCTTGCTGGTGCCGGTGCCGCTGCACTGGATGCGACTGCTGCAGCGCCGGTTCAACCAGGCGGCAGATCTGGCGAAGGAAGTTGCCCGCGAATGCGGTGGTCAGTTCGAACCGCAGGTCCTCAGGCGGCAAAAGCGTACGCGCCGGCAAGTTGGCCTGTCAGCCAAGGACCGCCACAAGAATGTCCGCTCGGCTTTCAAGGTCGATGGTGGCCGGGCCGATCTGGTTCAGGGGCGTCACGTTGTGTTGATCGATGATGTGCTGACGACCGGCTCAACGGTGTCGGCCTGCTGTAAATGCCTGCTTTCTTCAGGGGCAGCTTCCGTCGACGTGCTCACATTTGCGCAAGTCGACCCTGCTTTGCGCTCGGGCAACTCGACCTGATCCCGACGGTCTTCCTCTTGAGTTTTCGCCGCGCGCTCGCATATAACGCCCGGATTTGGTGTGCGGCGGTGCGGGAAAAAGCGTGCAGCTGCCAAAAAGCAAGGAAAAGACCTGATGGCTGAAGTGGTGATCTATACGCGCCAGCTCTGCGGCTTCTGCACGGCGGCCAAGCGGCTGCTGGACAAGAAAGGCGTTGCCTACACGGAACACGATGCCACGTTCGATCCAGGCCTGCGCAAGGAAATGGTGCATAAGGCCAATGGTCATTCAACGTTCCCGCAGGTCTTCGTCGGCAAAACCCATGTGGGCGGCTGCGACGATCTTCACGATCTGGAACGTGCAGGTAAACTGGACGCATTGCTCGCGTCCTGATTTACTGAACGAACAACCTTACCTATCAGGACGGAGACAGCGGTCGGATGACCTCATTCACGGCAGCATGCATTCAGCTGCGCAGCGGCAAGACGATTTCGGACAACGCCGATGCTGCGGAAAGCCTGATCCGGACAGCGGCAAAGGATGGCGCGCAATTCGTTCAAACGCCTGAAATGTCCAATGTTCTGGTGCGCAGCCGCGAAGAACTGCTGGAGCGGATTTCCGATGCCGAAGACGACCTGTTCCTGAAAAGAGCAAGTGCGCTTGCAGCCGAGCTTGGCATCCATCTGCATCTGGGGTCGCTGGCCGTGCTTGCCGGCAACGGCAAGGTCGCCAACCGTGCTTTTCTGATCGGGCCTGACGGCAAGATCCTTGCGACCTACGACAAGATCCACATGTTCGACGTGGACCTGCCAAATGGCGAAAGCTGGCGCGAGTCCGCAACCTATGAACCTGGAACACAGACGGTCATCGCGGATCTGCCCTTTGCCAAGGTCGGCATGGCTGTCTGTTACGATATAAGATTTCCGGCGATTTTCCGGACCCAGGCTCGTCAGGGTGCACAGGTTCTGACGGGGCCGGCAGCCTTTACCCGCCAGACCGGGCAGGCGCATTGGCACGTACTGCAGCGGTCCCGCGCCATTGAAAACGGTGCCTACGTGATTTCGGCCGCACAGGGCGGTACGCATGAAGACGGGCGTGAAACCTATGGTCACAGCCTGATTGTCGACCCCTGGGGTGCCGTGATCGCCGAGATAGACAATGATGATCCCGGCTACGTTCTCGCCGAGATCGACACCCAGAAGGTTGCCGATGCGCGGGCTCGCATCCCTGCGATCGCCAACGAGCGGGATTTCGTCTGCTGTCACGCGGATGGTCTGAAGGAGATTTCGGCGTGATCAAATACACGCTCGTTTGCGACAGTGCACATTCCTTCGAAGGCTGGTTCCGCAATTCCGATGATTTCGACGCGCAGTGTGCGCGAAAGCTGGTTGTCTGCCCGATCTGCGGAGCAACCAGCGTTCAGAAAGGTTTGATGGCGCCGGCAGTTTCGACCGCACGCAAGCGGGAGGCGCTTGTCGGTGCCGCGCAGGCGGAAATGCAGTCGGTAGCCGCAGCCGCTGCCAACAAGGCCGATGCGCCGACGGCAGCTGCCTCGACCGAAATGCGCCCGTCCGCCCTGTTGCCTCAGGATGTGCAGCAGAAGGAAATCCTCGAAGCTCTTCGGCTGGTGCGTGCGCGTATCGTCGAAAGTTCGGAAAACGTCGGTCAGAATTTTGCGGCGGAAGCCCGCAAGATCCACTATGGCGAAGCTGAAGAACGCAGTATCTATGGCGAGACAACGCCCAAGGATGTCGAGGCATTGCTTGACGAGGGCATTCAGGTGTTCGCACTTCCTGAACTGCCTGACGACAAGAACTGAGTTCAGGCGGCTTTCAGCGTGAAGTTCGGAGCGTACCCAAGAAAGGGGCGGGAGCTTCGCGCCCGGGTTGCCGGCCTCTGCAACTTCCCTGCTGTTGCGATTTCTCAGCCGTTTCGCTGGAAGTTTAGTTTGCCGGGAAAGAGGCGTTTCTCTTTCGGTAGTCTCAGATGAAGATCACGTAAAAGAAGATATATTGCGTTTATGTAGTGGGATTGTTCCAAGAAATTTCTTACGTAGTGTTAATCATTGTTAATTATTTTGGATATTTAAAATTTACATCGACTTGGGAACTTTTTCGGGTTGTCGGTGTTGAATATTGAAACAAACATTTATAATCATGATGCTGTGCCGAGGTTCCCGATGTCGATGACTGAGATGAACATGCCCGATAGGATACGTGTAATGGTGGCGGAAGATGAGCCGCTGATCGCCTGGATGCTGGAAGATATCCTGTCTGGCATGGGCTTGCAGGTTGTCGGGCCATTCGCGACCGTTGCCGAGGCACGTTCCTGCGTGTCTTCCGAGCCGCCAGAGTTGGCACTTCTGGATGTCGATCTGGCCGATGGCGTTGTCTATCCGCTGGCCGACACGCTGCATGCTCAGCAAGTGCCGATCATCTTTCATACCGGTAATACGGACAAGGTGGACCTGAAGAATCGCTACGGAGGGGCTGAAGTCATTCCGAAGCCGTCCAACCCCAAGCGGTTGCAGATTGCCGTGGAAACGGCCCGGACGCTGCTCAAACGGGCGTAAGCGGGCCCTTCAGAGCGCGCTTTGCTGATCTGTTTGGGACGCAGGCGTCTTCCTGGCTTCCGAATTGTGCAGTTTCGCCGCGGCTTCACCGGGTGCCGGTGGAGCCAGGCGACTGGAATTTTCCGTGACAACCAAAACGAAAACCTGCTTCAGCCCGGGCGGATGAAGCAGGTTAAACGGTGTAGGGCCGGTCTGGCGAGGATGTCAGGGTTTCGCTGAAGCCGGCTTGCGCCGCGCCTGCGCCGGTTTCAGCGCAGCCTTGGTTTCTTCCAGGCTTTCTTCTGCAGCCTTGCTCATCTCGTTGACGCTTTCCATCGCCGTTTCATTGAGTTCTTCAACCACGGCGGCGCTTTCTGAAAAGCTGTCGCGGAAGAGGGCTGCCTGCTTTTCGAAATGGTCCTGATATTCGCTCGCCATTCTGGAATAGAAGTCCTGCAGGGTTGCCATGGTTTCTTCCGGCGCGGCGCACTGGCTGAGGGACTTGGCGCATTCCATGTCCTGGTGCAGCCGGTGGCTGACGAAATTCATGTGGTCATCAAACGCCTTTTCGGCATGGGACCACATGGTCTTGCCCACTTTCTGGAAACTTGCGATGGCCTTGGCTTCAATTCGGTCTTCGCGCTCGGCAAACGCCCAGTTGGAAAAGGCAGGCATTGGCCATTCGGTTGGTGCCGGCCATTCCGGCAGCTTGGGCCATTCGGCCATCATGGCGCTGAAGTCGAAGGCACCTGTATTGCTTTTCGTCGGCATGAAAGATCCTCCGGTTGTTCGTGTGACATCCTGCGGCTGGCCATGGCGTTCTTCGCCGGCTTGCCGTCCCCGGACCTGCGCATTCTGTCATTGGCAGCGCAGGGCCCCGCTCCAAAGGTGACGTAACTGTACCTTTGCATCAAGGCCAAGCTTTGACACGGATCAAATCGCATCCCGATTCTTACGTAAAAGGCATTTGTGCCGCAGGTTTGTGCAGCCGATTTGCGGGGTTAAGGGCGATTGAGAAAATCGCGCAGTGTCGCTGTTACCTTTTCAGGGGCTTCGAGAGGCGACAGGTGGCCGCTGCCTTGGATCACCGCCAATTCGCTTTGGGGAATGTGGTCGTGGATTTCCTGCGAGATTTCAACCGGTGTGAGCCGGTCGCCATCACCGACCAGCACAAGCGTCTGGCAGGTGATCTCGCCGAGACGGGGGCGGGAATCGATGCGGTTGATAAGCGCGGTCTGCTGGCGGATGAAGGCCTCGGGCCCGGTTTCCTGCGCCATCTCGACGACGATTGCCTTCAGCTCTTCGTCTTCCTCGCGCTTTTCATGAACGAACCCGGGGTAAAGGAGGTGGGGAACCTTGGAAAAGCCCTTCTTGCGGGTCAGGTCGATGAGGAACTGCCGGCGCTCCGACTGATCGGGCGTATCCGGCCGGGAGTTGGTGTCCAGAAGGGCAAGTTTGCCGACGCGCTCCGGCGCTTCACGCATGATTTCCATGGCGACATAGCCGCCCATGGACAAGGCGATAAGGGAAAACCGCTCTGGTGCTTTTTCCAGGATGCTGGCGGCGATCGCCTTGATGCTGTCGTGTTCGCGGTGGTTTGCCACCATGATCGGTCGGTCGGCAAAGGCAACTATCTGCGGGGCGTAGAGCGCTTCAGTGCACAGAAGGCCCGGTACGAACAGGATCGGATCGCTCATCAGCTGTCTTTCGCCCGTTCCGCCAGCAGCATGTAGTTCACGTCCATATCGCGCGATCTGGCCCAGGTGTCTGTCAGCGGGTTGTAGGTGACGCCGCAACGGTCGATCATGGTGAGCCCGGCGGTCTGAAGCGGGCCTTCGATCTCGGAAGGGCGGACCAGCTTTTCGTAGGAATGTGTGCCCTTCGGCAACCAGCGCAGGACGTATTCGGCGCCGACGATGGCAAGTGCATAGGCTTTCAGCGTGCGATTGATGGTCGCGACGAACATCAGCCCACCCGGACGGACCATTTGCGCGGTGGCCTCCAAGAACAGAGGTACGTCGGCGACGTGCTCGACCACTTCCATGTTGAACACAACGTCGAAGGTCTCCCCCGCCGCTGCCAATGCTTCCGCTGTTTCTGCCCTGTAGTCGATTTCAAGGCCGGAGGTCTTCATGTGAAGGCGGGCGATCTCGATGTTGGTTTCGGACGGGTCCGCGCCGACCATATCGGCACCGAGACGTGCCATCGGTTCGCTCAACAGGCCGCCGCCACAGCCGATATCGAGGCAGCGCAGCCCCTTGAACGCGTCCGTGGTCTTCGGATCGCGGCCGAAATGCCGGCAGACATGTTCCTTGATGTAGCCCAGCCGCACCGGGCTGAACTTGTGCAAGGGCTTGAACTTGCCCGTCGGGTCCCACCACTCTTCTGCCATGGCGGAAAAGCGCGCGACTTCCTCGCTGTCGATCGTGCTTCTGGTTTCCTGAGCCCTGCCAGTCATCGGACGGTCCTTTCAAGAGCTTGAAGCGGCTTGGCGCTTCGCCTGGTCATTCAACGGTTCGAAGTCGTTCCAAGGTCTGAGACTATTTGTCAAGACACCCAGTTGCAGCAAAGGAACGCAGCCTGTATGCATGTGCGCCGATCCCAGAGGCGCAACAGCGCTTCCAGACACGACTATAAAGAATACGAGTGGTATGGCCCGACTGGTTTTAAAATTTGGCGGGACTTCGGTTGCCGATCTCGATCGCATCCGTAACGTCGCCCGCCATGTCAAACGGGAAGTGGACGCCGGCCATCAGGTCGCGGTGGTAGTTTCGGCCATGGCCGGACAGACCAACAAGCTGGTGGAGTTTTGCCGTGAGGCATCACCGCTCCACGATGCCCGCGAATATGATGCCGTGGTTGCTTCCGGCGAGCAGGTGACGTCCGGTCTCCTGGCCATCGTGCTGCAGGACATGGGCGTCAACGCCCGGTCGTGGCAAGGCTGGCAGGTGCCGATCAAGACCGACGAGAACCACGGTGCGGCCCGCATCCGCGACATCGAGGGCGGCTTCCTGAGCGAGCGTCTCGAGCAGGGCCAGGTGGCTGTGCTCGCGGGCTTCCAGGGTGTGGCGCCGGACAACCGGATCGCGACCCTGGGTCGCGGCGGGTCCGACACCAGCGCCGTTGCCATCGCCGCGGCCATCAAGGCCGACCGCTGTGATATCTATACCGATGTCGACGGCGTCTACACCACCGATCCGCGCATCGTACCCAAGGCGCAGCGTCTTGACCGGGTGTCTTTCGAGGAAATGCTCGAAATGGCCTCGCTCGGCGCCAAGGTGCTCCAGGTGCGCTCCGTGGAAATGGCCATGGTCCATGGCGTCAGAACATTCGTGCGCTCCAGCTTTGACGATCCGGATGCGCCCCAGGTCGGCGAGAACGGCCTTCCGATTGGAACTCTTATTTGCGACGAGGATGAACTCGTGGAACAGCAGGTTGTCACCGGCATCGCCTATGCCAAGGACGAAGCCCAGATCTCTCTTCGTGACGTTGCCGACAAGCCGGGTGTCGCCGAATCCGTGTTCGGTCCGCTGGCGGATGCCAACATCAACGTCGACATGATCGTCCAGAACATTTCGCCGGATGGCAAGACCACCGACATTACCTTCACGGTTCCCGAAGGCGATTTCGAACGCGCCAACAAGGTGCTGGAAGACAATCGCGGCGTCATCGGTTTCCAGAACCTTGAGGGCGCCCGTGACGTGGTGAAAGTCTCCGTCATCGGCATCGGCATGCGCTCGCATGCAGGCATCGCGGCCCAGTGTTTCCGCGGCCTCGCGTCCAAGGGTATCAACATCCGGGCCATCACCACATCCGAGATCAAGATCTCTGTGCTTATTGATTCAGCATATGCAGAACTTGCGGTGCGGACTCTGCATTCGCTATACGGGTTGGACGGATAGTTCATCCGGGAGGCAGGCCCCTGTAGAAAAGGGGCCTGTTTGAAGCGGGATCAACGGGGGCGCTATGCGCAGCAACCTAGCCGGACCGCGCCTTCTGCTCCGCCGGCTTCGCGAAGTCATGGCGGAGCCGATCACGGCGCAGGAGCGACTCGACAAGATCGTGGTGTTGATCGCCTCGAACGTCGTCGCGGAAGTCTGTTCCGTTTATATCCTGCGCGCCGATGGTGTTCTCGAACTCTATGCGACCGAAGGTCTGAAGAGCGAAGCGGTCCACAATGCCTCGCTGCGCGTCGGCCAGGGTCTTGTCGGCCTGATCGCGGCCGAAGCCCGGCCGCTGAACCTGCCCAACGCCAGTGCCCACCCGGGCTTTGCCTATCTGCCGGAAACGGGTGAAGAGGCCTATAATTCCTTCCTCGGTGTGCCGATCCTGAGAGCCGGCCGCACGCTTGGCGTTCTTGTCGTCCAGAACAAGTCTCACCGGACCTATCTGGAAGACGAAGTCGAAGCGCTTCAGACGACGGCCATGGTGATCGCCGAAATGGTGGCCGCCGGCGAACTGGAAGCCATTTCCCAGAAAGCCACCGGTCTGGATCTTTCCCGGCCGATCACCTCCAACGGTGTTGGCCTTGCCGAAGGTGTCGGCCTCGGTCATGTGGTTCTGCATGAACCGCGTGTCGTCGTCACGAACCTGATCGCGGAAGATACGGACCGGGAAAAGGGGCGTCTGGAAGCTGCCATCAACCGGCTGCGTCTTTCGATCGACGATCTGCTGGCCAGCGGAGAAATCGCGGCCATCGGCGAGCACCGCGAGGTGCTGGAAGCCTACCGCATGTTCGCTTACGACCGCGGCTGGATCCGGAAGATTGAGGAAGCGATCCGCAACGGCCTGACCGCCGAGGCTGCCGTCGAAAAGGTCCAGAGCGACACGCGCGCCCGAATGCTGCGCCAGACCGATCCGTATCTGCGTGAGCGCCTGCACGACCTCGACGACCTTGCCCACAGGCTTATCCGCGAACTCATGGGCCGCGAACACGGCCCGGGCCTGGATGAACTGCCCCAGGATGCGATCGTCGTTGGCCGCAACATGGGGGCTGCAGAACTGCTGGACTACGGCCGCGACCGCATTCGCGGCCTGGTGCTGGAAGAAGGCGGCCCGACAAGCCACGTGACCATTGTTGCCAGGGCACTCGGCATCCCGACGGTCGGACTCGTGGATGATATCGTCAGCCTGGCCGATGGCGGCGACGCGATCATCGTGGATGGCGACACCGGCGAAGTGCACTTGCGCCCGGCCGCCGATCTGGAAAACGCCTATGCGGAAAAAGTCCGCTTCCGTGCGCGGCGACAGGCCCAGTACCGGCGCCTGCGCAACAAGCCGTCCGTCACGCGGGACGGTGTCGACATCTCGCTTCAGATGAATGCGGGTCTTCTGGTCGACCTGCCGCACCTGGATGAGGCTGGCGCGGCCGGGGTAGGCCTGTTCCGCACCGAACTGCAGTTCATGGTGGCGTCTTCGTTCCCGCGCATGCGGGAGCAGCAGTCCCAGTACAGCCAGGTTCTCGATGCGGCTGCGGGCCGGCCGGTTACGTTCCGGTCGCTCGATATCGGTGGTGACAAGGTGCTGCCGTACCTGCGCTCGATCCAGGAGGAAAACCCGGCGATGGGCTGGCGCGCACTGCGCCTCGGCCTTGATCGGCCGGGCCTGCTCAGAACCCAGATCCGGGCTTTGCTGCATGCGGCCGCCGGCCGGGACCTGAAACTGATGTTCCCGATGGTTGCCGTGGTCGATGAATTCCTGCAGGCCAAATCGCTGGTGGACAAGGAAGTCAAACACCTGCGCCGCCACGGTCACGCCACGCCGGAAAACATCCGTCTGGGCGTGATGGTGGAAGTGCCTTCGCTGCTGTTCCAACTGGAAGAGCTAATGAGCCATGTCGACTTCGTGTCTGTCGGTTCCAACGATCTGTTCCAGTTCTTCTGCGCCGTCGACCGGGGCAACACGCGTGTTGCCGACAGGTTCGACACATTGGGTGTCGGCTTCCTCCGGGCCTTGAAATCCATCGTGGATGCCGCAAATAAGGCTCATGTGCCCGTGACCCTTTGCGGAGAGCTTGCAGGCCGTCCACTTGAAGGTATGGCGTTGATAGGCCTGGGCTTCAGGGACCTTTCCATGTCGCCCGCGTCTCTTGGGCCGGTGAAAGCCATGCTTCGGACCCTTGATGCCGGTCGCCTGTCCGCCAGGTTGCTGCCGCGACTGGAGCCGGGACACGATGACAGCAACATACGGGAAGTGTTGAAGCGCTTTGCCGCCGAAACCGATGTTGCCCTTTAGCGCTAACGGGCGTAACTCACCGTCAAAGCGATAATTTCTGGAGAATCAGCGCGTATGCTGGCGCGTCACAAACTTGATACCCTGCTGGACCGGTTCGCTGAACTCGAACACATGATGTCCGCCAATCCGGATCCGGGCGCTTATGTGAAGCTGTCGCGGGAATATGCCGGACTGGAGCCGTTGGTCGGCAAAATCCGTGCGTTGATCAAGGCGGAACAGGATCTGGCCGGTGCAAAGTCACTGGTGCAGGATCCGTCCTCCGACGCGGAAATGCGCGAGCTTGCCGAAATGGAACGCGACGAACTGGAAGAGCGCGTCGAAGAACTGGCCCAGGATGTACGCATCGGGCTGTTGCCGAAGGACGAAGCGGACTCCAACGATGCCATCCTGGAAGTGCGGGCAGGGACCGGCGGCGACGAGGCGGCTCTCTTTGCCGGAGATCTCTTCCGCATGTACCAGCGTTATGCCGAACTTCAGGGCTGGAAGGTGGAAATCCTGTCTGCCAGCGAAGGTGAAGTCGGCGGCTACAAGGAAGTGATCGCGTCCGTTTCCGGCGACAACGTTTTTGCCAAGATGAAATTCGAGTCCGGTGTTCACCGGGTGCAACGGGTGCCCGCAACCGAGTCGGGCGGACGTATTCATACGTCGGCGGCAACCGTTGCCGTGCTGCCTCAGGCGGAGGACGTCGATATCGACGTTCAGGAGAGCGACTTGAGGATCGACACCTATCGCGCATCCGGCGCAGGTGGGCAGCACGTCAACACGACCGATTCTGCTGTGCGCATCACGCACTTGCCGACGGGTATCGTCGTTGCCGTTCAGGACGAACGCTCGCAGCACAAGAACAAGGCGCGAGCCATGCAGCTTCTGCGGGCGCGCATCTATGACGAGGAGCGCGAGCGGGCTGCGAGCGAGCGGACCGAAGCCCGGCGGTTGCAGGTCGGGTCCGGCGATCGGTCCGAGCGGATCCGCACCTACAACTACCCGCAGGGCCGCGTGACGGATCATCGTATCGGCTTGACGCTCTACAAGCTGGAGCAGATCCTTTCGGGGGAAGCACTTGGCGAAGTCATCGAGCCGTTGATCCTGGACCACCAGGCCAATCTTCTGGCAACCGAAGAGGCCTGAGGTGACCATCGGCCAGCTTTACCGGTCCGTGCGCGACCGGTTTCGGGTGGCCGGTTTGCCGACACCGGAACTGGATGCAAGGCTTCTGGTCAGCGCGGCGCTCGAGCTGCCCCTGTCGGAACTTGTCTTTCGTGAACAGGAAGAGGCAGCACCTGGTGCGGCCGAACTTGCAGAGGCCCATGCGCAGAAACGCCTTCATGGCATGCCCGTCGGCCGGATACTCGGGGAACGGGATTTCTACGGCCGGCGATTTCATTTGAACGAGGCAACGCTGGAGCCCCGGCCGGACACTGAAACCCTGATCGATGCCGTGCTTGAAAGATGTGCTCCTGAAGAAGCACCGTTTATCTGCGATATCGGCACGGGTACGGGAGCGATCGCCGTCACGTTGCTGGCCGAGTTGCCCCGAAGCCGGATGATCGCGGTGGACCTGTCGGAACAGGCGCTTGAATGTGCTGCAGGCAACGCGTCTCTGCACGGCGTGGAAGACCGGTTTCTTCCCGTGCGGGCGGACTATACCTCCGCGCTGCGACCGGAAAGCGGCTTCGACTGGGTTGTCAGCAACCCGCCCTATATCCGCAGCGCTGTCCTCGCCGAACTGTCGCGCGAAGTGATTCAGCATGACCCGAAGCTTGCTCTTGATGGCGGTGAGGACGGCCTGACAGCCTATGTTCGTATCGTCGCGGATGCTGTGAAGCTGCTGCGCCCGCGCGGTTGGATCGCTCTCGAAATCGGCTTCGATCAAGGAGAGGATCTGGAAAAACAGCTGCGTCATCATGGCTTTGTAGAGATTGAAATCATTAAAGATCTTTCCGGAAACGACCGTGTTGTGGTGGGGCGCAGGCTCTAATTTTGCGGATTTGATCCAAAGGCGAAAAAGCACTTGGAAATCGCAACGGAAACGGGTACGTTCCTCTTGCCGAGACCGGAAATGTTATCAGCGTTTAGCGGGGCATGCGCATCCGGCAGCTGGGAACCGGCGCAACTTCAGCGTTTTGGAAACCGTTGCAAATCGGACTATCCGGTGTTTCGGACTGTCGAAGAAAAAGACAATCGCGTTGGCCATCGGCCTTTAGCGCGCTGCGTATGTTTTCAATGACAGCCGCTAACCAGCATTGTTGGTTTCGGCAGGTATTTCGTGTCGGTTTTAGGCAATTCCGATGTTGGGTCAGCGTCAAGCTGACCGCCGTTCCTTAAGAGAAAACGGCAGGATGAGACCAGGTAATCAAAGCAATAAGCGTATGCGCGGACGGGGCCGCAAGGGCCCAAATCCGTTAACCCGGACTTACGAATCAAACGGTCCTGATGTGAAAATCCGCGGTACTGCGATGCACGTTGCAGAGAAGTACCAGCAGCTTGCACGGGATGCCCAGGCATCCGGCGACCGGGTGATGTCCGAGAACTATAACCAGCATGCGGAGCACTATCTGCGCATTGTGGCTGCCGCGCAGCCGCAACAGCAGCCGATGGCGCATGCCTCTTCCCGCAACGAAGCCGAAGACGGTTTCGAAGCCGCGGCAACGAATGGCTCAGGCCACTCCAATGGCGCAGAACGGTCTTCCCAGGACGTGTCCTCCTCGGACAACGACCTGATGGATGCCGACAGCCCGCAGCCTTTCATCGACGACATGCCTGTCATCGATCAGGAAGGTAAGGTCAACGGCGCTTCCCAGAAGGCAGAGAAAGCCGAAGCCGGCGACGACGAAGCGGACGAAAAGCCGCGCCGCCGCCCCCGGACACCTCGTGCGCGCACGCCGCGCCGGGCTTCCGGTGATCAGGCTGACGCAGGCCAGGCCACGGCGGAAGCCGCGGAGGGTGCTGAAGCTTCCCGCGGTTCCGACGAAGAGGATCAGCCGAAACCGCGCCGCCGGGTTGCACGCCCGCGTCGTGCCAAGGCGGCTGAAGAGGCTCCGGCCGAGGCACCTGCCGGAGAATGATCCGGTAGATGGTCAGCCTCGATAAAGCTGAAACAGATAAAACGGCGTCCATGATGGGCGCCGTTTTTTGTTTGGCTTGCAGACATCCGTTCCGGACGGCACAGAATAAGATGCCGCAGGGGCTTTTGTGGTGAATATGCAACACTATATTAGAGGAGCAGCACTGCAAAAGGCTGTGCGGATGCCCGTATCAGGGGTCCGTATTCCAGATCGTTCCCCACGCTTCGGGTGGTGCGGACGGGTAGGAGGTAACTTATGAACTTTGAAAAATACACTGAGCGTGCGCGCGGTTTTGTTCAGTCCGCTCAGACCTTTGCCTTGGGGCGGGGCCATCAGCAATTCGCACCTGAACACATCCTGAAGGTTCTTCTGGATGATCCTGAAGGCATGGCCAGTGGTCTGATCGACCGTGCCGGCGGCAACGCCAAGGCATTGAAGGGCGATCTTGAGGGCCTTCTGGACAAGATGCCGAAAGTTTCCGGTGGGTCCGGACAGCTTTACATGGGCCAGGCAACCGCACGCCTGTTCGAGCAGGCCGAGAAGATTGCCGACAAGGCCGGAGACAGTTTCGTCACCGTGGAGCGGCTTCTGCTCGCCCTTGCCATGGACAGCGACAGCGAAACCGGCAAGCTGATGAAGCGGCACGGCATTACGCCAAACGGACTGAACGAGGCAATCAACCAGCTTCGCCAGGGCCGGACGGCCGATACTGCGACTGCCGAAAACCAGTATGACGCGCTGAAGAAATTCGCTCGGGATCTGACCCAGGTTGCCCGGGAAGGCAAACTCGACCCGGTGATCGGCCGTGACGAGGAAATCCGCCGGACCATCCAGGTTCTGTCGCGCCGTACCAAGAACAACCCGGTTCTGATTGGTGAGCCAGGGGTCGGCAAGACCGCGATTGCCGAGGGCCTTGCGCTGCGCATCGTCAATGGCGATGTGCCGGAATCGCTCAAGGACAAGCAGCTTCTTGCGCTCGACATGGGCTCGCTGATTGCCGGCGCGAAATATCGGGGTGAGTTCGAGGAACGCCTGAAGGGTGTTCTGTCCGAAGTCCAGGCGGCCGCGGGCAAGGTCATCCTGTTCATCGACGAGATGCACACGCTGGTTGGAGCCGGCAAGGCGGATGGGGCTATGGATGCCTCCAACCTCTTGAAGCCTGCTCTGGCGCGCGGTGAGCTGCACTGTGTCGGTGCGACAACGCTGGACGAATACCGCAAGCACGTTGAAAAGGATGCCGCTCTGGCGCGCCGGTTCCAGCCGGTGTTCGTGAGCGAGCCGACGGTCGAGGACACGGTTTCGATCCTTCGCGGGATCAAGGAGAAGTACGAACTCCATCACGGGGTCCGTATCACCGACAGTGCCATCGTCTCGGCAGCGTCTCTTTCCAACCGCTACATCACCGACCGGTTCCTGCCGGACAAGGCGATCGATCTTGTGGACGAAGCCGCCAGCCGGCTGCGGATGCAGGTCGACAGCAAGCCGGAGGAACTGGATGAACTGGATCGCCGGATCATCCAGCTCAAGATCGAGCGCGAGGCGCTGAAGGCAGAAAGCGACGAAGCTTCAAAGGATCGTCTGTCCAGGCTCGAGAAGGAGCTGACGGATCTGGAAGAAAAGTCGCAGGCACTCAGCAACCGCTGGCAGGGCGAGAAGGAAAAGCTGAACCTTGAACAGAAGATCAAGGAACAGCTGGAACAGGCCCGCATCGACCTGGAAATCGCGCAGCGTCGCGGTGATCTGGCCAAGGCTGGTGAGCTTGCCTACGGCGTGGTTCCGGAGCTGGAGCGCAAACTCGCCGAAGCGGAAGCTTCAGAGGATGCCGATGCCATGGTCGATGAGGCCGTGACGCCGGCTCATATTGCCCAGGTCGTTTCGAAGTGGACCGGAATTCCGGTCGACAAGATGCTGGAAGGCGAGCGCGAAAAGCTGCTTCAGATGGAAGACATGCTGGCGAACCGGGTCATTGGCCAGGCAGAAGCCATTCATGCGGTTTCCACTGCGGTGCGCCGGGCGCGTGCCGGCCTTCAGGATCCGAACAGGCCGATTGGCTCGTTCATGTTCCTCGGACCGACCGGTGTCGGCAAGACCGAGCTGACCAAGGCACTCGCGTCGTTCCTCTTCGATGACGACAGCGCAATGGTGCGGATCGACATGTCGGAATACATGGAGAAGCACTCCGTTTCCCGTCTGATCGGCGCGCCTCCCGGCTATGTCGGATACGAGGAAGGTGGTGCGTTGACGGAAGCCGTTCGGCGGCGCCCGTATCAGGTCGTGCTTTTCGACGAAATCGAAAAGGCGCATAGCGACGTGTTCAACGTGCTGTTGCAGGTTCTGGACGACGGTCGGCTGACCGATGGTCAGGGCCGGACGGTCGACTTCCGCAACACGCTGATCATCATGACCTCGAACCTGGGGGCCGAGTATCTGGTCAACCAGCCGGAAGGTCAGGATACGGATGCGGTTCGCGACGAGGTGATGAGCGCCGTGCGGGGTCATTTCCGTCCGGAGTTCCTGAACCGTCTCGATGAGATCGTGCTGTTCCATCGCCTGCAGCGGGCGCAGATGGCCGATATCGTCAAGATCCAGCTGGAGCGCCTGCGGGCTCTCCTCAGCGATCGCAAGATCACGCTGAAACTGGACGACGGCGCTCTCGGTTGGCTGGCCCAGAAGGGCTACGACCCAGCCTATGGAGCGAGACCACTGAAACGGGTGATCCAGAAGGACGTTCAGGATCCCCTCGCCGAAAAGCTGCTTGCCGGTGAAATCCTCGACGGCCAGACGGTGGATGTCACGGCTGGGTCAGACCGCCTGATGTTCCAGGTGGAAGGCTCGGAAAGCGCAGCCGCCTGATCTGAGGCAAGCTGAAAGAAATGAAAAGGAAACCCGCGGAAGGACACTTCCGCGGGTTTTTCGTTTTGTGCCTCGATTGGCCCGGGCGTTTGCGTTTTGTCAAACGGGCTAGCGAAAAGCTGTGGTATTCATATATTCATAAATGTGAAACAAGAGCCGCGCTTCGGTGAATCCCCAGGGCGGCTGATCCATCAAGGAGACTCAGATGACAGTCGATCGTGCAGTCATGATGTTTGCAGGTGCCATGGTGCTCTTGTCCCTGGCGCTGGGGTTTTACGTTTCGTCCTACTGGTATCTGCTCAACGCCTTTGTCGGCTTGAACCTGATGCAGGCATCCGTCACCGGCTTTTGTCCGGCAGCAATCATTTTCAAGAAGCTCGGCATGAAACCGGGAGTGGCCTTCTCGTAAGGTGGAGGACAAGATGAGACGCGGTATCTTCATTTTCTTCCTTTTGACGCTGGCTGCAGCGTCGGGTGCCGCGCCGGTGGCTCGTGCCGGTGAATTTCTGGCCGAGCCGATCACCGTACCGGAAACCAAGGCGGTATTTGCCGAGGTCAAAAGCCGGACGGTCGTTCCAGCCCGTGCCCGCATTGGCGGAACCATAAACACAATTTCCGTGCGCGAGGGCGATGTCGTGTCAGCTGACCAGGTCATTGCCCTGGTCGTTGACGAGAAAATTGCACTCGAGCTTGGGGCTGCGGAGGCCCGGATCGAGGTTCTGCGCTCCCAGCTTCACAATGCCCGCACCGAGTTGGAGCGTGTGGAGCAACTGGTTGCCCGTGGCAGCGCGGCACAAAGCCGGCTGGACCAGGTGCGCACACAATTCGATGTGGTCACCAACCAGACCGTCGCGGCGGAATCGGAGATGGCGGTCGTACGCCAGCGTGCCAGCGAAGGCGAGATCCTGGCCCCCAATGCCGGACGCGTTCTGACAGTGCCGGTCACGGAAGGCTCGGTCATTCTGCCGGGAGAGGAAGTCGCCCGGATTGCCAGCGGCCGATACTTCCTGCGTCTCTCCATCCCGGAGCGTCATGCCGCCCAAATAACCTCAGGGGCGAAAGTCCTGCTGGGCGGACGTGGTCTTGACCCCAAGCCCGAGGCTGCGGAGACCGGGAGCACCGCAACCCGGCAAACTTTCGGAACGATCGTGAAGGTCTATCCTGAAATTACCGAAGGCCGGGTGACGGCGGATGTCGATGTCGATGGCCTGGGAGACTATTTCGTCAACGAACGCACCCTTGTTCATGTGCCCGTCGGCGAGCGTCAGGTCATTGCGGTGCCGGAAGCTGCTCTTTCGATCCGGCATGGTGTCGATTATGTGCAGGTTGCCGTTGCGGCTGGCACCCAGGATGTCGCCGTGGTTCCAGGCGCAAATGTTCTTCACGAGGGGACGGTTCTGGTCGAAATCCTGACCGGACTGCGTGCCGGTGATCGGGTGATGGTGCCATGAAACTCGGTCTTGCCGGATGGCTGACCCGATCCTTCATCGGGTCACCGCTCACCCCGCTGTTCCTGATGGCTTCCCTTGCCCTCGGGCTGATTGCTCTTGTCGCCCTGCCACGTGAAGAAGAACCGCAAATCTCCGTGCCTATGGTCGATATTCATGTGGAAGCCAACGGCCTCAATGCGGATGACGCGGTCAAACTGGTGACGGAACCGCTGGAGACGATCGTCAAGGCGATCGATGGTGTCGAGCATATCTATTCCCAGACCCAGGACGACCGTGTGCTGGTAACGGCACGGTTTCTCGTCGGGACCGACGCGGACGCTGCCATCTTGCGCGTGCACGAAAAGATCCGCGCCAACATGGACCGGATCCCCGTCGGCATTCCGGAGCCATTGATTGTTGGCCGGGGTATTGATGATGTCGCCATTGTCGTCGTTACGCTGACACCGACACCGGGGGGCGCCGAACGGTGGACGGCAAACGGTTTGACCCGGATCGCGCGTGAACTTCAGACCGAAATCGCCAAGCTCTCGGACATCGGTCTCACGTTCATCGTCGGGGAGCAGCCGGAAGCCATTCGCGTTGAACCTGACCCGGAAAAACTGTCGCTTTACGGAATTACGCTGCAGCAGCTGGCTGCCAAGATCGAGGGCGCCAACAAGTCCTTCCGCGCAGGCTATGTCCGGGAGGCCGGAGAGCAGCGCGTTCTGGTCGCAGGGGAGACGTTGCAATCGGCCGAAGAGATCGGAAATCTCTTCCTGACCGCTCGTGATGCCCGGCCCGTTTATGTGCGTGATGTCGCCCGCATCGACCTTGCCACTCAACCGGCAGAGCACAGGGTCGCCCATATTCGCAAGCAAGATGGAGCATTGACCTTGGCCCCGGCGGTGTCGCTGGCCATTGGCAAACGACCGGGCACCAATGCGGTGGTGATTTCCGATGAAATCGTTTCACGGCTTGAAGCAATTCGCGGAGATCTCTTTCCCGAAGGCGTGGATATGGAGATCACCCGGAACTACGGTGAGACCGCCAATGAAAAAGCCAATGAACTGCTGTTCCATCTTGGGCTTGCGACAGTCTCCATTGTCGTCCTGATCGCACTGGCGATCGGGTGGCGCGAAGCGCTGGTGACGCTGGTGGTGATCCCGACGACGATCCTGCTCACGCTCTTTGCAGCCTATCTGATGGGCTACACCATCAACCGTGTCAGCCTGTTTGCCCTGATCTTTTCCATCGGCATCCTGGTGGACGACGCCATCGTGGTGATCGAGAACATCGCCCGGCACTGGGGCATGTCGGATGATCGCAGCCGGACGCAAGCCGCGGTGGAAGCGGTGGCGGAAGTCGGCAATCCGACCATCATCGCAACGCTGACGGTCATCGTCGCCCTTTTGCCGATGCTGTTCGTTTCAGGCTTGATGGGCCCCTATATGGCGCCGATTCCTGCCAATGCTTCGGCAGCGATGCTGTTTTCGTTCTTTGTTGCCGTGATGCTGACACCCTGGCTGATGATGAAATTCGCTGGCCGCGGCGGAGGCCATTCCCATGCGCCTGCGGCACATGGCGGGGCTCTGGGTCGTATTTACGTGAAGGTCGCCAGACCGTTGATCGGTTCGCGCCTGCGCGCCTGGGGCTTTCTGCTGATCGTCGGCGTCTGCACAATTGGTTCGCTTGCGCTGTTCTATACCACCGACGTTACGGTGAAACTGCTTCCATTCGACAACAAGGCGGAGCTGCAGGTGCTTGCCGATCTGCCGGAAGGGTCTTCGGTCGAGGACACGAACAGGGTTCTTCAGCAAATTGTCGCCCGTTTGGGAGAGGTGCCTGAAATCCTGACGTTCCAGACTTATGCCGGCACTGCATCGCCTTTCAATTTCAACGGACTGGTTCGCCACTACTATCTGCGGGCACTGCCTGAACAGGGTGACGTGCAGATCAATCTCACCGAGAAGGGGGAGCGGGACCGGACAAGTCATGACATCGCGCTGGATATCCGCGAGATGCTGGCAGGTCTCGACCTACCCGCCGGTACTGTGTTGAAGGTGGTGGAACCGCCCCCGGGGCCGCCGGTTCTGGCGACGCTGCTTGCGGAAATCTATGGGCCCGATGCCGAAACCAGGCGCGCGGTTGCAAGCAAGGTTCGCCAGGCCTTCGAGAACGTGCCGTTCATCGTGGATGTCGACGATTCCTTTGGAACCCAGGCCGACCGGGTGCGCATCGCCATCGATCAGGACCGGCTTGAATATCACCGGGTCGAGCAGGGCGATGTCTTCGACACCGTCCGGCGCCTCTATGGTGGAACGGAGGTCGGTTATTCGCACCGCGGCCGGGCGCGTTATCCGATCCCGATCCGGATCCATCTAGCCAGGGGCGACATGGTGATCGGTGAAGCGGTGCTTGCAACGCCGGTGCCGGCCAATGCATTGCCTGGAGGTCGGGGCGTGATCGAGCTTGGCGACGTGGTGACGGTTCGCAGGGAAAAGACATCCTTTCCGGTGTTCCGCCACAACGGGCGCGCGGTTGAAATGGTAACCGGCGAACTGGCAGGCGCGTTCGAAGCACCGGTTTACGGGATGCTGGCTGTTGGACAAAAGATCCAGGACATGGATTGGGGACCTGACGGTGAACCGGTGATCTCGTTCCATGGTCAGCCCGAAGACGAAACGCGGCCAACCCTGCTCTGGGATGGCGAGTGGGAAGTCACCTGGGTCACTTTTCGGGACATGGGAGGTGCCTTCATGGTGGCGATCCTGGGCATCTACTTCCTGGTGGTGGCCCAGTTCGGTTCCTTCAAACTGCCGCTCGTGATCCTGACGCCAATTCCGCTGACGCTGATCGGCATCATGCTGGGGCACTGGCTGTTTGCTGCGCCATTCACGGCGACATCGATGATCGGCTTCATTGCGCTTGCCGGCATCATCGTGCGCAACTCCATATTGCTGGTCGATTTCATCCAGCATTCGCGCACGCCCGACAAACCGCTTCTGGACGTTCTGCTGGAAGCCGGGGCAATCCGCTTCAAGCCGATCCTGTTGACAGCGCTTGCCGCCATGATCGGCGCTGCAGTTATCCTGACCGATCCGATATTTCAGGGGCTGGCGATTTCGCTGCTCTTCGGTCTGGCATCGTCGACGATCCTGACGGTTCTGGTGATCCCGGCGATCTACATGGCTCTGCGCCGCGACCAGGCACGACAGAAGGAAGTTTCGGAAGCTGGATGAGCGGCAGGTTGATTGTCGCCGGCGTCAAGCTGGTGCCGGTCCCTCAGGCGGGGATTGATTGAATGATCGAAGCCTGTCTGGAGTGCAGACAAGAACAAGTTCGGCCGGGGCACCAAGGCCCCGGCCGAACTTTGTTTTTCAGGAGTGTCAGTTGATGGCAGCGATCCGCGACGGCTTGCGGACACGGTCCAGCAAGGTGTCGACGCGGTAGCGCTCGGTTTCGAACGCTGTGCGCATTTCACCATCCAGCGTACGGCCCTTCGGCAGCTTGATACGCATCGGATCCATGTAACGGCCGTTGACGAGCACTTCATAGTGCAGGTGCGGGCCTGTCGACAGGCCAGTGGAGCCGACATATCCGATGATCTGGCCCTGGGTGACCTTGGATCCTTCACGGATGCCGCTGCCAAAACCACTCATGTGGTTATAGGTCGTGGTGTAGCCGTTCGTGTGCTGCAGCTCGATACGGCGGCCATAGCCGGAGCTCCAGCCGGCCTTGACGATTGTGCCGTTCCCGGCCGCCATGATCGGCGTTCCGCGCGAAGCAGACCAGTCCACACCGCGGTGCATCTTGGTGTAGCCATGGATCGGGTGGCGGCGCATGCCGAAACCGGAGCGGAACTTGCCGCCATTGAGCGGTTTGCGGATAAGAAACTTCTTGGCGCTCTGACCGGTGTCATCATAGAAATCGGTCACGCCGTCGTCTGGCGTGCGGAACCGGTAGAATTCCCGTGTGGTGTTGCCGGTGTTGAGCGCGGCATACAGGATCTTCGGCGGGCTGTTGTCGTCGCCGTCGGTGAAGAACAGCTCAAGGGCGTCGCCCGGCTGAACCCGCGCATTGAAGTCGACGTCAAAGGAGAACATCCGCACCAGATCGTTGATGATCTCTTCAGGCATGTCCTGTTCGAGAGCCGTCTGGTAGAGGCTGTCGTAGATTGCCGGGGTCGGGCCGCCGTAGGAAACACGGTCGGCTTCCTCAAAGGCATCAGCAAGGAACGTGCTCGGTTCCTTGGCCTCAATATAGGCGCCGCTGTCCGAGCGGGCCACCGTAGCGCGGTGCTCCGTATTCTCATAAAGGCTGACGCGTTCAGGACGCATCCGCTCCAGATCGTCCGGCGACGGTGCATAGGCGATCCGCAATCTTTGTCCTTCAGTCAGGTCCGAAATGCCGAACAGGCTTGAGAAGGCGGTCGAGATTGCAAGTGCTTCATCTTCGGTCGCGTCATAATCCATCATGACGTCGACCAGATCCTGGTCCTTGGTTACGGGAACGATGCTTTCGTCCATTCCGGCAAAGCGGATGTCCTCATCCTGTTTGGACACGAAGGAAACGTTCTCCGGCGTGATGCGCACGGCGTAGCGTTCCAGGTCAGGCTGCAGGGCCAGATTGAAATCGAAGCGGCCCGGATCAACCAGGGATTTTGCCGCCATTTCGACAGCGTCAATAGAAAGAGTGCGCGCGGTTTCGCGAACGGCAAGCTCAACTTCGGTTTCGGACGGCGTCCGGTCGAGGTCTATGTCCCCGCTGGAAGACGGGAAGGGGGCAAGCGAAATGCTGACTTCGCTTTCCAGCTTTGCGCCATAGATGGAATCGGCTGGAAGCGGAGTGCCGGTTTCGGCAACACTGATGCCGCCATCATCATCGTTATTGTCCGCGAACATGTTCAACGGATTGAACGGGGGAATGCGCTCCGCGAGCTCCGGATCCTTGCGGGTCGCAAGCGTTGCGCTGACGAAGACATGCGGCTGGACCCGAATATGATCCCTGTCACCTTCGCGGGTGACCACATTAACGTCGATGACATGCTTGCTGGAATATTCGGCTGCGGTGCGCAGGACGCGATCGCCCTTGGCGCCACCACTGGACAGGGCAAAGCCGTTCAGAAATGCACCGGACGAGGGCGCGGCTTCCACACTGTATTGACCGTCGAGTGCCGCCATGAGGGCTCCACCCATCAATACGAGTGAAGTGACGCCTGTCAGGACGGTACCTGCAAACCAGCGCAAAGACACCTGCCGACGGTCGGACATGCCACTGCGGCCTTCGTAGCCGCGCAGCGGCGGCTCTTCACCTAACTCTATACGTAGGGTCTGCGCGCTATGGAAGGGCCCCAAATGCATTAATACCTGTCCGGTCCTTTTAAGCTATCGCGTGAATCCGAAGCCCGCAGCCCTGGGCCACGGCCAGTATGTTTCAGCGGTGCTAAACATAACAGATCCTGCTACATGCAGTGTTTGATTTAAATCGTCAATTGTTTCTGCACGGATGCCCACGAGGCGAACCGCTTCGAGGTGGTGGGTTACGAGCAGAATTTGTCGGTTCTGTGGTCGCAATAGGGCTACGTGTCTTCTTTATAAGGGGGCTCATACGGGAGGCTGTGGGCATTCCCGTATTCCCGGAGCAAAAAAGACAAAAAGAAATCGAAAAAAATCGCGGGAGAAGACGAGGCTCCGGGACTAAATCGATGATTTAGATAAGGGAATCCGTACGTTTTGGCTTGTGTGAATCTTTTTTGACAAAGAGTGTTGACTCATCTTCAGGCCATGCGTATAACGCCCTCCATCGACGGCGGCGCCGCCAACACGGCGCTCCTCGCTGTTGGTTCTACCAAACAACTTTGCCGCATCGACCTGGCAACAGGGAGTGGTTCGGCGTCTTTGGTTGAAGGCTTTCAGGCCGCATTTGCTGACTGGCGAATGGTTCTTTGACAATTTGATTAT